>NZ_BAYD01000170.1 GCF_000685075.1 Paraburkholderia oxyphila NBRC 105797
CGATGACGGCCAAGGGCTCGTTTACGAACTACAAGATGGCTGGAAGCGGGATCAACAACGACGTGTGGAACGGTGGTCTCGACTATCAGGCCACGCCGACGGTCGACCTGAATGGTGGCGTCTGGTACATGGTCAACCGCAACGATATGTCCAGCAAGTCGCTGATGGGTGCGCTCGGGGTCAACTACAGTCTGTCGAAGGCCACTGGGCTCTATGTGCAGGTCGGTGTGGTCAACAACACGGGCGGCCAGAACCTCGGCCTTGAGATCGGCGATGGCGGCAACACGCCGAGTTCACTGTACGCGCCGCCCGGCACGACTGTCGGCGTCGATATCGGTATCCACCACGTGTTCTGACTGATCCGGCCGTATAAGGCCGGAACCCTGGGCGATCTTGCGCCTCCCTTGGGCTGCTGACGTTTTCCCGCAGCAGTCCGGGTGAATTGAAATAGCACCGTATCGATCGAGCCATTTGGGGTTGTATTCATCAAATTAGTTCGTATGACGAAATAATAGGTCTATCGAAGACCGAATAGGAGATAGTGATGGCTGGAGCGCTTGACCCGGTCGGCAATGCCGAACTGGATGTGTCGACTGTCCGCCTGCCCGAGCAGGCGCGCATGCCCAAGTTCGCACTCACCATGGCGTGGTGGGCGCTGTGCAGTGCGATGGTGTACCTGATCATTGGCGCCACACTCGCGCTTTACTACGGCACTGCGAACGCCGCGATCGGGATGGGGCTTTCGGTGCTGGTGTATTCCGTCGTGAACTATGTGCTCACGCGCTATGCGCTGCGTACCGGTTTGTCGGTATCCTTGTTTTCGCGTCTGTTGTTCGGCAGTGCAGGTGCAGCCCTGGCAACGCTGGTGTTCGCGGCGACCGTGATCTATTACGCGGTGTTCGAGAGTTCGGTGATTGCCGTGGCGCTGCACAGCCTGGTGCCATCGATCTCGTATCCGCTCGCCTCGCTGCTCGTGGTGATCTATAGCGTGCCGCTCGTATTCGGTAGCGTGCAGAAGTGGCTCGACAAGCTGAACGGCGTGTTGCTGCCGTTCTACTTGATCGGCATGATCGCGGCTATCGTGCTGGCTACCCGTACTTTCGGCTACAGCGACGCATGGCTGCATTTCGGCCCGCCACAGAGCGGCATTTCGGCGAGCGGCTGGTGGAACTGCTTTGTGTATTACATGGGCGTATGGGTGTTCATGATGGCGGCCTTCGACTTTGCGCGTTTCGGCGAGAAGCGGGATATCGAGTATCACAGCCGCTTCAACTTTGGTGCGCCGTTCTGGACAGTGATCTTCGGTATCAATGGTCTGGCGGGTGTCTATCTGGTCAGCACCATTCATGATGCCGGTGCCTTGTCCGAAATCTCGGTCGTTCTGGCAATTCTGAAGTTGATGGGCTGGTGGGGATTCGCATTCCTCGTGGTCACCCAGACGCGTATCAATACCGCTAACTACTATTTGGCGACCGTCAATGCGCAGGCCCTGTTCGAAAAAGCCGCGGGCCTGAAACTGCCGAAATTTGCATGGACGATCGTGGTGGGCGCGGTGGTGTACGTACTGATGCTGGCGGGTATTTTCGAGAGGCTGTTGCAGGCATTGGCCTATCAGGGCGTATTCGTGGTGGCCTGGGTCGCCGTCGCGCTCGCTCATATCTTGTCGGAGCGGCCCGAATCGTCCAGCGATGGCGAGATCGACGCCGCTCTCGAACGCGTGCCGGCCTTCAACGTCGGTGGGCTGGCCGCGTGGCTGGTCGGTGTGGTGGTCGGGATGATCGTCATGAACCTGTCTGCCCCATACAGTTCGTTCTCGTCGATCGCGACCTTCGTGGTCTCCGCGCTCGCCTACTGTCTGCTTGCCCGCAGCCCAGGGCGCCTGTCGTCGGCTACCCGTGCCTGAGTGAGTTGAAACAGGTGTCGCCCGCGCAGGCGTGGCCTGTCTGCGGGCGGCGTATCCGGAAGGCGCGTGGTCATCTGAAATGCAGGTGGAACGCGCAACCGTGACCGAGTGATATTGCAAGGAAACCTATGTTGATGAAGGGGCAGGTCGGCCTGGTGACGGGCGGTGGTTCGGGAATGGGGCGCGCGGCCGCACTGGCGCTTGCCGAAGCAGGGGCGACCGTGGTGCTCGCGGGTCGTAGCGAAGACAAACTGATCGCCGTAAGGAGCGAGATCGCAGCGATCGGTGGACGGGCCGAGATCAAGGTCATGGATGCGGCGCGACGCGAGGATCAGCACGCGCTCGTGCAGTTTGTCGAGAAGCGATTCGGCCGTCTCGATTTCGCGTTCAACAACGCGGGAGGACACGCCGATTTCAGGCCGATCGATGCAACGCCGGAAGAGGAGGCGGAGTGGGTCATCGATCTGAATTTCAAAGGCGTCTATTACGGCGTCAAGTATCAGGTCCAGGCCATGCTGCGCTCGGGTGGCGGTGCGATCGTGAACAACGCCTCTATTTTCGGCTTGCGCGGCATGAACGGGATCGCACACTATGTGGCGGCCAAGCACGCCGTGGTCGGTCTGACGCGCGCGGTCGCCAAGGAGTACGCGGACCGGAGTATTCGCGTCAACGCGATCTGTCCGGGCGCCACCGAGACGCCCAACTATATGCGTGTGACGGGCGGTGACGTGCATCTGCTCGACGACATGATTCCGATGCGCAGGATCGGTCGTCCGGAGGAGATGGCCAAGGCAGTCGTCTATCTGTTGTCGGCGAGTTCGGCCTACGTCACTGGCACCACGCTGTCGGTGGATGGAGGAATGACAGCCTGAGTTGGACGGGTGGTGAAACAGAACGTCGACTGACAAATCCAGAACGCAGTCTTAATCGCCTGGTCGCAATTTGCAGGCGAGCGCGGATTGTGGATCCATGTTTGTCACTTTGTCACTTTGTCACGAAGACGATACATATTGTGCATCGCTATGCACGCTTGACCGCGTTGAATCGAGTGGCATCGTCCTTGCATGCCGAGAATTCTCTATGTCCAACTCCAGGAAAATTGACGATGAGTCTCGATATGACGTTCCGTGCTGGTGAAGCCACTGTCTTCGCAGCGCCAGGCCAGGTGACTGACGCCATGCCCGAAATCCTGATCGGGCGTGTCGATGGCCCCGTCGGTCATGCGTTCGCCAACATGATGGCGCAGAGCAAGGGACACACGGCCATGTTTGCGATCCGCGCCTGCAATCAGATGGTGCGCCCGGCCACGATTGTCGTTCCCAAGGTGACGCTCAGGGACATGGCGACCATCGAACTATTCGGTGGCGTCGTGCAATCGGCTACGGCGGATGCGATAGTCGATTGCCTGGTCGAGGGTATCTTGCCAAAGGACCAGGCCAACGAGCTATGCATCGTCAGTCTCGTATGGATCGATCCGCGCTGTGCCACGGAGACGAACCTCGACAAGAAGGACATGTATCGTACGAACTATGAGGCGACCAAACTCGCCATTCAGCGCGCGATGAACAACGAGCCGAGCGTCGACGCGCTCATCGCGAACCGGCACACCATCAAGCACGATATGGACGACTGGAGTTGAAGGTTTCGTCGTGCGCAAAGCATGAAGAGCCTCAAGCGCTTGTCGAGACGATCGCGCTTTGCGACGCTCCACGGCCAACATGAGCTACAGGATGACAACTCCATTCGACGAGGCAACAACGGCGGCGATCGCCGCCTTTGCCCAACTGGACTTTTACACGGCTGTGCAGGCGATGCGCGCCGAGGCCGACTACGACCGCGAACGGGACCAGTGGATCTCGCGCTATATCGACGAGCACGGCGGCGGCGCGGACGATGCGGTATACGACGCCTTGCACGCGCAGGCCCAGGCAACCCCGGAATACGCGCAGTTCGTCGATGCCGTTCGCAGGGAAATCCTGGAATACTTCGGCGTGGCCGACAATCAACTGGACTGGGTGGTCCTGCTGCGCAATGACGACAGCGATGCGCTTTGGGCGGAGGTCAACCGGCGGCGGAACGAGCTGGGAACCGGTGAAGTGCGCGGAGATCTCTGACGATCGCTTGCCATCGGGGTTTCGAATCGTGCTGGGTGCGGGGCTAGAGTCGGGTATGTCTGTTCTGCAAGTGGGTGGGGGACGATCGTTTGCCCAGTCATGCTCGGCAGGCGCTACCACAGCACACCGCCTTCGGGATGCAGAGTCTTCAAGCCATGCTCGTCACCGAGGCTGTCGAGCAGGTCGATTTCGATCGTGCGGGTCACGGCCGTGAGCGGCACGTCGTTCACCGTCTTCGAAAATGGCTCGGCGATGTCGTCGCCGATGCGCAGCAATGCGAGTAACAGAAAGCCGAGCCCCGTTGAGCCGATTGGCGTAAACACACCGAGCGTCTGAACGAGCCCAAGCGGCAGCAACAGACAGAACGCGTGCGTGAACAACGTGGGATAGGTCGCGTACTGCTGCGGAATCGGCGTGTTTCTGATGCGCTCCATGCCGCCTTGTGCGTTCGACAGCTCGCGCATCGTGTGCTCGATGATCGAAAGCCTCATGCCGTCTAACGCCAGATCGTGCGCAATGATCCGCGCAGTCTCCGAGAGGATGGCATGCGGCACATTGGCCACACCGCGCAAACGTTCGACCTCGGCGGCTGGCAGCCGTGTTTTGAGCTCATCCCATGGCGGCTCGCGACGCAAATGCAGCCTGAGCGCGTGCACGTAAGCGACCTGACGCAAGATCAACGCATTGCGCAGCGCATGCGCATGCGCCGGGAGCACGACGCCGAGCTCTCGCGCGAAGCTGCGCGAATAGTTGACGATCGCGCCGAGGAGCGTGCGAGCCTCCCACCATCGCGCATAGGCGGCGCTATTGCGAAAACTCAGATAGACCACGATCGCCGAGCCGAAAAGCGACAGCGGCAACGCTGGGAACGTGATCCATTCCGGCGCACAGAGATAAGCAACAGTCACGACGACATCCCACATGCACAACAGCGCAAGTGGCCGTCCGACATAGCGGACGAGCTGCCCGACACACGCGCGGCCCGGGACAATCACGCTGCCACCCTTGGCTTGCGCACGAGGCGCTCGCGCGCCGCGTCGAGCGCCATGAAGCGGTCGGACTGCGCGTCGAGTACCGCAATATCGCCATGACCGATGTCATAGACCCACCCCTGCAGGGCGAGGCGTTGTTGGGCGAGTCGTGCGGCGACGGCGGGGTGTGTGCGCAGGTGCGCAATCTGGAGCCGGACGTTCTCCTCGGCCATGTTCTGGATCGTCTGCCTGACACTCATGCTCCTCGTGCGGACGATGCTGCGCGCGGCCTCGGCGTTGCGCAGCCATGCGTGCACGTTCGGCATCTGGCAGCATGGAGAAGCCTCTGCCGCCAGACTTTTCATCGCACCGCAATCGGTATGACCGCAGACGACGATCTGCTGCACGTTGAGTGAAAGCACAGCGTACTCGATCACCGCGGAAACGGCGCCGAGCGTCTCGCCATAGGGCGGCACGATGTTGCCGATATTACGGCAGACAAAAAGCTCGCCCGGCTGGCTCTGCGTGATCGTCTCCGGCGAGATGCGCGAATCTGCGCAGGTGATGAAGAGCGTATGCGGCGCCTGTCCGTGTGCGAGTTGTTCGAACAGCGCCTGGATCGACGGAAAAACGTCGCGGCGGAAGCGCTCGACGCCCGAGAGGAGTTGCGGCAGGTCGCGCCGAACATAGGCACGCAACGTATTCGATATGTCTTCCTGTTTCATTTTGTATTCCTGATTAAATAATCTGGATGGAAATTTGCTGACTGCACATCCGTTCCCGCTATCGTCCACCGCTTACCGGCTCAGTCGACGCGCCACTCCGGAATCCAATGGTTGGCACGGCATGCCGTCTGGATCTGGTCGGAACGCGAATCGGCCCATCGCTTCGCGGCAGCTTGTGGTGTCTTGCGACGAGTCTGCTATCCCGTCGACGGATGGTCTTCCGTACCACGGATGTGAGTATCGTGGTGACGTTGCATAAACGCTATCGACGATTTATGTCGTGTAATGTCACGAACCCAGCGTAACCCGGACACGCCGCCGCGCAAGCCTTGGGTGCACAGCAATGCGTGAGGAGTGTTGCCTGAGCCACTGAAGGTATGGCCGGGATCGCTTAAGCTCGAAACGCTCTTTCCGTACCTCAAACCAGGAGAATGTTCATGCGCATGCTTCTGAACATACGAATTCCCCACGAGCCGTTCAATGCTTTCGTGCGCGACGGCACCATCGGGGCCGTGATGGCGAAAATACTCGAAGAAGCGAAACCGGAAGCGTCCTATTTCACTGAGCAAAGCGGAGGACGCGGAGCAATTCTCCTGATCAATCTTGATGATCCGTCCCAGATTCCCGCCTTCGCGGAGCCGTGGTTTCTCACGTTCAATGCCGACTGTGAGTTTCGCGTCGTGATGGGACCGGAAGACCTGCAGAAGGCCGGGCTGGAGGCAATCGGTTCAAAGTGGAAATAGCACAAGCTGCATGCCGCGGCAGCCGTGCTGCGGCATGGGTCTGGAAACAGGGCGCGTGTCCTCTTATTCAAGCCTGATTTCGTCTTCGAAATCCACTTTCAGCTTGAGCCCCGGGATTTCCAGCGTAACTTTTGCTGGAAAGGATTCATTGCCCGCAATCGCGCCGCTGGCAATCGCCTTGGCCACTGCATGCTCTATTTCACGCTGCGAACTAACGCCGACCATTTTTAAAAACTTGCGTACGCTGAGGTTGAAGGTGTCGTCATTCATTTGGATCTCCAGTCTCCGGTGAAGCGTGTCTGCTGTGATGACGTAACGGAGAACGCGTGCGGTGTCCGTCGGCCTCGAGTATGCGCGTAAAACTCGCGAGATTCGTCAAATCCGTTGTCCGCAAAAAACGGCGTGGATGACTGGAGCACTCCGTTACGCGTCATGCACGGCAAGCCCTGCATCGTTGTAGTCGACGATCCTTTCCACTGGCTCGATCCAAACCCCGCAAGCCACCTCACCGGATAAAAAAAACGCCAACCTCTCCAGGTTGGCGTTTTCACCAGCGGTACTACTGCGATCAGAACTGGTTCATCGTGTTGTCTTTACCCGCCGCTTTCAGGGCCGCGTCGCCGCTGAAATACTCCTTGTGGTCGTCGCCGATGTCCGAGCCGGACATGTTCTGGTGCTTGACGCAGGCGATGCCCTGGCGGATTTCCTTACGCTGCACGCCAGCCACATAACCCAGCATGCCCTGGTCGCCGAAGTATTCCTTGGCCAGGTTGTCCGTCGACAGCGCGGCGGTGTGATAGGTCGGCAGCGTAATCAGGTGATGGAAGATACCGGCTTCGCGCGACGCGTCGGCCTGGAAGGTGCGGATCTTCTCGTCGGCGGCGATCGCCAGTTCGCTCTGATCGTATTCCGCGCTCATCAGCTGGTTGCGGTCGTATGCCGACACATCCTTGCCCGCGGCCTTCATCGCGTCATACGCCTGCTGGCGGAAGTTCAGGGTCCAGTTGAACGACGGGCTGTTGTTGTACACCAGCTTGGCGTTCGGGATGACCTTGCGGATCTCGCTGACCATGCCGCCGATCTGGCCAATATGCGGCTTTTCGGTTTCGATCCACAGCAGGTCGGCGCCGTTTTGCAGCGCGGTGATGCAATCGAGCACGCAGCGCGCTTCGCCCGAGCCCGCGCGGAACTGGAACAGGTTGCTCGGCAGGCGCTTGGGACGCAGCAGCTTGCCGTCGCGCTTGATGACGACGTCACCGTTGCCCAGTGCATCGGCCGAAATTTCGTCGCAGTCGAGGAACGAATTGTATTGGTCGCCCAGGTCGCCCGCTGCGTGCGTCACGGCGATCTGCTTGGTCAGGCCTGCGCCCAGCGAGTCGGTACGGGCCACGATGATGCCGTCGTCCACGCCCAGTTCCAGGAACGCGTAGCGGATGGCGCGGATCTTGGCGAGGAAGTCCTCGTGCGGCACGGTGACCTTGCCGTCCTGGTGGCCGCACTGCTTCTCGTCGGACACCTGGTTTTCGATCTGGATGCAGCAGGCGCCCGCTTCGATGAACTGCTTGGCCAGCAGGTAGGTCGCTTCGGCGTTGCCGAAACCCGCGTCGATGTCGGCGATGATCGGCACCACGTGCGTGACGTGGTTGTCGATTTTTTCCTGGATGGCGGCCTTGGCCGGGCCAGCGGCTGCGTCCAGCTGGCGGAACAGGCCGCCCAGCTCACGGGCGTCGGCCTGGCGCAGGAAGGTGTACAGCTCGCGGATCAGCGCGCTAACCGAGGTCTTTTCGTGCATCGACTGGTCCGGCAGCGGGCCGAACTCGGAGCGCAGCGCGGCCACCATCCAGCCGGAGAGGTACAGGTAGCGGCGCTCGGTGCTGTTGAAGTGCTTCTTGATTGAGATCATCTTCTGCTGACCGATGAAGCCGTGCCAGCAGCCCAGTGACTGGGTGTACTTCGACGGGTCGGCATCGTAGGCGGCCATGTCGGCGCGCATGATCTTCGCCGTGTACTTCGCGATGTCCAGGCCCGTCTTGAACTTGTTCTGGGCGCGCATGCGGGCGGCGTACTCGGGATTGATCGCGTTCCAGGCGCTGCCGTGGTTCTCTTTCAAACCGGCAACTGCCTTGATGTCGTCTTGATACTGGGCCATGTGTCTCTCCTGAGAGCAAAGCGCGTTTGATAGATGGTTGAGCGTGCCGCTACGCTTGTCGAAGCGAACTGCATGACTAAATAGTAGCGCCGTTCGCGCTATGTCTTATATAAGACATAAGACGCAATTAACGCTTATTTTTCAATGAGATACGCGCAAAATTTTGCCATGTAAAACATGTTTTCAAGGGGCGGAAAAGTTCTGTGGTGAAAATTCCCGGCGAATTCCGTAATGTGAAAAGCGTTTTCGGAGGCCGGAGGCAGGCCAGGCACGGATGGCTTGAGCGACGCCGGCTGGCGGGATGAGCAACGTGTGGACTCAATGACCGCCCGAAAAATGGAAACGGCCCGATCAGCGTAAGCCGATCGGGCCGTTTCGGTCAGGCTTGTCATCTCATTCGCACCGACAGCGCCGGCGTGAAGAATCCACCAACACTCAACCCGCCTTTCGCACGGGCGGAAAGCGCCGCTTGGCGTTGCCGATGCTGATGCGGCGGAAGCGCTCCTTCTTGGTCTCTTCCTCGAAGTGCGACAGCGAGACCTTCACGAGGTCGGCGGTCGAAACGATGCCCACGAGCCGCATCGATTCGCGATCGGACACCACGGGCAGGCGTTCGAGCCCATGCACCGCGAGACGCGCGGCGATCCGGCGGCAGGTTTCCTCGGGCAGCGCCACGTCCGGCGAGCGCAGCGCGAGCAGCGCGCCGAGCGGCTGGTCGAGCGCGTCGCCGGCATCGCCCGCGCGCACCGCTTCGAGCATCGCGCGGTCCACCATGCCCAGCACGGCGCCATCGCGCACCACCGGCCAGGCGCGGCGCTTCTGCGCGGGGCCGAAGTGCTGCGCGAGCGCGTTGCGCACGCTCACGGCGGCGTCGATCGTCTCGACGTTGCGCGTCATGACTTCATCGACGTAATGGCGCTCGAGCGGATCGACGCCGTACTCGCGATAGATGTGATAGCCGCGACGCGCGATCTTCTCGGTCATGATCGAGCGCTTCATGACGACCGTGGCGAAGCCGTGCGCGAACAGCGTGGCCGTGAGCAGCGGCAACAGTGCGTTGGTGTCGTGCGTGAGGCCGAAGGCGAACACGATGGCCGTGAGCGGTGCGCCGAGCGTGGCGCCGAGCGTCGCGGCCATGCACACGAGCGGCCAGAGCGCGGGGTCGCTGCCGGGCAGCACGTGGCTCAGCACGCAGCCGAGACCCGCGCCCAGCATGAGCAGCGGCGCGAGCACGCCGCCCGAGGTGCCCGAGCCGAGCGCCACGACCCAGATCACGGCCTTCACCACGAGAATGGCGATGGCCACTTGCAGAATGATGTGCTGATGGAGCAGGTCGCCGATCACGTCGTAGCCCACGCCCAGCGCGCGCGGCTCGATGAAGCCGCCGATGCCCACCACGATGCCGCCGAGCGCGGGCCACCAGGACCAGTGCAGCGGCAGGTGCGCGAACAGGTCCTCGACCTTGTAGAGCGCGGCGGAAAGCCCCGAGGCGAGCGCGCCCGAGAGCAGCCCCGCGATCACGCACGAGAACAGCGCGAGCGCGTGCGGCGTCGGGGTCTGCATCGCGAAGAGCGGCTCGGTGCCGAAGAACGCGGCGCGCGCGAAGCCCGCCACGGCGCAGGCGAGCGCGACCGGCAGGAAGCTGCGCGGGCGCCATTCGAACAGCAGCAGCTCGACCGCGAGCAGCAAGGCGGCGACCGGCGTGCCGAACACGGCCGTCATGCCCGCGGCGGCGCCCGCGACGAGCAGCGTCTTGCGCTCGGCGGAAGTGAGCCGCACGCACTGCGCGAGCAGCGACCCGATCGCGCCGCCCGTCATGATGATCGGGCCTTCGGCGCCGAACGGGCCGCCGCTGCCGATCACGATGCCCGACGAAAGCGGCTTGAGCACGGCCACTTTCGGCGACATCTTGCTCTTGCCGAACAGGATGGCCTCGATGGCTTCGGGAATGCCGTGGCCGCGGATCTTGTCGGAGCCGAAGCGCGCCATCATCCCGACGATCAGCCCGCCCACCGCCGGCACGACGATGACCCAGGCCCCAAGCGTGTTCAGCGCGGGCGAGCGATCGGCGAACGAGAAGCGGCCGTAGAAGAACAGATTCGTGAACCAGTGGATGAGGCTCAGGAGCACGAACGCGGCGAGCGTGGCCAGTGCGCCGATGAAGGCGGCGAGCGCGCTGATGCCGGGCAGGCGCGCGTTGGTCGAGAAGTCGCGCTTGTGGGAATCGTCGAGATGCATGGTCGTCAAAGATCGATTTGCGGAACGGTGAAGGTGCCGTCGAGCGATTGCAGCTCCGCGCGGTGCAGTTCCGCAAGGCGCGCAAGCAGCTTTTCGCCGGCGTCGAGCAGATGCACTTCCACCTGGCGGCGATCGCGTTCGCTCACGCGCCGCTCGACCAGCTCGAGTGCCTCGCAGCGCGAGACGAGCGCCACCACGCCGTGATGCTGCGCCTGCAGCCGCTCGGCAATCTCGCCGATGGTCGCCCACGTGCGGCCAGGATAGCCCTTCACGTGCAGCAGCAGCAGATATTGCAGCGGCGTGATGCCTTCGCCCTGGGCGGCCTGTTCCGAGAAGCGCTCGAAACGGCGCATCTGATAGCGGAATTCGGACAGTTGCTCGAAATCGGTCTTGGTCAGACTGCGCGATGGGTTTTTCATTGGAAATTCAACTTGTTACGATTCGAAATGCGAATATATCACAACGTGATATTAAGAGCGGGCTCATCCCGGGGCCTCGCGCAACGCGTAACCGCGTCGCGGATTGCGGGTTGTGTGAGGCTCAGGCGCTCTGACGCTGCAGCGGCTGGGCCTGCCGGTACAGACCCGAGATCAGGTCCGCCTGCGTGACGATGCCCACGAGACGCCGCTCGCCGTCCACCACGGGCACGTGGTGGTGGCCCCGGCCCGCGAAGACGCCAAGCAGCTCGACGATCGGGGTCTCGCCAGAAATGGTGCGAACGTGCGTGCTCATGATCGTGCTCACGAGCACGCCATCGGCGGGATGCGCGGCGAAGCCGCTTCGCAGCGTCTGCAGCAGCGCGCGCAGCGGGTGGCGGCCGAGGCCTTCTTCCGCGAGGTCTGCGCGCGTGACGATGCCTTTCACGTGGCCGTGTGCATCCGCGACCGGCAGCGCCTTGATGTCGTGCCGCTTGAGCAGCGTGCGCGCAACGCCCACCGTCGTCGCCGGCGTGATGCTGACCACGTCGCGCGTCATGACATCGGCGCAATGGAGCTCGCCGAAGCTGCGCGCATAGGAGCGGATCTCCGTTTCGCGCAGCAGCGCCTCGAGGTCGTCGGTGTCGATGTCGAGCAGTTCGTCGCGCTCGCGCAGCACGGCTTCGAGATCGGCGCGCGAGAAGCCGCCCGCTGCGGTCGCGGGCTGCGCGGCCTTGGGCTGCATCGCCGCGTGCGGATAGCGGTGGCCGGTGGCCGTGTGATAGACGAGCGCGGAGACGAGCAGCGTGAAGGATTGCAGCGCGACCGGCTCGAACACGAACTCGTAGCCGAGCGCACGCACGGCGGGGCCGCCGAGCACGGCGGTGAGGGCGACGGCGCCCGAGGGCGGGTGCACGCAGCGCAGCGTGAACATCGCGCAGACCGCCACGCCGATGGCGACGGCGGCCGCCTCCACCGGATCGTGAATGAACATTGCACAGGTCACGCCCACGGTGGCCGAAACGAGATTGCCCCCGATGATCGACCAGGGCTGCGCGAGCGGGCTCGCGGGCACGCCGAACAGCAGCACGGCCGAGGCGCCCATCGGTGCGATCAGGAAGGGGATGGTCGAGGCGTTGCCGAGCAAGGTGTGCGAGACGACGCCCGTGACCGCGATGCCGACCAGCGCGCCCAGGCCGGAGCGCAGGCGCTCACGCCAGCGCAGGGTAACGGGGGACGGGGCGAAACGCGTAAGCCAACGAAGCATTCTGAAGCGTGACACGGCTGAAATGGCGATAAAAGGAGGGGCGAACCTGCGTCCCTGGCGAGGCGCCGGGGATTTTTCGAGATCGCGATTGTATCGCAACGTGATATATATTGCGACGCATCGTCGCTGATACCCGCAATTTGGGGTTTGATCGTCGCAGGCCCGTCCTGTTCTCGGCTTCGTGACCTTGCGCGCGCCAACGCATTAGACTGAGTGTCGGCCGGCATGGCGCGCAGGCGTGCGCGCGCCTCGCACGGCAGCACCGCCTCCCAACGACCGACACGGACGAGAAATCGTATGAAAAAGCTCTTTTTGCTGGGCGCGCTGTTCGCATGGTTCACCGTGGGGTTCACCGTCAGCGCGAGCGCGTTCGCGCAGAGCGTCGACCAGTCGGACCCCCAGGCCCTCATCAAGACGGCCACGCAGCAGGTACTGGACGAAGTGCGCACGAAGGCCATTGCGCCGGACGACATCCCGCGCATTCGCGACATCGTCGACCGGGACATCCTGCCCTATGTCGATTTCCACCGCACCACACAGCTCGCGATGGGCCGGCACTGGCGCACCGCCACGCCCGCGCAGCAGCAACAGATCGCCGAGCAGTTTCAACTGCTGCTGATCCACCTGTACTCGGGCGCGCTCGCGCAACTCAAGCCCGACCAGCAGATCGAGTACCCGCCCATGCGCAACGCGCCGGGCGACACCGACGTGGTCGTGCGCACCCTCGCGCAGACGAGCGACAAGCCGGTCGAGATCGACTACCGGCTGTACAAGACGCCCCAGGGCTGGCGGCTCTACGACCTGAACGTGCTGGGCGCATGGCTGATCCAGACCTATCGCGTGCAGTTCAACGACAAGATTCAGGAATCGGGCGTGGATGGGCTGATCCAGTTCCTCACCTCGCACAATCAGGAGCTGGAGGCCGGCAAGCCTTGAACGTGGCCCCTTTCAGCAGGGTCGCGTCTGCGCTACGCTACTCGCCCGCTTTTGTCTGCTTGTTGCCCAGTTCTCGCCCGACTGGCGCCGCACGCACTACCCTGAACTCAGGCGCGCCCGATGCGCGTCTGACCTGATCGCCGGACCAGCCAACGCTTCGCCATGAATTTCCAGAGCCCGCCTGAGAGGCCATACCCCGAGCAGTCGAACGGAACGTCGCCGGGCCGCCGCAACCGCGTCTTCGCGTCGAGCACGCCCACGCTGCACACGCTCGCCGCACTCGTCACGGGGGTGGTGGTGGTGTCCGGCCTCTACTTCGGGCGCCCCATGCTCATCCCGATCACGCTCTCGGTGCTGCTGAGCTTCCTGCTCGCGCCGCTCGTGAACGCGCTGCGCCGGCTGCACATCCCGCAGTTCCTCTCGATCATGATCGCGGTGCTCGCCACCGTGCTCGCGCTGGCGGGCGTGGGCGCGCTGATCGCCGCACAGGTCGTGCAGCTTGCGGCCGACCTGCCGCAGTACCAGGAAGCCATCATGGAGAAGGCGGAAACGGTGCAGGAGAAGACCGTGGGCCGCGCCGACTCGCTGATGACGCGCGCGGCCACCGCGCTCCAGCGCATCACGCCCACGCCGCCGCCCGCGCCGCCGCAGCCGC
>NZ_BAYD01000169.1 GCF_000685075.1 Paraburkholderia oxyphila NBRC 105797
CGCCTAAAGCGCGAAAGCGCAAAAGCCCAAAACAGCAATCAAGGGCGGCCCGCAAAGCGCGCTATTCCACGCCAGCAAAGGGCGGCACCGCCCTCCTCACTTCAAGAGCTAAAAATCAGGCCCTTACTGGGCGGCCTGCGCCCAATCATTAACCCGATCGCCATGTTCGGCGATCCACGTATCCGCAGCAGCCTCAGGCTTAGCCCCATTCTGAATAGCGAGCATCACACTATCGATCTCACCCGGTTTCCACTGAAACTTCTTAAGAAAGGCGACCACAGGCGCCGCCTTCTTCTCAAGATCCGGATTCACGACACTATCAACGTGCTCCGCCGCACCATAGATATCCTTGGGATCCTCAAGAAAGCGCAGCTTATACTTGGCGAACATCCAATGCGGCGTCCAGCCGGTCACGATAACGGGCTTCTTCGCATTGACATCGCGCGCCAACTCAGCCGTCATGGCGCTCCCCGAGCTAGGCATAACCGTATAATCAAGCCCATACTGCTTGACCGCTTCGTCGGTCTTCCTCATCACGCCTGCGCCAGCATCAATCCCAACAATGCGCCCACCAAACGCACTCTTCTGCGCATTGAGATCGTCAATACTCTTGGCACTCACATAGTCAGGCACCACAAGCCCAATCTTCGCACCCGGAAAGTTCGTCCCGAGATCGACCACCTTGTCCTTGAACTGCGCCCAGTACGCGCCCTGCGTCACAGGCAACCAGGCGGAAAGCGTCGCATCCAGATCGCCGCGCGCCACGCCCTGCCACATGATGCCCGCCGCCACCGGCACCAGCTGCACCTGGTAGCCATAGCGCTTCTCAATGATGCGCGCCGCCACGTTCGACGTGGCCACGCTGTCGTCCCACCCCTCCACGTAACCGATCTTCAGCGTCGGCTTGCTGTCCGCGAACGCCGAACCACTCAACGTCACCATCGCCGACATCACGCCGGTCCACAACAGTTTTTGCAGCAGCTTCACGGTCGATCTCCTCTAATTTGGACACGCACCCGTCGTGCATCTCCAGATTCCCCCGCCACAATCTGTTGTTATCGATGTTTTGCGACGCGAACTTGTCGTTCTGCGACATGCGCGTTGGCGACATGCGCGTAGGCGACATGCGCGTTGGCCAAGTGCGCGCAGCCAGCGCATGCCCAGCCGCCATGCGCCCGGGCAACGTGCTCGTGTGGTCCTTGCCGTGCGTTACTTGTCGATGACGAGATCGGACAGCGGCTTCGAGCAGCACATCAGCGCCATGCCCTGGTCGATTTCGCGCTGGCGAATGCCGCCGTTGTGCTTCATCTGCACCTGGCCCGAGACCAGCTTGACCTTGCAGGTCCCGCACATGCCCTGTGCGCACGACGAGGGCAGCCGTACGCCGGCCTGGCGCGCGGCCTCCAGCACGTGCTGGTTCGTGCCGCACTGGATCTCGCGATTGCTCTTCGCGAACGTGACCTTGAACGTGGCGGTTTCCTCGCCCGTTTGCACCGGTGCTTCGGCCAGCGCCTCGACCTGTGTCTCGGGCTCGCTCGCGTTGAGCGTCTCGAACGAGAAGCTCTCTTCGTGATAGTGCTCGCGCGGGAAGCCAGCTTCCTCGAGCAGGTCGCGCACGGCCTTCATGTACGGCGCGGGCCCGCAGGTGAAGATCTCGCGCTCCATGAAGTCCGGCGCAATCAGCTTCAGCAGCGGCAGCGTGAGAAAGCCGGTCACGCCGGGCCACGCGGTGCGCGCGCCCACCCGCTCGCAAACGAACGAGGTGCGGAAGTGCGTATGGCTCGCGGCAATCAGTTCGAGCTCGCGCGCGAAGATGATGTCGTCGGGCGTGCGCGCGCTATGCACGAACACGATGTCGCGATCCTCCGCGAGATCGTGGTGCGCGCGGCTCATCGACATCAGCGGCGTGATGCCCGAGCCCGCGGAAAGGAACAGGTACTTGTTGGCCGGATGGCGCGCGCAGGTGAATTCGCCGCCCGGCCCGAGCACGCGGATCGATGCGCCCGGCTGCAAGTTGTCGTGCAGCCAGTTCGACACCTTGCCGCCCGGCACGCGCTTGACCGTGATGGAGATCGTGTGCGGCCGCGCCGGCGACGACGAAATCGTATAGCACCGGTTCACCGGCTCGCCGTCGATCTCCAGTTCGAGCGTCACGAACTGCCCCGGCTCGAACGAAAAGGTGCGTCCTTGCGGCGAACGAAAGAAAAAGCTCTTTACGTCGTGCGTTTCCTGCCGCACATGGCAGCACACGAGCGTCTCCTCGGCATCGCTGGTCCAGCGCTCCGCCAGCGTGCCCCAGAAGGCCGGGCGCGTCACCCGGCTGTCCGTGGGATCGAATTGGGCCGCATCTCGCATCATGTCAAACTCCGCTCTACTCGCGCACCAGGTTATGCGCCGATCTTCTCGGCAAGACGGCCGACATACCAGGCCGTGAATTTTTCTACGAGACCCTCGGTGTACGGCGAGTACGGGCCCGGCTCATAGGCGCTGCTGCCCGCGCCGCGCTGCGAATACTCCACCAGCGTGCGGTCCTGGTCGTTGGTCGCGTTCCAGACGGCCGTGAGATTCGCCACGTCGTAATCGACGCCTTCAACCGCGTCCTGGTGCACGAGCCAGCGCGTGCGCACGAGCGTTTCGCCGGCCGAGAGCGGAATCACCGAGAACGAGACGATGTGGTCGCTCATGAAGTGGTGCCACGAGTTCGGCTGCGTCCAGAACGAGAGGCCGCCGAGATCGGCCGTGCGGAACTCGCCGAGCAGTTTCTTCGATGCGACCCTGGCGTCGAGCGTCTGCGATTCGCCGCTGCGGTCGAGCGGCAGGCGCTGCGTGCGAAAGCCGGTCACGTCGAGCAGCTTTTCGACTTCGACGGAAGGCAGGTTCAATGCTTCCCACTGCTTCGCGCGTTCGACGCAGGTGCGCTCGAAGGCGTCCATGCCTTCCGCGTTCGCGTCCGAGCGCTGATAGCCGAAGCCGTATTCGTAGAGCGAGATCGTCAGCTCGGGGTGGTTCGCGACGCAGTGATAGCACTCGCGATTGTTCTCCATCACGAGCTTCCAGTTGCCCTTCTCCACGATGTCGATCTGCGCGGCCACCTTGCAGTTCGGCAGGTCGTGCGGCAGCAAATACGGCTCCATCGCGGCGCGCATCATCGCGAAGTCGGCGGGCGGCTCGTCGGCGAGGCAGATGAAGATCAGGCCGGCCAGGTTCTGCACATGGACCTGCTTGAGGCTGTGCTTGCAGCGGTCGAACTGCTCGCCCATGTGCTCGGCGAACATCAGCTCGCCGGTCAGGTTGTAGGTCCAGCTGTGGTACGGGCAGACGATGTTGCCCACCGTCCCCTTCTGCTCGTTGCACAGCCGCGCGCCGCGGTGGCGGCACACGTTATGAAACGCGCGCACTTCCATGTCGTCGTCGCGCACGATCAGGATCGACTCGCCGGCGAGTTCCACCGTCACGTAGTCGCCCGGCTCCGGAAGTTCCGGCTCCGTGGCCACCTGAATCCAGTGTTGACGGAAAATCGCCTCCATGTCGAGCGCGAAAATGTCCTCGCTGCGGTAAAAGGGTGCCTCGAGGCTGTAACCCGCCTGGCGCCGCTCCACCAGCGCGCGAATGTCTGCCGATACGTTCATCGTGTGCTCCGGATTTTTCATCCCTGGTTCTTGCCAACAGATCAGCAAATATCAGTAATCGATGAGTTGATGCTCGCGCAAATACGCAAGGATCACTTGTGCTTTTTCGACCGAACTCCCCTCAATTACGACGCTCCCGCCACGGCTTTCGGTCGTCACCGCGGACAGCATCCGGGCATGCCCGGAGCGCTTCTCGGGCGCGGCGAGCTTGACGGGCTTGCGCTCGACGGGGCCGACCTGCCAGGCGGCGGCTTCGTCGCTCGCAAAGCGCGTGGCGCGTTGGGGCCGGATCGTGCCCGCGCGCAGCCGGGCATAGGCGTACTGCGGCTCGGCGTTGGCGAGCGGATGCACGGCAATCACGGCCGGCAGCGCCGTTTCCACGCGGCGGCGCAGCCCCTTGGGCAGGAACTGGCGGACCGTTGCGCAGCCCCCTTTTACGTCGATGTCCACCGCGCTGCCCACCAGTGGCGAGCCCAGCGCAGCCGCCACGCTGTACGGCAGCATGCCGCTGTCGTGAGCGCCTTCGGCGCGCGTGCCGGTCAGCACGAGGTCGTAGCCGCGTACGCGTTCGGCGAGCGCGCGCGCCGCGTCGTCGCCTGGCGCGCAGGCGAGCACTTCGACTTCGCGCGCCCCCAGCGCGAGGTATTCGGTGAGCGCCGGTTCATTGGCGTCGCCCGCATGAATCACGTCGAGTTGCGCGCGATGCTGGCCGGCGAGCTTGCGGCCGATTTCCAGCGCCTGCGCATCGTTGCGGCTATAACGCGGCGCGCCGCTCACGGGATGCCGGCCCGCGGAAACCAGCACCGCGATGCGTTCTACCTGTCGTTGCGCGCTCATGCGGCCACTCCTGCGGGTTGACGTTGTTCGGCCGCGGCCGGCGCTTGCCCGCGCGTCGCGCGCGCGCTCTGCACCTGCTGGATCAGCGCAGCGATGGTCTGCTGCGCGTCGCCCACCACGGTCAGATTCGCGCGCTTGGCGATCGGCGCGCTGCCGTCGAGATTCACGGCAATCACGTGGCGGCAGTCCTTGATGCCCTGCAAATGCTGGACGGCCCCGGAAATGCCGAACGCGATATACACGCTCGCCTCGACCGTCTTGCCGGTCGCGCCCACCTGCTTGTCGCGCGTGAAATGGCCGTTGTCCACGGCCACGCGGCTCGCGCCGATGGCCGCGCCGAACGCGTCCGCGAGGCGCTCGAACGAGCCGATGTCGGTCACGCCGTTGCCGGCCGAGACGATGAAATCCGCCTCTTCGAGCGCCACCTGGGCGGCGTCGATTTCCTCGAGGCCCAGATCGCGATAGGGTTGCCCGATATCGCCGGCCGGACGGATGAAGTCGCCCGCGAGGCGCTCGCCCGCGCCCACGAAGGGCAGCTTCGCGTCCACGGCGTTGGGCGCGAGCAGAATCACGTCGGGCAGCGCGCGCGTTGCAAAGGCGCGCTTCGCCTGTTCGTAGGCGCCCACGTGCTTCGCGTCGATCTCGACCACGTGCGTCGCCACGCTCGCGCCCGCTGCAGCCGCATAGCGGCGGCCCAGGTCGCCGTCGCCGGTGGCGTTGTCGGGCACGAACACGTGCCTGGGCGCGAGCGCCGCGGCGCAGGCCTGCAACGCGCGCAGCTCAGTTTCGGGCGCGAACACGCGGCGCTCGAAGCCCGGCAGTTCGATCAGCTTGTCCACGCCGAGCGCCGCTGCATCGTCCTTCAACTCGCCGAACACGAGCAGCGCCACCTCGGTTTGCGCATCGGCCAGCAGCGCCGCTGCAGCGATGGTCTGGCACGTGTGATCGTCGAGCGCGCCGCGCTCGGCATGCGCCACCACCAGCATGATTTGCTTCGGATCGCTAACCTGACGGCGTGGCTTCGCAGCGGCGCCGCCGTGCGCATGGCCGCTCCAGTGCGCGGCGCTTTCATCCGCGCTGCCGCTCTCGCCAAGCGTGATGCGCTTGAGCCCGGCCGCCGTAATGATGAAGGGGCGGCGCGGATCGATTCGTTTGATCGCGTTCATCGGTTCACTCCAGCGAAGCAGCAACGAGTTCGGCCACGTCGAGCACCTCGGGGCGCGGACCCACGACGCCTTCGAGCATTGCCGTGCAGTTCGGGCACGCCACAGCGACCACTTCGGCGCCCACCGCCTTCGCATCGGCGATGCGGATATCGGGAATGCGCTGCTTGCCCGGGATATCGGTCAGCGGCGCACCGCCGCCACCGCCGCAGCAGCGTCCGCGCATGCCGTTGCGCTCCATCTCCACCACCTGAATGCCGATGGTCTTGAGCAGCTTGCGCGGCGCTTCGGTTTCTCCGTTGTAGCGGCCGAGATAGCAAGGATCGTGATACGTGGTGCGCTTCTCGCGCAGCGCCTCGACGGCCTTCGGCGCGATCTTTCCGCTCGCGGCGAGCTCGGCGAGGAAGGTCGTGTGATGCAGCACTTCGTAACGCGTGCCAAGCGCGCGGTATTCGTTGCGCAGGCTGTGCATGACGTGCGGGTCGGCGCTCACGATGCGCTTGAAGCTCAACTTCGAAAGCGTGCCCATCATCTGCTTCGCCATGCGCTGGAACGTTGCCTCATCGCCCAGGCGGCGCGCCACGTCGCCCGTGTCCGTTTCCTGCCCACCGAGCACCGCGTAGCTCACGCCCGCCTTGTTGAGCACTTTCACGAGCGCACGCAGCGTACGCTGATAGCGCATGTCGAAGGCGCCCTCGCCCGCCACCAGCAATACGTCCACGGGCTTGCCCGGCTGCGCGATGGGCGCGTTCAGATCGACCGACCAGTCGTAGCGCGCGGCCTTGTCGTAGCCGCCCATCGTGCCCGTCTCGCGCAGGTTCGCGAGCACTTCGGGGCCCTTGCCCGGCACCGTGCCGTGCACGAGCGTCTGGTTGCGGCGCATGTCGACGATGGCGTCCACGTGCTCGATCAGCATCGGGCACTCCTGCACGCAGGCGCGGCAGGTGGTGCACGACCACAGCGTTTGCGCTTCGATCAGGCCCGAGACGATCGGGCCGCCAGGCGAGCCGCCATGCTGGCCGACCTTGATGCCCGGCGTCGGACTGCCCGCGTAGGCCGCGTCGGTGCCGCCCGCCATGCCCACCACGAGGTCCTGAATCAGCTTCTTCGGATTGAGCGGCTGACCCGAGGCGAAGGCGGGGCACGCGGCTTCGCACTTGCCGCACTGCACGCAGGCGTCGAAGCTCAGGAGCTGGTTCCAGCGGAATTCCACGGGCTTCGCAACGCCGTAATCCTGCTGCTCGATATCGGGCAGCTTGAGCGCCGTGGGCGGCGTGGCGGTGCCGTTGCCGGTCCAGCCGTCACGCGTGGCGGCGAAGCGCTCCTGACGCGGATGGAACGCGAGGTGCAGCAGGCCCGCGATCGCGTGCTTCATCGGGCCGCCCTTGGCCGCGCCGAACGTCATCGCGAACGCACCCACGCCGATCAGCAGCGCGCAGAGCACCGCGAAGCCGCCCGACATCGCGCCGGTCGGCACGAGCATGAACAGCACGAGGCCGAGCGCGAACGAGCCGAGCACCCAGGGCAGCGTATTCCACGGCCCCTTCGACAGACGCGCGGGCACGTTCTTCGCGTGACGGCGGCGCCACACGAACACCACGCCAACCAGCATCGCGAGCGCCGCGAGGAAGATCAGCTTGTCGAGCCACGGCGAGTAGATCGCGAGCCCGTAGTTGACGAACACGAGGGCGAGCGCCCCAATCGCACCGCCGGCGGTTGCCACGTGCGTCTTCGCGATATACGGGTCGCGCGCGACCACGTGGTGCAGATCGACGAAATAGCGTTTCGGAATGCTGAACAGCTTGGTGAAACCGAAAGCGCCGAACGAGCCGGGCGCCGCTGCGCGCCCGACGCGCCAGTAAGCGGCCCGCTTCGCGACGGCGAACGCGAGGCCCGCCATCGACAGCCACAGCAGCGCGGTAATGAGCCAGGTCGGGTTCATGGGTCAGAAGTCCTTCACGAGCCGCAGCGCGTCGTAGATCGCGCCGTGGATGTTGTGCATCGAGATGCAGTCGCCAACGCGGAACAACAGGAAGCGGCCATTACCGAGCTCCTCGGAAAGACACGGCTGCGCTTCGGAAGCGAACAGCTTGTTCACGTCGACCTGGCCGTGATTCACCGATTCGTTCTTGAGCTTCCAGTACAACTCGTCGTTCGGCCGCGTGCCGTTCTCGACCACCACCTGATCGACCGCGCGCTCTTCGAGCTCTTCCGTGTACTCGTTGCGCAGCACCGCGATCTTCTTGTCGCCCTCTTCGTAGACGCGATCGAGCCAGTAGTTCGGCGTAAGCACCGCGCCTTGCGCATACAGCCGGCGATAGAAGATCGGGAACGTCGTGCCGCCGACGTCGTCCGCCACCTTGACGTCCGGCGTCACGATCTCGACCTTCGAGCCGCGGCTCGCCAGGAAGTCGGCCACGCCCGAGCCCGCATGCGTGCTGATGCCGTCATAGACCAGCACGTTCTGCTTCGGCTCGACCTTGCCGTTCAGGATGTCCCACGCGCTGACCGCGAGACCCTCGGCCACGCCCCAGCCCGGCACCTCTTCCGTGTAGCTGTGGCCGCCCGTCGCCAGCACGATGATGTCCGGCTTTTCGGCCATGATCATCTTCTCGTCGGCCGCCACACCGAGCCGGCGATCCACGCCCAGGCGCTTCGTTTCCATGTCGAACCAGCGCACGATGCCGGCCATCTGCTCGCGCTGCGGCGCCTTCGCCGCGATCATGATCTGGCCGCCGACTTCGGCGTTCTTCTCGAACAGCACGACGTCATGGCCGCGCGAGCGCGCGACGCGCGCCGCTTCCAGGCCCGCCGGTCCCGCGCCCACCACCACCACCTTGCGCTTCGGGCCGCGCGACTTCTCGATCACGTGAGGCATCGTCGCTTCACGCGAGGTTGCCGCGTTCTGCACGCACAGCACGTCGAGGCCGTTGTACTGGCGGTCGATACAGTAGTTCGCGCCGACGCACTGCTTGATCTCGTCCTCGCGCCCGTCGCGGATCTTGATCACCATGTGCGGGTCGGCGATCTGCGCACGCGTCATGCCAACGAGGTCGATCATCCCGTTCGCCAGCAGGCGCTCGGCCTGGCCCGCGTCGCGGATGCTCTGCGCGTGCATCACCGGCAGCTTCAGCACCGACTTGATGCCCGCGGCGAGGTGCACGAACGGTTCCGGCGGCAGCGCCATCGGCGGCATGCAGTTCACGAGCGTGTTGTGCGTGTCCGCGCCCGAGCCCACCACGCTGATGTAGTCGATCAGGCCGGTCGCTTCCATCGCCTGGGCGATTTCCTTCGCGTGCTCGTGGTCGATGCCGTTCTCGTGGAATTCGTCGCCGCACATGCGCAGGCCGACGCAAAAGTCACGGCCCACGGCTTCGCGCACCGACTTCAGCACTTCGATGCCGAAGCGCAGACGGTTCTCGAAGCTGCCGCCCCATTCGTCGGTGCGGAAGTTCGTGCGCGGGCTCCAGAACTGGTCGACCAGCTGCTGGTGCGCGGCCGAAATTTCGATGCCGTCCATCCCCGCGCTCTTCACGCGGATCGCGGCGGCCGCGAAGTCCTTGATGATGCGCTTGATTTCCTCGACTTCGATGATCTTCGCGTTGCCGCGGTGCACCGGCTCGCGCACGCCCGACGGCGTCACCAGGTGCGGCCAGTGCTCGCCGTGGTAGGCATTGCGGCGCCCCATGTGCGTCGCCTGGATCATGATCTTCGCGCCGTGACGGTGCATCGCTTCAGCGAGGCGCGACAGCGGATCGATGACCTTGTCGGTCGTCAGGTTGACCGACTTCCACCAGCCCTGCGGGCTATCCATCGACACCGGGCTCGACCCGCCGCAAATCGCCAGGCCGACGCCACCCTTCGCCTTTTCCTCGTAATAGCGGATATAGCGGTCGCCCGGCAGGCCGCCCGGCTCGGCATAGACCTCGGCGTGCGCCGTGCTGACAATGCGGTTACGCAGCGTCAGCTGATTGAGCTGGAGGGGTTTGAACAGGTTGGGATAGCGCATCGCAAGCGACCTCTGGCGTTCGTATGTCTCGTGTTACTTGATGTCGTTTTTTGTGTCAGTGGGCGATCGGCGACACTTCGAAGACGCAGTGATCGTGGTTTTCGGCCGCGCACTGCACTTCCTTCGACTGCGAGCGCGGCGCGCCCTTGCCTTCCGGCGTCGTGTCGTTGACCCAGTCCATCGCGCCGGCGAACCAGCCCGCGAACATGTAGCAGAGCTTGCCCTCCTTGCCCGGCTGCTGGAGCACGAACGACGAATGGCGCAACTCGATCTTCGCGTGCGCGCTCGACGGATCGGCCTCGATGATCGAGAACAGACCCCAGCCACGCTGCGACAGGCGCTTCAGGTAATGCTCGAACACCGCCATGCCGGTCAGGCCGTGCAGCTTCGCTTCCTTGTCGCACCAGTGATACGCGGACTTGTAGCCGGCCTTGTAGAGGATTTCCGCATACGCCTCGACGCCGAGCGCTTCTTCAACCGCGACGTGATTGTTCGTGAAGAAGTGGCGCGGGACATACAGCATCGGCAGCGCGTCGGTGGTCCAGACACCGGTTTCGGGATCGACGTTGATCGGCAGTTGCGGTTGCATCGTGGTGACTCCGTGAGGGGAAAAAAGCCGATTGCGTCGTTGCGCAGGCGCGGCATCGCCCGTGTGCCCGCGCGGCTTGCGCGGGCACGTCCCATCGTTTTGTTTGCTGTTTGTTCGCTGGTTCGACTGTCCTGCGGCTTACGCGCCCCAGACGTCCTTGTACACACGCACCCAGTTCTCGCCCATGATCTTGCGGATGCGCGACTCCTTCCAGCCGGCGCGTTCCATCGCGGCGGTCAGGTTCGGGAATTCGCCGATCGTGCGGATGCCTTCCGGATTGACGATCTTGCCGAAGTTGGTCAGCTGGCGATAACGGCCCTTGTCATGCGTGAGCATGTCGAAGAACTCTTTCGCGTAATCCTGCGTGAAGTCCGTGCCGATCCCCACCGTGTCTTCGCCGGCGATATTCACCACATAATCGATCGCCTCGATATAGTCCTCGATCGTGGATTCGATCCCGCGCTTGAGGAACGGCGCGAACATCGTCACGCCGACGAAGCCGCCCGCCTCCGCGATCTCCTTGATCTGCGCATCGCTCTTGTTGCGCGGATGGTCTTTCAGGCCAAGCGGCAGGATGTGCGAATAGCACACCGGCTTCTTCGAAAACGCGATCGCTTCCGACGACGTATTGCCGCCGACGTGCGAGAGGTCGACCATGATCCCCACGCGGTTCATCTCGGTGATCACTTCGCGACCGAAGTCGGACAGCCCGCCGTCACGCTCGTAGCAGCCAGTGCCGACGAGGTTCTGCGTGTTGTAGCAAAGCTGCACGACGCGCACGCCCATGTCGGCGAACGCTTCGATATAGCCGAGGTTGTCTTCGAACGCGTGCGCATTCTGGAAGCCGAGGATGACGCCGGTCTTGCCTTCCTTCTTCGCGCGGAAGATGTCTTCGGTCGTGCGCACCAGCGTCAGCAGTTCGCTATTGTCGCGAATCTGCTTCTTCATCACGCCGATGTTGTCGACCGTCTTCGTGAAGTTCTCCCACACCGACACGGTGCAGTTCGCAGCCGTGATGCCGCCCTTGTGCATGTCTTCGAATACCGGCCGCGCGAACTTCGAAATGTTCAGGCCGTCGATGATGATGCTGTCCTGATGCAGCGTGCTCATGTGTCTTTACTCCAGTCTTGTCTGACGTCGATGCGGGTCGAATCGGGTCGATGTTCTTGGGGCGACGGGCCCGGCATGCCGGGCCCATGGGTCATCAATAGATCGGGAAGCGTTCGCAGAGCGCGAAGATCTCGCGGCGCACGCGCTGCTCGGTGGTGGCGTCGCCTTCCGGATGCTCGCGCAGCGAATCGAACACTTCGAGGATCAGGCGGCCGATCTCGCGGAATTCCGCGACGCCGAAGCCGCGCGTCGTGCCGGCCGGCGTGCCCAGGCGAATACCCGAGGTGACGGTGGGCTTTTCCGTGTCGAACGGGATGCCGTTCTTGTTGCAGGTGATGCCGGCGCGCTCGAGCGCCTGCTCCACTTGCGCGCCCTTGAGGCCCTTGGGCCGCAGGTCCACGAGCAGCAGATGGTTGTCGGTGCCGCCGGTGACCAGATCAACGCCGCCCGCCTTCAGCACCTCGCCCAGCGCCTGGGCATTGGCGAGCACGTTGTCGATATAGGTCTTGAAGCTCGGGTCGAGCGCTTCGCCGAACGCCACCGCCTTGCCGGCGATCACGTGCATCAGCGGGCCGCCCTGCAGGCCCGGGAACACGGCCGAGTTGATCTTCTTGGCGATCTCTTCGTCGTTGGTGAGGATGAAGCCGCCGCGCGGACCGCGCAGCGTCTTGTGCGTGGTAGACGTAACGACGTGGGCGTGCTCGACCGGATTCGCATGGCGGCCGGCGGCGATCACGCCCGCGATATGCGCCATGTCGACCATCAGCTTCGCGCCCACGCTATCGGCGATCGCGCGGAAGCGCGCGAAGTCGAGCTGACGCGGATAAGCGGAGAAACCGGCGATGATGAGGCTGGGCTTGTGCTGCTGCGCGAGCTCTTCGACCTGGTCGTAGTCAATGCGCATGGTTTCGCGGTTCACGCCGTACTGCACCGCGTTGAACCATTTGCCCGAAAGCGCGGGCTTCGCGCCGTGGGTGAGGTGGCCGCCGGCGTCGAGCGACATGCCGAGGACGGTGTCGCCCGGTTTGGCCAGCGCGAGCATGACCGCGCCGTTGGCCTGGGCGCCCGAATGCGGCTGGACGTTGGCGAAACCGGCGTTGAAGAGCTGCTTGATGCGCTCGATTGCCAGCGACTCGATCTCGTCCATGAATTCGCAACCGCCGTAATAGCGCTTGCCGGGATAGCCTTCCGCGTACTTGTTGGTGAGCACCGAGCCCTGCGCCTCCAGCACGGCGCGCGACACGATGTTTTCCGACGCGATCATTTCGACCTGCGACTGCTGCCGCTCGATTTCTTTCAAAATGCTTTTACGCACCGCGGAGTCGCGCTCGGCGAGCGGCTGCGAAAAGAAAGCTTGAGTATTCGACATAGAGCATCCGTGACGATGTGAGATGAAAGGCCGGCACCGCTTAAGGCCCCGCCCCGCCTGGGTTTCCCGCCGGTGGGGACGGTGGCGGTTGACGGCTCTATTCTTGTCGTTCGGATTTATGGTCGATGTATGAATTCAGACGCGTTCTTTTCCTTTTCCGCCATCGGCGTCCATTTTTCACAAGTAAGCCCGGACGCTGACCATAGGTGGAATGGTTTCCGATCCAAACAATCGTCATACGTATTCGCGGTGAATAAAAAGGCCCCCGGAGCCGCCCCGGATTGGGTGCACGCTGGAAATACCGATCTGTATTTTTGACCGGCTTGAATTAGGGTTTAGCCGCATGGCACACTGGACCTGCCAGATTCCAGAATTGCGGTAGCCTGGCCCCGGCATCCGGCCCACGGCATCAGAATGAAAGGAATCGTCCCCCCATGTTGCCCGACCGCTCGGCGTCACTGGCGCATTTCGCGTTCATGCCGCTGCCCAACTTCACGATGATCGCGTTCACGAACGCCATCGAAGTCCTTCGTATGGCTAACTACCTGAGCGGCCAGCCGCTATACAGGTGGTCGATCATCAGCCCGCAGGGCGGGCAGGTCATGGCGAGCAACGGACTCTCTATCGATACCGGCCCTGCCGAATGCGCGGGACAGCCCGATATCGTGTTCGTGTGTGGCGGCGTGGATGTGCAGCGTGTGACCGCGCCGGAACATCTTTCCGCGTTGCGGCGGTTTGCGCGTATGGGGGTCACGCTGGGGAGCCTGTGTACCGGTACGTATGCGCTTGCCAAGGCGGGCTTGCTGGCTGGTTATGCTTGTGCGATTCACTGGGAGAACATGTCGGCGCTGAAGGAGGAGTTTCCGTCCACGCGGTTTCTCAAGGAGCTCTTTGTGGTCGATCGCGACCGCGTGACTTGTACCGGTGGCGTGGCGCCGCTCGATATGATGCTCAATCTGATCACGCCGCGTGTGGGCACCGCGCGTGTCACGCAGATTGCTGAGCAGTTCGTGGTCGAGCATGTGCGTGATACCAGTGCGCAGCAGCGCATGCCGCTAGTCGCGAGGCTTGGGTCGGCGAACAAGTCGCTGTTCGAAGTCATCTCGCTCATGGAGAACAATATCGAGGAGCCGCTGTCGCGGGAAGAGCTCGCCCGGCTCGCGAATATGTCGCAACGGCAGTTGCAAAGGCTCTTTCATGAGCATCTTGGGATGACGCCTACGCACTACTATCTGACTTTGCGGTTGCGGCGGGCGCGGGAGCTGTTGCTGCAGACTGATATGTCGATTATGCAAATTACTATGGCTTGTGGGTTTCAGTCGGCTTGCCATTTTAGTAAGAGCTATCGTGATGCGTTTGGGAATGCCCCTACCGGGGAGCGACGGAAGCGCATCGCGCCGCTTTCTGGGGTGGATACGCCGGTGTTGACTGGCGTGACGTCGCTTTCTACGCATTAAATTGCAGTGCGCTTCCTTTAGGCCGTTGGCCT
>NZ_BAYD01000168.1 GCF_000685075.1 Paraburkholderia oxyphila NBRC 105797
ATCCGGGCGCGATGGATTGTTGCGCCAGCGGGACAATCATCGGTGGTCAGCCGCGCTGAGGCGGCGTATTGGTGACAATCAGGTCTACAGTGAGCGTTCTCGCAGGACAAAAAGGTTCTTCACGGATTGCTGGGAAACGCAGCAGAGGCGGCCGGGTTGCGGCCAGTTGCAGCCGTTCGCCCTTGCGGCCAACCGCACATTCAAATGGCCGTCCCGCGCCTGACATCGGACCTTCCAATGCCGACGATAGAATCATCGAGCCTGGTAGGCCAGGCTCGCTGGTGGGCTGAATCGTCCCAATCACAGCGCCACCTCTTATTCCCTTCGCGAAGTCTCACGCATTCGTTGTGCGAATACGGGGTGGTGGCTTCTGAACTGGGCACGGCACACTCGTTAGATTGGCCTGAATCTATTCATCGGGGCGGTCAGCCCCTTCGGGTGGGGATGAGGATGTCACCGAGGCTCGACCGTACGACGCTTGCGATAGGTGACCGCCACGGCAAGTGCCGACGGCGCGGAAGGCGCTTCTCCTTCAGACCCGGAAGCGGCGGTCGGGAGGGTGTCTGCCGACGTTCCGGATACGCCGGTTCCTTCGGATGTGGCTCCGGGCAGGGTTGGAGCCCCGGAAGAAGATTCAATGTCGCCCGCCGGACCAGTGAGGTCGGACTCCAGGTTCGCAGGAAAGGCCCTCGCACGCGGCGCATCGAGGTCGACCTCGCCATGAGGCTGCGAGTAGTCAGACAGGGCCCAGAGCGTGACGAGCGTCCTGGCTTTAGAAGGCGTGCAGGCAATATATTTCTTGACGGCCTTCAGCTGGTTACGCAGGCGCGCAACGTGAGTCGCGTCGTCCACATGCAGGTCGTCGGCGAGCATCATTGGTGTGATGTCGAGCTCATGAGCCGCTCCCGCTTCAAGCCGCACGATGATGGTCTGGAGGGTCTGCCAGTCAGGAAACCCGCAGCCGATGGCCACCGCATCAAGCGCATGGCTGTACTTCAGCGCGCCCTTGCCACCCGCCAGCTGGATGAGCAGTTGCGCCTTCTGCTTTGCCCATTCCGACGAAATTACGTACTGCGCTTGTGACCCGCGTGACATGCCCTGACCTCGTACATCCGTGACCCGGTCTACCTTAACACCCCGGGCGGTTCCGTTCAACGCAGGTCAGGGACAAGGGCGTCCTGTCCATGAGTGCGGCGGCCGGGCAAACAGGGTCACGCTATACCTTGGGTACCGGCGTACATGAGGACTTTACGGATGGAATATTTTCTCGAGACGGACGACGGCACGTCAAACCGCCCAGCGTCGTAGTCGTCAACGGTCCTTGCCGGACCGACTACCTATAACGGCCGACAACTCGCCGGTCGAGACGACAGCGCGAATGGCAGTTGTACCTCCGAAAGCTGACTTTGGAGCGACGTCGGGTCGAACGGCCGCAATGGCCGAGTCAAACGCATCGGCTGTCCGGCAGCATTCTGGGAAGTCGGGAAGGAGCTCATCGTGAAGTGCACCATTCATGACGTGGTTGTACTATCGCGGCCGCCTGAAGGGCCGCTAGCCGTGGGGCAGCAACATCTGCTGCTGCGGCTCGTAGGGGAGATAGCTTGTTGGCATCTTCTGACAACGTTTCCCCCGCCCGGCCGGATGACATCAGATTTCTGCCGCGCAAGCTCATTCTAGTCCATGTCAATACAGAATGAACTTATGTAATATTATTCAGGATACCGAACGCACCTGCTGCCACAGAACGCCTTCCCCCTGCTGATCCCGCGACGGCGATTACCGTCGCACCTCGAATAGCGCGAGGTATCCCTCCTCATTCTCTGCGTGACGTAAGAACATAAAGGCGCTCCAAGTATGCGGCGACACTCTGGTTACCGCTGGCGAAGCTCGAGGTTTACGGCTAGGCGAGGCTCCATCAGATCGAAATAGACGCATAGCGTAAACTGACGCTCCCACGCTTCGCGCACGAGGCGCTCAGCATGGCGGTTACACCTGTCGAAAACGTGCTCGCGGCCTTGGTTTGTGACCAGGCGGAAGGCCTCGAAATCGCCAAATCGATCGTAGAACAACGCGTCGACCTTACCTGTGACATCGTGAGGTTCAGGGTGGCCATGGCAGGTTGGGGCTGACGGCAGGGGCTGGCACCAGTTGCCCTTGGGCGAGGGGTAGATCTGGCTCGGATCCCCGCCCAACCCGGTAACGCGATCGGCGATTTGCCCCAGGTATCGTTGCAGCACTGGGTAGAAGCGAGAATTAACCGGGGTAGCAGAGAAAATCCATCGCAATACTGAGAGTGTCCGCTGCTCTGCCGGGAGCATATCCTGTGAAATCGTTACAGGAATGCCCACCTGGAATGCGCCTAGCACCAGCCTCCACGAGTCCGATGGCGACGAGCCGACCGCACGGACAATTCGGGTATCGTCCTCGACCGCAACATGCGTGATCTGCCGCACAAGAACGTTCAGACTCTGCCCCGCCTGCAGGTTCTGCGGGAGTTGCACGGAGAGCAGCCCCGCGATGTTACCGCTGCCCGGCGGAACCGGCAAATAGACGACCCCTTGGGCCGCGCAGCGCAGCGTGAAAGCATCGATCATCTCGAAGGCGTTCGTGACGTAAAGGTCGCTTGCAAGCTGAAGGATTGCCGCCGCGCTTAAGCTCGGCTGATAGATAGTCGCCTCACTGCCCGGAGGCAAGGCGGTCCAGTCGAACATCAGCTCATCCAGCCTGGTTTGCCGTGCAGAGGTGGATCTGATATCGAAAACACTTGATACGAGATGTGCCAGCGGCCAGCCGGGGTTCTCCGCCGGCACGAGATCCAGGTTGCGTTGTGCCAGCTTGTCGGATTGTGCGGTTGATGCGTTTTCCGGGACCGGATCGGGCGGATAGTTGATCTCCGCCACCATGCACACGTGACGGTTCGCAAGAAGCTGCTGAAGTGGCAGCAGGTTCTGGTTTGCTGGAAACGGCCCGTTGTTGGATGCCGGAAATTCCGGGAAAAGCGGCGTGGTCTGATTTATGTCGAGCCAGCACCCGAAGTAGGCCTCCTGGACAGTTGGACTGGGGCTTATTTGGCCCCACGTCATCACATTGGCGGTGTCCGCTTGCATATCGAGCGAAGGCACGCGGTTCTGCGCGAAGCAGGGAACGGTCGCCAATTCGCCACCGACAATGCCGAGCAGCGGCGCGACCACACCACCGCTGCCGCCAACCGGATAGGTTGTCTCCTGGTCGTAGTTGGTGGCCGACGACATGCAGCGAAACAAGCGAAAGAAAACCCTCCATACGGGGGCGTCCGGCGCAGGCGCGGGAGTCGGTAGCGCGTTGATGAGATAGCGAACGCGGGCGAGCGCGAAGTTGAAGACGTATTGATTATTGACCGTTTGTGAGAGTTCGAGCTGTGATGCCGTCTCATCGGTCGAGATATCGTCGAAAACGCTGGGCGGTGCCTGACCGTTGTTGAGCTGCGACAGGACTTTGGAGATATAGTCGTACGCGTCAGCCGGAGTCGTAAGCTGCGGCTGGGTCGCCAACCCCGCGAGCAGCCCGTTGGCCGGAATCTGAAAGACACGCGTGTCGCAGCTCAAATACCAGGTCTGACCGTGGAGGATATAGGGATCGACTGCAGAGATCAGATCGATTTGCGCGAGACAAGACACGCCCGCAATTGAGGCCGTGAGATTTACCGGCAACTCTGTCCCCGGTGGCCCGAATGCGCTCGCGTCAGCGAACTGCGCCGCGTAGGTGTAGGTGAAACGCTGCGGCGAAGGCGGAAATGAGGGGTTATCAGAGCTGAAACCGGTCGCCTGGAACGTTATGCTCGGTTGCGGCGGATCAAGCACGATCAGCGGCGCGCCAGCGATTGCCTGCGCTACCGTCTGAAATCCCAGACCGCTGAGCGCAAAACCATCGATAACGAGAAACAAGGCCGATGGGAACAGCGCCGGCCCAGAGGCGGGCGGCGTTAGCATCGCCTCAACTTCGGACTGACCGAAACTGCTGCGGTCGAGGGTGAAAAAGCAGTCTTTGTTAACCGGGGGCCATACTTGCGGGCTTGGGGGCATCGGTAGCGGCAGCGGTGGTGACGGCGCGACATAGGGAGGCGCGGTCGGCAACGCCGGGACGTCCGCCGCGGCAACGTGATTTGAGAAGTCGAACGCATCGGTCAAGTCACCAAGCTGTGTCCAGCGGTAGGTACTGATGTTTTGCGGCCGCACAGCGCTCGGAACAACGCCGGGTGCCAGACTGACCACCTGGTAAATGAAGCGCAAAATGGAGGTGTGATCGAACTGCGTTTGGCATACCCGGCCGCCCACGGTCCATGGCGAGATGATGATGCACGGAACTCGGAACCCTGGGCCAATCGGACCGCCAAGAGGCATGCCGGCCGCTGATGCCTGCTGCGGGGAGATCCACTCATTGAGCGTGCCCGGAGGAGCCGTCGGCGGCACCATGTGATCGAAGTTGCCGTCGTTCTCATCGTAGGTGAGGATAAAGACCGTATCGTCCCAGTAAGCGCTTTGCATCAGCGCGCTGATCTTGCCCGCCACATAGTTGGCGCCGGCCGCTGGCGCCCAAGATGGATGCTCGCTCTTGCTGGCTGGCGGCATGATCCACGAGACTGTCGGCAGTGTTCCCTGTTTGAGATCGGTTTCGAACTGCTGTGAGCCCGTGCGCAGTCCGCCGCCGGGCGTCTTGTTCAGTGCGGCTACCTGGTTCAAAGCGTTTTGCCATCCGGTGAAGTATGCGGCAAGGTTCAGGTCGAAGTTGAAATTGTCGCCCGGATCCTCCTCGTAAACTGCCCAATCGACCCCGGCGGCAGAGAGTTGTTCGGGATAGCTGGTCCAGGTGAAGAGCGGGCCCGTAGTTGAAGGCAGGGCGTTGGTTTGGCCGGCTGGAGTCTTGGGATTGTTGAGCGTTGAGCTGATATCGGTTCCAGCGGGGTCTATCGTCCCGCTCATGAAGTAGAGCCGGTTAGGGGTCGTTGGCCCCAGCACTGAGCAGAAGTACGCATCGCAAATAGTGAAAGTCTGCGCCAGCGCGTACTGATAGGGAACATCTGCCGAGGCGTAATACCCCATGGACGTGAGATAAGTCTGGGACATGGGATTGCCCCATTGGTCCATCTTGCCGTTGTTCCAGGCCGTTTGTTGGCCCGTCCAGCCGTGATTGTTGTCGGGAATCGCCTCGGCCGAAGTCGTGCTGACGTCCATGCGAAACGGATACACGATTCCAGACGGAAACTGTTGTGCGAAGACATTGGGCAGTGCGCTGGGATCATAAAAGCCTCGAACGCCGGGCAGCGTGCCAAAGTACTCGTCGAACGATCGGTTCTCTTGCATCAGGATGATGATGTGCTTGATGCTTGCGAGCGAGTCCATGCGTGCCTCACTGGTAGCGTATTCCGGCGAACGTCACCGCGGATTCCGGCGCAACATGACCGTTGCGCACGAGAGAGTGTTACGCAGTGAAATTGTAGGTCGCGCCCTCTCGATGAGTCGATTTTTTAATTCCTGGTTCACGATGTTTGCATTCCCAAGCTGGACGAGCCGGAACCAAACAGGTAGTACGATGCCTAGCCATATAGCCAGCCGATGTCGAAGTGAACCATCGAGGAAGATCTGATTGAGCGTCACGCGGCGAATCTGCGCGGCATGCTGTCGTGCTTTGACCCGATCCTAATCACGGGCACGCTGCCCGGTGCGTGCTACGCGCTGGGCACGACGGGTTTTCTGAACGCCCAGCGGATTCGCATATTCGACTACGCCGGGTTCGCCGAGCCCCTGCGCGAACGCATCCGTGAGCGTGCGCAAGAGGTCTGCGCCGCAGCCGGCATCGAGATCGAGCACGTCAGCAAGAGCCACATCCGCAAGGAAGGCCTGGTAGAGCGAGGGCTTTGTCGCGGTAAGGATCGAAGGGCGAGCGTGATCGGTATGCGAAGTACTGCTTATATTGCGAAATTGTAGAATTGATCAGCGGCGGACGGGTGGGCTCCGCGAGCGAACTTCATCTGTCCTTTCACGATCATGTGCATCAGTTCGATACCGGCCAGAAGGATCCGGGCACGGCGAAAAGTCTTGAATCCCGGCATGGGCCGAGTTCGTCGCTTGATCGCCCGATGATCCTGCTCGATCAGATTGTTGAGATATCTCGACTGGCGGATCTTGATGGGCGTTTCACGGTCGGCATTGATCGCTTCGAGCGCGGCGAGGTTGGAAGCGCTTTTGTCGATGGTCACCGTCTCGGGGGCCCCATTTTGGGCGATCGACTTCTCAAAGTAACGCCGGACTGCAGCCTTGTCCCGACGGGCGCGTAGTAGAAAGTCGATGGTGTTGCCGTTCTTGTCGACGGCTCGGTAAAGATATTCAATCAGCGTTACGTCCACAGTCGGCATAGACCAGAACCAGTCTACAAGTCGAATTGTCCAGGTATGGGCAAACATGATGCTGCCCAACCCTTCATGGTCACTGTCCCCATCCTTGAGGTGCGGTTACCTGTTTCGAAACCGGTGTTGCTATCTGTTCGTCAGGCCACATTGCGATACGTGAAATCTTCGGTTGCCCTTGATCTGGCACGACCCAGGCACTAGATTTTCGTCGTATCTCGCTATGTGGCTCCCGTTCCGGACTGAAGGTCTGCGGCGAAGGCGAGTGGAAGGTCCGCAAGCACGGCTGGTCCAGGCGCCGCACCTGGCGCAATGAGACCATCGATGCTATCGCGAAGAGTAGTAGGCGCGAATGGAAGCAAGAGAGTGGCTACCACCGGCGTTTGCGGGCGGAGGCCATGATGTACAGACTCAAGATACTCACGGGTCCGTGCCTGTGGGCTCGCGAGATCGGCTCCCAGTCGACCGAAGTGTCGATTCGTGTGGGCGTGCTCAACCGCATGTGGCGCTCGCCCGCAGTCCGTCCGTATCGCCTGAGATCGAAAACATGGAGGTCACTTCGTCCCTACGCTCAATTTATGCAACAACGCCAGAAAATCCAAGCGCGATCCACCACGATTTCTAAATCATAACGATAATCACAGAAGGAAATGGCCTGTCCCGCGTGGACATAAATTATTCAAAAACTACATACCCATTCCTACATATTTTCGCGCAGGAAAATACGCTGCTTTGCGTCATAGCCCAGTCTTCATGATTTTTTGATGTTATCTTTCTTTAATGAGTTTTTCAGTTAGTTAACCTTAACACATCTGAGAGGCAATCATGGCATCGTCGTCGGCATACATTCCGATCAAGGGTAGTGAGCATCCTCATCCCGAGGGTAGCAGGAAGTTGGGGCCAACCGATGAATCACAGGAGCTTACCGTAACGATTTTCCTTCGGCGCAGACAGGGCGCTATCAAACCGGCTGCTGAAGCAACAGCGGAAGCAGCCAGCAAAAGGAACTACGATCGTCCACCGAGAGAAACATTTGTGGCAAACCATGGTGCCGATCCGGCAGAGCTCGAGGCGGTTGAGAAGTTTGCCACCAGCGCTGGGCTCGACGTCAAGGCATCAAATTCCGCCAGGCGAACTGTGATCGTAAGCGGCACGGTTGCGGCGATGAACAAGGCGTTCAATCTCCAACTCAACGACTACCAGTACCAGGGCGGCACATATCGTAGTCACGATGGTCCGGTGAACGTGCCATCGTCAATAGCCAGTTATGTAAAAGCGGTTGCGGGTTTGACAGACCGAGAGATTCCCGTGACACATTTTTCAACTGCAGCGGCCGCCCGCAGGCGAGCGAGCACGAATCCACCCAATACTCATCCACTGACCCCAATTCAGGTCGCCGCCCTTTACAACTTCCCATCGGGCACAGGGCAGGGGCAGACCGTGGGACTCTATGAGATGAAGACAAGCGGGGGCCCAGCGGGTTACGCACAATCGGACATCGCGGCAACGATGGCGGCGCTCGGCAATCTTCCCATGCCCACAATCGTCGATGTCCCAGTCGACGGCACGAAAAATTCCGGGCGCTCTGACGGCGAAACCGGCCTCGACATCACGGTGGTCGGCGCCATTGCTCCGGAGGCCACAATCGCTGTCTATTTTGCCGGAGCCCAGACCCAGAACATGATTCACGCCTTGCAGATGATGATTCATCCAGATGCTGGCGAACCTGTACCGACAATCATATCGATCAGCTATGGTTGGGGTCCAGACGACATAGGGTTACCCGGCTTTTCAGACAGCGAGTGGAATCAGTTTTCGATGCTGTTTGAAGACGCGAGCACGAACAGGATTACCGTGCTCGTATCCTCGGGCGACACAGGAGCCTTCGTCGAAAGCAGGACTCAGGCGCAAGTCAGCTACCCTGCATCCGATCCATGGGTCACAGCGTGCGGGGGCACGACCATCGGCAACGTGAACGGGAGCAATTTTGAGGAATGGGTCTGGAATGACGGCCCCGGCGGCGGCGCGACCGGTGGCGGAATCAGCGCGCGCTTTCCGGTTCCATCATTCCAGTCCAAGGCGCCGCTCCCGACACGGGTAAATACCGGACAGGCTGGTCGAGGGGTACCTGATATCGCGGGTAATGCCAGCGAGTACAGTGGCTACCTGCAGGTAAGCAATGGCAAGCCACCTCAACCAGTCGGCGGAACGAGCGCAGTCGCACCACTCTACGCAGGCCTGATTGCACGGATCAACGCGAACAAGGGACATCCGGCGGGCTATCTGAATCCCCTGCTCTACAATCTCCCGGCAACGGTGTTTCGAGCTGTAGGCGGCGCGCCCGGCCCCGTGAACAACAACTATAACGATGTGAAGGGATATTCGGTGAACCCGACCTGGGACGCCTGCACGGGACTCGGGAGCGTCGATGGACAAGCCCTGCAGGCGGCACTTCCATAACCGGTGGTGAACCAGCCAGGTGCCGCCTGGCTGGTGAACCTGCACGCGGCAAATCAACTGCCTGTCGCAGTGCTGCTCGAACGCGCCAATCGCAGTCATTTCTGCCGGCGCGCTGCATGGCCATTCACGCAAAGGTAAAACAAATGTCCCGATTCAATGACATCAGCTTGCGCACGCTGGCGCTAACCGAACCCTCACTGCTCCCGGCGATTGACTGGAGTCTGGTCGGCTGCGAGGCACCCACCATCGTCGACACTGACTATCCTGGGCCAGATGGAGCGCTTCCCTCTGCCGACGCGATCGTGATGACCTGGACCAGCGCTGAATGGGCGGCCATGGACCATGTCTTCATTCGTAGTGGCAAGGCAGAATCGCCGTCATCAGCTGAACCAGCGATCAGCTCATGGTATCTCTACACAGGAGGTGCACCAAATTCCGGATCCGGAGCAAATCGACTTTGGGGTTACTACAAAATCGTCGGTATCAAGACACTCGGCGGGCAAAACCGACGAATCATGCTCTTCAAGTCGGACGCACATCTTGCTCACCCACCATATCTGGACGGCCTGACGCAGGAAGTCAAGAACCTCTTAACCGAGGTCAACCCAAGCCGGCTATATTCCATTGGCACGGCTGGTGGGGCAACCGATGCTCAGAATCTGGGTGATGTTGCGATTACGAACTGTGCGACGAGCAAACTGACGCTACCCGAGAATTCCGGGTCGCCCGAAAACGGCAAGCTGTATTCCAGCTCCTTTTTCCCCAATACAGATAATCTCTTGCCAAAAGTACAGGCGCAACTCTTTTACAAGCTTTCTGATGTCGCCACAATGGACGAGTGGCAGCGCATCCTGCAGCAGGCGAAGCGTGATCCGAAAGACGCCAGCCTGATTCCCTATTCTCTGGCCGACCTGATAAACGGCCCCATCAATCCCGCAAATCTGGGAGCACCCAAGGTTGGAATCTTCCGTGACACGCCGCTTCTGACGACCGACACCTATTTCATCGCGGAAGGCAACTCTCCGCAGTGGGCAGCATTGGAAATGGACGATGCCGTAGTGGCTGCAGCCATTGGACAGGCAACGGTCTCGTTTTCATTCATCCGGAACATCTCCGATGCGGTCGTTGTAGCGGTAGATAAAGCTGGCAAAACCCTACCGGATCCAGCCAGGAATGCCTGGTCAAGTGAACAGTACAATCACTTCGGCGTGTACAGCAGTGTTAACGGAGCACTCGCTGCATGGGCCACGCTCGTTGACTGGTAAGGGTGAGCTCGGGGCGGACCCGAAGCCGCCGAAACGGCTGACTTGCGCAGACCGGATGATAGCCATCCGGTCTGCCTCGATGCCGCCGTCTCTATGTCTCCCATCGACGGCTCACAATGGGGCGCCACTCGGAGGGGTGGCCGGGATTCGTGAAAAATCCGCCACATCTCCGGTCAAGTCACTGATTTAGCCAACTGGTTGCCAGTTTTTCGGGATCATCGAATCTTTCTGCGAACCATGCTGGGGCTGGGTTTCGGCGCGACCGACCCGGTCAGGTTAGAGTCCGGATTTCTGGACGTATGAATGACGGGAAACCCATGCTGGGAGGCCATTCCAACGAAATTGAGCGAAGCGCAGTTCGGGCAGTTTGTCTTGCCGCAACTGGCCAAAGGTCACGGCCGACGCGGCCCAGCACCGACCCTGTCGCTGCACGAGATCTTCAACTACATCCTGCAGGTGCTCTATATGGGATGTCAATGGAAGACGCTACCGATCGACAGGAATGCTCAAGGCCTGACCGAAATTCACTACACACGGATCTACCGGATATTTCGTCGCTGGCAGGCCATGGGTTGTATCGATGGCATCTTTGCCGGCTCGGTTCGCAGGCTTCATGATGACCAGTTGCTTGATTTGACGGTCATTCACGGCGATGGCACGACGACAGCGCGCAGTGCGCCATGATCAGTCACGTCAATTCGATTCGCATTGCTGACGATAACGCCGATTGAACAGCCTGATAGTCGCCATTTCCATCAACTATCCATCCTGCTTCGCAGGTTCGTGAATGTCACCGGCATCCTCCATGCCGCGCAGCCGCGAAACTGGCAACCAGTTGTAAGCCAGGCGACCTACGGGGCACGCCAGGAGGGCGCCTGCTAATCGGCAAAGTCCGCAATCCCGATTCTTACGGGCAACGGCAAGCAGCCGCTTTGACCAAAACGTGCCTTGCGTAGCAAAAAGACAATGAGATTTTCATGGCTTTTGTTCCTTGCTGGTTTGCAATTGTTTCGTAAGCGGCTCATCGATTTCGTTCGATCGATAGTGATGGGCGTCGGAAAGTGCCTTGGAAACAACGGGCGATTTTCTATACTTCGTAATATGTGAAGCATCGAAACGATGTTCATCACGTCGCAAGCGGTGTCAACCTGAACACGGTTTCACGAAGGCCGACAATCTTCCTTGGCGCGACAGCAGCACCCTGCACGCTTGTGAGCGGTGCGTTCATCGTGCATCAAATGTCTACTATCGTCTTCGCATCGATTGATGGATTGCCTGTGACGGCTGGCGTAAGAGACCGTCAACAGGACGACGTCGAAGCGCCAGCGCGTCTTCGACTGAACTGAAAACGGAGATCCACGATGAACACAACTGCAAGGAATGGCGCGCCGCCCGACCAGCCACTTGCCGACACGACGCCGTACGGATACGGGCCCAATGATTCGATCAGCGACGTGACAGAAAATGCGGCCATCACGCATCACACGCTAACGCTCAACGGGAAGCCGATTGCCTATACGGCGCGAGCGGGTCACCTCGTCACAACCGACGCCTATAGCTCGCGGCCAGGCGCCAAAGTGTTCTACGTGGCATTCACTGCTGACGATGCGACGCCGTCTTCGCGGCCGGTCACGTTTTTCTATAACGGCGGACCCGGGTCGTCGTCGGTTTTCCTGCTTCTCGGGTCTTTCGGACCGAGGCGCATCAAGACGAGCATGCCGGCCTTCACGCCGCCGGCCCCCTATGTGCTCGAAGACAACGAGGATAGTCTGCTGGATCAGACTGACCTCGTGTTTATCGACCCGGTGGGCACCGGTTACTCGACGGCGGTCGAGCCGCACACCAACACGGACTTTTGGGGCGTGGACGAGGACGCCGGCTGCATCAAGCAGTTCATCAAGCGTTACCTGACTGTGTTCAACCGCTGGAATTCTCCCAAGTATCTGTTTGGTGAGTCTTACGGCACGCCGCGCACCTGTGTGCTCACGTGGCTGCTGCACGAAGATGGTGTCGACCTGAACGGGATCGTTCTGCAGTCTTCCATTCTCGATTATTCGCAGGCAGGCAACCCGATCGGAATCCTTCCCACGTTCGCGGCCGACGCCTGGTTTCACAAGAAAGTCTCGTTGTCTCCCGTGCCCCCCGATCTGCCGAAGTTCATGGACGAGGTGAGCGCGTTCGCGAGCGGTCCGTATGCGAATGCGTTGAACGCCTACCCCGACATCGATGAGGCGGTGCTCCAGCACCTGAGCGACATTCTCGGCATCCCGCCGATCGTCCTCAAGTACTGGCAGCTCAATCCGTCCGGCGGAAGCGGTTCTGCGTTCCTGACGAGCCTGTTGCTCGATGCCGGGCTGGCCGTGGGCGCCTATGATGGCCGCGTCACGGGAATCGACACGGGCATTGCCGAATTCGTCGCGCCGGATTCGGGCGGCAACGATCCCACGATGGCTGCCGTGGACGGCGTGTATACGGCGATGTGGAACGTGTACCTCAACGACGAATTGCAATACACATCGGTATCGCCATTCATGGACCTGAACGACCTGGCCTTCGACAATTGGGACTTCAGTCATATCGACCCAACGGGGGCACAGAAAGGTGGGGCGGGAACACTGTACACAGCAGGTGACCTTGCTGCCGCGATGTCCGTCAATCCCTACCTGAGGGTGTTTTCGGCCAACGGGTATTACGACTCAGTGACGCCGTTCTTCCAGACCTTCATCACGTTCCAGACCATGCCTGTGGGCAGCGAGCAGATCGATCAGAACCTGTCTGTCCACAACTATCCTTCGGGCCATATGATCTATCTCGACAACGCATCGAGAACCGCGATGAAGACAGACCTCTCGTCTTTCTATGGAGAGGCGCAAGCGCACGTCGCCGCCATCAAGGCAGCGGTTCAGCCAGAGAAGACGGCTATCGAGGGCATTGCGCGATATCGCCGGAGAATGAGTCGCACGCCTTACTGAGGCGCTGACCGAAGCGACACGGCGAGCGGTGGGGCGCGCACCGGCGCAGAGACGAGTGCGGCCCCGTTTGACGCAAAACGGCTGGTGGCAATGCCGAGTGAGGCCATCATGAACGTACCGAATTACAAGCTGCCCGGGAGCCTCAGGCACGTGATGCCCGGCGCCAAGGTATTGGGGCAGGCGAACGCGCATGGTGTCATCGAAGTGACACTGAAGCTGCGGCGAAAACTGGCGCTGCCGGACCTCGAGGCGCGCCCGGCTGCACCGCTGACGCGCGACGAACTCGCGACGCGCTACGGTGCTTCACAGGACGACATCGACAAAGTCACGCAGGTCATGTCGCAATACGGCCTCAAGACGGTCGGTTCGAGCCTGGGCGCGAGGACCGTGCGGCTGGCCGGGCCGGTCAGCGCGATGGAGTCCGCGTTCAACGTAAAGCTCTTCAACTACGCGCACGCGGACGGCAATTACCGTGGGCGTGTCGGCTATCTGTTCATTCCCGACGCGCTCAAGGACATCGTGCAAGGCGTTTTCGGTCTCGACAATCGCCGTACCGTAAGGCGCCGGCGTCAGCCCGTTCACGGGACGACGGCGCCGCAGGCGCTTTCGTCCTCGCATCCGTCATGGTATGTACCCGCGCAGTTCGCAACCCATTATGACTTTCCTCAAGGGGACGGCACCGGGCAGACGGTTGGCATCCTCGAATTCGGCGGGGGGTATTTCTCCAGCGATCTCAGCAAGTTCTGCGAGAAAGCCGGCGTCTCCGTGCCGACGGTGACGCCAGTCAGTACGGACGGCACATCGACCGAGAGCAAGGACGGCGCCGAAGGCGAGGTGATGCTCGATATCGAGGTCATTGCGGGACTGTGTCCAAAGAGCGGGATCGTGGTCTATTTTGCGGCATGGACGGAGGCGGGCATGATCGCCGGACTCGACGCCGCGATGCAGGACAAGACCAATAATCCGGGCGTGCTGTCGATCAGCTGGGGCGCGCCCGAGGGCACGGATATCTGGTCCGATCAGGCGATGTCGCAGATCAACGAAACGCTGAAGGAGGCGGCGTATCTCGGCATGACGGTGTGCGTCGCCGCCGGCGACGACGGCTCGAGTGACGGGCTCGCCGACGGGCAGGCGCACGTGGATTTTCCGTCGTCGAGTCCCTACGCGCTCTCCGTAGGCGGAACGACCATTGTCGATTTCGCGGGCGCGGCGGCGGACGTTGTGTGGATGGAGGGCGACGGCCTGCGGGCCGACCAGGGGGGCAGCTCGGGGGGCGGGGTCAGCGACGTATTTCAGCGTCCGGACTGGCAAAGCGCCATCACGATTACGTCGGTGAATCCTGGTGCCATCACCGGCCGATGCATGCCCGACGTGGCCGCCAATGCGGACTGGAACGCTTCGCCCTATTTGCTGGTGGTGGATGGCCATGCGCAAGCCAATGGCGGTACGAGCGCCGCGAGCCCGCTATGGGCCGGGTTGATCGCCTTGATCAACAGCCAGCTCTCGGGTGGCAAGCGTGTCGGGTATCTGACACCCATGCTTTATCAGACTGCGGGTGCGGGCGGCGCAGCAACGCTCGGGGCGGCCGCTTGCACGGACGTGACGTCGGGCAACAACAACACGGCTTCGGCGGGCGGCTATAGCGCGGGCGCCGGCTACGACGCGGTATCGGGATGGGGTACGCCACAAGGGCAAAAGCTGCTGGCTGCGATCCAGGCGGCGTTGGCATGACTGCGGCTTTCGTCTGGTCGTTTTTCACGT
>NZ_BAYD01000167.1 GCF_000685075.1 Paraburkholderia oxyphila NBRC 105797
GTTCCAGGGAGGTGCAGCGTGAGCACTGAAGATCGAGTCGACAGTATCCAGCGCGCGCAAAACTTCGACGACCTGCATGACGCGATGCAGGGATTTCTCGAAGAGGCCGAAGGCCGCTATCCCGCTCTCGCGCAGGCCGGAACGCTGAAGGCGTGCATTGGCGGGAGCGCGTTCGCGCAAGCCGTGAGCGAACTGAAGCAGTATCAATCGCTCACGGGCGAGACTTACCCCGACGTCCATCGCGTGGTCCAAGCGGCCGCGGCGAAGCATGCAGAGTTGAGCGGCACGAACACATAGATTCAGCAGACTGCTTCCCCACCTGGCAGCGCGGTGCAGATACACCGCGCTTGCTCCCGTTCGCTTTGCCTTGACCATCACGCTTGCTCCGTAGACGCTGCGAGTGCCTTCGCCGTTGGGCGGATGGCGCATCGCTGTGCAGTTCGTAGATGCAAGAATAAAGTTGCGAGCCCGCTTCATGACGCACAGAATGGCCGGACTTTTTAGAGTACAGTTCGGCGCGCCGCAGTACACTTGAATGGCTGTGCTGTTTGCGACAAAAGCAAAAAAGGAAGCAGGGGGAGGGACGCTGTGAAACTCTACGAGAAGCTCGCGGAGGACATTGAATCGCTGATCCGCAAAGGCGTTTATCGGCCCGGCGACCGTGTTCCATCGGTTCGGCAGGCGAGTCAGCAGCACCGCCTCAGCATCACCACCGTGATACGCGCGTATTTGCTGCTGGAAAGCCGTGGCGTGCTGGAAAGCCGTCCGCAATCGGGCTTTTTCGTGAGCTTGCGAATGGCCGAAGGCAACCGGCCCGCAGGCGAATTGCGCCCGACGCAGCCCATTGCCGTATCGGCCAGCGTCGACGTGAGCCGCCTCGTGCTGTCGACGCTGCGCTCGATTGGCGCCGACGACGCCGTGCCGCTCGGCTCGCCTTATCCCGACCCCACGCTGTTTCCGTTCGAGAAGCTCAATCGCTATGCGTCGGCCGTGGGGCGCAACAAGGCGCTCTGGGGCATTACCAACGCGCTGCCGCCGGGCTGCCCGGACCTCGTGCGCCAGATCGCGCGGCGCTACCTCGAAAACGGCATGGCCGTGGACCCGAACGAGATCATCGTGACCGTGGGCGCCACGGAGGCCATCAACCTGTGCCTGCAGGCGATTGCCAAGCCAGGGGACGTGATCGCCGTCGAGTCGCCGACGTTCTACGCCATGCTGCACGCCATCGAGCGCTCGGGCATGAAAGCCATCGAGGTGGCGACGCATCCCGAGCACGGTATCGAAATCGACGCGCTCGCGAAGATCATCGAATCGCAGCCCATTGCGGCCTGCATGGTGATGCCGAATTTCCAGAATCCGCTGGGCTTTCAAATGCCCGACGCGCGCAAGCGCGAACTCGTCGAACTGCTTGGCAACGCGCAGATTCCGGTCATCGAAAATGGCGTCTATAACGAACTGTATTTCGGCGCCTCGCACCCGACCACCTTGAAATCGTATGACAAGAAGGGCATCGTGTTGCATTGCGGCTCGTTTTCGAAAAGCCTGACCGCCGCGTATCGCATCGGCTGGGCCTTGCCTGGCCGCTATCGCGACGAGGTCGAGAAGCTGAAGTTTCTGAACACGCTGACGACCTCGGTGATTCCCCAACTGGCCATCGCGGAGTTTCTCGAACGCGACGGCTACGAGCATCATCTGCGCCGCGTGCGCAAGAACTATGCGCAACAGGCCAATATGATGAAGGCGATGGTCGAGCGGTTTTTCCCCGCCGGCACGCGCATGTCGAACCCGGCGGGCGGCTACGTGCTGTGGGTGGAGCTGCCGCCGAAGGTCGACTCGATGAAGCTCTACCAGATGGCGCTCGAGCGCGGCATTACGATCGGCCCCGGCTACATGTTTTCGATCTCCGACAGCTACCGCAATTTCATCCGCCTCAATTACAGCAGCCCATGGTCGAGCGAGATCGAGCAGGCCGTCATTACCGTGGGGAAACTGGTTACGCACTGCGCGCGCTGATGTGCTGGGTCGATGGCACTGGACACACAAAGGTGAGTTCGAAGGTGTAGTGTTCAAATACGTTCAAGCGCAAACGGCATTCTGGAATGCATGAATGCCGATACATTGCATCGGGGCTTTTGTATCGACATGAAAGGAGTGGTGCAATGTCGAAGGATTCCAGTGCTGCATCCGAACGCGATTTCACCGCGGGCGTGCCGCTCGATGACATCGCCGACGATGGCATCTTGACGGGCCAGGTGGGCGACGAATCCGTGCTGCTCGTGCGCAAGGGCGGCGAATTGTTTGCCGTCGGCGCGACCTGCACGCACTACGGCGGCCCGCTGGCCGAAGGGCTCGTGGTGGGCGATACGATCCGCTGCCCGTGGCACCACGCGGCGTTCTGCCTGCGCGACGGCCAGGTGGCGCATGCGCCCGCGCTGGACGGCCTCAAATGCTGGCGCGTGGAGCAGTCCGGTGGGCGCGCCTTCGTGCGCGAAGCGCTGCCCGCGGAGGCGCCGCCAAAGCTGAGCACTGCGAAGGTCCCGGAGTCGGTCATGATCGTCGGTGGTGGCGCGGCCGGCAACGCTGCCGCCATGACGCTGCGTAGCGAGGGCTACGAAGGGCCCATCACCGTCTGGAGCGCCGATGCTTCGCCGCCCTATGACAGGCCGAACCTCTCGAAAGACTATCTCGCGGGAACGGCCGATCCCGCATGGCTGCCATTGCGCTCGCCCGAGTTCTACGCAGCACAGCGTATCGATGTGCGCTGCGACCAGCGCGTGGTCCAGATCGATCCGGCGAACAAGACCATTGCGCTTTCCAACGGAGCGCATGAGCACTACGGCGCCTTGCTCATGGCCACCGGCGCAACGCCCATCCGGCTCGCGGTTCCCGGCGCGCAGTTGCCCCATGTGATGGTGCTGCGCTCGCTGGCCGACTGCGACGCGCTGATTGCACGGCTCGCCACAACGCGTCGCTGCGTGGTGGTAGGCGCGGGTTTCATCGGACTCGAAGCGGCGGCCGCGTTGAGAACGCGCGGTGTCGAAGTGCACGTGGTCATGCGCGGCGCGCACCCCATGGAAAAGGTGCTGGGCGCGGCACTCGGCGACATGCTGAAAAAGCTGCACGAGTCGCATGGCGTGGTGTTTCACGTTGATACGGATGTCAACGAGATCACGGCAACCAGCGTGAAACTCTCGACTGGCGACGAGCTGCCCGCCGAGCTCGTGGTGGCGGGGATCGGCGTCGCGCCCGAAGTCGCGCTGGCCCAGCAGGCGGGGCTCGCCATCGATCGCGGCGTGGCCGTGAACGCGTATCTTCAGACCAGCGCAGCAGGCGTCTACGCCGCGGGCGATATCGCGCGCTGGCCCGATCCGCACACGGGCCAGCGCATCCGCGTCGAGCACTGGGTCGTGGCCGAGCGCCAGGGCGTGGTCGCGGCGCGCAACATGCTGGGCAAGCAACAGCGCTTCGAGGCGGTGCCGTTCTTCTGGACGCAGCACTACGACCTCGCCATCAACTATGTCGGCCACGCCGAGGGCTGGGACCGTGTCGATATCGATGGCGATCCTGCCGCGCATGCGTGCGCCGCCACGTATTGGCGCGGCAACCAGCGCCTCGCGGTCGCGACCGTGGGCCGCGATCTGGAAAGTCTTCGCGCGGAAGCGGCGTTCGAAGCGCAGACACCGGTTCAATGACGTCAAATGTGAGGAGCGATGCGATGGCCCAACAACTCATCGTCGCTGTGTTCAACAGCGTGAGCGACGCGGAAGATGCCGCCCAGGCGATCCGCAAGCTCGAAGCCGCGGAGCCGGGCTTCAAGGTCGAGAGCGGCGTCATGGCGGAAAAGGACAGCGCCGGCAAGGTCAGCTTGCTCGGCACGAAGACGCATCCGTTCTGGGGCGTGGTGATCGGTGCCGTCACGGGGAGCCTGATCGGGCTGCTGGGCGGGCCGTCGGGCGCGTTGCTCGGCTTTACGATAGGCGCCAGCACCGGGCTCGCGGGCGTCGCGCTCGCGGACATACTCGACCACGAGTTCGTGCATGCGATCGGCAACGCGTTTGCGCCCGGCACGGTCGCGATCTTTCTGGAGGCGAGCGAAGCGTCAACAGCGCAAGTGGACACGCTCGTGGCGTCGTATCACGGAACGATCCACCGCAAGCCGATGGCGCAATGACAGTCGGGCAGGCCGCCTCGAGGGAGGCGGCTTCCACACAGGGTGCATGCTCGCTTATTTATGCATCATCGCCCTGACGAGAAAGTGAAATGGCAGCGTAAGGAGAACGGTCGCGCCAAAGCCGACGCACCAGAGAATAAACACCCACTTCAGGTCGTGCAGAAAACCGTGGCGCCGGTCGGTTGGTTCACGTTTCATCATCTGCTCCTCGCCGGAAATTTCATCGCTTACTCCGAAAACGCGCAGCGGCGGCACGATTGATGGGTCGGGGCGGTGCGCAAATTATGGCACCGGCGCCCGCAAGCAATCAACACGTTCGCCTCAGTCACCCGCATCAATCGTTCGCTCATCAATGGGGACTCCAAAATGAAAGCCGAATCTCAACCCAACCCTCGCATCAAGGAGCGCGAGCAATCGGGGCCGCACCTGACCGCGCACGAGCACGTCGGCCTGAATGGAAGAATCGCGCTGACCATTACCGACGCCGTTGGGACGATGTGGTGCGCCTACGTCTTCGCGATCATTGCGCTCATCAGCCTGCCGTCGTCCATTGCGGGCGGCGTGTCGACGCTCGTCGCCTGGGTCGCGCAGACGTTTTTGCAACTGGTGCTGCTGTCGGTCATCATGGTGGGCCAGAAGGTTGCGGCCGCGGCGTCGGACAAGCAGGCGCTGCAAACCTATAAGGATGCGGAGGCGCTCCTGAAGATTCAGGACGAAGTGCGCAGGCTCATCGAAGTCAACAACGCGCTGACCGAAGCGATTCATCGCGCCGTCATGGAGAAGGACGGTTCCGCCGCCGCGCAAAAGCAGATTGCCGGCGAAGCAAGGCCGTCGGCGTGACTGAGGCGGGCGCCGCGAGTCCATGCGTCTCGCGCGCGCCCCCATTACGTAAGTTGATACGATGCGCGCCCCGTTCCGGCCAGATTGCCGCCATTGACGATCAAATACTCTTCGCGTATGGGCGCACCGCCAAAGAAGCTCTGCAGAATCTCGAGCGTGCCCGCCGCATAGCGCGCCTGTGCAGAAAGTGTCGTGCCCGAGATATGCGGTGTCATGCCATTGAAGGGCATGGTTCGCCACGGATGATCGGGCGGCGCGGGTTGCGGAAACCAGACGTCGCCCGCGTAGCCCGCGATCTGGCCGGACTGCAATGCGCGCACGACCGCGTCGCGTTCCACCAGCTGGCCGCGCGCCGTATTGATGAGATACGCGCCGCGTTTCATCCTCGCGAACATGGCGTCATTGAAGAAGTGTTCGGTGGAAGGATAGAGCGGCAGCTGCAGGTTCACGATATCCACGGCGCGCACCAGCGACGCCGCATCCGGATGCCAGGTGAGCGCCAGTTCGCGTTCGATCTCCGGCGCGAGGCGGTGGCGCTGGGTGTAGTGCAGCGCGAGACCGAAGGGCTTGAGCCTGCGCAGCACCGCGAGACCGATTCTGCCTGCGCCGATCGTGCCGAAATGCATGCCTTCGATGTCATAGCTGCGCTCGACGCATTCGGCGATGTTCCACCCGCCGGCGGCCGAAAAAGCATGCGAGGGCACGTAATTGCGCACCTGCGTGAGGATGACCATGACCACATGCTCGGCCACGCTGATGCTGTTCGAACCGGTCACCTCGGCAACGGTAATGCCCGCCTGCGCTGCGGCCTTGAGATCGACGTGATCGGATCCCACGCCCGCAGTTAGCGCGAGCTTGAGTTTCCTGGCTTTGGCGATGCGCTCCGCGCTCAGGTAGGCAGGCCAGAACGGCTGCGAAATGACCACGTCGGCTTCGGGCAGATAGCGCTCGAACGCCGAATTCGGTCCGTCCTTATCGCTGGTCACGATCAATTCGTGGCCGTGGTGCACCAGATACGGTCGCAGCCCCAGCTCGCCGGAGACGCAGCCCACCAGCTCGCCCGGCTTGAAGCCGAGCGCTCCACTGGGGTGGGGCGCCTTCTGGCCGTTGTCGTAGACGGCGATCTCCGGAATCGCGTCGCGCACATAGCGGGGCGGGTAGCCGGTTTGAGGATCGGGGTAGAGTACACACAGAACTTTGGCCATCGCTGCGCTCCGCGCTTCACCACGACAACGGCTGCGTGAACACCTTGCCGCCGTATCCGAGCACGACATTTTCGATTTCGTATTCGGGCGGCTCTTTGGCTTCGATAATGAGTGCAACGCTGCCGGGCCTGAGCTCCTCTGAAATCGATTTCGTGAGCTTGCTGTCGAGAGCGTGCTCTGCAAGCCCCGCGCCGGCCCCGATCGTCACGCCCGCCAGCGCGCCGAGCGGGCCGCCAATCAATCCAATCAGGCCGCCCGTCACCGCGCCAATGACCGTTCCCCAATACGACTCGGTGTACTGGCTGAGCACCGTGAGTTTGCCTTCCGCGCTCTTTTGGACCATCGCGCCGCTTTCGATCTTGAAGCCGTCACCATCCTTTTCGAAATTCTTGAAATCGCGGGCGGCCCGTTGTGCCACATCCAGATTGTCGAAGGTCGCAACCACCAGCTTTTGAGTCATCGTCGCACTCCTGTCTCGTTGGGCCGCATCACATCTACTAAAGATAGGCAATCGGCGCGCGCGTGCCACGCAGGTTTTGCCGATATTAACGATCGGTTGCCGGCGTGCCTTGCGTGGGCGGCTGGCAATCGAGCACTTCGGCTACATAGGCCTTGAGGGTTTCGACGATCTTGCGCACGCGCACCGGCACCGAGCGATGCGGGCGAATCAGCAGGTTCAGCGCAAGCGCCGGGACTTCGTACTGCGGCAGCAACTGCACCAGTTGGCCGCGCTCGATGGCGTCCTTCGCGGCGGGCGCTTCGAGCACGCCAATGCCCACGCCAGTCAGCACCATTTCATACATGGGCCGCCAATGGTTGGTCTTGATGGCCGTGCGGATCGCCATGCTGTCCACGATATCCGTGCCTTTCGTGAGCGGGAGCTGGTCCGCGTCGAAGGCGCCCTTGACGCGGATGAAACTGTGCTTCGCGAGGTCGGCCGGTTCGGCAATCGTGCCATGCCGAGACAGATAGTCGGGCGACGCCACGAGCAACCGTCCGACCTGGCCTTGCGGGTAGGCGATGAACGCGCCGTCGCCAAGCTGGCCGAGCCGAAACGAAATGTCCACGCCCTCGGTCACGAGATCGGCGAGCCGGTCGTTCAGGACGAGCTCGATATCGAGCCGGGGCCAGGTTTCGCGAATCCGCTTGAGGCCTTCGGGGAGCACAGTTTCGCCAAAGCAATGCGGCGCCGCTATCCGGATCGTGCCTTTGACGACCTGGTCTTCATTCGAGACTTCCGCGACGGCCTGCTCGACGGCGCCGAGCACCGACTTGCTGCGCTCATGGAAGATGATCCCCTCCGGCGTGCATTTGAATGCGCGCGCATTGCGCAGCAGCAACTGGCAGCCGAGATACTTCTCCAGCCGCTCGATGCGCTCGCTCACGGCGGGCTGGCCGATATCGAGGTCGCGTGCGGCACCGGAAATGCTGCCGCGCTCCACGACTCGCACGTAAATGCGCATGGCTTCCAGCAGATTCACGTGCCGCTCCCTGGCGTGGCCGGCCGTTTCGCCGGCATGCGCGGGGGGATGCGTGGCGGGGTGTGCTTCAGTGAGGTTCGTGGACATATCAGCCCTTCCATTCATCAAGCTCCAGATTCCTGTCGTCGCGTGCATCGAGGCGACGTGCGATGGTGAAAGGTTAAGGGGGCAGACTCATGAGTGAAATGCACAAATCGGGGCGGCGCCGAAGAGTACAGTTCTGCTACGATCGGCCTCGCGCAGGAGGGTGCCAACGAACGCCACGGAGGGCGTTGGATGAAACTGTATGAAAAGCTGGCAGACGACCTCGAGCGGTCGATCCGGCAAGGCGTCTACCGGCGCGGCGAGAAATTGCCGTCGATACGCCAGACGAGCCTGCAGCACCGCGTCAGCATCACGACTGTGCTGCGCGCGTACATTCTTCTGGAGAGTCGCGGCTTGATCGTGAGCCGCCCGCAGTCCGGCTATTTCGTGAGCGATGCAGCGGACGATGAGCAGGCGCACATTCCGGAATTGCGGCCTTCGCGGCCGGTGCCGATCTCGTCGCCGGTGGACGTGAGCCGCCTCGTGCTTTCGACGCTGCGCTCGATCGGCGTCGACGAGGCCGTGCCGCTGGGCTCGCCGTACCCCGACCCGCGCCCGTTCCCGTTCGACAAGCTCAACCGCTACGCCTATGAGGCCGGCCGCGGCAAGGCGATCTGGGGGGTGACCGATGCGTTGCCGCCGGGCAACGCGCGGCTCATTCGCCAGATTGCGCGCCGCCACCTCGAAAACGGCATGCGCGTCGACCCTAACGAGATCGTCGTGACAGTGGGCGCCACGGAGGCGATCAATCTGTGCCTGCAGGCGGTAGCGAAGCCCGGCGACGTGATCGCCGTGGAGTCGCCGACGTTCTACGCGATGCTGCACGCCATCGAGCGCCTGGGGATGCACGCCATCGAAGTGGCCACGCATCCCGAGCACGGTATCGATGTGGAGGCGCTGCGGGAGATCATCGCGTCGCAGCCCATTGCCGCGTGCATGATCATGCCGAATTTCCAGAACCCGCTCGGCTTCATGATGCCCGACGCGAACAAGCGCGCGCTCATGGCGCTCCTCACGCAGCGCGATATTCCGGTCATCGAGAACGGCGTCTATAACGAGCTCTATTTCGGCGATGCGCATCCCACCACGCTGAAGTCACTCGATACGAAGGGGCTCGTGCTGCATTGCGCGTCGTTCTCCAAGAGCCTCACGGTGGCCTACCGCGTGGGGTGGGCGCTGCCGGGGCGGTACCGCGATCAGGTGGAGAAGCTGAAATTCCTCAATACGCTCACCACGGCCACGATCCCGCAAATCGCCATTGCCGAGTTTCTCGAGCGTGACGGCTACGAGCATCATCTGCGGCGCGTGCGCAGGCACTACGCGCAGCAGGCCAATCTGATGCGGGCGATCGTGTCGCGTTTCTTTCCCGAAGGCACGCGCATTTCGCGGCCGGTGGGCGGCTACGTGCTCTGGATCGAGTTGCCGGAAACGGTGGACGCGCTGCGCCTCTACAAGCTCGCGCTGGAACAGGGCATCACGATCGGCCCCGGACACATGTTTTCAATCTTCGAGAACTCGTATAGCAATTTCATCCGGCTCAATTACAGCAGCGCATGGACCGATGAAATCGAGCAGGCCGTGATCACCGTCGGCAAGCTCGCCGGCGAACTGCAGCGAGGTTGACGCCATGCATCTCGACCTTTCGTTCTCGGTGAAGGTGTTTTCGGCCATGTTCGCAATCATGAATCCGATCGCGAATGTCCCGGTGTTCCTTTCCCTGACCGAGGGCGCAAGCGACGCCGCGAAACGGAAGATCGCGAGCATCACCTTCATTGGCGTGACCATTGGGTGCCTGATTTCAGTGAGCGTGGGCGACGCCATTCTGGGCGTATTCGGCGTCACGATCGACGACTTCCGGCTCGCGGGCGGCCTGCTCGTGCTGCTCATTGCGCTCGACATGCTGCACGGCGCCTCGAGCGCCCAGCACACGCCCCGGCAAAACGAACTGGGCGAGGGCAGCGGCGATCAGGACGTGGCCATTTTCCCGCTCACGATGCCGCTGCTCGTTGGCCCCGGCACGATTGCGACGCTGATCGTATTTGGCCACACCGCTGCGAAGCAGGGCGAGGTCGCCAGCCTCGCGCTGGGGCTCGTCGTCTTCCTCGGGCTGCTCGCGATTGCGCTGTTCTCCGCGCCGCTCATCGGACGGTTCTTGTCGCCCAAAGTGACCGCCATTACCAAACGCTTGATGGGCATGATCCTGGCCGCCATCGCGGTGGAAATGATGACCGCGAGCTTGACCGCGCTCTTCAAGGGCCTGGTCCATTAGCGATTCACCCTCGCGCGAGCGATTTCCGGGTTTCTACCTGGTCCATGCGGACGAGGCGTATGCGGGGTCGTCCCCTGATCATCGGCCTGCAAAACAGCCAGAAGCAGGCAACGCGGCCGGCGGATCAGGGAGGATCAAATTGGCGGGTTCGAAGACGAGAGTATTGAAGGGCTCAGCGGCACGCATAGGCACGGCGCTCTGCCTGATGGCGGCGGCGCTGCCCGCCGCGAGGGCGCAGGCCGACACGCAAGCACAAACGATAGGCGAAGCATTCGATTACGCCTACCCGCTTTACCTGCTTTCCACCTATCGCTGGACTGCACTCGAAACCACGAGCAGTCGTACCAGCACGACGCTCGATCATTTCGCGCATTCGCGCAAGATCGCCACGCCCGACGACAAGTGGGCGAACGGCCCCATCGTCGAAGCGCTCTATTCGACCGCGTGGATCGATCTCGCCCGCGGCCCGGTGATCTTGCGCACGCCGGACACGCACGACCGCTACACCGTGCTGACGCTGATCGACTTCTATTCGAACACGTTCTTCTATGCCGGGCGGCGCACGACGGGGACCGGCGCGCAGCAATACTGGCTGGTCGGTCCTGACTGGAAGGGTGAGGCACCCGCGGGCATGACGGCCGTGCGCGCGTCCACCAACGATGTGTATGTGAACCTGCGCGTGGCGGTGGACGGTCCCGCCGATCAACAGGCGGCCAATGCGGTTCAGGACGGCTTCACGATCACGCCTGCCGGCACGCCGTCTTCCGGCGCGCAGCCGCCCGGTCCGCCACCGCGCCTGCAACCCGTTTCCGGCGATCCGAAGAATTTCGTCGATGTGGTCAATCAGATGCTGGCCCTCGATCCGCCGCCTGAGCGCGACGAGGCGCTCATCGAGAAGTACCGGTCAATCGGCATCTGCGGCGCGCCATGCAGCTGGGACGCGTTGCCCGATGCAACGAAAGCCGCCTGGCGTGCGAGCTACCCGAAGCTCGAGAACCAGTTCTTCGCCTGGTATCTCGCCCAGGGCCACGCGCACGGCTGGATCAACTACAGCCCTCCAGGCAACAAGCTCGGCACCACCGAGCAGCGCGACTACCAGCAGCGCGCGTTCGCGCTCGCGCTCGGAATGGGCATGCTGGGCCTCGACCGCCGGGAAGCCAATTACTGGAACACCTTCGCCGACGCGCAAGGGCAGCCGCTCACCGGCGGCAAGCGTTACCGGCTGCGGCTGCCGGCCGGCGGCATTCCCTCCAATGCGTTCTGGTCGATCACGCTCTATTCGGCGGACAAGAGCGGGCAATTCCTCGTAGACAACCCCATGCACCGTTACCAGATCAGCAGCCGCACGCCGAACGTGAAAACCGATGCCGACGGCAGCATCGAGATCTGGCTCCAGTCCGATCCGCCTGCCGCCGACAAGCTGTCGAACTGGCTGCCCACGCCGGCCGGGGGCCAGCCGTTCATGCTGTTCGCCCGCGCCTATGAGCCGAAATCCAGCGTGCTCAGCGGCGCGTACCGGATGCCAGGTGTGGAAGCGCTTCCTTGAATCGACCCGGGTGAGACTCGCGTTAGACCCTAGTCGGAATGGACGATGGCGCTGTGCGAACACCCCGCTAACTTGGCCATTATTCGGCGCGACGCCGAATGACGAAGGGCACGAAGCCACGAATGCCCCAAGATCGGGAGACGGTTCATGAAGCTGACGAAATCCAGGGTGTGCGCGTTCACGGTTGCCGCGGTCGCTGCTGTTGCGGGCGCGTGCTATGCGATCGGCGGCCCCGATCAGGAGAGCTATGTTGCCGGCTTCATGCCGTGCAGCGCGGTCGATTCGAGCGGGCAGCCCCAGGACTGTGTGCCGGTCGACCGAACCCGCATGAGCATTGCCGCGTTGCACGGCATGTGATTCCCATTTGAAAGCATTGTGAAAAAAAACTGCCCGGCACGCATTTGCGCGTCGGGCAAGCGTTGTTTTCGTCACAGGAAACGGCGTAGCCCGCATCGTCCTCGAATACTGGACGATACGGGCCGGTGCGTCAGGCTTTAGCGGTGCAGGAGCCAGTCCACGATACGGCCGGCGGCTTGCTCCGGTGAGTCGACGGTCGTGTCGATGCGGATCTCGGGCTGCTCGGGCGGCTCATAGGGCGAGTCGATGCCCGTGAAGTTCTTCAGCTCGCCATTGCGCGCCTTCTTGTAGAGCCCCTTGGGATCGCGCTGCTCGGCCACGGCGATGGGTGTGTCGACGAAAATCTCGACGAAGCCGTCCGGCCCCGCCAGTGCGCGCGCCATGTCGCGTTCGGCGCGGAACGGCGAGATGAACGAGACGAGCGAGATCAGTCCGGCGTCCATCATGAGCCGCGCCACTTCGGCCACGCGCCGGATATTTTCGACGCGATCGGCCTCCGAAAAGCCCAGGTCCTTGTTCAAGCCGTGCCGCACGTTATCGCCATCGAGCAGATACGTGTGCTTGCCGAGCGCGTGCAGCTTTTGCTCGACGAGGTTTGCAATCGTCGACTTGCCCGCGCCCGAGAGCCCCGTGAACCAGACCACGCGCGGCGCCTGATGCTTGAGCGTGGCGCGCGCGTTGGCGTCGATGACCGTGGCCTGCCAGTGCACGTTCTGCGAGCGCCGCAACGCGAAATGCAGCATGCCCGCGCCCACGGTGTTATTGGTGAGCCGGTCGATCACGATGAAGCCGCCCGTATCGCGGTTCTCCGCATAGGGGTCGAACGCTACCGCGCGGTCGAGGTTCAGGTTGCACACGCCAATCTCGTTCATGTCGAGCGTGCGGGCGGCGAGGTGCTCGAGCGTATTGACGTTCACGCGGTATTTCGGCTGCGCGCAGGTCACGCCCACGGTGCGCGTGCCAAGCTTCAACAGATAGGGGCGGCCCGGCAGCATGGGCTCTTCGTTCATCCAGACGAGGGTGGCCTCGAACTGGTCGGCGACAGCGGGCGGCGCATCGGCGCGTGCGATCACGTCGCCGCGGCTGATGTCGATTTCGTCTTCGAGCGTGAGCGTGACGGCCTCGCCGCAGCGCGCGCTGTCCGTCTCGCCTGCCGCGGTGATGATCGACGTCACGCGGCTGTCGCGGCCGGACGGCAGCACGCGCACATGCTCGCCGCGGCGGATCTCGCCGGCCGAGATATTGCCCGCGTAGCCGCGAAAATTCAGGTGCGGGCGATTGACCCACTGCACCGGCAACCGGAACGGCTGGGCGAGGCGGGCATCGTCTTGCACGGGCACGTTCTCGAGATATGCCATCAGCGAGGGACCGTCGTACCACGGCGTGTTGGCGCTGGACTCGGTGACGTTGTCGCCCGCGAGCGCCGAAAGCGGAATGCTCACGATATCGTGCAGGCCGATCTGGGCCGCGAACGCACGATATTCATTCGTGATCCTCTCGAATACGTCTTGCGCATAGCCGACCATGTCGAGCTTGTTGACGGCCAGCACGATACGGCGAATGCCGATGAGCGACACGAGATAGCTGTGGCGACGCGTTTGCGTGAGCACGCCCTTGCGTGCGTCCACGAGAATGACGGCCACGTCCGCCGTGGAGGCGCCCGTGATCATGTTGCGCGTGTACTGCTCGTGGCCGGGCGTGTCGGCCACGATGAACTTGCGCTTTTCCGTTGCAAAGAAACGGTAGGCGACATCGATCGTGATGCCTTGCTCGCGTTCGGCGGCGAGACCGTCGACGAGCAGCGCGAAGTCGAGATTGCCGCCCTGGGTGCCGACCTTTTTCGAGTCCGCCTCGAGCTGGCTCAACTGATCTTCGAACAGCATCTTCGATTCGTAGAGCAGGCGGCCGATCAGCGTGCTCTTGCCGTCGTCGACGCTGCCGCAGGTGATGAAGCGAAGCAGGCTCTTTTCCTGCTGCGCGCTCAGGTATCGCTCGACATCGTCGGCGACGGTGGTGGTGACGGTGGCCATTAGAAGTATCCCTCCTGTTTCTTCTTTTCCATCGAGCCTGCGGAGTCGCTGTCGATCAGGCGGCCCTGGCGCTCGGACGTCTTGGCCAGCAGCATCTCTTCGATGATGCCGGGCATGGTGTCGGCCTCGCTTTCGATGGCGCCGGTCAGCGGGTAGCAGCCGAGCGTGCGAAAGCGCACCTTCTTCATTTGCGGGACTTCGCCCTGGCGCAACGGCAGGCGTTCGTCGTCGACCATGATGAGCGTGCCGTCACGCTCGACCACCGGGCGCTCCTTTGCGTAGTAGAGCGGCACGATGGGGATATTCTCGAGATAGATGTATTGCCAGATGTCGAGCTCGGTCCAGTTGGAGATGGGGAAGACGCGAATGCTTTCGCCTTTGCGCTTGCGCGCGTTGTAGAGGTGCCAGAGCTCCGGGCGCTGCATCTTGGGGTCCCAGCGGTGATGCTCCGAGCGCAGCGAGAAGATGCGTTCTTTTGCGCGTGATTTTTCTTCATCGCGGCGGGCGCCGCCGAATGCGGCGTCGAAGCCGTAGTGGTCGAGAGCCTGTTTGAGGCCCTGGGTCTTCCAGACGTCGGTGTGGACCGCCGAGCCGTGCGTGAAGGGGTTGATGTTCTTTTCGACGCCTTCGGGGTTGATGTGCACCAGCAGGTCGAGGCCCAGGCGCTGTGCGGTCTCGTCGCGAAACGTGATCATCTCGCGGAACTTCCACGTGGTGTCCACGTGGAGGAGGGCGAAGGGCGGTTTCGCAGGGTAAAAGGCCTTCATGGCGAGGTGCAGCATGACGGAGCTGTCTTTGCCGATCGAGTACAGCATGACCGGTTTTTCGCACTCCGCTACGACCTCGCGCATGATGTGGATGCTCTCGGATTCGAGGCGTTCCAGGTGGGTCATCATCGATAGTCTCCTCATTGAATATGCTTGGGGCGCAGGTTCTGGGCGGTGAACTGCGCTGCTGCATGGAGGAGAACTTAACTGTTGAGGGACTCAGGATTCTTCGTCCGACTAGACTAAAAGCGTTGTCGTTGCCCTCCGGGCGTTGGCCTTAA
>NZ_BAYD01000166.1 GCF_000685075.1 Paraburkholderia oxyphila NBRC 105797
TTAAGGCCAACGGCCCAGCGAACCGCGAACCGCGGAAAAAAAAATCAGATATACAACCCAGCCCAATCATCATGCCGATAGGCGGCCTGCACGACGCGCCTGGTCCGATTCCCTTGATGCGGACTACCGATCATCTCAAGCAGCTCAGAGAGCGTATCAATAACCCGCAAGCACGGCGACGCCTCCGTAGCATCATCAGACCGAGCAGACCGCTCAGCATAGCTGACACGAATCATCTGCATCCCAGCAGCCTGCGCGGCCAGCGCATCATTCTCCGAATCCCCGACATAAAGAGCATGCGCAGGCTGCACCGCGAGCGCCTCACAGGCATGCAGCAACGGCGCCGGATGCGGCTTGCGCTCCGCAACAGCGCCCCCATCCACGACAATATCAAACCACATCGACAGCCCGAAGCGCTGCAGCATCGGCTCGACGGCGTCCATCGCCTTATCGGTCACCAGCCCAAGCTTGAGCCCCATCTGACGCAATCCATCAAGCGCGGCCTCGACGTCGGGAAAAAGCTCGGCGAAGTGACCGCCGATACGCTTGCCATGCAAGGTGCTGGCAAGATCGAACAATACAGCGTCAATGGGCAATTTGCGCGACATGACTTGCATGTGAGTATCTCCTGGTATCGGGCCATCAAAGGCCACTTGTCTGCAATAAACGCGTATCAGGCACGTGTCCCCGGCCTTCAAGCCGCGCGTTGTTGCCGATCGATCATCTTCAGAATCATCGGCGTGAAGATCAGCTGCATCGCAAGCCCCATCTTGCCGCCCGGCACGACAATCACATTGGGCCGGCTCATGAACGAGTCCTGCAGCATCGTCAACAAATAGGGAAAATCGATCCCCCTCGGATTGGCAAAACGGATCACGACAAAGCTTTCGTCGGCGCTCGGGATATCGCGCGCCGTGAACGGATTCGACGTATCCACGGTCGGCACGCGCTGAAAATTCACATGCGTGCGGCTGAACTGCGGGCAAATGTAATGCGCGTAGTCAGGCATGCGGCGCAGGATCGTGTCCATCACCGCCTCCTGCGAGTACCCGCGCAGCGTCTTGTCGCGATGCAGCTTCTGGATCCACTCGAGATTGATGATGGGCACCACGCCCACGAGCAGATCCGTGTGTTGCGCAACGTCGATGCCGTGGCCAACGAAGCCGCCATGCAGGCCCTCGTAAAACAGCAAGTCGGTGTCCGGCTCGACGTCGGTCCACGCGGTGAACTTGCCTGGCTCCACGTCGTATTGCAGCGCTTCGGTCTCGTCGTGGACGTACTTGCGCACGTGGCCCCGGCCCGTGGCGCCATACTGCCTGAACAGATCCTCCAGCCGGTCCAGCACATTCGCATCGGGGCCGAAGTGGCTGAACTGCTGGCGCTTTTCTTCCGCCTCCTTCATCGCAAGGTGCATCCCCTCGCGGTCGTGACGGTGAAACGCATCGCCCTCCACGATCTGCGCCTTCAGCTTCTCGCGCCGGAAGATGTGCTGAAAACTCTTCATTACCGTGGTCGTGCCCGCGCCGCTCGAACCGGTGACCGCCACGATCGGATGTTTGATCGACATGGTGTCTCGCTCAGGCGCAGGCTTCGGGACGGAACAGCGAACGTTCGTTAAAGAGCGGCGACTCGAACGGCCGGTCCACGCCGCGCTCGTACTCGCCGTAGTAGCGCTCGAGCCGCGCGACTTCGCTCTTCGTCCCCATCGCAACACCAACACGTTCGTCAAGCGCGCCGGCCCGCAAGTCGAGCACGCGCTCGCGCCCCGTGCTGGCCGTACCGCCCGCCTGCTCGACCAGCATCGCGAGCGGCTGTGCCGCGTGCACGAGCCGCAGGCCGCTTGTTCCCTGCAACTCGCGAGGCTCGCGCGGCACGATGCCCACGCCGCCGCGCATCAACACGCGATGCAGGTCCGCCACCGCGCAGCCACCAAAGCGCTGGCTGAATTCGCGCTCGCGCGCGCCCACGCTCCCCGCCCGGCATTCGCGCACATAGCGCTGCACGGGTGGCTCCCAGGCGTGCTCGCGCGCACCGTCGATCGCCAGCTCGACGCCCTCGTCCGGCACGCGCATCGCGTGATGCGTGAGCACGAACGTGCCGCTGGCGCGATCGAGCGTGAAGCCGTGGGTGCCGCGTCCCAGCGTCAAGACGAGCAGCGTCGAGGGGCCATAGAGTGCATAGGCCGCCGCGCGCGGCGCTCCATCACCGCACAGCCACGCGGCTTCCTGCGCGTCTTCATCCATCGATTCACATGTGGCCTCGCGCACTGAAAAAACGCTGCCTGTCACGCCGTTTTCCGCGATCTGCGCGGCCCCATCGAGCGCCTCGAAGGCCAGCAGATAGCCGCCGCGCGCAGCGGCAGCCGTGGCCCGCGTGCCAGTCGATCCCGCCGCCGCGTAGCCCGCGATGTACGCGCTGCGCTCGCACAGCGCCATCATCGATTCGCGCGCGGCCGCTTTCGCATCCACGCCCGCGCTCGCGCCGCCGTATAGCGTGATCCGCTCGATCATCGCGGTGATGGCACGTACCGCCAGCGCGATCTCGCCAAGCACCATGCGCAGCCGGTGTGCGCCGGCTGCGTCGTGCTTGCCGTCCAGTTCGCGTGCAAGGAAATCGTCGAGCGTCATGTATCGGCCTGGCATGGTCGCCTCATTGCAGGAGTTCAGAATGCTTCGCGCCGCCCGAAACAGGCGGCCCGCGTGAATACCGGCAGCAGGAGCAAGATGCCTGCCAGTCTCTGCAACCCGTTTCTGCGGCAACCCTCTCCAGCCGCGTCCACCGCTGCGCTTTTCGGCCCACACTGCGGCGCGGTTCGATGAGAACCGCGCGCCTGCCGAACCAGGCTCAAGCGCATAGTCAAGCGCACAGCTCAACGATAAAGTGCGCATCGATTCAGCGAAATTCAGATATTCTTAGTCAGCCTATAAGGGATCCCTTACCTGTCCTCGCGCGCCGTTTGCATCCTTGTTCAGGCGCTTTTCCAGGCGTCCTCCCATGCTCAACTTCGTCCGCACGCTCACGCTGCGCCAGTTGCAGATCTTTGCCGCCGCCGCGCGGCACGTGAGCTTCGTGCGCGCCGCGCAGGAGCTTCATCTCTCGCAGCCGGCCGTCTCCATGCAGATCAAGCAGCTCGAAGAGGCCATTGGCCTGCCGCTGTTCGAGCGCATCGCGCGACGCATCGCGCTGACCGAAGCCGGCACTACGCTCGCGCATCATGCTCAACGTATCCTCGGCGAGGTGAAGGATGCCCAGGACGCGTTGCAGTCGCTCTCGCTTGCCGACAGCGGCGCGATCTCGGTGGGTCTCGTGAGCACCGCGCGCTATTTCGTGCCGCAGCTAATCGCGCGCTATTGCACGCAGTTTCCAAAGGTCGACGTGCGTTTCACGATTGCCCCGCGCGAGCCGCTGTTGCGCATGCTGCAGGACAACGCCATCGACCTCGCGGTGATGGGCCGCCCGCCACGCGATCTCGACGCCGTCGCCGAGCCGCTCGCGTACAACCCGCAGGTGATCGTCGCGGCGCGCGATCACGCGTTCGCGGCGGCGCGGCGCATCGACGTGCAGGAGCTGCGGCATGAGACCTTCCTCATGCGCGAGCCAGGCTCGGGCACGCGCACGGTCGTCGAGCAAATGTTCAAGCACCATCTCTTCACGCCCGCGAAGGTCGTCACGCTCGACAGCAACGAGACCATCAAACAGGCCGTCATGGCGGGCATGGGCATCAGCCTGCTCTCGCTGCACACGCTGAGGCTGGAGCTGCGCACGCGCGAAATCGCGCTGCTCGACGTGAGCGGCACGCCCATCGACCGCGCATGGCAGATCGTCCATCTGAATGCGCGGCAGCTCTCGCCCACCTGCCAGTCGTTCCGCCGCTTCGTACTGGAAAACACCGAGACATACCTCGCCGGCGAATACGTGGATCTGCCAACGCACCCCGTGCGAATCAAGCGGGGCGAGTGACACACTGTCACCGATACGGCGCACGCGCGGGTTTGAGCAGCGTGACGCTCGCGATGCGCCCATGAAAAGCGCGCCCTCGGCTGGCGCGATCCACGCGGGCGCTTCAGTCGATATGCACTCGCACGCGGCCCGTGTGGCATGACGCTTGCATGAGTCGGCGGACCAGGCCGTCCGCTCACCGATGCAAGGAAGCGCTCATGACGCAATACGCCACGACGCAACACCCCATGAAAGCAGCGAGTGCCGTCACCGTGAATGCACCCGGGCGGCTGCATCTTGGCTTTCTCGATCCGGGCGCGTCTCTCGGCCGGCGCTTCGGCAGCCTCGGCCTCGTGATCGACGGCATCAGCACGACACTCGAAATGCGGCTCGCCCGTAGCCACAACGACCCTAGCAACAACAACATCAACAGCGACGACGATCGCTACGCTGCCCCGCCCTATGCGAGCGAGGAGCTGCCGCGCCTGCGCGAGCATATCGAGGCGCTCAAGCGCCTGAGCGGCCGGCGCGAGCCGCTCGACGTGCGCTTGCGCCACGTGCTGCCGGTGCATGCGGGACTCGGCTCCGGCACCCAGCTCGCGCTGTGCGCCGGTCATGGGTTCGCGCGGCTGCATGGGCTCAATCTCGACGCGGCGCAGCTTGCGCTCGCCCTCGCGCGCGGCGCGCGCTCGGGGGTCGGCGTGGCGGGCTTCGAGCACGGCGGGCTGATCCTCGACGGCGGTCCGCGCTCGGCAACGGAGCTGCCGCCCGTGCTCGCGCGCCTGCCGTTTCCCGACGAATGGCGCGTGCTGCTCGTGCTCGACGATGCGCGCAGCGGCTTGTCCGGCCCCGCCGAACGCAAAGCGATGGCCGCGCTGCCGCCGTTTCCGCAAGACCTGGCCGCCCACGCCTGTCACCTCGCCTTGATGCAGATTCTGCCGGCCGCCGCGGAGCACGACTTCGCGCCGTTCGCGCGCGGCGTGAGCGAGTTGCAGGAGGGCATCGGCCGCTACTTCGCGCCTTCGCAAGGCGGCATCTATACGAGCGCGGCTGTCGCGCGCGTGCTCGACTGGATCGGCACGCGGCATCGCGCCGGCATTGGACAAAGCTCGTGGGGCCCCACGGGCTTTGCGATCCTGGCCTCGCACGAAGAGGCCGCGCACGCCGTGGCGGCGGCGCGCACGGCCGGCGTGGTCGGCCCCACGCTGCGGCTCGAAATCGTCAAGGGGCGCAACGCGGGCGCCACCATCATTCATGCGCCGGGCGACGCCTGACGCCCTCTTTCAACCTCTCCTGGACACCCGACACACACTATGGAACGTCCCTTCATTCTCCACATGTTCACGCCGACCCGGCAGATGAGCCCATTTGACGTGAACATGGCCGTCGATGCGGGATACCAGGTCGTCGTGCCCTACGCCGACGTCGGCATCGACAACATCGCCGGCCTCACCCAGGACGCGATCTTCTCGCGCGGTCCCAAAGGCGTGGCGCGCACGGGCCTCTTCATCGGTGGACGCGATGTCGTGCTGGCCGCCGACATGCTCGAGCGCGCGCGCAAATCGATGGTGCCGCCGTTCGAGGTCTCCGTGTTCGCCGACCCGAGCGGCGCCTACACGACAGCGGCCGCGCTCGTCGCGAGCGTCGAGTGGCATCTGCGGCGCACGCATGGCGCGGCGCTCGAAGGCAAGCGCGTCGTCGTGCTGGGCGGCACGGGGCCGGTGGGCGTGATCGCGGGCGTGCTGGCCGCGCGCGCTGGCGCGCTCGTGTCGATTGCGAGCAGCCGCGGTCTCGAGGCCGCGCAGGCCGCGAGCGGCCGCATCAACGCGCGCTTCGACGTGCAGACGCGCGGCGCCGACGCTCAGCTTACCGAAGCGCTCGACACCACGCTTTCGCGCGCGGAACTGGTCTTCGCGACCGCGGCCGCGGGCGTGCAGGTGATGAACACGCGCCAGGTCGATCAGGCCTCCCAACTCCTCGTGGCCGCCGACGTGAACGCGGTGCCGCCAGCCGGCATCGACGGCGTGGGCGTCGCCGACGACGGCAAGCCGTTCGGGATGCACCGTGCGCTCGGCATCGGTGCGCTGGCGATCGGCAACGTCAAATATCAGGTGCAGCGGCGCCTGTTCGAACGGATGCTGGCGAGCGCCAAACCGGTCTATCTCGGCTTCGAAGAGGCCTTCGCGCTCGCGCGCGAGGTCGTGGCCGAGGCTGAGGTTCAAGCAGCGTGAGCGAGCCCGAAGCCGCGATGCGCCACGCGAAGCCCACTCGCCGCTGCAGGCAGGCGCGATCATGACGCGGCCCGCCATCGTCGTGGCCGGGCTTTCCGTGCGGATGCTCGCCGAGTCGGCGCGGCGTGCGGGCTGGCGTGTCATCGCGCTCGACCTGTTCGGCGACAGCGACACGCGCGGCGCCGCACAGCGCTGGCATCCGGTCGGTCAGGCCGGAACGCTCGCGCTCGATCCGGCGCGCACGCGCGCCGCGCTCGAACGCGCGAGCGATGTGCCCGGCGTCATGGGCTGGATCGCGGGCAGCGGCTTCGAAGCCTGTCCGGCGCTGCTGCACACGGCGATCGATGGGTTGCCGCGCATTGGCAATGCTGCGCAAGCCTGGGACGCCGTGCGTACGCCTTCCCGTTTCTTCGCAATACTGAACGAACACAGCATCGCCTGTCCCGAAACGCGCATGGAGCGGCCGCACGACGCGAGCGGCTGGTTGCGCAAGGAAGCCTCGGGTACCGGCGGCTGGCATATTCGTCTTGCGAATGCATCCGATGCGCCGGCTCATGACGAGCACGGCAACCACTACTACCAGCGTATCTGCGCAGGCCGCCCGATGTCGGCGCTCTTTCTCGCCGATGGACGCCACGCGCAGGTGCTCGGCATCAACGAGCAGATCGTCGCGCGGCACGGCGAGCACCCGTTCGCCTGGCGCGGTGCGATCGGTCCCGTTCAGGTGGGCGAGCGCCTCGCCCACGCGGTGCACCACGCCGTGCAGGCGATCGTCGCCGCGAGCGGGCTCGTCGGCCTGAACAGCCTCGATTTCCTGAGCGACGGCGAACGCTGCGTCGTTCTCGAAGTCAACGCGCGTCCCTCGGCAACGATGGCGCTCTACGACTGCGAACCTCACGCCCCGTTGCTCGCGCATCACGTGCGTGCCTGCCAGGGCGAAGCGCTGGAAACGCCCGAAGAAGCACGCGCAACCACGCACGCGCCGCCGGTACGCGGCCAACTGGTCGTGTTCGCGCAGGCCGATCACGCCGTCACGCCCGCATTCGAAGATCAGGCGCGGCGGCTTGGCTGGTGCCACGACATTCCGGTCGCCGGCAACGCGATTGCCGCCGGCACGCCGCTTTGCACCGTCTCGGCGACCTGCGCGCCGGGTACCTCCGTGGACGCGGTGCGCGCCGCCCTCGCCGCGCGCGCCGCCGCCATCGAACCCTTGATGAAGGTGTCCCATGAACGCTCATACGCCTGTCGTTGAATCCGCAACCAGCGCCGCGTCGCTCAGCGTCAACGCGCTCGCACAACCCTTGATCGCCGCGCTCCTCGAGCGGCAGGCCGAGCTGGGGATCGCCGCCCGCCGCGACGAGCGCGGCGTGCTGATCGTCGACGCCGGCATCGAAGCGCCCGGCAGCGTCGCCGCCGGCGCCGAGATCGCCGCGATCTGCATGGGCGGGCTCGGCACCGTGCGCGTGCGTGCGAACAGCGGCGCGAGTGCGCGCGACGAGTGGCCCACCATGGTCGAGATCGCGAGCGCGCAGCCGGTGCTCGCCTGTCTCGCGAGTCAGTACGCGGGCTGGAGCCTTGCCGCCTCGAAAGAGGAAACGGGCGGCAAGAAGTTCTTCGCGCTCGGCTCGGGCCCGGCGCGCTCGCTCTCCTGCAAGGAGCCGCTTTACGAAGACCTGGGCTATCGCGATGTATCGAAACACGGCTGCCTCGTGCTGGAGGTGGACCGCGTGCCGCCCGAGGTCGTCATCGACAAGATCCTGCGCTATTGCGCGCTGGAGGCGCGCGGCCTCACGCTGATCCTCACGCCCACGGCGAGCCGCGCGGGCACGACGCAAGTGGTCGCGCGCGCGCTCGAAGTGGCGCTGCACAAGGCGCATGTGCTCGGCTTCGCGCTCGGCGACATCGTCGAGGGCAGCGCGAGCGCGCCGCTGCCGCCGCCGGCGCGCGAGGCGATCGAAGCGATGGGCCGCACCAACGACGCGATCCTCTACGGCGGGCGCGTCCACCTCACCGTCAACGGCAGCGACGAGGACGCGCGCGATCTCGCGCAGCGCCTGCCTTCGTCGGCATCGCGCGATTTTGGCCGCTCGTTCGCCGAGATCTTCACCGAATACGACTACGACTTCTATCGCATCGACCCCGCCCTCTTCGCGCCCGCCGAGGTCTGGGTCAGCAGTCTCGCGACGGGCCGCACCTGGCACGCGGGCGCCACGCGCTTCGACCTGCTGCATCCGCGCTGGCTCGGCGAGGCCTGAGATGAGCCCGCAAATGAGCACGAGCACGACCCTGATGCCAGGCGGACCGCGCATCGCCATCATGACCGACGAGACCGGCTGGCACACTTCGCGCCTGAAGCGCGCGCTGCGCGAGCGCGGCGCGCAGGGCCGTTGCATCGATCTCGCCGACTGCCGCTTCGACACCACCTGGGCCGCCCATGGCCTCGTGATTCCAGGCTTCGGCCGCGGCCTGCCCGACGCCGTGATCGTGCGCGGCATCGCGGGCGGCAGCTTCGAGCAGGTGACCGTGCGCCTTGGCATCCTGCATGCGCTGCGCGAGCTGGGCGTGCCCGTCTACAACGACGCGCGCGCGATCGAGCGCAGCGTCGACAAGTCGATGACGTCCTTCCTGCTCCATCGCGCCGGCATCCCCACGCCGCCCGCGTGGGCCGGCGAGTCCGTGCCGCACGCGCGCCGCATCGTGATGCGCGAGGCGGCCGCGGGCCGCGAGGTCGTGCTCAAGCCGCTGTTCGGCTCGCAAGGCAAGGGGCTCGTGCGCCTGGGCGGCGACGAAAGCGGCTGCGCAGCGCTGCCTGCGTTGCGGGCCTATGGCGGGCTCGCGTACCTGCAGCGCTTCGTCCCGCCGGTCTCCGCGCCCGGCTTCGACTGGCGCGTGCTGGTGGTGGGCGGCAAGGCGGTCACGGCCATGCGGCGCGTGAGCGAGCACTGGGTCCACAACGTCGCGCAAGGCGGACGCTGCGAAGCGCAGCCCTTGACGCCGGAACTCGCGCAGCTTGCCGAGCGCGCGAGCGCCGCGCTCGGGCTCGACTATGCCGGCATCGACCTGGTGCCGTGCGGCACGGCCGAAGCGGGCGCGCAGGTCATCGAAGTCAACGGCGTGGCCGCGTGGCGCGGTTTGCAGTCCGTGACATCGTTCGATATCGCGGGGTGCATCGTCGACGATCTGCTCACGCGCAGGCTTGGACGCACGGGCGCGCCGCGCGAGGCGGTCGCATGAACGCACGGCCCGATCACGAGACGATCGCGGCGCCCGCAATAGCCGCGACAGCGGCAAAGATCGAAGCCGCGTTTCTCTGGGCGTGCGAGCTGGACGTCATGTGCGCAAAGCCCGGCAACGTCAGCATCGCCTCCGCCGGCCATGGCATGAACGCCGGGCTCTTTCTCGCGAGCGCGCGAGCGGCCTGCGCACCGCTCGCGCGTGCAGGCGCAATGGTGGGGGCACGCATCGAGGCGGCCATTGCGAACACGCGCGCTGCGGCGGGATGCAATACCAATCTCGGCATCGTGCTGCTCTGCGCGCCGCTGGCTGCCGCATTCGAAACGCAAGCGCTGCCGGACGCGTTACCGGCCTTGGAGACTTCCGTGCAGCAGGTCCTGCGCGCGCTGAGCGTCGAGGACGCCTGCGCCGCCTACCGCGCGATCGCGCTCGCGAACCCGGGCGGACTCGGCGAGACGGACAGCCAGAGTGTCGGCACGACGCCCACGGTCGACCTGCGCGCCGCCATGGCTCTCGCCGCCGACCGCGACAGCATCGCGCGCCAGTACGCCAACGACTTCCGCGACGTGCTCGGCTTCGGGCTCGCCACGTTTCGCGCGGCGTGCGCCAGGCGGGCCGCTTCGCCCACTGCGCTCGCCGACGCGGTGCTGCTCACCTGGCTCGGCTTTCTCGCGCGCTGGCCCGACTCGCACATCGCGCGCAAGCACGGCGACGCCTGCGCGCAGCGTGTGTCGAACGAAGCGGCGGCGTGGCTCGCGCAGGGCGACGCGCGTCTTTGCGCGCCACATGCGCTCGACGGCTGGGACGCCGAACTCAAAGCCAGCGGGATCAATCCGGGCACGAGCGCGGACCTCACGGTCGCGACGCTCTTCGCGGCCGCCTGCCTCGACCCGGCGATCACCACGCTATCCACTCACCTTTCACTGGATTCACAGGAGACCCAACCATGGCCAAGATAGATCGCGTGCTCGTAGGCGAATCGCTCGTGGGCGAAGGCAACGAGGTCGCGCACATCGACCTGATCGTCGGCCCGCGCGGCTCGGCGGCAGAAAGCGCCTTCTGCAACGCCCTCACCAACAACAAGGACGGCTTCACCTCGCTGCTCGCCGTGGTCGCGCCCAACCTGCTCGCCAAGCCCAACACGGTGCTGTTCAACAAGGTGACCATCAAGGGCGCGAAGCAGGCGGTGCAGATGTTCGGCCCGGCGCAGCGCGCGGTGGCGCTCGCGGTCGCGGACAGCGTGGAAGACGGCACGATTCCCGCCGACGAAGCCGACGACGTCTTCATCAGCGTGGGCGTATTCATTCACTGGCAGGCCGAAGACGACCAGAAGATCCAGGACTACAACTACCGCGCGACGCGCGAGGCGCTCAAGCGCGCGGTGAACCGCGAGCCACGCGCGGCCGAGGTGGTGCGCCGCAAGGGCGAGACGAAGCATCCGTTCGCCGCCAGCTAACCGGCACACGCGCAGCGAAAGCCCCCAACACGCCAGGACCTGTTCACGCTAATAACAGGCCCCAGCCACACAGAACCTGTCAACGGCGCCGGACGGACTGCAACACCGCCCGCCCGGCCGCCCGTTCAAAACGCCCCTTCCGGCGGAAACATTCCCGCGCCCAGCAGCGCGAGCGCCACGCCCTCGCGCTTGTGCGCAGGCGGCACGCTCGCGCGGCGCCGCTCGATCGTCACGCCCACCGCCTTCACATTCGAGAACTTGTGCGGCTTCACGAGCGCGACCCGCACCCAGTGCGCGCCAAAATCCACCAGCAGCATCTGCGCAATCACTTCGGCCAGCGCCTCGAGCAGCTGCACGCCGTGGTTCGACAGCAAGGCCTGCAGCGCACCATGGACCTTCCCGTAGTCGATGGTGTCGTGGATCGCGTCGGTGTCGCACGCGCGGCTGCGCGGCAAGCCCGCCCAGAGATCGATCTGCACCGGTTGCGGGTCGTGCAGTTCCTCCGGGTCGATGCCGATCACCGTCTCGCCGGTGAAACCCTCGATGAAGATGAGATCCATCGGCTGCGCCCCCTCGCTTTCGGCGTGGCGCGCCGCGCTGCCTGCCTGCCTCGCGGGCCGGTCGAACATGCTGGTGTCGATTGCGTTCATTCTTGCTCCTCTCGCTTGCCCTGGATGGGTCGGCCCGATGCCATGCAAGAACCGTCCCAGGCACGAATGTCGCAAGCAGAATGCGCGTAATGGTCGACGGCAAGGCAGTGGCGCGGCGAATACACGGTAAACACACGGCAAAAACACGGCGAAGGCGCGGGTCCGGCGTCGCAAGGCGCATCCAGCGTGCAACGCCCGCGGTGACACTGTGTATCGCAAACTGCGCAAGCTGCCTGTTCATCGCCACCCGCATGCGCAAACGGCCCACGACAGCGGCATCCGGCAACGACGAAAGGCAGACAATGACGCGAGTGCATCCAACCAACGAGGCCCACCCCACCCACGACGGGCAAGACCACGCGGCGCTCGCGAGGCCGCGTCTTGCGTGGGCCATTACCGGATCGGGACATTGCCTCGAAGAATCGCTTGCGCTGGCCGCCGAGATGCCCAACGTCGACCTGTTCCTCTCGCGCGCGGCCGAGGAAGTGCTGCCGCTCTACAAGATCGGCATCGCGCAACTGAAGGCGCGCTTCCGCGTGTTCCGCGACAACAGCGCGAGCGCCGTGCCGGTGGGCATGTTCTACGAAACCGGCCTCTACCACACGCTCGTGATTGCGCCGGCCACCAGCAACACGGTGGCGAAATGCGCGTTCGGCATCTCCGACACGCTGCCGACCAACCTGTTCGCCCAGGCCGGCAAGCTCGGCATACCCGGCATCATCTTTGCATGCGACACGGAACCGGTGGTGGTCACGAAGAGCCCGCTGGACTGGGTCGAACTGCGGCCGCGCAACATCGAGTTGCACAACGTCGAGCGCCTGCGCCAGATCGATCACTGCGTGGTGGCCAATTCGATCGATGCGCTGCGCGCGGCGCTCGACACCCGCTACAGAACGCTCGGCCTGCTCGCGGCCGTGCCCGGCTAATAGACAGTTACACGGTTATACGGTTGAAGGCGTGCCCGACACACACACCATGGAACACATCGTCTTTCTCACCGGACGCCTCGCCCAGCCTGGACTGGAACGCGTGCTGCGCAGCCTCGAGCCCGCGCCGTTCACCTGGGAGATCCGCGAGATCGGCTTGCAGGTCGCCGCGCTCATGACGGCGGACATGATCCGCCGCCGCGTGAGCGCGCCCATCGCGGCCGACCGCGTGATCGTGCCGGGCCGCTGCCGCGGCGATCTCGACGCGCTCTCGGCCCACTACGGCATGCCCTTCATGCGCGGCCCCGAGGAGCTCAAGGACCTGCCCGCCTACTTCAACCGCGCGGCGCGGCCGGTCGACCTCTCGAAGTACGACATCGCGATCTTTGCGGAGATCGTGGATGCGCCGAGACTCGACGTCGAGGCCATCTGCCAGCGCGCCGCGCAGCTCCAGTCCGATGGCGCCAACGTGATCGATCTCGGCTGCCTGCCCTCCACGCCGTTCCCGCATCTGGCCGACGCAGTGCGCGCGCTCAAGGAGCGTAGCTTCATGGTCAGCGTCGATTCGATGGATGCGAAGGAGCTCGTACGCGGCGGCCGCGCCGGCGCCGACTATCTGCTGAGCCTCTCGACCGAGACGCTGTGGATCCTCAACGAGGTCGAATCGACGCCCATTCTGGTGTCGCGCGAACCCGCCGACGAAGCGTCGCTCTTCAGCGCGATCGAGGCCGTGAGCGCGATGGGTCGACCTTTTCTCGCCGATCCGATTCTCGACCCGATTCCGTTCGGCCTCCTGAAGTCTCTGGTGCGCTACCAGCGCGTGCGCGACGCGTTTCCCGATGCACCCATCATGATGGGCGTCGGCAACGTCACCGAGCTGACCGAAGCCGACACATGCGGCATCAACGCCGTGCTGCTCGGCATGGGAGCGGAACTGGGCATTGCCGCGATCCTGACGACCCAGGTGAGCCAGCACGCCCGCCGCGCGATACGCGAAGCGGACGTCGCGCGGCGCGTCATGTATGCCGCGCGCGAGCAGCGCACGCTGCCCAAGGGCATCTCGGACGCGTTGATGACGGTCCACGCGAAGCGGCCCTTCCCCGACTCGCCCGACGAGATTGCCGAGACCGCGCGCGCGATCCGCGATCCTAACTTTCGCGTGCAGGTGTCGAGCGCCGGCGTGCATGTCTACAACCGCGACGGCCACCATGTCGCCGTCGATCCGTTCGCGCTCTGGCCACGCCTGAAGCTCGAGGACGATGGAGCGCACGCGTTCTACATGGGTGTGGAACTGGCGCGCGCCGAAGTGGCGTGGCGCCTTGGCAAGCGCTACGCGCAGGATCAATCGCTCGACTGGGGCTGCGCCGCCGAGCGCGACGCCGACAATCTGCTCGAACAATGCGCGCCCGGCACGACGCTGCGCAAGGAGGCCTGAATGATCCATGAAACCGTCGTCACCACCTGCTCCGCCGACGGCACGCCGCACGTCGCGCCAATGGGCGCGCGCTTCGAGCGCGGCAACGTCGTGCTGATGCCGTTCACACCGTCCACCACCTACGACAACATCATGGCGAGCGGCTGCGCGGTGATGAATTTCACCACCGACGTGCGCGTGTTCGCCGGTTGCGTGACGGGCCGCCGAAGCTGGCCGACGCTGCCCGCCAGCACGGTGCCGTGCGTGCGGCTCGCGGGCACGCTCGCGCATGCCGAGTTGCGCCTCGTCGACGCGGGCGGCGACCCCGGCCGCCCGGTGCTGACACTGCGCCGCGTGGCCGAGGCGAGCCATGCGCCCTTCACGGGCTTCAATCGCGCGCAGGCTGCGGTGATCGAAGCCGCGGTGCTGGTGAGCCGCCTGCACCTGTTGCCGCGCGAAAAGATCGAAACGGAAATGGCGTGGCACACGATCGCCATCGAGAAGACGGCGGGCCCCGCCGAACGCGAAGCGTGGCAGTGGCTCACCGCAGCCGTGGCCGCATTTTATTCAAACAGCGAATCACCCAACGAGCGCGCCTGCGTGCGCGAACCGACATGATCCGACTTCTCACCAGTGTGCGCGACCTCGCCGAGGCGCGCGAAGCAGCCGCCGCGGGCGCGGATTTCATCGACCTCAAGGAGCCGCGCGCGGGTGCGCTGGGCGCGTTGCCGCCGGCGCGCGTCGCGAGCATCGTCTGCGCATTGCGCGAGAGTCATCCCGGGTTGCCCGTGAGCGCGACGATTGGCGACCTGCGGCCGGGCGACCATGCGGCTGTCGCGCATCATGCGAACCGTATTGGCCGTTGCGGCGTGGATTACGTGAAGGCGGGCGTGGCCCCCGGGCCCGCGGCGCGCGAGACGCTCGAACGCATGCGCGCGCTGCGCTGGAGCATGGTGCCGGTGCTGCTTTGCGATGATGGGCTCGATTTGAGGCTCGTCGAGTATGCCTGCGAGCTTGGTTTTGTTGGGGTGATGGCGGATACGGCGCGCAAGGACGCCGGGAGCCTGTTTCGGTGTGTGCCGCTTGCTGTGCTTGATAGTATGGTGCAGATTGCTCGCGCGCATGATGTGATGGTGGGGTTGGCGGGGGCGCTGCGACTTGAGCATGTGGCGCGTGTGCGGGCTTTGCTGCCTGATTTTGCTGGATTTCGTAGTGCGTTGTGCGATGGCGCGCGCACGGGGCGGCTCGAAGGCGCGAGGGTGCAGGCCGTGCGGGAGGCGTTGCACGGCGAGGTGCCGGTGGTGCGGTTTGAGACGGTGCTTGCCGCGTAGGCGATTTTTAGGCGTTGGCCTTAACTTGTTTTCG
>NZ_BAYD01000165.1 GCF_000685075.1 Paraburkholderia oxyphila NBRC 105797
TAGTCACAAATGTCATTGATCCAGGAAGGCGCAATTAACGGCATGTGCGCGTGGGCGGCGACGGCATCCGCCTCGTAAGCCGCCATTTGTTGCCGATATATGGACGGTAGCCAGCGGTGTCGGGCCGAGCCGGCATTCGTCACCTGCGCACGTCTACCCGGGCTTGTCCTGGGGGGCTAACAACCGGCCCTGAATTTACGGGGATCCCGCCTTTATTCCCGCGGCCCATTGTGCCGTTTTGCGAACGCGCGCGATTGTTCGCGTTTCGCGAACATCGTATTCGGCGGTTATCCCATACCGGCGGCCGCACCGTTGCGCCTATTGTTGGCGCGTCGGCTGTGCCATGCGGGAGTGCGCGCGTCTCACATGAATCTTCCGGGCGAAGCCGGCGGTCGAGTCGATGCCAGCACGATCAGGCATTTCGTATTACTAATTAAGTGTGGCGAAAGGTGATGCACTGCTCGAACGTGCGCAGATGCCTTTGGCAAGAAGAAACACACAGAAGAGCAAGACCAGTCGAAACGACGGACATGGAGACAGTCTATGAGAAAGAGGAGAGGTTCTGGCTTGAGGCTGATGGCCTGCGCAACGGGACTACTTAGCGCCAGTGTTGCACAGGCGCAAAGCAGTGTGACGTTGTACGGTGTCGTCGATGGCGGACTGCTTTATACGAGCAAATCCGTCGAAGCAGCGACAGGACAGAATACGGGCAAGCAGATATCAATGATCGAGGGGGGCGTCAGTCCGTCTGTGTTTGGTCTGACCGGATCGGAGGACCTGGGCGGCGGCCTCAGGGTTTCATTCAAGCTCGAAAGCGGATTTAGCGTTGCCAATGGGGGTCTGGCCGACTGCAATGGCAACCTGTTTGGCTGCCAGGCGTGGATCGCGCTTGACAATCAGTACGGCACGCTTAAGGCAGGCCTGCAATACTCGCCGTTCTTCCTCGCGCTTTACGAGTCGGATCCGCGCGACTTCTCGCTGTTTGGCAGCGGTCTCGTGAACATGGTCGATAACGTGCTAGGGACGGGTATCTTCAATCCCAACGCACTGTCCTATACCAGCCCGAAGATCGCGGGCTTGCAGGCCAGCGTGATGTATGCGCTCGGCGGCACGGCGGGCGATTTCCAGGCCGGACGGCAGTACGCGGCGAGCCTCAAGTATGAGCTTGGCGGCTTTCTGATCAACGCGTCCATCTATGACGGCAACGCGGGCGGCAATGCGCAGACGCCCGTGCCAACTACGCTCGAGTACGAAGGGCGCACTGTCGGCGCCGCGTACAAGATCGGGCCGGTGACCGCGAAACTATCGTTCGTTAACTACAAGGTGGCGGGGGCTTTCAACAATAACGTGTACGGCGGCGGTCTCGACTATCACATGACCCCTGCGCTCGATGTCAACGGTGGCGTCTGGGTTACGAGTGATCGCAACCACACTGCCAGTCATTCGGTGATGGGGGCGCTGGGTGCCGAGTACTCCCTCTCCAAGCGCACAATGCTCTATGCCCAGGTGGGCGCGGTCGACAACCATGGCGCCATGAACACGGGCATTTCGATCAACGGTGCGCTGTATGCGCCGGAAGGCACCACCATCGGCACGGTGCTCGGTATGCGGCACACGTTCTAGCCGCAGGAAGCGCCGTTCGGCTCATCCCCGCAGGACGACACCATGGCCGGCGCATCCGGGCTCTCGCCCGGCGTCGGTCGACAAGGAGAATTCGAGTGAAAAGAGGCAGATTGCTACGGTATGCGAGCGTAGCGCTCGTTGCGCTATTCGCCGCGAGTGCCAACGCACAAAATGGAGAAGACAGTGGTCCGGCGCAGGCGTCCGTCGCTTCCACGCCAAGCGCAAAGGAGATTCGCGCGACAAACCGCAAGTTGAGCAAGGCCGTATTGCGCAGTCTGACGAAGACGAAAGGCCTGAATGCAGATCGTATCGTGGTGGTGGCCAAAGGCGGCGTGATATGGCTTGAGGGCTATGTTCCGGAAACTGACCAGATCGGGCTTGCGACCTCGGCCGCGCAGGGCGTGCCCGGCGTCGATACCGTCAACAACCGGTTGATCGTGCGGGCCGAAGGCCTATAGCCTGCACGCATGAGACAAAGGCTGCGGCTTTCGGCATGCGGCCCGAGCAGGAGTCACCCATGAGAGAGCAAATCAGTACCCGGGACTGGCGCGGCATGGAGCAATTTGGCGCACCGTTCTCAGGGGCGCCGGGGCTCGCGTACTGGCGGTCGAGCGCAAGGCCCTATACGCTGGATTACACGGCGACCTCCGACACGATCTGCCTCGTTTTCGGGCATATCGTCACGCAAACACAGTACGACGACAAGCCCGCGAGGCAACTGGCGTTCCGCAGCGAAACGGCGTCATTTCATCCGCGTGGCGGCCGCTTGCGGGTAGATGCGACAAACGTCAGCGAGGGCTTTCTCGCGTTCAGCTATGTGGATACGAGCGGCCAGGGCATGGGCCGAGACGCGCTCGCCCCACTGCAGCACGCCGGCAATCGGGAAAACATCGGCGCAGAAGGGATCAGGCATCTGATTCGATACGCGCGCGCTCGATTCATGGGCGTCGCGCATGCCGACCCGTGGGAAATGCAGTGCCTGTCCACGCTCGTCTATGTGGAGGTCGCGCAGGCTCTGAGCCGGCCTGCATCTCGCCGGCCACCCAGGCTCACCGACGCCGCGTTCGATCGACTCGAAGCCTGGATTCGCGACCATATCGATTCCACGATTGCCTGTGCCGATATCGCGCGCGAATTCAATATGCCGCTGCGCGCGGTATTCGACGCAGTGAAGGAGAGGACAGGGCAGTCCTTGTATCGATACGTGGTCGAACGGCGTCTCGATGCAGCGATGCACCTGCTTCGCGAAAGCGATATGCCTATCTGCGATGTGGCGGCAGCTTGTGGATTTGCCTCGCAGCAGCACATGACCACGCTATTCTCGCAGCGCCGCGGGATGACACCGCGGCGCGCGAGATCCGTCAAGTTATAAGTAACACGTCCTATTGCTTTGCGTTCACCCGTGGGTGTTAAGCCATGGATACCGTGCCACGTCCTTGCCCGCGTAATCGGGGTCGAGATAGATAAAGACGCGCTGAATCTTCCAGTCCCGAATCTCGAACACGTCGCACCAGTTGCCGGCGCCCCATGCGGGATCGCCGGCGCGCCATGGACCGTCGCGGTGCTCGCCATGACTGGTGCCTTCGCAAACGATCACGTCGCCGCCTGAAAAAATCCAGTTGAAGTGCGCGTAATGATGCACGATCGATTTCACCATGCCTCCGACGTCGGCGAAGAGCTTCCCGATTTGATCCGTGCCGTTGGCCAGCCCCCATTTGGGGAAGAATACCTGGGCGTCGTCGGCGAACAGATCGAGGATGCTGCCTCCGGTCGAAGTCACGCCGCCATTGTCGAATGCCTTCAGATATTCAATGGCGACGGATTTCCGTTGCTCGTCAGTCATGGTTTGCATGGTCAGTGCCATGATCTTCTCCGGTAATTGCGATGATGATGTGTGGGCTGAACGCGCGTTGAGTGTCGATCAATGCGCAACGACTCAAACAGGGGCCTGGCTATGGGCGTGACGCGCCGCGAGATATGCGAACGCCAGAATGGGCCCGAGCGTTGCGCCGCCCGCCCAATAGGCCCGTGCCGATGGCGAAGCCACGCAATTGCCTACGCCGTAGAGGTGGGCGATAGGCGTACCCTCGTGGTCGAGCACCTGTCCATGGCGATTGGTCACCGGGCCGCCCTTCGTATCCAGATTGCCGCCGGTGAGCAGCGTTGCATAGTAAGGTCCGGTGTCGCTGATCGGGTGCATTGTCGGGTTGGGCGCTACGGGGCTGTTCGCCGCAGGCCCGTTGAACAGCAACTCGACCGGGCGCTCACCTCGATGAAAGTCGAGGTCCCGGCCATCGCGCGCGAATGCATTGAAGCGCTCGATCGTAGCCGGCAGATTCGTCTCGAAGTCCACGCCGAAGTGCAGATTGCCGATCTGCGACGCAAGCTCGGCCACGCGCGCGCGGATGTTGCGCGCGAGCTCAGGCAGTGTTTCCCCCTTGATGACGTGGGCATCGTCGCTGCCTTCCGGCACGATGAACCGCCCGTATTCCGTGCTGGCGCTGTGCTGCTGGCTGCGCGCGTCCCAGATGGCGGCGAGCACGAGATTCGGGTATGACGAGGTGGCAGGGTCCCACGTGAAGAACGCCTGTGCGGCCTCGTTGTATGCAAGCTTCTCGTTGGTCACGCGTTGGCCGTGCTGGTTGACGTAGAGCATCGAGTCGCCGGAGGCCGAGAACGTTCCGATCAGTCCGGGATCTTCGCGCAGTGCCTTTTCGAGGATGATTGGACACATCCACGCATGGTTCATGTTGCGCAATTCGGCACCCGCAGCCGTACCTATGCGCACGAAGTCGCCTTCGTTGGATCGTGCGGCGCATCCGCCGAATACGGGAGCGCTCAGAAAATTCTTTCGCATCGTCTTGTTGTGGGTGAAGCCGCCCGTGCAGAATATGACGGCCTTGTGCGCCTTGAACACCGTCAAGCCTTCGCCGGCAAGTTGCGCTTCGACACCGGTCACCGTGCCCGTTTCGTCAGTCAGCAGGCGCTCCACGCGGCAGTTGGTCCGCACCTCTACGCCGGCCTTGCGCAGCGCTTGCAGCATCGAGCGGACCGCCACGGCACCGCCATCGGACATCGACTCGCAAGCTCCTTTCGGCAGCAGTACGCGCCCGCGCGGCGCCTTGTCTTCCGGCAACTCCGCCCAGTAATCGGTGACGTCGGGACAATGCCGGTATTCGAGGGCGCCGTTGCGTGCGAGCAATTCTGCGGCAAGGGTCGCATTGTCGTAAATCGCCTCGCACATGTCGTACTCCCACTCAGTCATGCCAAAGCGCGGGAGGTCAGGGCTGTAGGTCTCGGGACGGGAAAGTCGCGCCATATAGCGCAGGCAATCCTCCTTTTGGTCGTCGATGCCCATCTCGCGCAACGGGCGATTATTGGGAACCCAGTACCAGAAAGCTGCCTTGCGCGCGGTGCCGCCTGCTTCCATTGCCTTTTCGAGCAGCAGGACGCGGTTGTCCTGCCAGGCGGCAAAGAGGGCGCAGGCCAGACCAGCTGCGCCGGCACCGACAATCACAATGTCGAACTGCTCGGCTTGCGGGTTCGCGTCGGTTGAGGGTGGGGTTTCGTGCGTACGGGTTTTCACGGGGCGTCTCCTGATCGTTGATGTCGGCCTGATCGGGTCAGGCGTAGAGGTGACGTTAGGCCGTGCCGCTTATTCGGTCTTCCAGATTTCGGCGTTTTGCGTAATTCTGCTTCACACACGGAAAGAGTAAGGCAGCCGCGGTGATTCGTGACATCTCAAAGGCAGTGAGGGATGGCGACTCTCACTTACTCCTTCCAGGTCGAGCCGAGGCTCAACCCGCAGAAGGTAAGGCGGCCGTCGTTTGTGTCGCACCGCTGAAACACGTCAGCGTTAACCAGGCCGAAGGTGGTCTCGGGGCGTTGAGTCATCCCTTCGGCGAAGGCTTCGATAATCAGTTCCTTGAAGGCAGAGTCGCGTGGCAACACCAGCAAAACTGCCTCGCGCTCGGTGCGGCTCACTTCGTAGAAGTGCATGCCGGGCAGATCCGTTTCGCCCCGTGGTGAGCGGCGCCGTCAGCCGTGGCGCGTATGTGGTCACACCCTAATGTCATGTGGAATGCAGCCGCGCGCCAGGTTTTTTGGCGACACCCCCCGCCAGAACGCTGTGCTCACCAAAGAACGCCCGCATGGCGTTCACGCCATCCACCTCGAAAGGTCCTGCTGAATGGCGACAAGGCGTAGTGAACCCCATGCTGTGAAACTGCGCGGCCACGTACAACAGCTCCGTGTCGAACGCAAGTTGCGATGCCTGCCGATAGTCGATACGAAAGGAGCGTCGACCAGGCTCGCGGAGTTCATGCCGGCTCGTTTTGTAGCGTCTTTGCGCAAAGGCTTGGATAAGGCGTAGGTTGGGCCGATCGGTGCGATGTAATGCCGGGCCTCGGCGTGGTTGTCGTCAATTTGCCGGCAATTTGACACAACGAATTCTGAGCACGTGTTCGGGGTCTTTTTTACTTAACATAATACCAATGATAATATTTTTAATATGGAATCCAAAATATTTTTCTGCAGAAAATGCGATAGTACCGCGATGTTGCCGTCGAGGGCCGTGCCTGCCCAAAGAATCAACGCCAGTTCATCCGGTATCCGTGGGTGGTTTCATCATGCGGACGATCATCCTCTTCATGGGGGTATCGACTCGTCTTATTGATGGAGCCGTGCCCCAGGTTGTCGCGCACCGTAGGCGCACCTGAGCCTGGCACTGGCCCGCTTTGTGGCCCTATATAAATTCCCCTTGCAATCAAGCACGTGCTGACTGCCCTTTGCGAGACTCACATTTTCGCAGATGACGGTAGCGCTCGATGGCTCGACCCGGCAGCCGCGATGACAACCGATATTACAGACGTCGTCCGCAATATCGGTTTAGTGGTCAGTTTTCAGCCGTCATCGTTTCGCTGCCTGCGATACCGGATCGATCGCGCGGCGGGCGTTCTTTGAGGTGGCTGCCGCCATGTCGAGGTTGCTTCGGGTCACTTCGATCGGCAGGTCCGATATCGGAGCGGAAACCCGATCCCGGCGCTGTTGACCACCGCCGTGAGCGTGCCGAAGTGCGAAATCGTTGCGGCGACCGCTGGTTCCCACGCTGTCTCATCACGTACGTCGTGCTCGACGAAGTGCGCTTTCCACCGAACTTGCAGATCGACTCGGCAGGGGCAAGCCCCGCATCCTTCGGCAGGTCGGCGAGATCACGACACTGGCCCCGACCGCGGCGAACATCGTCGTCCTGGCTGCGCCAATTCCGCGTGTACCTCCCTTCAGGATAACTACCTTGTTGTGCATAGAAATCGCCATATAGAATCCCTTAATCAGAAACGACCGGAACTTGGGGGGTCGCCAGTATGATATTTAGCGCGCGTAGGTCGGAATGCCCGCCTGGATGTAGTTCATCTCGTCGGCCCCCTGGTCCTTGATGGCCGCATCGACCCATGCCTTGATGAGGCCGGCATCCATGATGCCGAGGAATTCCCTGCTGCCCGTACTGTTGAAATTCACGTTCGAGCCCGTTACCACCATGAAGGTGTCGGTGTCTTCGCTGTTCGAGGCCGGCGTGTTGAACTCGTGCACCGATCCGCCCGGCTCATACAGATAGCAGCCTGCCGTCTGCTTCTGATCGGGATACTCGGTGTAGTACCAGCAGCCGCTCATCGTGTAGAGGTGCACGGTCCCGGTATGGAAGTGCATGGGCAGCGTGACGCCCGGCGCGAACTTGACGCGCAGCACCCAGGTGCCGTTATACGGGTCGAGGAACAGCGGATAGGCCTTGATGCCCGGGTGCAGCAAGCCTTCAAGGAACTTGCTCGCGTTCGTGTCAACGCCAAGCAGTTGGTCCTGGTGGGTGAAGATTTCAGGTGCGTTCATGGATTGTCTCCGGTATCAACGTAACGGGTGTTGTGGGGGAGTATCGGACGAAACTCTGTAAGCAAAGCATCAGTTAACAGGTTGAAATCCGGGCGGTTGCCAGTCATTGTCAAGCACATCCGCCCGAGGGGCATAGAGACGCAACGTTGGCTGCAGTTGACCCGATGCCGGGGAGGGTAGCCAGTTCGATTCCTTGTCGGGTCCGGGCGAATCGTGCTGGATGTACAGATCGAGCGAACCATCAGCATTGAACCTGAGGTTGTCGCGCGAGCCGATCGAAAATCGGTTGAGCGGATTGGCAACCTGGAAACCTCGACTGTCATACATCGTCAGCGACCAGAAAGCATCAACAGGCGGCAACTCATTCTTTCCGAAATGGAGCACGTACCTGTTTGCTCCATCGAGCCGCTTGCCGTTCTTGTCAAGAAAGGCCGTAGGGTAAATTGCGTCTTCTGGAAGATTGGCACCGAGGCCGATCATTGCAATCAATGCACGACGCAGATAAGACGTTCCGTAAGTGCCGATATTGTCGGTGGCGATGGTCCAGCCGTCGACGTGTCTTGCACTCGTCAAGGGTGCCTTCTTTAACATTTCTCGTGCGTCATCCGCGCCGGCGTTGATCGCAGCTAGCGTCGCATCATCCAGTTGCGACGGGTCCCATCGTTTGCCGGGTTCGAAGCCGAGCGTCTGAGCGCGGAAGAGGATCGGATAGTCGTTCGGGTGCGCCGGATATCGCGTCATCAAATCGGACAGGCGCGACAGCATCTCGACTCCGGTAAGCTTGTTCATCTGCAGAAGCGGAGGCGTTTTGCCGTCGATACGCGGATCGAATACCACCGATTCAGCTATCCCATGTCTGGACCACGTGCTCAACGGGGTGAGCTTCATTCCGTCCTGGACACGGTGAACATTGTCATAGTCTTGCGGGCCGTTGGTCTGGATTCGTCCCATTACCCAGATCGTCGACGTGGGTGCCTTGATCTCGCGAACGCCGGCCGGGAGCGTTCCCTTCCAGCCTGGTGGTACATAAGCGTAGTTCCCCGCGTGCGTACCACTCGTCCGCGAACCGACCGAGGCAAAGACATCGGTCCACATGTCGAGGGACGGCACGAGGTAGAAGCGGCCATGAGTGTCCGGAACGGTCAGGATGACAGGTCCTTTGCTCAGGTCCACCCACGCGAAGGAATACAAAGTGTCGAAATTGAATCGCACGACATCGCGCGCGTCTGAACCCGGATAGCTTCGAAAATGCGCGAACTGGTTGACCGGAGCCCGCATCGGCACGGAGGTAGCATCCGGCACATTGGTCGCCTGCTTCATGGTGATATCCATGAGCACGATCGGGTACGCGTAAAGGTAAAGATCTCGCGCCAGCTCCCGGATCTCGGCGGTGGACGGCCGGACCGCCTGTGTTTGAGTTTCCCCAGCCGTTTGCGGCAATGCCTCAGTGACGCCAATGAAGCCAGTCGTGAGGGAGATTGCCAACAGCGTGGTCAAAATGACAGATTGTCGGGATGGGTTCATGAGTGATTCTTTGATAAATGTGATTTCCTCGCTGCGAGGAAAAATGCTGTCAATTGGCAGAAAAAGCGGGGCAGTAGAAACTGGAAGTCAATCTTTATGATGCGGTCGGCTCAGCCCCCCTACGTCGAAGACGTGATACGCGAGCATTTTTCATGTTCGCCACGGCAGCTTGGCTTGGCCCGCGGCGTACAAACTGGCCAAATTTACGCACCTTGCCAAGATCCGGGGATGGCTGATCGTGTTGGAAGGCAACATTCCCGTTAATGATTGTGGCTTTGATGATGCCGTCGTTCCGGTTGACAACCCTGTTCATGCGACCGAGTTCCTCGAACGGTGCCTCCGCGTATTCGCCCAGTCGCGCATGCCGGAGCGCGAGCGGGTCAAGGACGACGAGGTCCGCTTGCCTGCCGATCTGCAGTTTCCCTGTATCCAGACCGTACCAGTCAGCGATCTCGCCGGTCACCCGCCAGATTGCTTTCTCCGGCGCCATTGCCGGGCTATCCTGGAGCGCAAGTTGCAACATCCAGAGACCGAAGTTATAGAAGGCCATATTGCGCAGATGAGCGCCCGCATCGGAAAAGCCGATGATCGCCGAAGCATCATTGACATTCGCGGCAACCCGTTTCGGGTTGTGGTTCCCGAGCAGGGTCGCCCAGCGCAAGCTGCGCCCGAAGTCGATCACGAGATCGAGAAAGGTATGCGCTGCATGTTCGCCGCGCGCTCTCGCCACCTCTCCGATTGTTTTGCCGACGAGCGACGGGTCCGGGCAATCGACGATATAGGCGTCGCCAAAATCCCGGTGCCAGACACGTCCACCCCATTTGCGCTCATAGTCAGCCTTGAACTTTTCCCTGTAGGCCTTGCACGAGAGGAGCTTCCTGCGATCGAATTCCCGCTTGAGGTGCAATGCGGCCTCACCCGTCGGGAATTCTTCGAAGATGACGAAGTCGATACCGTCGGCGTAGACCTGAAAGGGTTGCGGCAGAGCCTGCCAACGGAAGGTGGCGCCGAGCCATCGGTTGAAAAAGCGCGTTGAAGCCGAAATGAGGCGGTCCATGTTGGGCCGGGCCTTGATGTCCATCAGCGTGATCAGCGTTGTCTTTAAACCGCGTCGAACGCCCAAACTTGCCGACGTGAATAGATAGAAGACTGCGTTCACGGGATTAGTCAGGTTCGGTGCCGACTGCAGGATGGCGCCTCGCTTGCGCAACAGCCGGTGTAGCCGGCGATACTCGCGCCAGCGCGCATACACCGAGGGCAACGCCGCAGAACGGAAGCGGTCACCATCCAGTTTGTCCCAAGGATTGGTCATGCCGGACATGCCCAGCAAGCCCTCGTCGAGACTCTCATGCAGATGGCGTTCCATCTGTCGCATCTCGTCCTGACTGGGCCGCTCGTCGGGATCCACGGCTCTGCCAAGCCCCATCACCGCGGCGCGGAGGTCGGAATGCCCAACGTAGCTCGCTACGTTCGGCCCCAGCGGGAGGCTGTCCAGGTGCTTGACGTAGCCCTGCGCGTCGTTCCAGTTCTTCTGCTGCTGTAAAAGGGGCAACACGTACTCCCTGGGAATCGACTCCACGCGGGTGAACATGTCGGCGGCATCTTCCGCCTCGCTGAATATCATGCTGATCGAGCAGCTGCCGACAAAACACGTCGTCACGCCGTGACGCACGGACTCGTGCAGTCCAGGGGCCAGCAATACCTCAGCGTCGTAGTGCGTATGAATGTCAATGAATCCGGGGGTGACCCACTGACCTGCGGCGTCGATAACCTGATTCGCCCCTTGCGCGCTCAGAGGCCGTTCGCTGATCTGGACTATCCGGCCGTCACGAACTGCGACGTCCGCGCGTCGCGGCGACGTTCCGGTGCCATCGAACACCAATCCGCCTTGAATCAGGAGGTCATAGGGTGTTTGCATGAAGTCTCTCCGTAAAATCATTGGCTGCCGCTAGCCGGCGAGTTGCCGGCCGGTGACACGGGTCTGGATTCGTCACGCGGGACAGCGCGGGCCACCGCATTCAGCTTTGCGTGACAAGTGCGTTCCGGAGTCAGAAGGTGTGGCGAATGCCAACCATGGCAGCCGTGGTCGACATGTCCGGTGCAGTACTCTGACCGTAGGCAATCATCTGCATCATGTTGCCCTTGTTGTTCACGTAGCCGAGCTGCGCATATGCCAGCGTCCGCTTGGACACACTGTAATCAGCGCCGGCTACGAATTCGCTGGAATGGTTGGCGGAGTTGTTCCTGTCTTTCAGGTAGTAAAAACCGGACGTGATCTCAAAAGCCGGATTGAAGCGGTAGCCGAGTCCTGCCGACCACAAATCAAAGTCGACGTGATTGCTGCTCGCGGGGTTTTTGCCGTTACTGTAGGAGCCGGACACCGAAAAATCGTGGAACGTATACTTCGCGCCAAGATAGTAGTATCGATTGTTGTTGAGGCCCGTCGCCGGGGTAGCGGTAGCCGTCGGATTTGCCGGAAACGGATTGGCGTCGTGCCCGTTGTAATAGACGGCGCCCAGATTGAGGCCGTAGTTCGAATACCTCAGCACAGCCGATTCTCGTGTACCGCCTTGTGGCTGTCCGGCTACACCGCCGGGCGCATACTCAAGCGCGAGTGATGCGCCATAGAATTTGGGCGTCTGGTAGACGAGCGCGTTGTCGTCCCAAAGTGCGCCAATCGCGCCGTTTGTACTGGTTCCTGGCCAGCCCGCCTGCACATTCATGCTGATCAGCGCAGTCAAAATGCTGCCAAAGTATCCGGCACCGCGGACGTCGGTGTCCGACAACGCGTAAATCATCGGCGCATACTGTCGGCCGGCATCGAAGGTTCCGAAAGGCCCTGACATGCCAACCGTTGACTGCTGGTTGAATATTGCTGCAGCGCCTGGCGCGTCGGCCAGCCCCAGCTTGCCTGTGCTGCTGTCAAACGCGCCTTGAAGCCTGAAGTTGATCTTGTAGCCGGCCCCGATATCTTCGCTGCCCCTCAGACCGAAGAAGCTTGAATACAGGCCTCCATCCTTGTAACGGATGACGGATCCGGCGTCGGGCGCTTTCAATGATCCGCTGAATGAGGTGCTCTGGTACATCAAACCCGAATCAATGGCACCGTAGAGCGTTACCGATGATTGTGCGTGCGCGACACTTGCGAACGCCACGAGCGCAGCAGCGGCACTCAACTTCGACTTCATTTCGTCTCCTCGTGGGGGATTGTGGTTTGCCGGATATCCCGCGCCTTTCCTCAAAAAACACATAATGGAATTAACCTGTCAATATGGATCACCGTCGCCGGTAGTTCCGGAATGTCATTCATATAGATAGTTATCCGAAATATATTGGTGTGACAACAAGGTGCATCAACGGAGCAGTTGGCGGTCGCAGGCGGACTCAGTCGCAGGGAGTCTCTTTGCGCCCCATTATGCAAGCTGCTTCAGTGTACGAAAACCGCTATTCCCGGGTGACGCGGGGCGCGTTCCAGTCGCCGTCCAGCACTGCGAGCTTGGGAGAATAGAGGCGAAGCATCAGCGTGAAAGGTGCATCTGCGACAGGTAGCCAGTTGCTTTCCTTGTCTTTCCCCGGTGAAGACGCCTGAATGTAGATATCGAGCGAGCCGTCGCCGTTGAACTTTAACTTGTCCCGATCCCCGACGGCATAACGCTTTAGAGCGTTGGGAATAAAATAGCCATCCTTGTCGTAGGCGGTCATCGACCAGAAGGCGTCCACGGGGGGGATCTGTGATTTGTCGAGGTGCCATACGTACCGGTGCGCACCGTCTAACTGACGACCTTCGCTGTCCGTCGCAGCGGACGGATACACCGCATCCTCGGGCAGATTCTGGCCGAGTGCAAATGCAGCGACCGCTGCGCGAAGGCGATAGTTCACGCCATACGCACCGCTTTCTGTCGTGTAGATCCATCCCTTGCGACCTACACCTGTGTCGTTCTGCCCCATTTTTTTGACCATTGCTTTGCCTTCCTCGACGCCTTTCTCGATGGCTACCCGAAGCGCAGGTGGTGTGCGATCGATGTCGAAAGGCATTCCGGGCTGGATACTCAGTCGCTCCATCTGGTGGACGAGTGGGTAATCGAGCGGACCCGGCGGATTGTCTTTCAACAACGACGTGAAGCGCTCGAGAAACGTTTGTGCGTCCATCCTGCTGACAAGCAGCGGTGGCGGCGTCGTCATGTCGACATTGGGTTCCACCGTCCATTTTTGCGGGGGTGCATCGGGATTGGACCAGATGCTCAGAGGCGTTATCTTGTATTGTCTTTGCAACTGGTGGACATACGAAAAATCAGCAGGCCCATTCGTTTGCGTTCTGCCAATGATCAATACATAGCGCGTGGGCGCGTGAATGACTTCCATGCCGTCAGGCGCCTGGCCCCGCCAGCGTGGCCCGACGACGAGATAGTTGACGGCCCGGTCAGGTCCGGTCGTTCTTGTACCAGGGACTGCGAACACATCGCTCCAGAGGCTCAGCATGGGCAACATGAAGTACCGGTCGCTAGCCGGGACGGAAACCACGACCGGCTCGGGTCCAAGGTCAAGCCACGCACCCGAATAGAGCGTATCGACGTTGGGTCGGATCACGACCTTGAACTTGTCTGACGGAAATGTCGCTGCGTGGACGAAGTGGTTCGGAATAGTGTGCGGAAACTGCGTGGGCGCCGCAAAATTGGATGTCTGAATCCGGGTGACGTCCATCAGGACGAGCGGATACGCGTAGACATAGGCATCGCGGGCAATCCGAGTCGCTTCCTCCTGCGAGACAGACACGGAGGATGCCGTTGCACCAGAGGTGTGCGCCAGAATCGTCGAGGGCAGGAGAGCGAACACCGGTGCGGACATCGAGATAGCAATACCGAGTGCCGCCATTTGTTTCGAAATGAACACGTAAATCTCCATCTGCAATCGTTACTACGTAAGCTCTTCAGGCATTCCGACGACAGGGCCCCGTTTGCCCGCGGACCGGAAAGGGGTCACTTGCCTGGGTACTGCAACGTCGCGGTGCCGACGACCAACTGATTCGCTCGTGCTGGTTCGCGGTAAGTGCATTCTGCGGTTCGGCGACTGCCAACGCTTGACGTTTGAAGACAGTCGTTTGGCTTTTCATGACACCCCTGGTTTGTACCAAGGTCAACTTGAAAGGTGTGGCTCACGGGGGCAGACCAGAATACTCATCGCCCATTGGTAGCGACCCTGTGTGACGCCCCGGGAAACGGTATCGATTGACGGAGGCTGGTCTGCCGCCAATAATAGGTAACCCCTGCGGAAACAGATATTTCAACGCTCAAAAATGGCGACCCTCGTGCGCTCGACCGGCCTTTCCGGTTACGAAAGGCTGGGCCGCTCCATTGGCCTGGACACCCGACGTGAGCTGCAACGAGTAGGCCTGTCGTCGAAAGCGCTTGCCGACCACGATGCGCTCATTCCGTATGCCGCCGTGATCAACCTGCTGGAGCATTCCGCGCAGGTGAGCAACTGCCCGGACTTCGGATTACGCCTCTCTGAATTGCAGGGCATCGATATCCTGGGACCTTTGGCGATACTGATCCGGCATTCGCCAACGCTCGGCGAGGCGCTTCAACTCGCTTCTCAATTCGTCTTCGTCCATAGCCCGGCCATCCAGCTCGTCATCGAGCCGGCTCCTGAAGACAAGGCATGCGTCAACATTTGCTTTGCCGTGAACATGCCGCATCTGCCGCCTTGCCCGCAAACGATCGAATTGTCGCTGGGTGTCATGATCCGTGCCCTGCGGCTGATCGGTGGTCGAAGTGTTGAACCGCTCGTCGCGCTGCTGCCTCACCGCCGGTTAGGACCAGCGGCCAGCTATGCCCGAGCCTACGCCTGTGAGTGCCAATTCGGCTATACCATGGCAGCCGTGCGGGTCCAGGCTTGCAGCCTTGAATATGCATTACCGGAGCACAATCCGATGTTGCTGGAAATGGCGCAGACGTACCTGAGTCAACAATTTGGCGAACCGAGGCTGCTGTTGACGGATCGTGTTCGCGCACTCGTGCGTCGCTTCATTGCTGCCGGCAGCATTACCCAAATTTCGATTGCCGAGGCGTTGTCGATCCATCCGCGCACTTTGCAACGCCGCCTGAGCAGGGAGGGACACAATTTTGAGGATATAGTCGACCAGGTTCGACGCGAACGATTTCTTGCTTTGCTCGACAACCCCGAGCCGCAGCCGTTGAGCCAGATCGCTTTGATGCTCGGCTACTCGGAACAGGCTGCGATCACTCGGAGTTGTCACCGCTGGTTCGGCTGCAATCCGACTGAATTTCAACAGCGTCGATCAGGTGCGGCGAAAGAGGCAAGCAGCTGACCAGCCGCTACCAGAGTTTTGTGAAGCCGCAGCAGATGGCAGGGCGACCGGCTCATGCGCAAGACTATCTGCAAGTGAGGACGACCGTCCTGAATGAGGCCACCGTGATGGAGATCCGTTCATCACGCGAGGGTTGGAAGAGAGTTGATGCTACGGCAGAATTCCATGCGGTCGAGAATGCCAGATTGACGGATGTCTTCGCGGCGTGCGAGGCACTGCAATCAGAATTGGCTTTTGACGAAACGGGCAATAGGACCGCTAGCGCTCAAGCCACTGCGGCGAGTCGAATTCACCTTGGCGTGTCCTGGTCCTGCGTGGG
>NZ_BAYD01000164.1 GCF_000685075.1 Paraburkholderia oxyphila NBRC 105797
TTAAGGCCAACGCGCCAAAAAAAGCCACACCAACCCCAAAGCGATAAACCAACTCGCAACAAATCGTGTGTTGTTACGTACACCATCCACCTACAAGCTCGAAGTGCGCAGCGACGGCGCAATGCAAGGCATGCCAGTAACCGCCCGATTCCGGGGTGCAATAGACCGCGCAGGCTCGACGAGCATTTTCGCAACGCCCAATGCGCAATGAGTTGACGCATGCGCGGCACGGCCATTACCCTTGCGCCCTGATGGTTCCCGGCGACGGGATCAAAAGGGAACGCAGTGGGCGCACATGCGCCACGAGTCTGCGGCTGCCCCCGCAACTGTGAGCGGCGAGTCCATGCCGAACGTGCCACTGGGAAACCGGGAAGGCCGGCAAGGGGCGTCGACCCGCGAGCCAGGAGACCTGCCATCGACCGAGGTCCAAGCAGCCGCAAGGGGCGGGGTGTCCCGAAGCGCCAGCACCGCACGCATGCGGTCGCCCGTTGCATGGACAGCCCGACCTCAGGATCAGTCGCATGTCCACCACCATGATTGCATCGGTTCCCGCACAGGGAACCCGCCGCCGCCGCGTTGCTGGCATTTGCCCGATTTCCGGCCCTGCCAACCAAGATGTCCGCCGGACCACGCTGCGCCCACTCGCGGCCGCCTGCGCCTTCGCTGCATGCGCATGGCACGGCGCGTACGCCGCCGACGCCGCGCCAGCGGCGCCGCTATCGCCCGCCGAAGCTTCCAGCGCTTCGGCCGCTTCCACAGACGACACCGGCACCACGCTGCCGAACATTCTCGTGGTGGGCGACACGCAGCATCTGCCGCAATCGTTCGACCAGCGCTACGCGAGCACCCAGGTGCTCACACGCGAGGACCTCGACCGCCTCTCGCCTGCCGACCCGAGCATCACGCAGGCGCTCGCGACGCTGCCGGGCGTGACCGTCTCGCAGAGCGGCGGTCCGGGCTCGGTGGCGTCGGTGAGCATTCGCGGCTCGGCGGGCAATCAGGTCGCGGTCTTCATCGACGGCATCCGCGTGGGCTCCGTCACGACCGGCGAGGCCGAGTGGGCCGACCTGCCGACTGAGGCGTTCGACCGCGTCGAGGTGATCTCGGGCCCGGCCGCCGCCTCGTTCGGCGCGGACGCCGTGGGCGGCGTCGTGCAGCTTTTCACGCGTCACGCGTCGAACCTGCCGAATCAGACGACGGCTTCGTTCGGCGGCGGGTCCAACAAGACCTTCGACACGCAGCTACGCACCTCAGGCACCGTGCCATCGACGGGACCACTCGCGGCGCTCGGCGGCCTCACGTACTCGCTCGGGCTACACGACTACAACACGGCGGGCATCGACGCGACACAGCCCTGGGCCTACGGCCACGAGGACGGCCGCAATCCGTATCACGCGCAGGACGTGGATGGGCGGCTCGGCTACGCGCGCGACAACTGGTCGATTTCGACGTTCGCGCTGTATCACCGCTCCGACCTTTCCTATGACAATGCGGGCGGCAACGACCGGCAGGCCGATTATCAATTGACGACCGGCGTCGCGTTCCACCTCGACATCACGCCGTTTACGCAATTCGACCAGTCCGTGGGTTACGCGACCGATCGGCAATTCATCTACTCGAACGATCCCACGATACCGACTGACGAATTCAACTCGACGCGCTTTTCCACCTCGACCTCGATCACGCATCAGGAGACCAGGCACACGCTGTTCGGCCTGCCGCTTTCGGGCGAAACCAAGCTCGCCTACGACTTCTCGCGCGAGCTGGCATTTCTGCCCGTCGATGTCCCGAGCGGCCTGCCCGCACGCAACGACTCCGCCGTCTCGCTGCACCAGTCGGCCACGCTTGGCGACGTGACGCTGTTCCTCGCCGGGCGCCACGAGATCGTCCAGGGGCAGAGCGTCAATACCGGCAACGCCGCGCTCTCGTGGGCGATCACGCCGGTCTACACGGCGCGCGTTTCGTACGGCAACGCATTCCGCCTGCCGACGTTCAACGACCTCTACTACCCCGGCTACGCGAACCCCAATCTCCTGCCCGAGCGCAGCGACAGCGTAGAGGCGGCGCTCGACGCCAACACGTCGTTCGGCACCTTCACGGCGGCGATATACGACACCCGCGTGCACGACCTGATTACCTACGATTCACAGACCTTTCTGCCGGTGAACGTCGGGCGGGCGCACATTCAGGGGATCGACCTCTCGTACAAGGGCACGCTCGGCAAGTCCACGCCCGTGAGTCTCGCGGTCGGCATTCTCAATCCGCAGGACGTGACCGACCAGACCTGGCTGAACCGCCGCCCGCGGCAGACCGTGAGCCTCAGCGTCGACCACACGTGGGACGAATTCAATCTCCATGCGTTGAGCACCGGCGTCTCGCTGCTCTACGGCGGCTCGACCTATGACGATCAGTTCAATACGCTCTATTTACCGTCGTATACAACGGTGAGCCTGCGAGCCTCGTACAAGGTGAATACGCACCTGATGCTGTCCGCGTCGCTATCGAATCTGTTCAACCGGCAATACATGACCGCCTACGGCTACAACACGCTGGGCCGGACGGCATTCGGAAAACTCACGTATACGTTCTGATGCCAGGCGGTGCGCCACTCGAGCGGCGCACCGCCTGCATTCAGGAAATCCACTCGGCGTGCAGCTTTTCGGTCTCGCCCAGATAATCGAGCACCCAGCGCAGCACGGGGGGCGTTTTCTGGCCGTACCATGCAACGCAGCATGGGCTAGGCGTCTTGGGATGCGCAATCGGCTTCTCGATCAGGCGACCGGACTCGACGAAGGGCCGCGCGAGATGCACGGGCATATAGCCGATGCCGAGCCCCTCCACGAAGCAGTTGATGGCGCGCTGCCAGTCCGGCACCACGAGCCGCCGCTGGTTGGGCAGCAGCCAGGTGTCGCGGCGTGGAATTTCACGCGAGGTATCTTCCAGACAAATCGCCGGAAACGTGGCGAGCACCTCATTGGACAGCGGCGACTGGGCAGCGGCGAGCGGATGATTCGGACTCACGAGAAACGCCCACTCGATCGCCCCCATGTCGCGAAAGCAGAATTCGCCGCCAACGGGAACCGCCGTCGTCGCCCCGATCGCAATGTCGGCGCGCCCGGTGGCGAGCGCCTCCCACACGCCGTTGAACACCTCGATGCGCACGATCAGCTCCACATTGTCGAAGTGCCGGTAAAAATCGGCCATCAACGCATTGATGCGATGACTCGACACGATATTGTCTAACGCAATGGAAAGGCTCGGCTGCCAGCCATTGGCCACGCGCAGCGTTTCACGGCGAATTTCCTCTATTTTGTTCAGCACGCCCCGCGCTTCGTTCACGAAATGCTGCCCGGCCTCGGTGGGCACCACGTTGCGATGCAAGCGCCGGAACAACACGACGCCCAGTTCCTCTTCGATATTCCGCACCGCGTAACTCACGGCCGAGGGCACGCGATGCAGCGCCCTGGCTGCAGCGGTAAAGCTGCCGGTTCGCGCGATCAGCTCGATGAGCTGGAGCGACTCGATAGACAGCACTTCACGTCTCCTTGCTGTGAATTCCTTTGAAGGCACGCGTGAAAATATACCGTTTCACGTTCGATCCGCGCAGATCGATACTGTTACGGGCAGTATTTGAACCACAACGCGAGATTTAGAGCGGAGGAATTATGGCAAACAACGTAATTGGACTTGGCGCCATCGCGGCGCTCGGTGGCTGCGCGGTCGCCCTGCAAGGGCAATTCATGGGGATCATGGCAAAGAGCATTGGCACGACCGGCGGCATTTTCGTGAATTACATCAGTGGCGCCGTGCTGGCGATCGTGTTGCTGGCCGCGGCTCAAGGCGGGAGCCTCAAGGCGTGGGCCGAGGTGCCATGGTATGCGCTTTCGGCGGGTGCACTCGGCCTCGTCATTGCAGGATCGATCGGCTATACCGCTTCGCGGCTCGGGCTGACGACGGCATTTACCATCATCGTGGCCACGCAATTCGCCGTCTCGGTCATGCTCGATCACTTCGGCTGGCTTGGCGCCATCGCACGCCCACTCGAAATGACGCGCGTCCTGGGCGTGGGCGCAATCATTACCGGCGTCTGGCTCACCTCGAAATGAGAGCAAGGCCGGCTGAAATAATCAGGCCCGCCATTGCAAAAATGTAAAGCGAGGATGCTTGAACGGCCGCGATGAAAAACGTCGACGGCGAATGCTTTGCAGTGGAAACCATAGCCGGCGTTGCGCCGCTCCTCGTGGGAATCAGCGCAACGCCGGCTGTGGCCAGGCGGCTTTATCGGGCCGCCGGATCAAGCGCGCTTCTATCAGGCTGCGGCTGGTGCCGGTGCAGCAGGAGCCGGCGCGGCGGCGGCACGTGCCTTGCGTGCTACCGTCTTGCGCGGCGCAGCGGCCTTCTTCACGGGTGCGCCTTTCTTGCGACCGCGCTTGGCCGCTACGGGCGTGGCGGCACGGCCAGCCGTGGTCTTTTTTGAGCTGGCGGTTTTTGCGCCGGCCTTTTTCGCAGCCGCGGTCTTCTTCGCGCCGGCGGCTTTAGCCGATGCAGCCTTGGGCGCCGCGCCTGCCTCGATCAGGAATTTCGAACGATCCTTGACGTCGCGAATCCAGGCCGGCGCACGTCCGCGCCCGGTCCAGGTTGCGCCGGTTTTCGGATCGGCGTATTTCGGCGCGACCGGATGCGCATTGGGATGCAGCGCTTTCGCTGCGCCATTTGCGGCCTTGGCGCCCGGCTTGCGGCCACGCCTTTTCCCGACGAAGCTCTCGATATCAGCAAGGTTCAAACCGTGCTTGTGCATCAGATCGCGAATTTTTGCGAGCCCGATGGACGATTGCTTTTCGGCAATCGCTTCCGCCTGTTTCTGCAGCTTTGCGATCTTTTGGGTGATCGCGTCCAACGTAACCATACTCTTTCTCCCTGTCAGGAATTCACCCCCAAGCAACCGTTTAAACTTCGTTTGCATGTCGAAGTTTGGCTTGGCCCATTTAGGCAATGCCGTCATGGCACACACAATTATGTACGCAAATCGGCAATACATGCAAATTGGCTGCTATTAGCGTGCGCATTCGCAGATCAATCGCGACGATTTCGAAGCCGAATTCTTCCGAATCCTTTCATTCGATGACACGAATCGAGGCGATTGCCGGAACCCGGTCCGCACGCGGCACATTTGAGATTCACGATACGGACTTTGAAAAAGCCGCGCTTGCCGCGAGGCAATCCAGGTTCACCGAATGACATGCGGTGCTTTTAGCCAATTGCAAGAGCAAACGATTGGCTTTCGTGCGTGCGAAAAATTACACGTCATTTCAAGAACGGCGCGCGTCGTGGGCAATTGCGATCGCGCGATCGTCCCGATCGGGCTATTGTGCGTTGGCAGCGGGATCGAGAAGCACGAGGTCGAACCATCTTTTGCGGTGCGCCCGGCGCAAATACGTCAGATCATCTAAAATGCGCATCCTGGCAGTCCGGCATCGAGCGCGCCATCCGTGTTTCGATTCCGGCGCATTCCCCCAATACCGCCGCCGGTTTGCTCGACATGCGGCTCACCGTGCGGATCTTTTCCGAACCTTGCACGCCATGCGTGCGGTCAGGGCGCTGCTTTAAAGACCGGCTTGCCCCTTTCCTGACCCGAACGGCCTCACGTGCGCGCACGCGCATCAATGATGCGCCGCGAGCCACGCCTCGCAATACGCGTGATTCAGGTGCGGCGAACGATGAATGTGCGCAGCCTGTTACCGATAACATCCAGCACGCCGCGTAATTCGCGGCCCAGTTTTCCGAACGATAGACATGAGTGCACCCGTCGAATCTCCCATTCGCCCTGCTAGCCGCGCACACGACGCAGCGTCGCGCGACGCTGCTGCCACGGCGCCCCTCGTCGAGCCGCCGCACGGACTCGCGCTTGCCGAGCTGTCCCTCGCGCTCGGCGGCTTCGCCATCGGCACGGCGGAATTCGCGGCCATGGGCATCCTGCCGGAGATGGCCGGCGACCTCCACGTCTCGATTCCGCAAGCGGGACACATGATCAGCGCCTATGCGGCCGGCGTTGTCGTCGGCGCGCCGCTCATCACGGTTGCGCTCGCGAGAATGCCCAGGCGCGCGCTGCTGATCGTCCTGATGCTGCTTTACGCCATTGGCAATGGCGCGACGGCGATCTTCCACAGCTATCCGTTTGCGCTCGCGAGCCGCTTTATCGCAGGGCTGCCGCATGGCGCCTATTTCGGGCTTGCGGCGCTCGCTGCAGCGGCGCTCGTGCCGCCGCACAAGCGCGGCGCCGCGATCGGCAAGGTGATGCTGGGCTTGAGCGTTGCCAACGTCATAGGCGTGCCGGCGGCCACGTGGCTCGGCCAGGCACTGGGCTGGCAAGCCTGCTTTGCGGCAGTCGCCGTCATTGCGCTGATCACGGCGGGCATGATCGCCTGGTCGGTGCCGCGCCTGCCGATGTCGGGCAAGGCGAGTCCGCTCACCGAGCTCGGCGCGCTCGGCCGCCCTCAGGTGCTGTTGACGCTGCTCGCTTCGGCGGTCGGCTTTGGCGGGATCTTTTCCGTCTATAGCTATGTGGCGTCCACGCTCACCCAAGTAACGCAAATCGCCAGTTATCACGTGCCCTGGGCATTGGCGCTGATCGGGCTCGGGATGATTGCCGGCAACACCGCCTGTGGATGGCTCGCGGACCGCTGGCTCAAGCGGACCATGCTCGGCATGTACGCATTCACGGCGGCGGTATTGCTCGTGTTCGTGGTGGCCGCGCCACACCTCTGGGCGATGCTGGCGATGCTCTTTTGCGTGGGGGCGGGGTCGGCGTGCACGCCGGCGTTCCAGTCGCGCCTGATGGACGTGGCGGGCGATGCGCAGTCGCTGGCGGCGGCGCTCAATCACAGCGCGTTCAATATCGCCAACGCGGTGGGCGCATGGTTGGGCGGGCTCGTGATTGCCGCCGGATTCGGCTGGGTCGCTACGGGCTGGGTGGGCGCGATTCTCGCCGCGCTAGGGATAGGCGTGCTGCTGATTTCGTTCAGTCTGGAGCGCCGGGCGGCATAGACCGCCGCGTGGCGCACGCAACGAACGACGCCGGCCATGAGGGCCGGCGCCGGTTGCAGCGAAGCAAAGCGAGGGCCTGTTCAGTCTCATGACAGGCCCTCGCTGCCGCACATTACTGCATGTGCTGACCGCCGTTGATGGGGATGTTCGCGCCGGTCACGAAGCTGGCGTCGTCCGAGCACAGGAACAGCACGAGCGCGGCGACTTCTTCCGGATTGCCGAGGCGGCCCATCGGGATCTGCGGGATGATCTTCGTATCGAGAATCTCCTGCGGAATGGCGGTAACCATCTTCGTCGCGAGATAGCCCGGCGAAATCGTGTTCACCGTCACACCCTTACGGGCGACTTCCAGCGCGAGCGATTTCGTGAAGCCGTGCATGCCGGCCTTCGCCGCCGCATAGTTCGTCTGGCCCACGGCGCCCTTGGAGCCATTCACCGACGAAATATTGATGATGCGGCCCCAGCCGAGCTCGACCATGCTGTCGCACAGCGGCTTCGCGATGTTGAAGATGGAGTCCAGGTTCGTGCGCAGGACCGCATCCCAATTGACCTTGTCCATCTTCTTGAAGGTCATGTCGCGCGTGATGCCGGCATTGTTGATCAGAATGTCGACGGGGCCGATTTCATTCTTGATCTTCTGCGAGCCGCGCTGGCACGAATCGTAGTCGGCGACGTCGATGGAGTATGCGTGGAATTCGCGGCCCGTCTCCTTCATTCTGGCCAGCCAGTCCTTTGCGCCTGCGTTGTCCGGCGAGTGCGTGACGACGACCTTATAGCCTGCGTCGTACAGCCGTACGCTGATTGCCTCACCGAGACCGCCCATACCACCCGTTACCAATGCAATACGCTTAGTCATGCTATTTATCCGCGAGATAAAATTTCAATGAATCGTGTGGCACGCCGTAATTGGAGCGCCACTCTTGCGTCGCCCGGCATCCTCGCACGCGAGGCGAAGGCCGCTCGGGCAAGATCGCGCGGCTTATAGTGTCCGTCTTATCTTGCGCGAAATTTGTTCGGCCCGCCCGCTAACGCACGTTTCGTGCCTCGCGGGCGAACCGCATTACCTTAGTACTGCCTGGTCAGCCTTGACTGGCTGAATTCAGGCGCGCTCGAGCGCCAGCGCCACGCCCATGCCGCCGCCGATGCACAGCGAAGCCAGACCGCGCTTCGCGTCGCGGCGGTGCATTTCATGCAGCAGCGTCACCAGAATGCGGCAACCCGATGCACCAATCGGGTGACCGATTGCAATCGCCCCGCCGTTCACGTTGATCTTCGACGTGTCCCAGCCCATCTGCTTGTTCACGGCCAGCGCCTGCGCCGCGAATGCCTCGTTGATCTCCATCAGATCGAGGTCGTCCACCGACCAGCCTGCACGCTCGAGGCAGCGCTTCGACGCCGGCACCGGGCCCATGCCCATCACCTTCGGGTCCACGCCGCCAGTTGCATAAGCCTTGATGCGCGCGAGCGGCGTGAGGCCCAGCGCCTCGGCCTTCTTGCCCGACATCACCAGCACCGCCGCCGCGCCGTCGTTCAGGCCCGAGGCGTTCGCCGCCGTCACCGTGCCTTCCTTCGAGAAAGCAGGTTTCAGGCCAGCAAGCGACTCAGCGGTCACGCCGTGGCGCACGAACTCGTCGGTGTTGAAGAGGAGCGGCTCGCCCTTGCGCTGCGGAATCTCCACCGGCACGATTTCCGCGTCGAAGCGGCCCGCCTTCTGCGCGGCTTCCGCCTTGTTCTGCGAGAGCGCCGCGAACGCGTCCTGTTCTTCGCGCGTGATGCCGTATTCCTTCGCCACGTTCTCCGCGGTCACGCCCATGTGGTACTGGTTATAGACGTCCCACAGGCCGTCGACGATCATGCTGTCGATCAGCTTCGCATCGCCCATGCGGAAGCCGTCGCGCGAGCCCGGCAGCACGTGCGGCGCCGCGCTCATGTTCTCCTGGCCGCCGGCCACGACGATCTCCGAATCGCCCGCAAGGATCGCGTTGGCCGCGAGCATCACGGCCTTCAGGCCCGAGCCGCAGACCTTGTTGATCGTCATCGCGGGCACCGCTGTGGGCAGCCCCGCCTTGAGCGACGCCTGACGGGCGACGTTCTGACCCGAACCCGCGGTCAGCACCTGACCCATGATCACGTCGCTCACCTGCTCGGGCTTCACGCCCGCGCGCTCCAGCGCGGCCTTGATGACCAGCGCGCCCAGATCGGGTGCCGCAATCTTCGCAAGCGTTCCGCCGAATTTGCCGACCGCGGTACGTGCGGCCGAAACGATCACAATGTCAGTCAATTTCCACTCCTGCGTTAAAAATACTCACGATGCCCGCGCGGTAAGACGCGACGGGAACCGCAGCGGCGCCACAGCAACTTCGCAATGAGCGTAACTGCGTCCTGTCACACGAAGATGACAAATCAGAGAATGCGCGCAAATTTTTTTTGCGCGACGAATGGGTATGAATTGAAAGCGAGGAATTGGGTGGGCGGCGCGCTGCAGGCGCTATGCGCCGGGATCCGTCGATATCCGTCGAATCGGACAGGCAGACGCGCCGCGCCCTGAAGCGTGAGCGCCGTAGCGATCAGTTCGCGGCCTGCCTCGTTTGCGCGGCACGCTGCGTTGCGGCGGCAACCGTATCGAGCCGGCCTTGTGCAGCCTCGATGGCTTGACGCGTCATCGTGCGCACGGAATCGGCAGCGTTGCCGAAAGCCGCAAACGTCGTGTTCATTGCGGCGACAAACGGCTCCGAGCCGGCGGGCGCGCTTTGCGAGAAACGCTCGGCCAATGCCTTGACGCACTGCTCTTGCCGCTCGGTTTGCGCCTGTGCCACCTCGGTCCATTCGGAATGGGCATGGGCCGCGATATCGAAGAGCTGGCGGCCGTACGACATGGCCTTCGAAGCAGCCTGCTGCGATGCGTTCAGCTGCTGCGTGAAAAGCTCCACCGGATTGCTGATTTGAAGCGTGCTTTTCAGCGCGGCTTCGTTGTCGGCAATGGCCGCGCGGGCCGTCTGCATGTTGAGCGCAATCGTGGCTTCGAAGCTCTCGAACGCTGGCTTGGCCAGGGCAAAAAATACCGCGACGCTGGATTCATAGTGTGCGCGGAGACGATCGGGGGCGGAAAACGTCACGGGCTCGGTCATCGGCTATGCCTCATGGTTAGTGATGCGAAACAGATTGAATTGAGGGCCACCACCCAACACGGCCCTGAAACACGACGATCAGCAATGTTCGAAATGCGGACATTGCCGTGGCAGTGAAATTAGAGAGTTAATTCTAAGCGGAGAATTTAACAATTTTGTGGAAGATGGGTTAGGTACAAACCCTGGGATCCATGCGCCCCGGTTCATTTCTTGCATTTGTAAGCGCAATCACCAGAAGCAGGCAGCAACACAACAAGATGCGTGCGCCAATCGCACACCGGCGCAACGCCCGCCCCACGGGGCTGCGCCGCCCAGAAGTCGTGAATTGGCAAGATGCGAGACTGCATCTGATTCGACCCCGACGCAATCCCGCCGGCAGCATAGGGACTATTCGCCTGATTGAATTGCGTACGAGCGTGCGCATTTACGGCGCTTGATATATGCCTTTTAAATACAGCGCGTACATAAATCGGAACGGCGCATTGGCTTCGAAAATATGAATATTAATATTTCTCGGGCGATCGCCAGCCGGTTAAAGTGAAATCGCTATTCGAGGTTTTGCTGCGCGCATTTCCACCGGCGCCATGCGCCAATCATTGCGGCGCGTCCATGAGATATCGCCGCCCGATTTCCGGCCATTCAGCCTGTGAGCCGGCGACGCGCCACCGCCGCGGCGGGCAGGTCGTGTCCCCGCCCGCCACCCGAATACTTCATGGACTGCCAAGCAGATGGCCGTTCACCACCGTGCCATACAGCGAGTTCGGCGTGTCGTGATACTTCGCGCGCGTCTGCGCGACCGAGCCCGTGAAGCGCGGGTCCTGCGGCCGCTCGTGGCTGTCCATGAACGTCGCGACATCCCACGCTTGCTGATCCGTCAACGTGCCGCCCAGACCCAGCGGCATATTCGCCTTGATGAATCCGGCGGCGTTCTGGATCTCATGCATGCCCGCGCCCCAGTTGAACGAGCGCGCGCCCCATAGCGGCGGGAACACCGTCTGGCCATTGCCGTTCTTGCCCTGGCCATCCGCGCCGTGACACAACGCGCAATGCTGTGCATAAACCGCGGCGCCGCGTGCGTAATCCGCTTTCTGCGCGGGCGCAGGCAACTTCGGATAGCCGCGGCCAGCCACTTTGCCGCCCACCGGCGCACCCGTGGCCAGCCAGTACGAGTAGCTTTCCAGCGCGACCAGCACCGGATCGCCGAGCGGCGGCGCCTTGCCATTCATGCTGTAGTTGAAGCAGCCCTGCAACCGTTCCGCAAATGTATTCACGTGCCCGTTCTTGCTGCGATAGGCGGGATACGAAACAAAGGCGGCCCATAGCGGGCCCGAATCGGCCTTGCGTCCCGCGTCGATATGGCAATTCGCGCAGCTCAGCGAATTGCCTACGAATTTCCCTGCGTACTGGCCGGTATGCCGGAAGATCTGCTCGCCGAGCTTCACTGATTTGCCGAAGTCGCCGTCCGGCATCGCGCTTTCGGGAGGTGGCTGAAATGACGCGGCGTGCTCGCCCGTGGCCGCCTGGGGTTGCGATGCGGCGACCGCGCCATTCGCTTCGGCCTGCGGCTGTTGCGCGTAATACAGCGCTATAGCGTGCATATCGGCGTCGTTCAGCTTGCTCGCAACGGCCGGCATCAGCGCCAGCGGGCCGGGCGGCCGCTTGCCGTTCTTCCACGCATCGAGCTGCGCCTCGATATAGGCCGCGGGCTGACCGGCCAGCGGCGGGAATGCAGTGCCGACACCCACGCCGCCCGGCCCATGACATTGCACGCAGGCGGGCAGCTCCTGCTGCCAGCGGCCGCGCATAGCGAGCCAGGCGCCGCTATCGGAGGGCGCGGCGTCGGAGGGATCTTGCGTGCGGATGCCCTGCGGTGCGCTCAGGCTGCTGAAGTACTGCGCCACAGCGTTGCGCTCATTGGCCGACATATTCTTCGCGAGCGGCTGCATCACGCTGTTTTCGCGGCTGCCGTCGGCGAACGCGGCGAGTTGCGCTTCGAAGTAACCCGCGCCCAGGCCTGCAAGCCGCGGGAAGCCCGCCGCCGCGTTGCCCTCGCCGTTCGCGCCATGACAGCTGATGCACGCCGGAACGCCGTTGGCGGTGCCTTGCATCGCGATCGTCCGGCCCAGAGGCGTGGATTGTGTTTGCTGCGCGTACGCGCCCGGTGCGCCCAGTGCCGCCAGAGCAATCGTCATCGCCAGCGCCGTTGCGCCCCGTATCGCTCGCGCGAATCGTTTGAATTGCATTGCGTCTCCCGATGGTCTTTCGCGTGTTCTTTCTCGTGTCCCGGCGCTATTTTCGCTTAACCCGCGCAATCGGCCTTTCGAACGCGCCTTGTGCGACTCGATGACACCAACCCGTACTCGTCGTCAGGCTCGTTTGCAAACGGTCGCGCCACGCGAGCCCGTATCCGTTGCGCGCGCATCCGTATGGACGCCGTGCGCGTAATGCGCGCTGCGCGTAATAAAATGTAATTGCAAGTCATTATTCAGCGCTCCGACGCAAAAAGCCTTCAAATGCCCACTTCATTTCGCGCGATTTCCCCCACAAGCAAATGAGGTGAACGATGAAAACGGCATGGAGGTGGTCGGCGGTTCTGGTGGCGCTCAGCGCAATCGCACTCGCGATGGGTAGTGCAATCGCATCCGCACAGGAGAGCAAGGCAAGGGGCGTTCAGCACGTCTTGCTCATCAGCTTCGACGGCTTGCACGAACAGGACGTCGCGCGCTGCATCGGCGGCAATAGCTGCCCGAATCTCGCGCTGCTCGCCGCCCGATATCATCGCGCAGCCGAACCCGGGCATGATCTACACGTCGAGCAAGACGAAGGATGACGAGCATGGCGGCAACGCGCCCGACGACAGCCACCTCGGCCTCGTCGTCTGGTGTGCCGGGGTGCCTGACGGTGGCCGCGAGGTTCGTGAGCGCGCTCAGACCAGGCAGGTCGCGCCCACCATCCTGCGCGCGCTCAAGCTCGATCCGAACCTGCGGCATGCGGTTGGCGTGGAAGGCACGCAGGTGCTGCCCGGACTCGGCCTGAAGTCCGACGAGGAGTCCGCGCGGCAACCGGGGCCGGCGCTTGACACGAAGCGCCGGCCTTTCCATTTGGTCACGCATTACGCGCGTCGAATCACACCCAACCGCGCCTCAACCCGCACAGTCCCGCCGACGAGTGGCGTTACAATTTCGGCAGACACATCAGGCCTGCGGGTACGCACAGTGACCGAGCTTCAACCCGGCTTAGAGCCGGGCTTCATTCTGACGCGACATTGGCGCGACACGCCTCACCATACCGAAGTCGAATTCTGGCTGGCGACGCCCGATGGCCCCAGGCAACTGCGCCTGCGCGCGCAAACGTCCGTCGCTTTCGTGCCGGCCGCGCAACGCGAGACGGCACTCGGCGCGCTCGAGAGCAACAAGGGCGCCGAGCTGCGCCCCCTCGATCTCAAGGACTTTAGCCAGCGGCCCGTGCTGGGCCTCTATGCGCCGCAATACCGCCAGCTCACCGGCACGGCGAAGCGCCTGGCGAAAGCGGGCGTGGACGTCTACGAAGCGGATATCCAGCCGCCCGAGCGCTACATGATGGAGCGCTTCATCACAGCGCCCGTGCTGTTTCGCGGCAGGCCGGACGCGAGCGGCCTGCTGCTCGACGCGGAACTCAAGCCCGCCGCCGACTATCGCCCGACGCTCAGGCTCGTCTCGCTGGACATCGAAACGAGCGCGCAGGGCGAGCTCTATTCGATCGCGCTCGAAGGCTGCGGGCAGCGCCAGGTCTTCATGCTCGCGCCCGAAAACGGCGACGCAAGCGGACTCGATTTCGACTTCGAGTACTGCGAGAGCCGTGCGCAGATGCTCACGCGCCTGAACGAATGGATGGCGCTGCACGATCCCGACGCCATCATCGGCTGGAATCTCGTGCAGTTCGATTTGCGCGTGCTGCACGCGCATTCGCAGCAATATGGCGTGCCGCTGCGCCTCGGACGCGGCGGCGCCGTGATGGACTGGCGCGAGCATAGCGTCAACCAGAACCACTTCTTCGCGGGCGCGGCGGGACGGCTCATCATCGACGGCATCGAGGCGCTGCGCTCGGCCACCTGGAGCTTTGCGTCGTTCAGCCTCGAATCGGTCGCGCAAGCGCTGCTGGGCGCGGGCAAGGCCATCGACAATCCGTATCAGCGCATGGACGAGATCCAGCGCCGCTTCGACGAAGACAAGCCCGCGCTGGCCCGCTACAACCTCAAGGACTGCGAACTGGTCACGCGCATCTTCGAGAAAACCGAGCTGATTGCGTTCCTGCTCGAACGCGCCTCGGTCACGGGACTGCCCGCCGACCGCAGCGGCGGCTCGGTCGCGGCGTTCACGCATCTCTATCTGCCGCGTATGCACCGGCTCGGCTACGTGGCGCCGAATCTCGGCGACGTGGTCGGTGAAAACAGTCCGGGCGGCTTCGTGATGGATTCGCGGCCGGGCCTCTACGACTCGGTGCTCGTGCTCGACTACAAGAGTCTGTATCCCTCGATCATCCGCACGTTTCTGATCGATCCCGTGGGGCTGATCGAAGGCCTGCGCGAGCCCGATGACGAGCACTCCGTGCCTGGCTTTCTGGGCGCGCGCTTTTCGCGCGCGATGCACTGCCTGCCCGAGATCGTGCGCCAGGTGTGGGAGGGCCGCGAAAATGCGAAGCGCCAGAAGAACGCGCCGCTTTCGCAGGCGCTGAAGATCATCATGAATGCGTTTTACGGCGTGCTTGGTTCGACGGGCTGCCGGTTCTTCGATCCGCGCCTTGCTTCGTCGATCACGATGCGCGGCCACGAGATCATGCGCAAGACGCGCGAGCTCATCGAGGCGCAGGGGTACGACGTCATCTATGGCGACACCGACTCCACCTTTGTGTGGCTCAAGCGCGCGCATACGGAAGAGGAGGCCACGCGCACGGGCCGGGCGCTGGTCGAGCACGTCAACCGGTGGTGGAAGGCCGAGTTGCGTGAACGCTATGGTCTCGAGAGTGCACTGGAATTGCAGTTCGAGCGCCATTATTCGCGTTTTCTCATGCCCACCGTGCGCGGCGCGGAAGAGGGCAGCAAGAAGCGCTATGCAGGGCTTGCGCGCACCAAGGACGGCGGCGAGGAGGTGGTGTTCAAGGGGCTGGAGACCGTGCGCACCGACTGGACGCCGCTCGCTCAGCAATTCCAGCGCGAGTTGTATCGGCGCGTCTTCAAGCGCGAACCGTATGCCGATTATGTGCGCGACTATGTGAAGCGCACGCTGAGCGGCGGGTTCGATGAGCAGCTCGTGTTCAGGAAGCGGCTGCGTCGGCCGCTCAGTGATTATCGGCGTAATGTGCCGCCTCATGTGCGTGCGGCGCGTGTCGCTGATGAATTTAATCGCGCGAAAGGCCGTCCGTTGCAGTATCAGAATGGCGGCTGGATCAGCTATGTGATGACGACGGTGGGCCCTGAGCCGCTGGAGACGCTTAGCTCGCCGATCGATTATGGGTTCTATTTGAGCCGGCAGTTGCAGCCGGTGGCTGATGCTATTTTGCCGTTTCTGCGTGAGGAGTTTGAGACGCTGATTTCGGGGCAGGCGAGTCTGTTCTGAAGGAACGATTTTGGGGGCCGCTGGGCGGCGTTGGCCTTAA
>NZ_BAYD01000163.1 GCF_000685075.1 Paraburkholderia oxyphila NBRC 105797
CAGAGAAACTTTGGTGCCGGGCCGTGTCCAGAGGGTGTTTGCATTGCCTGTGGCTATCGTCGTGATGACGACGCCAGTCCTTTAATGGCTCACGGTCTGGGCGATTCAGCATTTCGCAGTCCTTTAAATGGCGCAGGGGTGATGTCCAAATCATTACATTGGCTTCACACCAGTCAAAAGTCCTGGCTCACCACCCCCGGCCAAACCGTTACCCGAAACACAGCTTCGCATCGAAGGGCTTCTGGTCGCGCAACATGTAGTAGCACGCGCGCGCCAGCTTGTGGGCCAGAGCCTTGGTTGCCAGTGCGCGGTTCGTTCTGCTCTTCTTGCGATCGTAAAAGCTTTTGGCCTGCGGAGAAAAGCGGATGGCGAAGTTGGCCGCTTCCACAAACGCCCAGGCGAGATATTTGTTGCCGTTCCTCGCGTTACCTTCCCCCTTCTTCTTGCCGTTACTTTCTCTCCGGCTATCCACGCAGCGGCAGTAGGAACTGAAGTTGCCGACCTCGGCAAAGCGACTGATTGATCCGGTCTCGAGCATGATCGTGGTCGCCAGCGTCTCCCCAATGCCCGGAACTGTCTTGAGCAGACGGTACTCGGCGCGCAGGCTTACGCGTTCCTTCAGCCGCTTCTCGAGCACTTCAATCTGTTGTCCCAGCACCTCGCTGACCATGCGGTTGGCCTCCACGGCCATTGCCACATCGGGCACGAACGCCAACTCCTTGACCTGCTCGGCTGTCAGCTGCTTGACCGCCTCGCTCCTCATTCGGCTTCCGGTCTGTCGGACCATGATGCCCTCGATCGACAGAATCTGTGCGGTGCGATAGCGCACCAGTTGCATGCGCTTGCGCGCCAGATCTCGTGCCCCGCGTTCCTCGCGCGGGCAGACATAGCCCTCTGGCAGCAACCCCAACCGCAGCAACTGCGCCAGATAGGCCGCATCGGCGAAATCCCCGCTGTGCTTGAGTCCATCGTATTTCCTGATGGCAGCGGGGTGCGCCAGGTGAACGCGATAGCCTGCATCCATGAGTCCGTCCACCAGCCAGTACCAGTTGTACGTGCTCTCGACGACCACTCCCGCCAATTCGCCACAGAACGGTTCAAGTGCTGCAAGTATCTGCACAAGATCGTTCGACAAGCGCTTCTGGTACAGGACCCGATCCCCCTCGTCGCTGACGATTACGACACAGTTGTTCGAGTGTAGGTCTATGCCACAATAGTTCATGTCGACCTCCGCAGGGTCAAAGTGCTTTTCGCAAACTGACTTTAACCCCGCCGCCGCACCGCGGCGAGGAGGCCGGCTAGATGATTATCATTACAGGCCGACTGTCGCGTGCGGGACCGCGGCCGGCCGGGACGCCCAACCGGCCCGTGCGGCGCGCCGTCACGCGAAGACGGCAAAATCCGGATGGCGGGGCCCGTCCCGTCCGGCGCTGCCCGCCCTGCCCCTGACCGAAAACGGCCCTTCAGGGCCGGCGCTCACGTGCGATCACGCCTGACGGGCCGCCGAGCAAGGGGCCGTGCCACGCGCCGCGGCAGGGCCGGCTTGCCGCGGGTCCTTCGATCCATGGTGCATGGCGCGTCGTGCGGCGGTCGTCGCCCGGCTATCCGGCGAACGTTACGCGGGTCCAGCGAGGGGCGGGCGCGTGCGCAGGCGCGGTCAGCCCCCCGCAGGGTGATTCTGACAAAAAGTCCCAGGCTATTGGAAGGTGAAGGGACATTTTGTCATGACTGGCGGCGACTTCACCCCTGATCTGCAATTGGGCGCCGCGCGGCAGGCGGCCTTGACGTGACGCCTGGCGCGGCCTCCCGGCCGCAAGCGGGCGCGCGGGCGCAGCAGCAGGCGTCCCTCACACGTCGGCGGGCTTGTCCGGCGCGCCCCGCCTGCCGACGACCTTCGACTGGAACGCTGCGCGGCGCGGGAAGCGGACGCGGTCGGAAGCGCAGATGCCGGGATTTCGCCGGAGCACATCGAATGGTTAAGCTGCTGGGGTACACAAACCGCCCCAGGCGGGGCGTGCGGTTTAGCCGTTTGATCAAAGGAGGAAGTCGCGTCGGGTCATGACAGGCACCCGCACAGTCTTATATAAACGGCGGCTACTGCTTTGCTGGCTCAGCAGTTGCGACTTTGTCGAGTGCTGAAGGCACGAGTTTGTCGAGCGTCGCGACAACGCCTTCATAGAACTCAATCGGCTTGCCCCAGGCATCGGGAATCTCTGTGGACTGGCCTGTCACGTATTCGGTGAGCGTGAAGACCTTGCCTGAGGCCTGCGGGTACATGGCGATCACCTTCGCTTTGTGCTTGTCAGTCATCACCAGGATTACGTCGGAATGCTCGACGTCGTTGGGGCTCAATTGGACCGAGCGATGTGAGGATGTATCGATGCCGCGCCGCTTCATCAAGATTACTCCATTCTTCTCGGGCCGCACGTCGTACGGGTCCTCGTCGACCGCGCGGGAGATCACTGCGATGTGTTTGTGATGCTGCACAATGTACTGGTTAGCAATGGCTTCGGCCATTACGCTACGGCCCGTATTGCCAGTATCGACGAAGGCGACTTTCGCCGGCTCGCCGGCGAATGCGATAGACGTGCAATTGACACCAAGAAAGCAGAGCAATGCAGCGAGTTTGATCTTTTTCATTTTCTTGTCTCCAGACAGGTTGTGAGAAGCTTGGTCTCGACTTCAAGGTTGCGCTTTTACTTGCATCATGACAGCGAAGGACTAGCGAAAAAAATAAAGGCTGAATTTGGCAAGAACATGTCGCGTTATCGACACTCAATGGGTATTCAGGCGGTCACGAATGGCGAGTAGCAGATCGAGATGCCGTTCAACGAGCAGCGGAATGGTCGATTCGCCGCTAATCCATGGACCGGTGGTGCGGCGGTCGTAGCCCGAAGCCACGGGGACCGCCGAGGTCGTGCCCTCAACGAGGCGCTCCGACAAAGTTCGACGCCGCCCCCAATTGCAATGCCACCTTTCGATGGCAACCGGCATGCCCTCGCGGCGCCGGATATTTGATTAGCACTACGATTAAATAGCGATGCGGCGATCAAGATTTCTTGAACTCGTGGATGAGTAAATTCAATTTTGACGAATATCGTTCCTGAATCGTCGCGATTGGTGGTGCATGGGTGGCGACGGGTTGCACCACCGGGTCACGCGCACAACGTTGACACGCGTTTTCGGGCCACGCGCAACAGCCGCCGCGCCCGCGCTAACCTGCGCCATGTTGCGCCAAATATTCCGTACTGATTGCGTGGAACTTCGGGACAGATTCACTCCGGTAGTCCAAAACCAGCCAAACTACAGATTGAATAAGTTCAGCCCGCCTTCGTCGTTCGGGAGCGGCCACTCGTGCACCTTTGGTGCAATCTCCCAGGAGGCAGATACCGGGCTGACGCAGAAGAGACAGTCTCGAATCGCGCCATTCGAACCCAGCCGCATCTGGGCTGATTCGATCACGTGATCCGTTCGCAACCGGCCATTGCTGCAGGCCAAACCGACAAGTTGCCCCATCACCAGGAAGAGCAGGCGGGAGCGAGCGTGGACCGGCGCCATCGCGATCAAGCCATGCTTGGGCCGAGGAACGTTGACTGGCCATCTGGTCGCCCACGCCGCGCTGGCGCTTTGGCACACGCAAGCACGACGGTTCTCGTCGCTCCCGTTCGGGGTGCTGGCGCCGCGCGGGACGCGGCCCCGGTCTGCCGCGCGATATACTGTTTTATACGCAGCCACAGGACCGGCTGCGCATCGCGCGTAAACTCGAGTGGACATCGCTGCAAGCAGATCATGAGTTGACTTAAGCACGCATCGCCCCGTATGCCTTTTTCGCCACTTCGCCGTTGCGTGGGAGCATAATTCAAAGCGCCGGGCGTATTGTGCCCGGCGGGCTGCGCAGATTGACCATGCGCAGCGCCTGGCGCTTGTCCCTTGACAAGCGCGACAGGCATTAAGCCCCGGCGCTCGCCCGCCGGGGCTTTTTCCTTCGACCGACACACGGAATCCGCCAAGCGAACCCGCGGTTTTCCAGTACACACTGCAGCTCAAAAAACGTTCTGGCTGAACGTATCCGCCACCCCTCCCGTACCGTTGTCTGCTTTGCCATGGCGAACATGTCCGCGCCCGGCGGGGGCATGCGTACCGCCCCGCGTCACCCAGAAGAAAATGGCTATACTGTTTGTACTGTTTTGTCAAAATTGCGGGCAATCATGGAACACGGGACCGCCAGGGCACAAGACCGGGAAGCCCCCTCGTTACGCAAGCGTGCAGGTGCCGGGAAAACACCGGAGTCCGCTGCCGGGGGGCAATCCGCTACGGCGAAGGCTGGCAAGAGGCGAGCACGGCGCATTGAAGTGGCGCCAGCAGACGGTGCCTCACCGGGCAAGGAGCGCGTGAAGAAGCAGAAGGTCGTGCGCGACACGTTCACGATGCCGCGTTCGGACTACGACAAAATCAAGGTGCTGCTCCGGCGGTGCCTCGACGCGGGCGTAGAGGTGAAAAAGGGCGAACTCCTTCGGGCTGGCCTGATTCTGCTGGAATCCGCTCCCCCGAAACAGCTGCTTGCAGCCGTCGCTTCGGTCGAAAGAATCAGGACCGGCCGGCCGCCCAAATTGCGCTAGGTCAGTCTTTTGATGACCCGTGCCGGGAACCTGAAAGGTCCCCAGGATCCGGGTTTCGATTGGGGAGGAAAACTCCATGTCAGACAGACACATACTCAGCCAGTTCGACACTGACCTCCACCACATATCGTCCCGGGTACTCGAAATGGGGGGACTCGTTGAATCACAGTTGACCCATGCGATGCAGGCCCTTCACCGCTTCAACCTGGCGCTGGTCGACAAGGTCGTTGCGGACGAGCATCGGCTCAATGCGATGGAAGTCGAAATTGATGCGGAGTGCGGCAACATCATCGCGCGACGCCAGCCAGCCGCTTCCGATCTGCGTCTGCTGCTGGCGATCTCGAAAGCCATCACGAATCTCGAGCGCGCGGGCGACGAAGCACACAAGATCGCAAAGCGAACCCGGCGAATCGCGGAGGCCGAGGCGGGCAGGACCGTCGACATGACGGAAATCCGGTTATCCGGCGAGTTGGCGGCAACCATGCTCCATGGCGCACTCGATGCATTTGCCCGGCTCGATGCCGTTGCGGCCGCCCGGATTGTCCGCGAGGACGAGGCGATCGACGAGCAGTACCGCGCTTTCATGCGCAGGCTGGCGACCTGTATGGCAGGCAATCCCCGCGTCATCTCCGCTGCGCTGGACTATCTGTCCATTGCATCAGCCATCGAGCGTATCGGGGACCATGCAACGAATCTGGCGGAGCTCGTCATTTACGTCGTCAAGGGCACTGATGTGCGCCACCTTTCCAGGGAGCAACTCGAACGTGAAGCCCTGCGCCATTGAGCGCCGGGCAGCAGGGAAAACCCGTCAAGGCCCGTCATTACCCACGGGCCCGCAACCTGACACGCCCCCCCGGTGAGCGTCAGATGACCGCTCGTCCGGCAAGGAGGGACTGGGATCATGACATTTACCTTCACGCTGATCGATCTGGCTGGATCCGTCGCGCTGCTGATGTGGGGGACCCACATGGTTCAGACCGGCATCCAGCGCGCCTTCGGTGCCGGCCTGCGCTCGCTTCTCGGACGGGCCCTGCACGGGCGACTGCGCGCCTTCCTGGCTGGAATGGGCGTGACGGCGGTATTGCAAAGCAGTACGGCGACCGGACTCATGACCGCGGGCTTCGCCGCAGGCGGGCTCGTCGAACTGAACTCGGCGCTCGCCGTCATGCTCGGCGCAAATGTCGGCACGACATTGATCGTGCAGGTGCTGTCGTTCGATGTCGCGGCCGTCTCGCCCGCACTCATCCTCGTCGGCGTGCTGATGTTCCGCAAGGCGTCGAACCCGCGTGCACACGATCTGGGCCGCACGTTGATCGGCCTGGGCCTGATGCTGCTCGCGCTGCATCAGCTGCTCGAGCTGATGACGGACTACGAGGATGCGCCCAATCTGCGCATGCTGCTCGGCGCCGCGTCCACCGTGCCGCTGGTGGATGTACTGCTGGCAGCAGGGCTGACCTGGGCCGCTCATTCCAGCGTTGCGATCGTTTTGCTCATCATGTCAATGTGTGCGCAGAACGTTGTGCCGCCTGAAGCCGCGTTCGCGCTGGTGCTGGGCGCGAATCTGGGCACCGCGGTCAATCCGCTGCTGGAGGGAACGACGGCAGCCGACCCTGCATCGAAACGCCTGCCCGTTGGCAACCTGCTCTCGCGGGTAGCGGGCGTCGTGGTAGCGCTTGCGGCGCTCGGGCCGATTGGCCGCATCATGGTGACCCTTGAACCGGACAATGCGCGGGTCGTGGCCGATTTTCATACGCTCTTCAACCTGGTTCTTGCCGGCATCTTCCTGCCAGTCCTGGCTCCCTACGCAGCCCTGCTCAGGCGACTGCTGCCGCAGCGTACGGATCTCGCCGATCCGTCGCGGCCACTGTACCTGGATCACGCCGCACGGCAGGTTCCAGTGGTGGCGCTTGGCAATGCAGCACGTGAGGCACTTCGCCTGGCCGATGTGCTCGGCACAATGCTGGCGAACACCCGCGCGGCCCTGGTGGATGGCGATCGCAAGCTGATTGCGGAAACCCACCGGCACGACGACATCCTGGACAGCCTGAATACCGCGATCAAGACCTACCTGACGTCGCTCGACCCCGAGCAGCTCGTAGAGGTCGATCATCGGCGCTTACAGGATATTCTGACCTTCGTCATCAACATTGAGCAGGCGGGCGATGTGGTGGACCTGAACCTGCTACCGCATGTCACCAAGCGGCTGAAACGCGGACTCGCGTTCTCGAAGGAAGGGGAAGCCGAACTGCTCGCTATGGCAGACCAGCTGATGGCCAACGTGCGCACGGCGGCGTCGTTGTTCATGACCGGGGACCCACGCACGGCACGCATGCTGGCCGACGAAAAGGTGGCGTTCCGGACAGCAGAAACGACAGCGACCGCGGCACACTTCGACAGGCTACGCTCCGGCCGTCTTGACACCGCCCAGACCAGCGCACTGCACCTCGATCTGCTCCGCGACATGAAGCTCATCAATTCACATATCGTGGCCGCGTCTGCCTACCCGATTCTCGAGCGCACCGGAGCACTGCTGCCCAGCCGGATTGCCGCGAACGAGATGTAAGTCCGGCCTGTCGGAACGAAGGTGCACTCGATGGATCGCACGTCCCCCCGTCGCGGATTCACCATCAGCGCAGGCGTTGAACGCCGGCTTCAACTGGTGTTCGAAGGCCGGCCTCAACGCCGGGCGCGGCCATGTCCCGACAGTCAGGATCGTTCGGACCGACCTGCCCGCGGCCTTGTTTTCGACGCGCGACTCAGCGATACGCGTGATCTGCTTTTTGCCCCGGAACCCGATGCCCCGATGGGCTACAGTGCCGGCCCGTGCAGGGTAGTTCTTCTCTGCGACCAGGCATCGTGCGTGTTGACCTCACGATAATCAGCCGAAGCGGTGATGGCGCCGTTGAAAACGGAGTGATGGCAGTCACGCATTCCTCGTTCAGACTGGCCAGACCCATTTATGACGCGCTATATTGGCTCTGCCGGATGGTTTGCGACACCCTCATTCTCGAGCGGGTCCAGTCGCGGCCCATTCCAGATTCTGCCTGCCGGGAACCTATGAAATCTTCTCAACACACACAAGCCGGATCGATTGTTCTCCTGATCGTTGCGGTTGTCGGGGTCGCCTTTGGCGCCGGTTCATTGCTGGGGCATGGTGCCGTCAGGGTGAATGACTCTTTCGCCACCGGCGCCGTGGTGTTGGGACTTTTTCTGATCGTGTATGGGCTACACGAAATGCAACGGAAAAGACGCCACGAACCGACCCAGGCGATCGAAGGTCGTGACCGGAGCCGCCCGGCAGCAGGTCGTCAACGATGATCGCTCCTGCGGCGCGGACCGCACCCGGTGCGTGCTGACTATCGGCGAACGTCAGCCCCGCGCTCGTCCTCGTACCGGCGTAAACGGGATTGAGGACGGATTGCCCATTCGTACCTGCACAATGATCACGTCTGCCGGCTTGTCACCTTCGGCCTGAGCTTCGGCGGCTGCCAGGCCTGGCGTGGTTTCGTACCGCACCACAATGACGTCATTGATCTGTTCGGCCATGCAATGCCTGAGCGTTTGTACGCACCGCATGCCGCTATCCGGTGCAGCGGTGCTCATTTCGGTAACGGGCGAATCAATCCGGCATCGTGCTACCTACGGTGCCCAGTGAATCGGAAGGCACTCCTTCTCGCGGTGCAGTTCCCGAACGAAGGTTATTGGGACAGCAACTACTGCAACCCATATCGATTGGGTCTTGCCTCGACAGGCATCGCACGTGGAAATCGGGCTCGCCTCGCTGCCATGAGGGCAGGCGAAGCCAGGCAACAGGTGCAAGACGGGAGTCTGCCCGTGCTGGGCGTACATGAAAAAGGACCGCATGGGGCAGTCCGCAGCCGTCACCCTGCCGCCACACCCGCCTCGCCGAACAGCTGCAGCACCGGCCAGTTCCGCACGGCCGCGAGTTCAGCCAGACGCGCATCGGGATTCGTCGCGACTGGATGCGTGACGTGTTCAAGCAGTGGCACGTCGTTGATCGAATCGCTATAGAACCAGCTCTGCCCGAAATCCTCAAACGATCGTCCGAGCGACGCGAGCCACGCGTGTGCGCGCGCGATCTTGCCTTCGCGAAAGCTTGGTATCCCGACGCTCTTGCCCGTGTACTCGCCGCCCGCCGTCCCGTCGTGCGTGCCGAGCCGGATGGCGAGCAAATGCTCGACGCCGAGCGCCGAGGCAATCGGCGCGGTCACGAATTCGTTCGTCGCGGTTACGATGCAGCACAGGTCGCCCGCGTCGCGATGCCGGGCAATGAGCGCGCGCGCTTCAGGACGAATCGCGGGGACAATCACGTCCCGCATGAATTGCGCGTGCCATTGTTCGAGCTGCGCTCGCGGATGGCTCGCGAGCGGCGCGAGCGTCGCGTCGAGGTACGCGTCCATGTCGAGCTCACCCGCCGCGTATGCGCGGTAGTACCGGTCGATCTTGTCCGCATGCCGCGCGCCGTCCACGACGCCGAGCCGGACGAGATAGTGTGCCCACGCCTGGTCACTGTCGAGCGGCAGCAGCGTATGGTCGAGGTCGAACAGCGCGAGATTGCGTTGCATGAGGTGTTTCCTGAGTCGTTGCCTGGGTAGTTGCGTGGTTAATAGCCCGGTGCGCGCTGGCGCACCCGCCGGGCGAATTGCGGCGGCTGCGGGCAAGCGTGCCCGTCATGGCATGCCGATCGCGTGCTTGAGCGCCTTCATGCCGTCCTGCCCGTCGAACGTCGTCACACCCGCGAGCCATTTATCGAGTTGCTCCGGATGGCTCTTCAGCCAGGCTTTGGCGACCACGACCGGATCCGCATGATTCATGATCGGCACCATCAAGCGGTTTTCCTCGTCGGTGGTGAACTGGAGGTTCGTCAGCAGGCGCCCGACATTCGGGCAGCGCGTGAGATAGCCGGGCGCGACGACCGTGTAGACCTTCGCCGACCCATAGTTCGGCCCAAACACGCTATCACCGCCGTCCAGATAGGTGATCTTGTAGTCGATGTTCATCGGATGCGGCTCCCACGCAAGGAACACGACCATCCGATGCTCGCGGATCGCGCGGTTCACCTGCACCAGCATCCCCGCTTCACTCGACTCGACGAGCTTGAAGCCCCCCATCCCGAACGTGTTCTTGTCGATCATCTGCTGGATCAGCGCGTTGCCGTTATTGCCCGCGCCAATGCCGTAGATGTGTCCGTCCAACTGATCACGGAACTTCGCAATATCCGCAAAGCGCTTGAGCCCCGCGTCCGCTGCATAGCTCGGCACCGCAAGCGTATAGCGCGCCCCGACCAGATTCGGCTGCGGCAGCAGGTCCACCGAATGCGAGTCCACGAATGGTTTCACGGTCGAGGTCATGCTCGGATCCCAGTAGCCAAGAAACGCGTCGATCTGTGCCTTCTTCAATCCCGCAAGCACGATGGGCGGCGACGCGGTGGTCTTGTCGGCCTGATAGCCAAGCCCCTCCAGCAGCGCGGTCGCAATGCCCGTCGTCGCGGCGATGTCGCTCCAGCCGACATCCCCCAGTGTCACCTTCCTGCACGTCTCGCTATCCGATGCGTGCGCGCTCGCCACCGTCAGCACACAGGCGGCAACCGCGACCATCATCTTTCCGATCCTATTCATTGCACGGCCTCCCGACAAAATGAATGCCCTGATCCAGTCCAACTCCGTGACTCGCTGCCGGGCGGTCGCGACGATCCGCTTGCGGCATCGCACGTACCGTAGATTAAAATACACAAATATGCAATACTGCACAAAAATACACACACTCATTCGGCGCGCCAGACGGTGGCCGGCGCATGGTCAGGCAAGGAGATGAACCGATGATCAGCCAACTCGAAATCGTGCTGCGGCTCGTGCTTGCCGCTGGGCTCGGCAGCGTGATCGGCATTGAACGCGAACGCCTGTCGTGGGCGGCCGGGCTGCGCACGCATATGCTCGTGAGCGTGGGCGCGGCGCTCATCATGATCGTCTCGGCGTTCGGCTTCGCGGACATCCTGGGCAGCCCGAACGTGACGCTCGATCCGTCGCGTGTTGCCGCGCAAGTCGTGTCGGGGATTGGCTTTCTCGGCGCGGGATCGATCTTGCTGCGCGGCGAAGTCGTGCGCGGCCTGACGACCGCGGCGAGCGTGTGGGTGGTGGCCGGCGTGGGACTCGCGGTGGGCGGCGGGATGTACACGGCCGCGATCGCCGCGACGGCGATCGTCCTCGTGATCCTCGCGGGGCTCAAGCCGCTGGAGCGCCGCTATTTCGCCGCGCGGCGCAACTGCGGGGTGCGCCTGATGGCCGTGCGCGGCGCCGTGAAGCTCGCGACGCTCGAGCACGCGCTCGGTGCGGGCGCTGGCCGGATCGTGCGCTTCGTCGTCGAGCTTGACGAGGTGAGGCCGGACGTCGAGCAGATCCAGATTGCATTCTCGCGCATGTCCGATCGCGAATTCGGTGCGATTCGCGCGCGTCTGCAACAACTGAGCGGCGTGAGCGACCTGCACGACCTCGCGCCATGAAACCCGCCGCGCGCTCGCGCGCCACCGGATGCACTACCATGTGCATCGGCCCGCCGATTGTCGGCCGAATTCCCTCCCTCTGGATTTCTCTTTATGTGGCAGGAAGACCGATACAACCGCATCCGCGCACTGCTCTCGACACTCCAGCGCGTGTCGACCGAGCGCATCATGACGGACCTGAATGTGTCGCGCGAAACGGTGCGCCGCGACCTGCTCGATCTCGAGGCGATGGGCGAACTCAAGCGCGTGCATGGCGGGGTGATCCGTGTCGACGATGAGGCGCCGATCGCGGAGCGCGCGCAAACGCGCATCAAGCCGAAAGCCGCGATCGCCCGCGCGGCGCTCGGCGTCATCGCCGGCGCGCAGACGCTGTTCATCGACGCGGGCACGACGACCACGCTGCTCGCCGAGGAGCTGGCGTCGCTGTCCAATCTGACCGTCATCACGAATTCGATCGACGTCGCGCTCAAGATGCGTCCCGTCGGCGGCGCGGACCAGGCGCGTAACGACGTGATCCTGCTCGGCGGCTCGATCAGCGATCGCGCAGCGGCCACCGTTGGCGCGACGGCTGTGGCCGAGATCCACCGCTATCGCGCGGATCTCGCCCTGCTCTCGCCGGTCGGCGTCGACCATCTGCACGGCGCGACCAACTATGACCGCGCGGACACCGAGGTCGCGCGCGCCATGGTCGCCAACGCACGCGACGTCGCGATCCTCGCGGACTTCAGCAAGATCGGCCGCGGCAGCCGGATCAGCTTTTGCGGCGTCGAGCAGATCGGCACGTTGATCACCAACCGGCAGGCCGAATCGGTCGACACGTTCCCGCAGATCAAGAAGGCGATCCGGCATATCGAGTTTGCCTAGCCAGGATGGCCACGGCGACAAAGCAAGACGCCTCGTTCCATCGCAGGCGTCTTCATCGTCTCCCACGCCCTGGACTTCCCAGACCTGCCAGCCCGCATGTAACCCCTGCCACAGCGTCAAGCCAGATACTAAAAGGAAAGGAAGCGTGGACGAACGCAAACGGGAAAGCATGGTGGCCTACCTGCGTCGGCGGATGGCCGAATTCGGCATCAAACCAGACGATCTCGCTGAATCAATTGCACGTGATCAGCGGCGGCGCAGCGAAACACGTTACCGCAACGCCGCAGGGGAAACTTGGGACGACAAGGGCAAAATCCCGCAGTGGCTTCAACAAGCGATGAGCGCCGGCCAGTCGCTCGAGCATTTTGCGGTCAACGGGGTGAGCGGTCAGTTGCCGCGCGGGCCCAGCGGCGTCGACTGGCGCAACGATCCATTTGCCGGCACCCGCCTCGCCAGAAACGTACGATCACTGGCATCTGCGGGCTGACCAACCCGTGATGTGCCGCTCCAGATACTCCACGCAGATTGCGTGCAACCTTTGCACGATTTCGGTCCGGTAGTCCAAGAACCAGCCTGACTGCAGATTGAAAAGCCGCACAAGACCCCTTTCGTCCTTCGGGAAAGGCCAGTCAGATACCTGCGGAGCCGGCTCCCGGGCGGCGGCGATCAGCCGGGCGCAGGTGAGCCTGTCGCATCGCGCAACGTTCGAGCTCAGCCAGATCTGCGACGACTCGATCAGATGGTCCGTCCTCAGCCAGTCACCACTGCGTGCCAGTGCCACAAGCTGCCCCACCACCAGGAAGGCCAGCAGCTCCGCTTTCGTCTCTTCGTCCATAAACGTCGTCGTTTCGCGCGCCCGTCATTACGCAACGATTTACGATCGTCGTTGAAGGCGGCAACGTGCCTCCCAGAACCGGTACCCTTATCCGCGTGGGCGCCTGCGCAAAACTGAGCGCGCCTGAAGACCACGGCCGCGGACATGCCTGGCCGGTGCAGACGTTCCTCCGGCATGGCTCAACCCACGCTACACTTCCCACAATACCAGTTCGCAGCCAGGTACCCATGCTGTGTAGAACGCCGCCAACCATCTGCCAAAACAACCATGGAAGTTCGCGTCAGTTATGAGCACAGCCTCGCTTCCGCACCGGACGAATTCATCGTTCTCGTTCCATCACAGGTCGTCGCTAACGTGCCGGCGAACATCCCGCGCGCCCTGCTGGCTGAATATGTCGCCAAACTGATCATTGAACGGTCTCCGTCCATTGGACGGATCCACAACCCCAGGCTTCTCTAGACGGTCCCCCGCTGGATGACGGTCCTTCACGGACGTTGCGTCCCGGGGGCCGGCCTCAGGTCCGGCCCGCCCAACATTACTGCTCGCGTGTGTGCTGGCCGTCAGGCGTTGATTGAAGGGGGCGGGCTCCCAGACGGACTGTCAGTCAGTACCCTCCCCGATTCGCGGTTTGCCCCTCAGCTTTTCCCGCGTCAAAGGTGATCACCTCGGTCTGCAGCGCATGCCGGAGCACGGGCGGCACGTTCGGCATCCTGAATAATCTCGCCATAGTCTGGTTTGCTAGCCGCGGCTCAGTGCCTTTGCGCTGATATAGCCGCAAGACGTTTTCCGCAGCGTATGCGTTCCCATGCCATCGGTCGTAAGCACCGGCGGATGAGCGTAGACCGTATTGAAAATCACCGCGCGCCAACAGCCAGGCTGGGCCTGTCAATCAGCGCTGGCGCGCCGCAGTCTGCCCTGCTGCCCGATCGAACCAGCGCCGACCGCCGAGGCCGCGCTCCGGTCGTCTGAAGTTGCTCAAACGCCCCCTTGGTTCTGCCAACCTTTACGCGGCCGTTGGCGCCAAATACTTGCATCGCACTCGCTTTTGCTTCGGGGAATGAACTGCGCTCCGTCGTCAAGCATGTGCTCTGGATTATCGTCGGCGTTGTGCTCGTCAATGCGCCCCGCAGTGAGCGAGATCCGGAGGTTTCCCGGCGGCTTCCAGGCGCGCGCCCCAGCGGTCCGCAAGTGCCTCGCCCGATTCGAAGGGCGGCCGTGGTCCGCGGCGTCACCGAATCATCAGCTTTTGTTTGGAAACAGCGACATCCACGCTTCGCCGATCAAGGCTCCGACGTGAGCCTTACGCTCACACTGAAGCGTCTTTGCCCTGATATGCTCTTGCTCCGCATTGTCGCCTGTGCTGGCCGTCTCCGTCTGCATCGCCACAACCTCGATGCATGCCTTCTGGGCGTTGTTATAGGCGTTCAACATCTGGTACGCGGTCGCCAGAAAGAACGCGATAACAATGAAATTAAGTGTGCGAAGCATCGAACTTTCTTCTCCATAATCGGTGCAGGGAACGGCCGGCTGGATGCCCTGGAAAACGGCAAGGGATGCCAGATCCTTGATCACATCAAGGAATCGCGCCTGGCTCCAGCCACGGAATCGGTCGGATGCTTCAAGGATCTGGGCTGCGCGCCCTTCAGGGCGATTGCAAAAGCGGCTTCGTGATCAACGTTGGCGGCGATTTTCTTGTTGTAGAACATGTGCATGATGGTACTGTCGGCGGCACAAAAGAAAACTTGAGCCCGAAAGCCCGCTCGACATCACCTGGATCGGAGATTCTGCGCTGCGAAGTGCCTTGGCTTCTGCAACGGCAATGACGCGCCGGATGTTTCCCCGCAACGCAGCACGGCTGTCATGCAAGCCATCGCAGCCGAAGACGTCTTCGAGGCACTTGCGGGTTACCTGAACCCAAGCTTGGCGCAGGCTAAGGCAATGCTGATCAAGTCCGCCGCTCATGGCTGTCGTGCGTTATAGCGTGGACATGCAACGGCGAAAGCAAAAAACGATGAAGCAACTGACACTGGCGATGGCTGTCGATCAATGCGCGGGATTCGGCGCCCAGCGTAAGCCAACGCGACGTGAAGCATTTCTCGATGAGATGAACAGGCTCGTGCCGTGGGCGGAACTGTGCGCGGTGGTCGAGCCGTACTACCCGAAACGCGGGAACGGCCGCCCGCCGATCGCGCTGGAGCGGATGTTGCGAATTCATTTTGTGCAGCACTGGTTCAACCTTGCCGACCTTGCGTGCGAAGAGGCGCTGTACGACAGCCTCAGCCTGCGCCGCTTTGTGGGCATTGACCTGGGCAGCGAAACCGTTCCGGATGCCACTACGCTGCTCAAATTCCGGCATCTGCTTGAAGAGCACAAGTTGGGCGAGCGAATCTTCGCCGAGGTGGGGCGAGTGTTGCAGGCGCGCGGAGCGAAGCTCAAGAGTGGCACGATCGTAGACGCCACGCTGATTGGCGCACCCTCTTCGACAAAGAACAAAGAGAAAGCGCGGGATCCTGAAATGCATCAGACGCGCAAGGGCCAGCAGTGGCATTTTGGCATGAAGTTGCATATCGGCGTGGATAGCCAGAGCGGGCTGGCGCATAGCGCAGTCGTCACGGCCGCCAACGTGCACGACAAGCACCCACTGCCACAGCTTCTGCATGGGCAAGAGCAGCGGGTCTATGGCGACAGCGCGTATGCGAGCCAGAAAGCGCTGATCCATGGCAAGGCCCCGAAGGCCCGCGACTTTACGAATAAACGCACGCGGCGCAAGGGCAGCGTCGATGAAGTGGCGCGTCGCAAAAACCGCAACAAATCGAAAATTCGAGCCCGCGTCGAACATGTGTTTGCCGTGGTCAAACGGTTGTGGGGTTTCACGAAGGTGCGCTATCGAGGTCTGGCGAAGAACGCCAATCGCGCCTTCGTTTCTCTCGCGCTGGCGAACCTTTACATGTCGCGACGTCGATTTACAGCGGAGGTGCGCCCGTAGTGGGCGAAAGACGGGCGAAAAGCCCGTACAAAGCGCCTGAGGCGCGACAAAACGAACCGGAATGGCCATCTTCATGGGTCATTCAAAAAGTTTACGCAAGCGCCATCGCGATCAGACGCGTTTACACGGCTTGATCAGCGTTGCCCTAA
>NZ_BAYD01000162.1 GCF_000685075.1 Paraburkholderia oxyphila NBRC 105797
CATGCGGCCCGCCGCGAAAACAAGTTAAGGCACAAAGCGCCATGCGCGCCAAAATTCAAACTAACAAATCAACAGACCTTAATACATTCCGCGTCTCAGGCGAATCAGACCTCTGAGCATCATGCACAGCCCCCACGAGGCACTCAATAAAGCACTCAGCCGCGACACTCAGCGGATACCCACTCCGCGAAATAACACTCACCTTCGCATCTTCAAGCTGCTCCCGCACGGGCACCGCACACAACCCTTCGCGCGCCGCGCTCACCTCCACAAGCGGCCAAGGAAACACACTAGCCATATCGCTCTGCCTCAAAAGCGCAAGCGCAATCGCAAACGAATGCACAAGATGAATCTTTCGCGGCACAGGCAGCGCATGCTGCTCAAACATATTCTGCGCAGACGGCCCATCATTCGCGGGATCCCAGGTCAGCAACCAATCGAGATCACACAGCTCCGCCAATGATCGGCAATTCGCACGCGGATGATCCTGCCGCACGACAACGGCACACGACGACGAAAACAGCGGCCGATACTGAAACTCCACGCCAAGGTCCCCCGGCGTAGGCCTGCCAAGAAAGAAATCGAGGCTCCCATCCCGCAGCCGCGGATTCGCAATCGGCAGCAAGCCTTCAAAAAACTCCAGACGAATATCGGGCATGCGCTCGGTAAAGCGCCTCATGGTCTCGGGTAGAAACGTCATCGCCAGCCACGGCGTGATCGCAATCGACAGCTTGCCGCTCGCCGTGCCACGCATGGCATCGACCGCCTCTTGCGCACGCGCCATCTGACCCACCATCAGCCGCGCATGCACCAGCAGGGTTTGCCCGAATTCCGTCAACGTCACGCCCGATGACGTGCGCAGCACGAGCGGTATCTGCGCGTCTTCCTCGAGCTGCCGCAGGCTCTTCGTAATGGCGGCAGGCGAGGCATCGAGCGCGCGCGCCGCGCCGCGAATGCCGCCGGCGTCCGCAACGGCAACGAGCGTTCGGAGTTGATGGAGTTTCATGCGCTCTCTGGCGGGTCTCGTGTCCGGGGAAGTGTTAGCCGCAGGTTGCCACGTTCACGATTTGGGCTCTCCCTGGGCGCTTTCTGTCGCGATACGTTAGCACCAGCTGTTCACTTTTTGAATACACGGAGACGTTCACGATGACCGATTTGTCCGATATCCACGCCAGCAGCCGCGAAATGATCGAGTTGCGCCAACACATTCACGCCCATCCCGAGCTCGGCTACGAAGAATTCGCCACGAGCGATCTCGTGGCGCAGCGTCTCGCCGATTGGGGCTATGAGGTGCATCGCGGCCTCGCGGGGACGGGCGTGGTGGGGACGCTGAAATGCGGCACCGGATCGCGCCGCATCGGCCTGCGCGCCGACATGGACGCGCTGCCCGTGCATGAGCAAACCGGCCTGCCGTATGCGAGCCGTCATGCGGGCAAGATGCACGCGTGCGGTCACGACGGCCACACGGCCATGCTGCTCGCCGCAGCGAAGCAGCTCGCGCAGTCGCGCAACTTCGACGGTACGCTCAACCTGTTCTTCCAGCCCGCGGAAGAAGGCCTCGCGGGCGCGCGGCGCATGCTCGAAGATGGCGCGCTCGAACGCTTCCCCTGCGATGCCGTGTTCGCCATGCACAACATGCCGGGCCATCCGGCCGGCAAGCTTGGGTTTCGCGCGGGCCCTTTCATGGCGTCGGCGGATCAGGTCACCGTGCGCGTGAACGGCGTGGGTGGCCATGGCGCCATGCCGCACAAGACGGTCGACCCCGTGGTCGTGTGCGCGGCCATCGTGTTCGCGCTGCAAACGGTGGTCTCGCGCAACGTCGCGCCGCTCGATATGGCCGTGATCACGGTGGGCGCGATTCACGCGGGCGAGGCATCGAACGTGATTCCGGGCGAAGCCCGCATGGCGATCTCGGTGCGCGCGCTGCGCCCGGAAGTGCGCGATGAGCTAGAGCGCCGCATCAAGTCGGTCATCGCGGCTCAGGCGGCCGTCTACGGCGCGAGCGCGGAAATTACCTATGAGGCCAGCTATCCGGTGCTCGTCAACGACACCCAAATGACCGCCTTCGCCGAAAAAGTCGCGCGCGACTGGGTGGGCGATGCCGGCATGATCGAGGACCTCGCGCCGTTGACGGGCAGCGAAGATTTCGCGTGGTTCCTGCAACGCTGCCCGGGCTGCTATCTGATCATCGGCAACGGCGATGGCGAAGGCAGCTGCATGGTCCACAACCCCGGCTACGACTTCAACGACGACATCCTCATGACCGGTGCGGGCTACTGGGTGCGTCTCGTCGAAAGCTTCCTCGTCTGACCGGATTCGCGTGCCGGCCGCGCGGCACGTTTGCGTCGCGCACACCATTTACCCATTGCTAAGGACAATTGATGAAACGTACAGCGCTTTCGTGTTTTCTCCTGCTGGCCATGCTGCCGCTCGCGGCCAACGCTCAGGAACCGCAGGTCATCCGCTTCGGCGTGGATCCCAGCTATCCGCCGATGGAGTCGAAGGCGCCGGATGGCAGCCTGCGAGGCTTCGACATCGAACTGGGCAACGCGATTTGCGCGACGCTTCATGAGAAGTGCGTGTGGGTCGAACAAAGCTTCGATGGCATGATTCCCGCGCTCAAGGCCCGCAAGTTCGACGCGATTCTGTCCGCCATGTCGGCGACCGAGGTGCGCCGTCAGCAGATCGATTTCACCAATCGCATTTACAACGGCCCCTCGGCGCTGATCGCGCATGCCGGATCGAAGCTTCAGCCAAGCGCGCAGGGCTTGCAGGGCAAGCGTGTCGGCGTCGTGCAGGGGTCGACCCAGGAGGCTTACGCCAAGGCGGAGTGGGCGCCGCACGGCATCACTGTCGTGGCGTATCAAACCCAGGATCAAATCTATGAGGACCTGGCGACCGGGCGGCTCGACGCCGCGTTTCAGGCTGCCGTGCAGGCCGACTATGGTTTTCTCCGGACCCCGCGCGGCAAGGGCTACGCCATGGCCGGCGATCTCGTGAAGGACCCGCGCCTCGCGGGCAATGGCGTGGCCATTGGCATCCGCAAGGGCGATGCGGCACTCGAATCGCGCATCAACGACGCGATCGGCACGATCCGCAAGAACGGAACTTATCAGCAGATTGCCGCGAAGTATTTCCAGTTCGACATCTACGGCGATTGATTTGCTGCCTGATCAGAGAAAAATTCTTATAACGATGGTTTAGGAGATCTGAATGAATAGGTCATGGTTTGGAGTGTGCATGTTGGGCACGATGGGAGCGTTGGCCGGAGTTCAAACGGCGGCTCACGCGCAGAGCAGTGTAACGCTGTACGGGATCGTCGACGAGGGGATCGACTATACGAGCAACGTATTAGGGCACTCGCAATGGAAGATGTCGAGCGGCGACGCGCAGGGCAGCCGCTGGGGACTCAAAGGCAGCGAGGACCTGGGAGGCGGCTACAAAGCGGTCTTTCAGCTCGAAAACGGCTTCGACGTGAATAGCGGCCAGTTGATGCAAGGAGGCCGGATGTTCGGCCGCCAGGCCTGGGTGGGCGTATCGAACGATTCATACGGAACGCTGAGCCTGGGGCGCCAGTATGATTCGCTCGTCGAGTTTCTGGGGCCGCTTACGGCCAACGGCAACTGGGGCGGCTATCTGTTCGAGCATCCCTACGATAACGACAATACCGACAACTCGTTCCGCCTGAATAACGCCGTGCAGTATTACAGCGCGAATTTCGGCGGCTTCCAGTTCGGCGCGACCTATGCGTTCTCGAACAGCCCCGGACAGATCTCGACGAACAACGCGCAGAGCGTCGGCGCGAGCTACGCGAACGGCGGCTTCACCGTCGGCCTCGCTTATCTGAACGTGACGAACCCCGGCGTGAATTCCGCGGGCGCGGTGGCGACGAACGACGCGGGTTTCTTCGCCGAGCGGCAGCGTGTATTCGGTGCGGGCATCAACTATGCGCTGGGTAACGCGTTGGTCGGCTTCGTGTACAGCCATACGGACTTGCGCAATCCCACTGCCTACGCCTACATTAGCGGGTCCATCGTGCCGCCGGGGCAAAGCGTGTCGTCATTGAAATTCGATAACTTCGAACTGTCGGGGACTTATCATGTGACCCCGGCCTTCATGCTCGGCGCGATGTACGACTTCACGCAGGCGAAGCTCGATGCTTCGGGCGGCTCGTCGAAGCCGAAATGGCACACGTTCGGTCTGATGGCGGACTACAACCTCTCGAAGCGCACGGACGTCTACGTGATGGCAAGCATGCAGAAGGCCGTCAGCGCGCATACGGGCACGGCTTTCGACGTCGCATACACGGGCGGCGCCGACGATTCGTCCTCCAGTGACACGCAAACCGTGGCGCGCATCGGTATCCGTCACAAGTTCTGAGCGCCGCCGCCGTGGTCGCCTGAAGCCTCAGGCGACCACGTGCAGCATGCTCTCGTTGCGTTGTTGCTGTTCCTTGCCGCGCGTAAGCAGCCAACGATGGAAATGGCGGCAGTGGGGCCGGTCGAATGCGTTCGGCTTCCATGTGAGGAAGTAGGGCGAGGGCAACGAGAGTCCGAGCGCGAAGGGCATGACGAGGCGGCCGGCGGCCAGGTCGTCGCAAATCATCGAGCTTTGGGCGAGCGCGAACCCGTAGCCGTCGATGGCCGCCTGGATCGCCACGCTCGAGAGCGAGAGCACGAGGTGGTTCTCGTTGAACTCGCCGCAATCCACTTCATTCGCGATGAACCATTCGCGCCACGACGGCGGCGAGGCGAACTTCGGCAGCCAGTCCACCGATATCAGCGGGTAGCCGAGCAGGTCCGCGGGGCGCTCGAGCGGCGCGCCCGATTCGAGCAGGCGCGGACTGCACACGGGCACCACGCAGTCGCGGAAGAGCTCGACGGTGTTCTCGGCGTTCACGATCCGCTCGCCATAGCTGATGCGAAAGTCGATTTCGTAGCCGTCGGGCGAGGGCTCCGTGTGCGTGCCGTCGAGATACACGCTGAGCTCGGGGTGCTGGCGCTGCCATTCGAGCATGCGCGGGGCGAGCCACTTCGACAGGAGCGAAGGCAGCGCGCTGATGCTCAGATTGCGCGTGTTTTTCGCGCGTTCGATTTCGGCATGCGCGACGCGCAGGCTCTCGAATGCCGCCGCGCAACTCTCGTGGTACTGCCGGCCAATCGCCGTGAGGCGCAGCCGCTTGCCGTCCTTTTGCGTGAGATGCAGCCCCAGCGTGTCTTCGAGCAGCTTGATCTGCTGGCTGACCGCGCCCGCGGAGATACCAAGGCGCCGCGCCGCTTCGGTGATGCCGCCGCACCGGCCGACCGCCTCGAAAACCTGTAGCGCGCGTAGCGGTGGAAAGGTGTTCGTCGTCATTTCGTCATCGTCCAGGTCATCGGCGGCTATTCACGTTTTAGAAACTCTAAACGAACACGCAGGTTTTTACATCTATTCTTTTGTGTTCGGGTTTTTTATCCTTGGAAACCAGTCGGATGCGAGCGGCCTGCACAGCGCAGCTAAAGGGCGCAAACAGACGAAAGACGAAAACGGACTAGCGGAGGCAATGCAATGTTTCTGAGGAATGCGTGGTACGTGGCGGCATGGGATGCGGAAGTGACGCGCGAACTCGCGCCGGTGACCCTGCTGGGCGAGTCCATCGTGCTGTATCGGCGCGAGGACGGCACGCCCGTCGCGCTCGAAAATGCGTGCCCGCATCGCAAGCTGCCGCTCTCGATGGGCCGGCTCGTGGGCGATCAGGTCGAGTGCGGCTACCACGGCCTCACGTTCGATTGCGAGGGCGCCTGCGTGCGCGCCCCGGGCAGCCCGAGGATTCCGCCGGGCGCGAAGGTGCGCAGCTACCCGCTGGCGGAGCGCTACGGGCTGCTCTGGATCTGGATGGGCGAACCGGCAGAGGCCGATCCCGCGAAGATCGTCCAGATCGACGAATGGGGCGACCCGGCCTGGGGCGTGAATCGCGGCGACGCGATGACGGTGGACTGCAATTACCTTTACGTCACCGACAATCTGCTGGACCCCTCGCACGTTGCGTGGGTGCACCGGTCTTCATTCGGCAACGCGGCTTGCGAAGCCGAGCCGCTCAAGACCGAAGTTGCGGCTCACGGCGTGACGGTCTCGCGCTGGATGCGCGACGTGGAGGTCGCGCCGTTCTATGCGCAGTTCGTGCGCTTCAATGGGCGTTGCGACCGCAAGCAGCATTACGAGGTCCGCTTTCCGTCGCACGCGATCATCAAGGCCGTTTTCACGCCGGCGGGGACGGGCGGCGACGACACGCCGCTTCATGCCGACGGGTTCCTGATGAATTCCTATAACTTCATGACGCCAGTGAATGCTGCGCAGACGCGTTATTACTGGTTCCAGACGCGCAACTTCGCGCCGGACGACGAGCAGGTGTCGCGCCAGTTCGATGCGGACGTGCGCCATGCGTTCGAAGAAGACCGCGTGGTGTTGCAGGCCGTTCATGCGGGCATGCAGAACGCGCGCACGCCGAACATCGATCTCGCGATCGACGCGGGACCGCTGCGTTTCAGGCGCGCGCTTGGGCAGATGATCGAGCGCGAGAATCAAGCAGAAGAGCAAACCGAAAATCAGGCAAGGCCCGTGGCGGTGCCGGTTCATCTGGTGAATCGCGAGCGCGCGGAGCAGTGAAATGAATGATGTCGTCAATACGGGGGTGGCATTGGCGAGCCGCGCGCCATCGGGCTTTCGGCGCTTGCGTGTGAGCGGGCGGCGGCGCGAAAGTGCCTCGATCGTTTCATTCGAGCTCGTGCCCGCCGATGGCGAGGCGTTGCCGCCGTTCGTGGCGGGGCAGTTCGTTACGTTGTGCTTGCCCTTGCCGTCTGGTGAAAGACTGTTGCGCACATACAGCCTCTCGGGGGACCCCGCAGACGCAGCGCGCTGGCGCATCTCGGTCAAGCGCGAGCCGGCCCCACCGGGCCGCGGCGACGTACCGGCGGGACGCGGCTCGTCGTACCTGCACGACGCTGTGCAGGTGGGGGACGAACTCGATGTGGCCGGACCGGCGGGCGCGTTCGTGTGTGGCGACGACACCACGCGGCCGGTCGTGCTCATGAGCGGCGGCGTGGGCCTGACGCCGCTCGTGAGCATGCTGCATCGGTTGCGGGCGATGGACGGGGCGCGGGATAGGCGCGTGTACTTCATTCACGCTTGCGAGAACGGCGCGGTGCACGCGTTTGGCCGCGAGGTAGAGGCGGTGGCGGCCGCGTGTCCGAATGTGCATGTGCACGCCTGCTATCGGCAGCCTTCTGGCGAGGACCGTCTCGCACAGAGGTTCGACAGCGAAGGGCTCATTTCGCGCGAGACCTTGCAACGCGTGCTGCCCCTCGACGACTACGAAGTGTATCTATGCGGACCGCCCGCGTTCATGCAGGCCAACTGGCGGCTCCTGCGTGGCCTCGGCGTCGCGCGCGAACGCATCCACTACGAGTTCTTCGGCCCCGCTACCGTGCTGGAGGCCGATGCCGCGGTAGAACCAGCGCAGGAAGCACCGTCTGTCGTGGCAGAGCGTCTCGAGAACGAACCGGAAATCGATGCAAACGCAACGATAGTAAAATTCCACCCCAATGCGCGCGCCGTCGCGTGGGACACGCGCTGCGAATCGTTGCTCGAACTCGCGGAGCAGCATGGCTACGCGGTGCCTTTCAGTTGCCGCATCGGCATTTGCAATACGTGTGTCACGCCGTTGGCGGAAGGCGGCGTCGAATACACCACCGCGCCGCTCGACCCGCCGCCCGAAGGCAGCGTGTTGCTCTGTTGCGCGAGGCCTTCGGGTAACGTTACGCTGGCGTTGTCCGAGACGCCCACATGAAGCGGCGCAGCCCGCGCAGGACGGCACGACCCCACAACACGCTTGATGATCCGAGGACTCCATGAAGCCAGGCTTTCCCGTCGAAGCGGATTTCGACGCTCAGCGCCAACATTTCCTTCGCGCCGCGCAAGCGGCGGGCGCCACCGTAACGAGCTATGCGCACCCCCTCAAGGGCCCGAAGGGCGAAGCACTCGCGACAGACGTCGCCTGGCTCGGCGATCCGGCTGCGTCTCGCGTGCTGGTCGCCATCTCGGGCACGCATGGGGTGGAGGGCTATTACGGCTCCACGTGCCAGACGCAGTGGCTGCACGAGCTGGCCGCGCGGACCTTGCCTGATGATGTGGCCGTGATGATGGTGCACCTGATCAATCCGTGGGGCACCGCGTGGGTCAGGCGCGTGAATGAAGACAACGTCGATCTGAATCGCAACTATGTCGATTTCGGCGCGCAGTTGCCGGTCAATGCGCGCTATGAGGCGTTGCACGAGATTTACGCCTGCCGCGATATCGATGGCCCGCAGCGCAAGCAGGCCGATGCGCTGCTCGCGAGCCAGGTCGAATCGCTCGGCTGGTCGGGCGTGCAGGCGATCGTGGGCGCGGGGCAGTATCGCCATGCGGATGGACTCTTCTATGGCGGGCAAGCGCCCACCTGGTCGAACCGGACCTTGCATGAGATCGTGCAGCGCTTCCTCAAGCAGGCTCGGGTCGCGATCTCGTTCGACCTGCACACGGGCGCGGGTGCGTTCGGCCATCCGATGCTGATGGCGATCGCGCAATCGGCGTATCCGGCGCTGGCCGACGCGCAGCATCTCTATGGCCCATGGCTCTATACGCTGCTCACGCACGCGGATGCCGCCATCAGCGAGACCGGCGTGGTGGCGCGGGCGACGGGCTATGCCTCGCAGGCCTTGCTCGATGCGTTGCCGGACACGCACCTGATGCAGCTCGTGATCGAATGCGGGACCTATCCGGAAGCACCCATGCACACGGCCTTGCGTGACGACCACTGGCTGCATCTGTATGGCGACCCGCACGACGCGCGAGGCCGTGCGATCAGCCGCGCGTTGTTCGAGTCGTTCCTGCCCGCCGACGCCGACTGGCGCGAGCTCGTGTGGCTGCGCACGCGGCAGATCTGGGAGTGCGCGCTGGCGGCGCTGCCTGGCATCGAGCCCAAGGGAGCCTCGTAAAGCGGTGTTTATCAAGCGGGCCTCATGAACCGGGCGTCGATCTGCTAGTATCGCCGCGTGAACGTCCATGCCCGCTCCATTCGCTACTTCGACATGATCTGCCGCTGCGGCTCCATTCGCGAGGCCGCGCGGCGTTTGCACGTGGACGGCTCGGCCGTCAACCGGCAACTGCTCAATCTGGAGGAAGAGGTGGGCGCGGCGCTGTTCGAGCGCCTGCCCGGCGGCCTGCGCCTCACGGAGGCGGGGCGCCTGTTCGCGCAGCACGTGGTGACGGTGCTGCAGGACGAGCAGCGCGTGGTCGCCGAGATCGAACGGCTCCAGGGGCTCGAGCGCGGCGAAGTGCATCTGGCCGCCGCCGAAAGCCTCAGTGAGGGGCTGCTGCCCGCCGTGCTCGACCGCATGGCGAGCCAGCACCCGAAGGTGGCGCTCCATGTTTCCATGCTCGGCTCCGGGTCCATCGCGCAGCGCGTGGCTTCGGGCGATGTAGACATTGGCGCGGCGTTCGCCATAAGCGAGCATCCCGAACTCACTTGCGTGGCGAGCGGCCAGTTCAGGCTGGGCGCGGTGATGGCGCCCGCTCATCCGCTCGCAACGCGTAGGCGCGTGACGTTCGACGAGTGCGCCGAATACGGGCTCATCATGCCGAATCCCGACGTGGCCGTGCACGCGATTCTCGCGCCGCTCGTGGCGCGTGCGCGGCGGCCCGTGCGCGCCGTGGTCCATAGCGGGGCCATCGAGCTGATGCGCCAGCTTGCCATGCGCGGGACCGGTATCGGCTTCCAGACGCGCATCGGTCTGGACGAGGTGTGCGCGGCGGGCCGGCTCGCGTTCGTGCCGCTCGACGAGGCCGAGCAGGCGGCCGCCGAACTCGGCTTCTATGTGCGCGCGGGGCGCGCGCTGCCGCCGGCCGCTACCGCGCTGCTCGCGATGCTCGGGGAGGCGCTCGAGCGCCTGCTGGAGGCCGAAGCGCGCGTGGCCTGACGCGGCTCGGTCTGACTCGGCCCGGCCTGACGCGGTGCGGCCTGACGCGGCGCGGCCTGAAGTGGCCGGGCCTGGCGTGGCCCGGCCTGAAGTGGCCGGGCCTGGCGTGGCCCGGCCTGAAGTGGCCCGGCCTGACGTCCGGCCTGGCGTGGCCCGGCATTCTTCCGCCCATCCCCCAGGCAGGTGCTGCAAATAATGCAGCAGGGCGCTGTTTAATCGCCGCTACGCGCGCCGCATCGATCTCCCTATACTCGGATCACATCGCTCGCATCACAACAACGATCTGGAGGAAGAGGAGATGCCGCGCCTCGCTGTCGAATCCGCATGCAAAGCCGATCTACGGCATCACACGGTGCGGCGCGTCCCTCTGCAATGGCGCCGCAAGCATGCGCCCGCGCCGCTTCAGTACCGCAACGCCAAACGTACCGCCCCGCCTGATTGCGCGCTGACCTCACGCTGACGTCGCGTTGACGTCACGCCGTCCCCAACACACTCGATGCTCGTCCGCACGGCCCCGCGCTCCGCGCGCTGCCGGGGGCGCGCTCGCGTCCGCATCAGGAGAACAGCAGATGAATCACCAGCCGCATGCCACGCATGAGAGTCATCCCGCGCATCACGCACGTTGGCCGCTCGAACTCGAGGTTGTCGCGAGCGTGCCGCTCACCGCCGGAATTCGCGGCCTGACGCTCAGGTCCGCTGCCGGCGGCGCGCTGCCTGGCTTTTCGGCAGGCGCCCACATTGGCGTGCAAACCGCCGCGCAGGAGACAACCACCGCGTCGCTCGACGGCGAACGCAGCTATTCGTTGATCAATAGTACTGATCAGTCCGGGCGGTATGAAATCGCCGTCAAGCTGGAGCCGAACGGCCGCGGCGGGTCGCGCCGCATGCATGCGCTGCGGCCCGGCGACCGCATTCGCGCAACCCTGCCAAAGAACGACTTTGCACTGCACGCGGGGCCTCATGAGACGGTGCTGATCGCTGGCGGCATCGGCATCACGCCGATTCTCTCCATGGCGCGTACGCTGGCCGCCTCCAGCGCGCGCTTCCAGTTGCACTACGCCTGCCGTACCCCGGAGGATGCCGCGTTTCGGCATGAAGTCGCGCAGTCCTGCGGCGCCCACGCGCATCTGTACTTCGATCACGGCGATCCGTCGCGCGGCATGCCGCTCGCGCAGGTCATCGGTGCGAGCGGCGCGGGCGATCTGGCCAGGCACTTGTATGTGTGCGGCCCGCGCCCGCTCATCGATGCCGTCATCGCAACGGCGCGCGTGCTGCAATGGCCAGAGGACCACGTGCACTTCGAGCTGTTCGGCGCACCCACGGCGGCATCCGGCGACCGCGCCTGCCGCGTCGAGCTGCGGCGCAGCGGGCGGACGCTCGAGGTGGCGCCCGGGCAATCGATCCTCGACGCGATGATCGCCGGGGGCCTCGACCCGCTGTTCGATTGCCGTCGCGGCGAGTGTGGCGTGTGCGCACTGCGTGTGCTCGAAGGCACGCCCGATCACCGCGACTATGCGCTCGGCGACGAGGAGCGCGAGCACCAGATGTGCGTCTGCGTCTCGCGCTGGCACACGGAAACGCTCGTGCTGGACGCCTGACAAGCGCATCGCTTCGTATTCCGCTAGATAAATAACGGAGAAACCATGACCTCATTCGTCAAGAACGCCTGGTACGTCGCGGCCTGGAGCCGCGAGGTGGGGCGCACGCTCCTCTCGCGCACGCTGCTCGGCGAGCAGGTGCTGTTGTATCGGCGCGAGGACGGCACGCCCGTCGCGCTGGTCGACCGCTGTCCGCACAAGCTCGCGCCGCTCTCGCTCGGCGAGCTCAAGGGCGACCACGTGCAATGCGGCTATCACGGCATGACTTTCGACTGCACCGGGACCTGCGTGCGCGTGCCTGGCCAGCAGAATATTCCGCCAACGGCGCGCGTCACCGCTTTTCCGCTCGTCGAGCGCTACGGCGCCGTCTGGATCTGGATGGGCGACCCCGCGCGCGCGGACGCCGGCACGATCGCCGAGGTGCCGCACTACGGTGACCCTGACTGGGGCCTCGTGGACGGCCAGTACCTGCACTTCCGCTCGAACTATCTGAACATTACCGACAACCTCGTCGATCCCGCCCACACGACCTACGTGCACAAGAACACCATCGGCAATGCCTCGGGCGAGGACGTGGGTGTGAAGGTCGAGCAGGGCGAGTCGCATGTGCTCGCGTGGCGCTGGATCCACAACGCGCCGCCCGTGCCGCTGGTCGAGAAGATGGGCAACTTCAGCGGACTCACCGACCGCTGGCAGTACTACTACCTGCATCTGCCCTCGACGTCGTACGTCGACTTCGGCTGCATCGACAGCGGCACGGAGCCGACCGAGGACAACAAGGATCGCGGCTTCCGTTCGTTCAGCTTCAACTTCCTGACGCCCGAAACCGCGACCACCACGCATTACTTCTGGCTGCACTTGCGCAACTATCACGCGCACGACAGCGCGGTCTCGGCCGACGTCGCGCGGCTCATGACGCTCACGTTCGAGGAGGACGCGGCGCTGCTCGCGCACGTGCAGCGCGAACAGGAGCGCACCGGCGTGCGCGAGTACACGCGGCTCGGTATCGACAACGCACCGGCGCGAATCCGGCGCATGGTCGAGCGGCTGCTCGCGCAGGAGGCGGCGCAGGCCGGCTCGCAAGGCGATGCGCGGCTGCCAGCCGACGCGTGCGGCGCATAGACCTTCGTGCGGCAAGTGTCCGGACACGGCGCGAACGCCGTCCGGACGCGATGCCAGCACCCTCAAGGAAATTCATCAGGAGAACAGAATCATGACGTTTTCGATCGGCTGCAATGGCCGTGGCGTTCAGCACACGCGGCCCGTCTCGGTGGACGAGCAGTTCAGGATGCTCAAGGAGTCGCGCGTCTTCGACCACTTCGACCGCATGCCGCAGCCCGGCGAGGAGCGCGAATACCTGCGGGCCGCCGAGCGCCACGGCATTCCGATCCGCACCGGGCTGTGGTCATACACGGCCGGCCGCGACGAGGCCACGCTCGAACGCAACCTGCGCCTGTGCAAGGAGGCTGGCGGCGAGTTTCACAACATCATGCTGTACCGCCACCATGCGAGCGGTGAGGTCGTCAGCGATCGGCAAATCGTGGACTTCTACCTGCATGCGCATGAGCTGGGCCAGAAGATCGGCATCGAGATCGGCTTCGAAGTGCATATCTATATGTGGTCGGAGGATTTGCGCCGCATCTCGCCGGTGGCGCGGCAGGTCCGCGCGCGTGGTGTGCCGTTCAACTTCGTGCTCGACCACTCCCACGTGCTGTTGAAAGTGGAGAACCCCGAAGAGCAGGACGTGAGCGGCATCCGCGAGGACGTGGAGGCGGGCCGTTTCGTGATCGACCCCTACGAAGCCGGCAACGTGATCGACGAGTGGATCGGCATGAACATGACTCACTGGCTGCAGATCCGGCCCGTGTCGCCGAACGGGCCGAAGAATCCGTGGCAGCTCAAGGAAGGCGGCACCTACGGGCGCGCCTGCCAGTATCCGTTCTTCCGCCCGGCGCCGGGCGAGTGGCACCTGCCGTGGCATGCCTGGCGCGTGGCGCCCTGCAAGGAGATCGTCCGCCGCGTGCTGCGCCACCACCGCGACACGCCCGATAGCCCGCTGCGCTATATCACGACCGACATGATCGATATGCCCGACTACGGTGGCGGCGTGAAGTACTCGCTGTTCGAGCAGAACGTGGCGATTGCCGAGTGGTTCCGCAGCACCTGGCAATCGATCGAGGCCGAGCGGCGCGCTGCCTGAACCACCGATAACGCCTGCGACTGAAAACGCTTACATTGCCCGGCGCGGATGTGAACGTTTCAAACGTCGGATACTCGCACGGACGATCTGCATTAGAGTGGCGGCGAAGCGCAAATCGGGAGTGGTGGATCCGATGCGCTTCGCCGTTCGCCATGGTTAGTGCAGCTTGATCGAGGGCCGGCCATAGCTGTGCAGCACCTGGCCGAGCGTCTGGAGCAGCGTACGTCCGATGCCATACACGCCAGAAAGGTGCTTGCGATACAGCAGCCGGTACAAACCCGCCGCGGCCGGCCCGTCGACGATCACCGAGCGCGCGCTCACCCGAAGGTCCGCCTGGTAGAGCGCGCCGGACTGGCCGAGCGAGACCACGGTGCCGGCGTCGCGAAACACGAAGCCCGCGACCGGCTTGCCGGCCAGGCGCCGCGCGAATGCCTGGCTCAGGTAGACCGCTTGCTGGTGCGCGACCTGGGCACGCGGCGGCAGATACGCGCTCGAAGCACCGGACGGGCAGGCGGCGCAATCGCCGAACGCGAACACGTGCGCGTCGTCAGGCGTTTGCAAGGTATCCGTCACGATCACCTGATTCGACGCGCTGAGCGCCAGTCCATCGATCGAGCGCAGCATCGCGGGCCCGGCCACGCCGGCGGCCCAGATCGTCATATCGGCGGGCAGTCGCTCGCCGCTCGAGGTGACGATCGCATCATCTTCGACGCGAGCCACACGCGTGCTGGTCAGCACATCGACATGCAGGCGCTCGAGCTGCGCCTGCGTGCGCGCCGAAATGCGCGGGTCGAGCACCGGCAACACGCGCGGCGCGCCTTCGATCAGACGAATGCGGACATCGCGCACGGGATCGAGCGCCCTGAAGCGATACGCCGCGAGCTGGCCGACTGCGTGGCGCAGGGCTGCCGCCAGCTCCACGCCGGTCGCGCCCGCGCCGATCACGTTGATGCACACGGGCCGTGCGGGCGGTGCCGCGGGCGCATCGGCCAGGTGATTGACCTTGGCGCACGCGGCCAGGAACTTCTTGCGGAAATCCTCGGCATGCCCGACATGTTCGAGCGGGAGCGCGTGTCGCGCCGCGCCGGGCACATTGAAGAAGTTGGTCACGCTGCCGACGGCCAGCACGAGATCGTGATAGTGCATTTCCCGTTGCGGAACGATCTGGGCGCCATCCTGATCGACCACGGCGCCGATGGTGGCGATGCGACGAGCGCGATCGACGGCGCGCAATTCGCCCTGGACGAACTCGAAGCCATGGCGCTTGGCCTGAGCCGCGTATTCGATCGTGTGCGAGGCGGGATCGCGGTGACCGGAAGCGGCCTCATGCAGAAGCGGCTTCCAGAAGTGCGTCGGCAGACGATCGACGAGCACGATCTGCGCCTGGCCGCGCCGGCCGAGCGTGCTGCCGAGGCGCGTGGCGAGTTGCAGACCACCGGCGCCGCCGCCGACGATGAGGATGCGCGGAGCGTCAGCGGCGCGCGCCTTGGAGGGGAATTCAGGGATGGTGGCCACGGTTGTCCTCCAGAATTTATTCGGTTCAAATGTGTCGCTACTGGATTCCAGGATATCGTTTCATGTACCAAAGAACAATTTAATGTTTCTAGGCGACCTATATGCATTCACTAATAGGAAAGGCGGCGACGTTCCGGCAACTGAAGGCGCTCGATATGGTCGTGCGCATGGGGAGCGTGTCGCGCGCGGCGCAGGAACTGCATCTGACACAGCCGGCCGTATCGTTGCAGATCCGCTTGCTGGAGGAAGCGGTGGGCACGGCATTGCTGCAACGGGTGGGGCGAGGCGTGGAACTGACGACGGCGGGCGAGATCGTGGGCCGCTATGCGCGTGAGATCTTGCATCTGTGGCGAGATGCGGGCGATGAGGTGGCGGCGCTGAAGGGGGAGTTGGGCGGCACATTGCGTATTGGTGCGATTACGACGGCGGAGTATCTGATTCCGCCTCTGCTTGTGAGGTTTACGGCTACGCGGCCTCATGTGAAGACGTATTTCAAGGTGGGTAATCGTGAGGAGATCATTCGCATGCTGGCTACGCATGAGATCGATCTGGCTGTTATGGGGAGTCCGCCGAAGGAGTTGCGGACGCATGCCGCGGAATTCGCCAAGCATCCGATGGTGTTTGTGGCTGCGCCGGAGCATCCGCTGGTGCAGCGCAAGCGCGTTTCAATGAAGGATCTGGAGTCGGCGCATTTGCTGGTGCGCGAGCGTGGGGCGGGGACCAGGACGACCGTCGAGGGGCTTTTTAAGGCGTCTGGGCACCGGTTTCATGTGGGGTCCGAATTATCGAGTAATGAGGCCATCAAGCAGATGGCGGAGGCCGGGCTCGGGGTAGCGTTTTTGTCGCGGCATGCTTGTGCGCTGGAGTTGCGGGCTGGGTTGTTGAAGCAGTTGCCGTTTCCGGGGAATCCCGTTGAGCGGGAATGGTATGTGGTGACGCTGGCGGATCGGAGAATTTCCCAGGTTACTGGGTTGTTTCGGGATTTTCTTATTGAGCAGGGGGCGCCTGTTATTGATCTGGCGGTGGGGGGCGCCGGCGAGCGGCGGCGTAAGTAATCTGTTCTTGATGCGTTGTCGCGGTTTGGATCGTTGGCCTTAA
>NZ_BAYD01000161.1 GCF_000685075.1 Paraburkholderia oxyphila NBRC 105797
AGGTTAAGGCCAACGCCTTAAAGCCGGCGACACCAATCGATACTTAGGCGTTCACAGCAACGCCCCTTTCGCTAATGCTGACTGGCCGAACCTTACGCCACGCTGCGATCATGGAATCGGCGGCACGCTCGACATCGTCCTCAGTGGTTGACCAGGCAATGATAGAAACACGCATCACACGGCGCCCTCGCCACTGCGCGCCGAGCGCAAAGCACACGCCATCCTGCTGGATACGTGCGATCGCAGCATCGGTGAGTGCATCACCAAGAGAAGCGGGCTCATGCGCCCCGAACCGCACGACCACCTGGTTCAACTCGACCTCATTGAGCACCGCGATGCCAGCTTCGCCGGCCAAACGGCGCGCCAGCCGCTCCGCAAGCATGCAATGCCGCTCAATCATCGCCGCAATGCCACGCCGGCCGAACGCGCGCAGCAACGTCCACAACACAAAGCCGCGCGCACGCCGCGAGAGTTCCGGCGCGTAATGCACGGGATCGCGCACCCCACCCTCTTCAGCGGGCGGCAGATAGCCCGCACCAATCGTCATCGCCCGCCGATGCGCGTCAGCATCGCGCACAAACGCACAACCACATTCGTATGGCGCCTGCAGCCATTTGTGCGCATCGGTCGCCCAGGAGTCCGCCTGTTCCACACCAACAGCGAGCGCCGCGCGCGCCGGGCAGGCCCTCGCCCACAACCCGAATGCGCCATCCACATGCAGCCAGCCGCCGCGCTCATGCGTGAGCGCCGCAATCTCCGCGATGGGATCGAACGCGCCGGTCATGATATGACCCGCCTGAGCAATCACAAGATGCGGCCCGCGGCAATGCGCGAGCGCGGCGCGCAGCGCGTCAACCTGCATCCGCCCCGCCTCATCGGTAGCAATCCTTACCAGCCTGCGCTCCCCAAACCCCAGATAGCGCAGCGCGGCAAGCACGCTCGCGTGCGCGTCCTCGCCGATGAAAACAGCAATAGGCGGCGCCCCGAACAGGCCGTCCGCCTCGACATCCCACCCCATCCGGCGCAGCAGCGCGCCACGCGCCGCCGCGAGGCACACGAAATTGCTCATCGTCGCGCCCGTCGTGATGCCCACCGAGCACTCGGCCGGCAGCCCCAACAGGTCGACCAGCCATTGCGCAGCCACCTGCTCGGCCACGGCGGCCGCCGGCGCGCCTTCATAGCAGGCCGCATTCTGCCCCCAGACGCTCGTCAGCCAGTCGGCCGCAACCCCGGCCGGATGCGACCCGCCCACGACCCAGCCGAAAAAGCGCGGGCCCGCCGTTCCCATCAAGCCGGGACCGGCCGCCGCGGCCAGTTGCTCGATCGCTTCGCTCGCGGGCATGCCACTCTCGGGCGTGGGTCCGCCCAACGCTTCGAGCAGCGCCGCGAAGCCCGCCGTTGCTGCAGGCGGGCGCGTCGCGCGGGTACGATGAAATTCCAGCGCGTGCCGGTGCGCCGCGTCGAACGCGGCGCCTGCTTCATCTTCCGGCATCCTCTTGAACTCGGGCACAGCGGCTCCTTTCCCCTGATGTCGCCGCGTGCGCCCGCAGCACCCTCCGCACTAGCGCGCCGGTACCTGCCAGAACGGCTGTGCCGGATGAAACGCCTCGCCCTGCGCGAAGCGCTCCGCCGAGCGCAGCGTGTTCTCGATCAGCATGGTCACGGTCATCGGCCCCACGCCGCCGGGCACCGGCGTGATCCACGAGGCGCGCTCGCGCACCGCTTCGAAATCGACGTCGCCCACGATCCGCCCATCCGCAAGCCGGTTGATCCCCACGTCGATCACGATCGCGCCTTCCTTCACCATCTCCGCCTTGATGAGCCCCGGCTTGCCCGCCGCCACCACGAGGATATCCGCATGGATCGTGTGATGCGCGAGGTCACGCGTCTTCGCATGGCAGATGGTGACCGTCGCTTCCTTCTGCAACAGCATCAGCGCCATCGGCTTGCCGACGATGTTGCTCGCGCCGACCACCACCACGTTCTTGCCCGCCACGTCAATGCCCGTGGTTTCCAGCAGCAGCTGAACGCCGTAGGGTGTGCAGGGCGGAAAGATCGAATTGCCGACCACGAGCGCGCCAACGTTGTAGAGATGAAAGCCGTCCACGTCCTTGTCGACGACGATGCTCTCCAGCACGCGCCGCACGTTGACCTGTGGCGGCAGCGGCAATTGCACGAGGATGCCGTGCGTGGCCGGGTCCAGATTCAGCTCGCCAATGCGCTCGAGCAACTCCGTTTCCGTGCAGGTGGCGGGGAACCGGTGCATGAACGAGCGCACGCGGCTCTCCTCGCACGCCTTCACCTTGTTCGCGACATAGACCTGCGAGGCCGGATTGTCGCCCACCAGCACCACGGCGAGACCCGGCACGACGCCGCGCATGGACAGCGCGGCGACGCGCTCGCGAAAGCGCGCCCGCAAACGCCGCGCAAGGTGTTTCCCATCGATGATCTGCGCCGTCATCGCGAATCAGACCACGCCCGGGATCCAGTTGGTGCCCGCGAGCGGCACACGCGCCATCGCCGCGGCCTCGACCGTGAGCGCGACGAGATCCTCCGGCTCGAGGTGATGCACGTTCTGCTTGCCACAGGCGCGCGCGATCGTCGTCAGCTCCATGTTCAGCGTCTTCAGATAGTTGCGCAGACGCTTGGCTCCCACATCGGGCTGCAGCCGCTCCTGCAGCACCGCGTCCTGCGTGGTGATACCCACGGGACACTTGCCGGTGTGGCAGTGGTGGCAATAGCCCGGCGCCGTCCCCAGGTTCGCGTAGTCGTCGAGCACCTGGACATGCTGGCCGTTCTCGACATACGAGGCGCTGTTGCAGCCCAGCGAGACCAGCACGCCCTGCCCGATCGCCACCGCATCGGCGCCCATGGCCAACGCCTTCGCCACGTCCGCGCCGCTGCGGATGCCGCCTGAAATGATGAGCTGCACCGTGCCCTTCATGTTCAGATCCTCGAGCGCGTCCACGGCCTGGCGCAACGCCGCAAGCGTAGGAATCCCGACGTTCTCGATGAAGCAGGTCTGCGTGGCCGCGGTGCCGCCCTGCATGCCGTCCACCACGATCACGTCCGCCCCCGCGTGCACGGCGAGCTTCACGTCGTTGAAGGTGCGCGTCGCCCCCACCTTCACGTAGATCGGCTTCTCCCAGTCGGTGATCTCGCGCAGTTCCTGGATCTTGATGAGCAGATCGTCAGGGCCGGTCCAGTCCGGATGGCGGCAGGCCGAGCGCTGGTCGATGCCTTCGGGCAGCGTGCGCATCTTCGCGACGCGCGGCGAGATCTTTTGCCCGAGCAGCATGCCGCCGCCGCCCGGCTTCGCGCCCTGGCCGATCACCACCTCGATCGCGTCGGCCTTGCGCACGTCGTCGGGGTTGAAGCCGTAGCGCGACGGCAGGCATTGATAGACGAGCGTCTTCGAGGAGCGCCGCTCTTCCGGGGTCATGCCGCCGTCGCCGGTGGTCGTGGAGGTGCCCATTTCGGTCGCCGCGCGCCCCAGCGCCTCTTTCACGTTCGCGGAGAGCGCGCCGAAGCTCATCCCCGCCACCGTGATCGGGATCGCGAGCTCGATGGGCTTCTTCGCGAAGCGCGTGCCGAGCACGGTCTTCGTGGTGCACTTCTCGCGATAGCCTTCCAGCGGGTAGCGCGACAGCGACGCGCCAAGGAACAGCAGGTCGTCGAAGTGCGGCACGTGGCGCTTCGCGCCAAGGCCACGGATCTCGTACAGCCCGTGCGCCGCGGCGTTCTGGATATAGTTGATCGTCTTGCGGTCGAAGCCCCAGGATTCTTCGGTGGCCAGTTGCTTCAGGTGGATGGGCTTGATTTCCATGGTCGGGATCCTTGGGTCAATATTCCTGGTTCGCGTCGGCATTCCAGTGATAGAGCGAGCGGGCCGAGGCGATGCGCTTGAACTCCCTCGCCTGGAAGCCGGAGAATGCGGGGCCCGCCGCGCGCAGCAGTTGCGCCACCGCTTCGATGTCGGCCGCCGTCATCGGCTCTTCGCGTGCGTCCGCGCCCAGCGACTTGATGTTGCCGCGCACGTACAGCACCGCTTCGTATAACGAGTCGCCCAGGGCGTCGCCTGCATCGCCGCAGATCACCAGCCGGCCAGCCTGCGCCATGAAGGCCGAGAAGCTGCCCACCGAGCCCTTCACGACGATGTCGGCCCCCTTGAGCGAGATGCCGCAGCGCAGCCCCGCGTCGCCTTCGATCACGAGCAGGCCGCCTTGCGCCGACGCGCCCGCCGCATTCGACGCGAAGCCCTTCACGTGCACGCGCCCGCTCATCATGTTTTCCGCCACGCCGGTGCTCGCGCTGCCCGCGATGGTCACCTTCGCCTCCTTGTTCATGCCGGCCGCGTAGTAGCCGGCGTGACCGTCGATCTCGACCTCGATCGGCAGGTCGAGCCCGACCGCGATGTTGTGGGCGCCATCGGGGTTCGCGATGCGCACGGCCTGCACGGCCTGGCCGGCGGCCTCCTTGTGCAAGAACCGGTTGACTTCGGTCACCGACGTGCTTGCCAGGTCAAAGTTCACACTTTCCATACGTACATCTCCTCGGGAGCCGGTTCGAACACGCTTGCATGCTTGATGTCGGGAAGATGGGCCAGCGAGCGGAACTCGGAGGCGATCGCGACGTAGTCGTCGGTCTCGGCCACCACCGCGGGCTTGCACGCGAACGGATCGCGGATCAGCGCGAGTTTGTCGGGCGTGCCCATCAGGAACGTGTAGAAGCCGTCGAGCTGCTCGAAGCCCTGTTGCAGCGCCACTTCGAGATCGTCACCCTCGCGCAGCCGGTACTCGAGGAAACGACAGGCCGCCTCGGTGTCGTTGTCGGTATCGAAGTGGATGCCGTGCGGTTCGAGCATGCGGCGCACGCCAAAGGGATTCGAGAGCGAGCCGTTGTGCACGAGGCAGAAGTCCTCGCCCGCCGTGAACGGGTGGGCACGGTCCGGCGTCACCGCCGACTCGGTCGCCATGCGCGTGTGGCCGACGAGGTGCGTGCCCGTGAGGTTCTTGAACGCATAGCGGTCGGACACTTCCTTTGGCGTGCCGATATCCTTGTAGAGGTCGATCGCGCGGCCCGTCGAGAGGATATGCAGCTTCGGATGCTGCTCGGCGATCCAGCGTTTCGCGGTCTCCGGCGCGATGCTCACGGTGAGCACCGCGTGATTGCCCTTCGCGTGAACCGACGCGCCGGCGCCCAGATGGGTGTTCATCTCGTGCGCGAGCCCTTGCCAGTTGAAGTCCTCGGCCGCTTCCGTGAGACCGGAATAGAGGCTGATCTTGCGAGCCTCTTCGCCCACCGGCTCCGTGAACACGGCCAGCCCCGCCGAATCGGGCCCGCGCTCGGTCATGCCGAGCAGCATGGGCACCATCAGCTCGCCCAGCCGCTCACGCAACGCCGGCTGTTTGATAAGCAATCCTACAATTCCACACATGAGTGCTCTCCTGCACGTATTTCCTGCGTTTCATGGACGGCTGGCGTAGCTGCGCCCGCGCGGGCGCCACGCCGCTGCATGTAAGCCAGTTCAGAAAAACTCGAGGTAGGTCTTCTGCTCCCAGTCCGACACATGGCGCATGTACTCGATCCACTCCATGTGCTTCAGGCGCAGGAACTCGGTGCCGGCCGGGCCGAGCGCCTCCATCATGACTTCGTCGCGTTCGAGCTCGCGCAGCGCATCCTGGAGGTTCTGCGGCAAGATGCTGATTTCGCGCTGGCGCAGCTCCTGCGGTGACATCTCATAGAGGTTCAGGTTGCACGGCTCGCCGGGCTCGAGCTTGTTGTTCACGCCGTCGAGGCCGGCGGCGATCACGGCGGCCGTCGCCAGATACGCGTTGCAGGCGGCGTCGGGCAGGCGCAGCTCGATGCGCCCGCCCGGAATGCGGACCATCGACGAGCGGTTGTTGTCGCCATAGCTCACATAAGCCGGCGCCCACGTGGCGCCGGTCAGCGAGCGCCCTACCACGAGGCGCTTGTACGAGTTGACCGTGGGCGCGCAGATCGCCGCGAGCGCCGCCGCATGCTTGAGCAGTCCGGCCGTCCAGTGATAGGCGAGCTTCGTGAGCCCGAGCCCACGCTCGTCGTGCTTGTCGGCAAAGAGGTTGCGCTCGCCGTCCGAGATCGACATGTGCATATGCATGCCGTTGCCCGGCCGGTTCGAAAATGGCTTGGGCATGAACGAGCAAATGAGGCCGAGCTCGTTGGCGATCTCCGCCGCCGCCATCTTGAAGAACACATACGAATCCGCGGATTTCAGGCAGTCCGAGTAGGTGTAGTTGATCTCGAACTGGCCGTTTGCGTCCTCGTGATCGATCTGATAGACGTCGATGCCGGCCTTGATCAGCGACTCGGTCAGGCGCTCGAGAAATACGCGCGAGCGTGACAGGCCCTTGTAGTCGTAGCACGGCTTGGGCAGTGCATCCGTGTCGTCGCACGGCACGATGCGGCCGTCCTCGGTGCGCCGCAGCAGCGAAAACTCGGGCTCGAGGCCGGTGTTCAGGATCCAGCCGCGCTCCTGCAGGCGCGCGACCTGCTTTTTCAGCGTGACGCGGCTTTCGAACTGCCACGGCTCCTTCTTCACGTAGCCGTCGCAAGCGATGCGGGCGTAGCCCGGCTGCCACGGCATGAGCGTGAGCGTGTCGAGGTCGCCCACCGCCATGAAGTCCGGCCCCTGCGGATCGATGCCGAGGCCCCACACCGCGAAGCCGGCGAAGCCCGCGCCATCGGTCAGGATCAGGTCGAGGTGGGCGGCGGGCACGGACTTCGTCTTCGCGACGCCGTGAATGTCGACGAATTGCGCGAGTATGTACTTGACGTCGTTGTCTGCAAGGAACTGCTTGGCTTCTGCGGGTGTCATGTCGATTGTCCTCAAGCGTCGTGATTACGGTGTCGAGGAAGCGCCTGGCGCCTGATTGCGCCGGGTACCTCCGCCAGCTGCCTGCTGAGCCTGATGCGGCCTTGGTACGGGCCTACTGCGATGGTGCCTGGTCGATTTCGTCTATCACGGCGAGACCGACCGGCCCGCCTCCCAGTTCGGCAGCGATGCCGCCAAGGGTTTCCCACAAGTACACGCCGTACGTGCCGTCGGCCCACACACGGTAGTACGGCCGGCCCAACCGCTCGCCCGGCAGGACGGTGACGGCGACTCCCGCCATCGAAGTCAGCACGACGGGGCGGGTTGCGAGGTCCAGCGCGCGAAAGTTGACGTTGCAGGTCTGCAGCAAAAGCTCATCGATCGCCTCGCCGCACAGCACCAGCGCCAGATCCTGGCGCAGCACCGGATAGACCCGCAGCGCCGGCTCGCGGTGGGCCAGCTTGGCCGAGGCGCGGCCGCTCAAGCCGTCCTCGATCAGATACTCGGTGAGGCCCAGGCGCGCGATCAGCCCGCCGCTTGCAAGCGGCGCCCACGTGTTGGGCTGCCTCAGCAAGGGCAGACCCTGATCCGCAAGCCAGGCGGCCACGCCCTGGCCCTTGAAGCCCATGCGGGACAGGTGCGAGACGTCCGCGATGCCGGCGCTGCGTGCGCGCGCATCGTCGTTCGCGCCGAAGCGCTCGGCGATCTGCATGTTCTCGACCACGCCCCACTGCGGCTCGGCGCCGTGCCGTGCGTCGCGTACGGGGCTCGTGCGCAGCAAGACATGGGCTGCGCTTGACGGGTTCGCTGCGCTCATGCGGTCTCCTCCCTCGGTGCAGTGGCGTGCGCGGGTGCGGCGTCTTTCTGGCGCGCGTTGTCAGGGTCGTAGAACGGCGTGGGCACCACCGTGGCGGACACCATGGTGCCGTCGCTCAGACGAAAGCGGATGCGCGTGCCTGGCGTGGCCATCGCGGGCCGCACGAACGCGAGGCCGATGGTCTTCTGCAGCGTCTCGCTCCACGACACGCTGGTTACGCGGCCCGCAATCTCGGTGCCTTCGATCGCCAGATGGCACTCGCGCAAGGCCTCGTTCTTGACGCCGTCGTCCAGCGCGAAGCCCACGAGGCGCTGCTGCTGCGGCTGGCTGCCGATGGCCTGCAGGCTGCGCTGTCCCACGAAGAACGGCTTGTCCATCTTGACCGCCCACTCCATGGCGGCATCGCGCGGCGTCGTCAGGCCGTCGGTGTCCTGGCTCACGATCACGTGGCCCTTCTCGAGCCGCAAGAGCCGCTGTGCCTCGACGCCGAATGGCCGGATGCCGAACTCCTTGCCCGCTTCCTGAATCGCGCTCCACAATGCCGCGCCATATTCGGCGGGAATGTGAATCTCGTATCCCCATTCACCGACGAAGCCCACGCGCATCAGTCTGGCCGGCACGCGGTTCGCGCCCAGCGCGATGCCCGTCACGCGGATGCCGAGATACGGGAATGTTTCGGACGACAAATCGAGATCGACCAGCTTCGCGAGCACGGCGCGCGAGTACGGACCCGCGAGGTTGATGGCCGCATAGGCGCCCGTCACGTTGACGATGCCGCAATCGAGGCCCCAGATCGTGTTCAGGCGTGAAAGCTCGCGGTAGATCGCCGCCGCGCCCGATGTCGTCGTCGTGAAGTAGAAGTGATCGTCGGAGAGCCGTGCGACTACGCCGTCGTCGATCACCACGCCGGCTTCGTCGCACATGAGCGCATAGCGCGTCATGCCCGGCTTCAGCCCCGCGTACTTGGACACGTACACACGCTCGAGAAACTGCGCGGCTTGCGGCCCGCGCGCTTCGAGCTTGCCGAGCGTCCCCACGTCGATCATGCCCACGCCCGTGCGCACCGCCTGCACCTCTTCCTGGATGCAGCGCGCACGGTCCTTGCCCGCCACCGCGTAGTACTCGGGCCGCTGCCAGACGCCGGCCGGCATCCACTTCGCGCCCAGGCGCTCGTGCTGCGCGTGAATCGGCGTGCGGCGCTCGGGGTTGAAGCCGCGGCCGGCGAGCAGCGCCATCGGCACGGGATGGAAGAACGGGCGCGCCGTGGTCGTGCCCACTTCCTGGGGCGCCTTGCCGGTCAGGCGCGCGAGAATGCGCAGGCCGTTCATGTTCGAGTGCTTGCCCTGGCTCGGCCCCATGCCGTTGGTCGAGAAGCGCTTGAGCAGCTCGATGTTGTCGAAGCCTTCCTGCACGGCGTTTTCGAAATCCTTCAGCTGCAGGTCTTCATCGAAGTCGACGAAGTTCTTGCCCGCAGGATGCGGCACGATCGGCCAGGCGTGCGATGGCGATTCCGGCTCGGCGGCAATTGCAAAGGATACCTTACCGTCTGAAGACACCGCGGCGCCCGCATGCCCGGCGGCGTGAGCGCCAGCGCGGCGGCCGTCCTGCAGCTTGCTCTCGAAGGTATACACACCGTTCACGCGGCCGCACGCGAACACGCCTTCAGGCAGCCGCTCCGGGACGAACTGCTCGACGCCCGTGTCGTAACGCATCGCCGTGCCGGCCTGGTAAAGCAGATTCGCAGCCGGCGCCCAGCCCACGCTCATCAGCAGCGTGTCGCATTCGATCTGGCGGGTGTGGTCGTGCGAAACGCTCATGCCCGCGGGCGGCATCGGGTCCACGCGCACCGCCGCAAGCCTGGCGCCGTCGGTGTCGGGCACCGCCTCGGTCACGCAGCTCGCCCCGATGACCTCCACGCCGCGCACCTCCAGCTCGCGGGCGAGAGCGCCGCAGCGATGCGTCGCGCGCAAGTCGATCAGCGCCTTCACCTTGATGCCGCGCTCCAGCATGTCGAGCGCCGCGCGATAGGCGTCGGCGTTCGCGCCCAGCACCACCGCGCGCTGTCCCGGCGCCACGCCATAGCGCCACGCGAGCCGTTGTGCCGCCGAGGCGAGCATCACGCCCGGCAGGTCGTTGTTGCGGAACACGGCGGGCTGTTCGAAGGCGCCGCTGGCCACCACGACCGCCTTCGCGCGCATCTTGGTGATGCGCCCGGGCTCGACGAGCGGCACCCAGTGGTCCGCATAGTAGGCCGCGGCCAGCGTGCGGTTGAACATGCGCACGCGCGGATGTGCACGGACCTGGGCTTCGAGCGCGCGCACCGCTTCCAGACGCTCCATGTCGCCGCCCGCCTGATACGTCCCGCTGCCGCCCGAGCGCGCATTCTCGTCGACGATCACCACGTCCGCGCCCTGCTGCGCCGCCTCCAGCGCCGCCGCGAGACCCGACGGCCCCGCGCCGATCACGAGCACGTCGCAAAACCCATAACGCTTGGGCGTGCGCACGTGCGGCGCCTTGAGATCGACCGTGCCGAGCCCGGCCATCTTGCGGAACATGCGTTCCCAGCGCGGAAACCAGCGCTTGCTGTAGAACGCCTTGTAGTAGAAGCCCACCGGCAGGAACGGCGCGAGCTTGCCCATCCAGCGGCCACGGTCGGCGGCCACGCCGCCCGTGGTGTTGACCGCGTGCCAGTTCGCGCCCGCGATCAGCTCGGTCACGTCGGCGCGCACGTTCAGGCGCGCACCGTCCTGGAACATCGCGTTCACGTCGTGGTTCGCGAGCGAGAGCACGCCGCGCGGGCGGTGATACTTGAAGCTGCGCCCGAGCACCGAGACCTTCGACGCCCACAGGGCGCTCGTGATGGTGTCGCCTGCAAAGCCGACGTAACGCTGCCCTTCGAAGCCGAATTCGATCTGCTTGCTGCGATCGATCCATTCGCCTGCATGCGGTGCCAGACGCATTTACGCCTCCTCGTCGTTCAGATACGTGCGGATGACACGATCCTTCGCGGTGTCACGCTCGGCGATAAACCAGGTGTTGCTCGGTGTATGGCACCACCATTCCTTCTTCACGCCCGCGGCGCCGTTGCGGCAGTACACGTAGTCGGCCCACTCGGCGTCGGTCGCCTTCGCCGGGTCCGGCATGGCGCGCAATTCGCCCCAATAGACGAACTCGGAAACGGGGCGCGCGCCGTTCACGGGACAGGTCATGATCTTCATCGTCGTGCCCTCCGTTCAGTGCCCGACCGACGCCGCACCCTTCTCGCCGGTCAGCGCGTAGCGGCTGAAGCGATCGAGGGTGAAGCCGGTGATCAGCGAATGGTTCGTGTCGTTCGCGACGGTGTACGACATGGTCTTGCCGCACACCGGCGTGGCCTTGAAGCCCCACGTGCCCCAGCCCGAGTCCAGATAGAAGCCTTCCACCGGGGTCTTGCCCATGATGGGCGCGAAGTCCGGCGTCATGTCGGCCATGCCGGCCCACTGGCGCATGACCTTCGCGTTCGAGAGGAACGGGAACATCTCGAGCATGTGCGCCGTGAGCCCTTCCACGAAATCGAGCGTCGAGCGCGTGGCGTGCAGCTCGTAGGGATCGAGCGACGCGCCCATCACGAGCTCGCCACGCGCCGACTGGCTGATATAGACGTGCAGGCTCCCGGAGACCAGGATCGGATCGAGCCAGGGCTTGAGCGGCTCGCTCACCATCGCCTGGAGCGGGTGAATGTAAATCGGCGTGCGCAGCCCGACCATGTCGGTGATGCGCGGCGTGGAGCCCGCCACCGCGCACAGCACCTTGTTGGTCGAGATATAGCCGCGCGAGGTCTTCACGCCCTTCACCTTGCCGCCCACCACGTCGATGCCGAGCACTTCGGTTTGCTGATGTATCTCGACGCCGCGCTGGTCGGCGCCGCGTCCGTAGCCCCATGCCACGGCATCGTGGCGCGCGACCGAGCCCGGCGCGTGATACAGCGCCCCCAGAATGGGCGCCACGCCGCCGCACGAGAGGTCGATCATCGGCGCAGCCTGCTTGACCGCCTTCGGACCGACCACCTCCGAGTCCACGCCGAAGTGCTTGTTGACCTCCGCGCGCCAGCGCATCGTGCGCATGGCCGAGTCCGTATGCGCGAGCGTGTAGTGGCCGCGCGTCGAATAAAACAGGTTCAGATCGAAGTCCTGCGAGAGGTCCTCCCACAGCTTGACCGACGTATCGTAGAACTGCACGCCCTCGGGCGTCAGGTAGTTCGAGCGGATGATCGTGGTGTTACGACCCGTATTGCCGCCGCCGATATAGCCCTTCTCCAGCACCGCCACGTTCTTGATGCCGTGCTCGCGGGCGAGGTAGTACGCGCTCGCGAGCCCGTGGCCACCCGCGCCGATGATCACAACGTCATAAGAACTGCGCAAAGTGTCATGCCGGGTGAACATCCTCGGCTCGGGGTGCTTCTTCGACATGGCAAAACGCACGAGACGCCACGGCATGGCTCACTCCTTGTTCTCGCCCGCGCGCACACCGCGCGGGCAAACCGGGTTGGACAGCCAGGGCCGACTACGGGCCCGACTGCGAGGCTGACTGCGGGCCGCTTCAGCGCAGCACGATGGTCTTGTTGCCGTGTATCAGCACGCGGTCTTCGAGGTGATAACGCAAGCCTCGGGCCAGCACGGCCTTCTCGATGTCGCGGCCCAGACGCACGAGGTCGTCGGGCCGGTCCGAATGGCGCACGCGGATCACGTCCTGCTCGATGATCGGGCCTTCGTCAAGCTCTTCCGTCACGTAGTGGCAGGTCGCGCCCGTGAGCTTGACGCCGCGCGTATATGCCTGGTGGTACGGCTTCGCGCCAACAAAGCTCGGCAGGAACGAATGATGGATATTGATGATGCGGCCCGGATACGCCGCGCAGAGCTTGGGCGACAGCACCTGCATATAGCGCGCGAGCACCATGGTGTCGGCGCGCGCATCCTCGAACAGGCGCTGCACCTGGTCGTAGGCCTGCTGCTTGGTCTCGGGCGTCACGGGCACGTAGTGAAACGGAATGCCATGCCATTCGACGAAGCTGCGCCACGTTTCGTGGTTCGAGATCACGCACGGGATCTCGATGTCGAGCTCGCCGGCCTTCCAGCGCGCGAGCAAGTCGTACAGGCAATGCTCGAGCTTCGAGACGAGGATCACGACACGCTTCTTTTGCGAATGGTCGGTCACTTTCCAGTCCATCGAGAATTCGCGGCCAATGCGCGCGAAGCGCTCGCGAAAAGTCTCGATGCTGATGGGCAGCGAGTCGGTCGCGATCTCGTGCCGCATGTAAAAGCGCTTCTCGATTTCGTCGGCGTGATGCGTTGCCTCGATGATCCAACCGTGATGCTCGGCGATGAACGCACTGACTGCAGCGACAATGCCGACCCGGTCGGGGCATGACAACGTCAGTGTAAAGCGGCGCGTTTCTGACATGAGGGCCACCTGATTCTCGACTGGAGTGAACGTGAATCAAAAGTAGCTAGCGGAATTTCCGCTGTCAACACCAATAAACTTTATTTCCTGTCAGGAACCCCATCGGGCGTATTGCTCGCGGGGTAAGAACTACCTCCCGGTGGGTAGCCCAAAGCGACCGGCCCGCTACGCACCATCCGTGTGCGCGCGTTGCCTGAAGCATTCCCAGCGATATCGCGCCACCGCATAGGCGTCGAGCACGGCGATCGCATAGACGAAGATGCCGCCCGCGTGACGGCCCACGAACGAGCGTTCGGGCGCGGCGAGCTGCAGCGTCAGGAAGCCCAGCAACAGCATGAAGAACACCATGATGAGCGCGCGTGTCGGCATGCGGTTGAGGACCTGCCCTGCGCCCGGCAGCAGCACCGCTGCGGCCAGCACGAGGCGCGGATGCAGGGGGCGGCGCATGGCCGGCTCCCGTGGCCGCTCGCGGGCCTCGTCGGCGGTGGCGTCGATGGCTTCTGCCGCCACGTCGGCTTCAGGCATTGGCATGATGGCTTCTGCCGCCGCGTCGGCTTCAGGCATTGGCATGATCGCCTCCTCGCATCAGATCGGCGCATACGGTCGTCGCGCGCTCGAGCAGCGACTCGAGCAGCGCGACGCTCACCTGCGCGCCGCGAAAGGTCGCGCGGCGCAGCACCAGGTACTCGCTGCGGTCCGCCGCCTGGACCTGGTAGACGACGCGCACGCCGCGCGGCATCACGACCAGCTCTTTCGAGCGCGGGTCGGAGAACAGTTCCCTGACGTGCGGATCGAGTACGCCCAGCAGCGATTCGGAAACCTGATGATCGGATTTGAGCGAGGTATGGCCCGGCCAGTCATGGGGTAGCCGCACGTGCAGAGGCAGCGCGCCCGCCTGCGACCAGAATTCGACGTTCGCCCTGCGCGCGAGCAGATCGAAGGTCCCGGCCACGGGCAAGTCCCGCCTCACGGACACGACGAGCCAGAGCGACGGCACCTGCCGGAACACGACTTGATCGACGATGGGCTCGATGCGGACGCTGTGCCCCTGATACGAACCCGTAAGCACGGGAAAGGCGACGTCGTCCTGCGTCAGGGTGGCATGGTCGAACAGCGCAAAGCAACCATCGAACAAGGTGCGGCGCTGCGCCCTGAACGCCTCGCGCTCACGCCGGTAAAAGGTGGCGAGCGCCGCGGCGAACGCCGTGGTGAGAGCGATGCCTGCGACTGACATAGGGGAATCTCCATTAGCGAATGCGGCGCGGGCGGTATGAGCCGCCCGCGCCGTTGCCACTGCTTTTTGCCGGTTTCAATGCACGCGCATCAGTAGTCCTTGGGGCGTGGCCAGTTCATCGTGAACTGGTCGCCGCGCTTGACGTATTTGTAGCGATGCAGCGCGAACCAGATCGACGCGACGATGTAGAACGCCATGATCGACAGCAGCGAGGCGCCATAGCCGAGATAAGTGGCGAAATAGGTCGCGGCGCACAGGCAGGCCAGCACGATCGCCGGTATCGGGTGAAACGGATGCACGTAGCCCCGGTTGATGCTGCCGAGCGGCCACTTGCGGCGAAACTTCACGATATTGATCGACATGAACGTGTAGCCGAGGAGCCCGGACAGAATCGAGAACGTAATGACTTGATCGAGCAGCCCCGTGAAGGCGAACGAAATGGCGATCGGCACGAGAAAGATGATGGCGCGGTACGGCGTGCGATAGCGCGGATGCACCGCGCCGAACCACATCGGCATGTAACGGTCGCGCGACATCGAAAACCATGCACGCGAAGCGTCGTTGATGCAGCCGTTGGCCGAAGCGATCGCCGAGAACAGCGTGCCCACGAACAGCAGCGTCTGCAGCCCCTTGTTGCCGGTGAGCCGCGCGGCGTCGTAGAGCGGCGTCACGGCCTGGCCGAGATACTCCCACGGCATGAGCCCGCTGGCCACGTACCAGGTCAGCGCGGCGGCAATCAGCAGCGTGATCATGCCGCACATCGTCCCGAGCGGGATCGAGCGTCCCGCCGAGCGCACCTCTTCGGCGGCCTGGCAGGTGCCTTCGATGCCGAGGTAGTACCACATGCCGAACTGCAACGCGGCGACCACGCCGAGCCAGCCGTACGGCAATTGCGTCAGTAGTTGATGATGGAGCAGGACGTGGCCCGGGTTCCACGGCTGCACGCCGAAGAACAGCACGACGATGGCAAGAAAGGCGATCGCCGTGATCACGAAGTTGACCGTGAGCGTGACGAATACGCCGCGATAATTGAGCCACGCGAGAAAGGCGATCGTGACGAGCGCGAACGGGCGCGAGTCGATCGCATAACCCGAGTCGGCCGCCACGGCCTTGATCAGGTCGCCCACGACGAGCGCATCGGCCGCTTCCAGCATCGTATAGGCCATCACCAGATAGAGGCCCACATTGAATGCCATGAGCGGCCCGATGATGTGCTTCGCCTGCGTATACTGGCCGCCGGCCGCGGCCACGGTCGAGGTCACTTCAGAATCGATCATGGCCACGCAGGTATAGAGCAGGCCGATGATCCAGCAGGCGATCAGCGATCCATAAGCGCCGCCTTTGGCCACCGAAAAATTCCACCCCATGAACTCGCCCACGAGCACGATGCCCACGCCGAGCGCCCAAACGTGAATGGGCCCCAATACTTTCAGGAGTGCGATACGCTCCCCTGGCTGACCTGACACTGCTGCGTCGCTCATGCACCGCTCCTGTACAGGTTATCTGAATGGATCGAAGCCGGCCGGCCGCTGGGGCCGCCGGGAAGGTCTCATCGTGGTTCGGCGAGGGCTATTCGCTGCCTTCTGTCGAGCTCATCAGGAAATCGTCGCTATACGCGCGGGAAACGCGCAGCGCATCGACGAGAATCCAGGCGAACAACAAGATCGAAAGCGCCCAGGCGGCATGGCTCAGCAGTGCCCAGAAGTTCATGGCGTCACTCTCCGAATTTTTCTGCGATCACCTGCCGGTATTGTCTTTCCGATACGCGCAGCACGAACACGAAATAGCCGACGATCACGAGCGCCGTGACGATCAACGATCCCGGATCGACTACGTAGTCGAACTTGGTGGTGATGATGGGTTTCGCCTGCGCGGCGTCGTAGCCGAGCTTCTGCCACTGCGCCTGCATCGTCGGATTCTGGCCCAGCGCCTGCCACGACACCGGCGTTGCCGTGGCTTGGGCCGGCGCCGGCTGCTGGTCCGGCGCCTTGAGCAGCAGCGGCGCGAGCAGGCTGCAATACACGAGCACCAGCAGAAACAGGCTATCCACCAGTTGCCCGAAGCCCTTCTGTACAGGAGGAACGTATTCAGATGCCATGTCGAGTTTCCTCTTCAGTTGGCATTGCGTTGAACGGTTCAGCATTGAGGCGGCCGCGTGCCACGGGAAGCCGCGGGGCGGGGTCAGGCAAGCACTTCCTCTTTCTCGTCGTCGCGAAGCGCTGCCTTGCGCAGGCGGTTCTCGTCGAGATGGTGGATGTCAAGACCGTAGATGTGGTCCTTGTCCTCCTTGTAGTGCCGCACCATTGCCGTCACCGACGCAGTATTGAAAACGACCACACCGATGACGCCAATCGTCAACGCGACGCGGACCGCGGGGTCCGTCACGGACAGGCTCACCGCGAAGTAGACGTATCCCAGCGCCACCCATAGCGCCAGCAGGGCGATGCCCGCCATCAAGCGGTCTCGGGCAAACATGCTGTCGATGCGCTTTCGCATTCGGTAATTCATGCTCAATCCCTCCATCGGTGAGGTGAAACGGTAAGGTGTTCGGTACCGCCCTTTGTGTTTCCCTTTCGGCAACAAAGTTTCACCGTGGTATTTATTGTGGATTGGGCTTCGTGTGTCAATACTGTTTTTGGGGGTAGATAGAGACCCTGGGTGAGTTCGTGGAGCGCTTGTGCGGAGCGCTTGAATGCCGCTTTTCAAAGTGGTTTGCTGCGCGTTGCGGCTTAACTTGTTTTCGCGG
>NZ_BAYD01000160.1 GCF_000685075.1 Paraburkholderia oxyphila NBRC 105797
CCGCGAAAACAAGTTAAGGCCAACGCCACCAAAAGCCACCAAAAATCAGGCGTGGCCGAAAGCGCTCCACAATAGCCAGCATCCTCACGATCCACGACAATTCGCATCGGTCATCGGCGCCTGCGCCGCTTCAATCTCGACCTTATCCCGCTCCCGCTCGAGCAACGGATAAGCAAGCGCACAAATATGCGACTGAATCCTCACGAGGTCACGCAGCGCATCGAGATGCAGCGAGCTCGACGCAATGCTGTCCGGCAGCCCGTCGCGCAGCCTTTCAAGGTGCCGGTCGCGCGCCGCGCGCTCAAGCCGCCGCAGCGCCTGCTTGTCGGCGATGAGCTGCTGGGCGGTCTGCGTGCGGCCCGAGACGAGCAGCGCCTGAGCGCGGTGGAAGCTGCCCGTCACCGACCGGTGCATCATGCGCAATTCCTCGGCGCCCTCGGGCGAAAAGCTCAACTGCATCTTGATCTTCTTCTGCGCGATCTCCAGCAGATTCTTGTCGATGATGTCGCCGATATGCTCGAGGTTGATCACCGCCGTCATGATCGCCGAGGCCCAGCGCCGGTCTTCTTCGCTGAGCGGCTCGCGCGTGATCTCCGTGACATAGTGCTTGATCGCGTCGTGCAGCATGTCCACGGTGTCGTCGCAGCTCGCGAGGTCGCTCACGGCGCGGCGGTCGTTGGCGAGCAGCACCGGCACGCTCGAGCGCAGCATCACCTCCACCACCTCGCTCATGCGGATCACTTCGCGCGCCGCGCAGGCGAGCGCCTGGGAGGGCGTCTCGAGCACACCTTCGTCGAGGTAGCGGGGCGCGTCGGAGTCGTCGGCAGTGCCAGGCGCGGGCAGCAGGCGTTCGAGCAGCCGCGCCACCGGGTCGAGCAGGCCAATGAACACCACCGCGATGGCCACATTCAGACCGGTATGGAAGTTCGCAATCGCCCGGCTTGCGTCGCCGTGCAGGCCGTCAAGCCACTGTCCGAGCGGCGCGCAAGCGCCAAGCATCAGGATGCACACGCCGCCGCGCAGCAGCAGGTTGCCCGCGGGCAGCCGGCGGCGGCTGCGGTCGTCGCCTTTCGCGGCTTCGAAATACGGGTTCAGCGCGCTGCCCACGTTGGCGCCCAGCACCATCGCGATCGCGCTGTCCATGGGGATCGAATGCATGTTCGCGAGCGACATCACGAACAGCACGACCGGGATGCTCGAATGCGCGGCCCACGTGAGCAGGCACGCGAGCGCGGCGTTGAGCACGGGCTCGCCGGCCAGCGCGCCAAGCACCGTGCGCAGCGCGGGCGCGGATTCGGCAGGTTGCACGGTCGAGACGAGCAACGTGAGCGCGAGCAGCATCAGGCCGAGGCCGATCGAAGCGCGGCCGATGTCGCGGTTGCGCGAGCCTTTGCCCTTTTCGAACAGGGCCATGCCGATCAGCAGGCAGGCGGGCGAGATCCAGCTCAAGTCCAGCGAGAAGGCTTGCACGATCAGCGTCGAGCCCACGTTCGCGCCGAGCATCACGGCGAGCCCCGTGACGGGGCGCATGAGCCCGCGCGCCGCGAATGACGACGCGATCATGCCCGTCGCCGTGCTGCTCTGCAGCGCGCCGGTGATGGCGAGCCCCGCAAAGAACGCGTTGAAGCGGTTGCCGAGGCTCTTCGCCATGAAGCGCTTGAGCGAGGCGCCGAACGCCCGCATCAGCCCCGACTCGACCATATGCAGGCCCCATGTGAGCAGCGCGACGCCACCCGCGAGATGAAGGACGATCAGGACCATTCGGCGCCTCCTTGGAGTTGTTTGTTTTTGCCTGCGCAATCGGTGTTCCAGCCGCAATTGCCCTCCTGCAATGGCGGCCTCGCGTAGCTTCAGCCCATTACCGCACCGCCGCCTTGGTCGAGATGCGCGAGAGCCCGAGCAGCACGAAGAGCGTGCCTGCGCCAAGGACCATCGTGAGCGTCGACGCGTCGAAGATCGCACCGCGGTCGGAGAGCGCGAAGATGCCCACGGGCAGCGTCACCCATCCCGGCGGATAGATCATCAGCGTGGCGCCCAGCTCGCCCATCGAGAGCGCGAAGCTCAGGCTGAACGACGCGAGCAGGTAGGGTGCGACGAGTGGCAGCGTCACGCGTGTGAGCTCGTAAAACGGCCGCGCGCCCAGACTCTCCGCCACCTCGCCGTACTCGGGCGCGACCCGCGAGAGCCCCGCCGAGACGTTGCCGTACGTGAACGCCGAAATCAGCAGGAAGTGCGCGAGGAACACGATCGTGGCCGTGCCGTTGAGCAACACCGGCGGCTGGCTGAAGGCCACGAGCAGCCCCAGGCCGATCGAGACCGACGGCACCGCGCTCGGCACGAAGAAGATCACGTCGAGCACGCGCTTGGGGATGCCCTTCATGCGCCGCAGCGCGAGCGCCGCCCACGTGCCGCTCACGAGCGCCGCGCCGCTCGCGAGCGCGCCGGTGAGCACGCTCACGCGCAGCAGGTCGGCGGAATCGCCGTGCAGCGCCCGCGTGTAGTGCGCGAGCGTGAAGTGGCTCGGCAGGATGCCGTTCCATTGCCCGCTCACGCTCGCGAGCGCGATCATCGCCACCGGCAGTCCGTAGATCGCGCAGAACAGCAGCGCGGTGGCGCTCCATGTCGACACTCTTGCCCACTTAGCCCAGAGCAGCACGGCGACCTCCGAAAAGTGACACGACTGTGCGGTAGCAGGCGTAGAGCCCGAGCGACAGTGCGATGTTGATGACGGCAATCACGCAAGCGGTGGTGTAGTCGAACTCCTGGATGGCCTTGCCGTAGATGAGCAGCGGCAGGGTAATGACGTCCTTCGCGCCGATGAACAGCACGATGCCGAACTCGTTCACGGTAAGCAGCAGGCAGAGGCTCCCGCCCGCGAGCAGGGCGGGCAGCGCGGCCGGCAGGATGATCTGCCGGATGATGCGCAGCGGCTTCGCGCCCAGGCTGCTCGCCACTTCGATCTGCGCGTTGTCGATCTGCGAGAAGCAGGCGAGCAGCGGCCGCATGATGAACGGCGCGTAGACCGTGATCTCCGAGAGCACAACCCCCCACTGCGTGTAGAGGAAGTCGACGGGCGGCAGATTGAGGTGGAACAGCGCCATCAGCGATTGATTCAGGAGTCCGGCCGATCCATACACGAACGTGAACGCAAGCGCGACCAGAAACGTCGGCAATGCGATGAACGTGTCGATCAGGCGTCCTACGAAACGTGCACCCGGAAATGGCACGAACGCGATCACGAGCGAGAATATGAAGCCGAGCACGAGACAGCCCGCCGACGCGCAGACGGCAATCGCGATCGTGTGATACAGGCCGCTCAGGAACTGCCGCGAATGCAGCACGGTGGCGAAGTTCTCGAGCGTGAGCGTGTGCGTATCGCCGCCGAGCGCCTGCGCCACGATGAGGCCGAACGGGTAGAAGAAGATCGCCGCGAGCACGACGAGCGGCGGTGCGATCCACAGGTTGCGCGAGAGCGCACCGGAGCGGCCGGCGCGTGCAGGCGGCGGCGCCATTGCCGGAGTTGCGATATCAGCCATGGCCTTCGACCTCCGGTACGAGCGTGACGTCCGCCGCATCGAAATGCACGGGCAGCACGGCACCCGGTTCGGGTGGGCTAGAAAGCGGCGCGCGCGTGAGGCGCAGGGTCTCGTCGCCCACTTCGAGCACGATGCTGTGCAGCTCGCCCAGCCACTGCACGCTGCGCACGATGCCCATCACGCAGTTGGTCTTCGGCGGGCTCGGCTCGAAGTGCAGGTCGTGCGGGCGCACGCAGACGTAGCACTCGCTGCTGGCGGCCAAACCATGATGGTTGCGCCCCTCGATCGTGAAGTCGCCGCAGCGCACCCGCGCGAAACCGTCGGCGAGCGGCTCGAGCTGGCGTGCCGGCAGCACGTTCGCGCGCCCGAGGAATTCGGCGGCGAAGCGGTTCGGCGGATGCCGGTACAGTCCCTGGGTGTCGCCGTAGGCCACGAGCTTGCCGTCGCGCATGATGCCGATGTGGTTCGCGAGCGTGAGCGCCTCGGTCTGGTCGTGCGTCACGTACAGCACGGTCAGCGAGGGCAGGCTGCGGTGCAGCTTGGCGAGCTCGTCGAGCATCGAGCGGCGGATCTGCGCATCGAGTGCCGAGAGCGGCTCGTCGAGCAGCAGCACCTGCGGCCGGATCGCCAGCGCGCGGGCGATCGCGACGCGCTGTTGCTGGCCGCCCGACAGCTCGCGCGGATAGCGCTTCGCATACTTCGACATGCCCACGAGGCCGAGGCACTCGGGCACGCGAGCGCGGATCACATCGGCGTCTTCGCCGCGTGCGCGCAGCCCGAACGCGACGTTGTCCTCCACGCGCATGTGCGGGAACAGTGCGTAGTTCTGCACGACCATGCCGATGTTGCGCGCATAGGGCGGCAGCCGCGTGACGTCCTTATTGCCGATCACGATGCGTCCCGCGCTCGGCTGCACGAAGCCCGCGACTGCCCGCAGCGCGGTGGTTTTGCCCGAGCCCGAAGGGCCGATCAGCGCGACGATCTCGCCGGGCTTCACGGTGAGCGTGAGCGAGTCGAGGATCGTCTGCCCGCCGTACGCGACCGATACGTTCTCGAAGCCGATACCGCTCGCGCCTTGCGCGAGAGCGGCCGGCACCGGGGAGGCCTGCTGCTGCGGCCCCCGTTCCATGGTGAGGGAATTGGCCATGAGTTGCTCGTTCAGTTGCTCGAAATCGCGTGGTTGTACGTCGCCACGTCGGACTTCAGGTCGCGCATGACCTGATTCCAGTCGGGCACCCAGAGGTCGACGCCTTGCAGCGTCGCGTTGAGCGTCTTGAAGTTGTTGTCGGTGGGATGCACGTCGGTGCGCACCGGCATGCCGTAGGCGGTTTTGCTGACCTCTTGCTGGGCCTCGGCGCTCAGCAGGAAGTCGATCAGCTTCTTGCCGTTCTCGGCGTGCGGCGCGCCGTTGACGAGGCCGACGTAGTAGGGCAGCGAGAACGTGGTGCGCTTGCCATCGGGTCCGGCCGGGAAGAACACCTGAATGTTGGGGTTGTCGCGCATCTGCGAGAGGTTCATCTGCAGGTCGCCGTTGGCCACATAGAGCTCGCCCTTGTTCACGAGCGCCGTGAGCTTGCCCGTTGAAGCGGACGGCCCGAGGTTGTTCACCTGGAGCTTGCGCAGATAATCGAAGCCGCCGTCCTTGCCGCCGAAAGCGTGGAAGGTCTGCAGCATGAGCGCGGTGCCGTCACCGGCCTGGCCAGGCGTGGAGTACTGCACCTTCTGCTTGTACTGCGGTGCGAGCAGGTCCGCGTAGGCCTTGGGCGGCGTCTTGAGCACCGCCGAGTTGTAGATGAAGGTGGGGTAGTTGTCGACCATCGCGACGTACATGCCCTTCGGGTCCTTGTCGCGCGCATCGATCTTGTCCGCGCCGGCCGGCGTGTAGGCTTGCAGCAGGCCATCGGCGGCCGCCTTCTGCATGAACGGCGGCAGCGTCACGAGCACGTCCGCCTGGATGTTCGACTTCTCCTTGCCGAGGCGGTCCACCACGCCGCTCGAACCGGCCTCGATGTACTGCACCTTGATGCCCGTTGCCTTCGTGAAGGCTTCGAACTCGTTGCCGAACCAGCTCGGCGAGCCGTCGTGAAGACCGTCCGCGCTATAGAGGGTCACGACGTTGGATTGCGCGTAGACGGGGGCCGCTGCGAGGGCGAAAACACAGGTCACCGCGGCGATCAGTGGAGTCTTCATATCCATCCTTCCTTGCGTTGAGTTCGGATGCTGAAAAAAGCTCTTGTGGCCGCGCATTTGGCGGCTTGCGTCGCTTGTTTGCAGGTGCTGCCGTGTGACAATGGCGTGACAATGTTGCCTGTTCGAATTATTTGAAACCAGCCAGGGTTACTGCGTGGCCGTGCATGGAACCCCGCCCAGGCACGGCCGCCAATGCCTCACTCCCACGGCATCGACCAGGTTCTCACGTTGGTGTAGCTCTTCATTGCCTCGACCATGCCCTCCTTGTATCCATTGCCCGAATCCTTGATGCCGCCGAACGGCGACATTTCCGTGCGATAGCCCGGCACTTCCCAGACGTTCACCGTGCCCACTTCCAGGTCCTTGACGAAGCGCGTCGTGTAGTCGAGCCGGTTCGTGCAGATGCCCGAAGACAGGCCATAAGCTGTCGAGTTGGAGATGCGGATCACCTCTTCGAGGTTGTCCGGCACGCGGATGATCGGGATCACCGGGCCAAACGTTTCTTCGTGCACGAGTTCGCAGTCATAGGGCACGTGATCGACGACCGTGGGCGCGAAGAGAGCGCCACGGCGCGGCGCGCCATACAGCACGCGTGCCCCTTTCGCCTCGGCGTCCGCCACGCGGCGCTCGAACAGTTGCGCGGACGCCTCGTTGATCACGGTGCCCACGTCCACGTCCGGGTCCATCGGGTCGCCGCACGTGAGCTTCTTTGCGTGCACAAGCACCCGTTCGACGAAGGCGTCCGCCACGCTCTCCACCACCAGGATGCGCTTGACCGCCGTGCAGCGCTGCCCCGAGTTCTTGGTCGCGCCCGTGACCGCGAGCTGGGCGGCACGGTCGAGGTCGGCGTCCTCCATCACGATGAGCGGGTCGTTGCCGCCGAGCTCCAGCACCGTGCGGCGGTAGCCCGCGTTTTGGGCGATGTACTTGCCCACGCGCACCGAGCCCGTGAAGGTGATGAGGTCGCAGTGCGGGTCCGTGATCATGGCGTCGCCCATGGTGCGCGGATTGCCGGTCACGACGCTCAGCATGTCGGGCGGCAGGCCCGCTTCATAGAGCACATCGGCGAGCGCGAGCGCGGTCAGCGGCGTGAGCTCGGTGGGCTTGAGCACGACGCGGTTGTTGGTGGCGATGGCCGGCGCGAGCTTGTGGCTCACCATGTTCAGCGGGTGGTTGAACGGCGTGATGGCCGAGATCACGCCGAGCAGCGGCAGGCGCGTCGTGAAGATCTTGCGGTTCTTGCCGTTCGGGCTGATGTCGCACGAATAGACTTCGCCGTCGTCCTTGATGGTGAGCTGCGCCGCGAACGACCAGACGTCGTAGGCGCGGCTCGCCTCGTAGAGCGAGTCCTTCCAGCACAGCCCCGACTCCGCGGTGATGAGGCGCGCAAAATCTTCCTTGCGATCGCGCAGCGCCTCGGCGGTGGTCTGGAGGATGCGCTGACGCTCGAAGCGCGTGAGCGATGGCTTGACGGCGTGGGCTTTTGCAAAGGCTTCCTGCACATGCTCGGGGCGGCCGGCGGGCACGGTGCCGACCACCTCGTTCGTGTACGGGTTCAGGACTTCGATCACTTCGTCGGTCGTGACATGCCGGCCGGCGATGCGCATGGACTCCTGCTTGAATGCGGGTTTGGTCATGACGTTCATCGCATACCTCGTTGCGGGTTCCGGTGGGTGTTCCGGTGTCTGTGCTGTGGCCTGCGCGCGCCGACCGCGAAGGCGGGCGGCGGCGGCGCGCGGGGGGTGTTCGGTGCGTTCGGTTCCTGAAGTGCCTGTGGTGCGTCCGGTGCGCGCAGTGTTTGCAGTGCTTGCAGCGCGTTATGCGATGGCGGTTTGCACCACGCAGTTCAGCGCGACGTCGAAGATGTCGAAGTTGCGCAGCGCGCGGCCCTGCGGCCAGTCGATCTTGCGGTTCACGAGCAGCGGCACGTCCTGTTCCGAGAGCCCGCCGTGCGAGCGCAGCGGCTCGGTGAGGCCCGAGAAGTCGTGGCGCGCCGCGCTCGTGCCCAGCACCTTGTTGCGCGTGCCGATCACGACGATGTCGCCGACACGGTCGGGCGGCAGCTCGAAGCGCTCGCAAGCCGCCGCGCTGTCGAGCGCGAGCTCGACGCCTTCGGTCTTGCGCAGGCGCTCGAGCAGCGCTGCCTCATCCGCGCCTTCGGGCAGATAGATGGTCGCGAACGAGCCGAGCGCGCCGTGGTGCGCCACGTACGGGTCGGTGATCGGCAGGATCACGCGCGCCTGGCCCTTGCCGGTCCACTCGTCGAACAGGTCCTGCAGATAGAGCACGTCAGGCTCGCCGTTCGCGCGGTGCTTGTCGTTCATGCCGTGGTCGGCGGTGATCGCGAGCACGCAGCCGGCCTCGTCGAGCTGGCCCACGTAGCGGTCGAACATGGCGTAGAAGTCGTTGGCTTTCGGCGAGCCCGGCGCGGCCTTGTGCTGCACGTAGTCGGTGGTCGAGAGATACATCAGGTCGGGGCGGAAGGTGTCGAGCAGCTTCACGCCCGCCGCGAACACGAACTCGGAGAGTTCGGCCGAGTAGACATCGGGCAGCGGCTTGCCAACGAAGGCGAGCACGTCGCCGATGCCATTGCCCGCGCGCGTGGCCTGGTCGGCCTTTTCCGCGGAGAAGGCGATCGCGCGGCCGCTCGCAAAATCGAGCCCCTTGCCCAGCAGCGTGCGCAGCTTGTCCTTGGCGGTCACGACCGCCACCTTCGCGCCGGCCGCATGGAAGGTTTCGAAGATCGTGGGCGCGCGCAGGAAGCGTGCGTCGTTCATCATCACTTCTTCGCCGCTCGCGCGGTCGTAGAAGTAGTTGCCTGCAATGCCGTGCACCTTGGGCGGACGGCCCGTGAGGATGGACAGATTGTTCGGGTTCGTGAAGCTCGGAATCACGCACTGGGCGATGCGGCTCGTGCCCGTGCGCAGCAGCCTCCCGAGGTTCGGCGCGCGCCCGGCCTTGACGGCTTCTTCGATATAGGCGGGCTCCGAGCCGTCGAGGCAGATCACCACGACGGGCGCGGTCGGGAAGCGGTATTCGCGGCCGTTCACGGCCAGTACGTTGTCGTTCAGGGTACTCATTACAACTCCTCTCAAGCGGTTTTGGCGACCGGACCGGTTACACCTACGCCGGCCGCGCCCATTTCTTCCAGCACTTCACCGATCGCGGCAAGCGCCGCACGCATTTCCTTCTCGCCGATGCGGCCGATGCAGCCGATGCGGAACGAATCCGCCACCGTGAGCTTGCCCGGGTAGATCACATAGCCGCGCGCCTTGAGGCTTTCGTAGAACTGCGGGAAGACGAAGCGCGGGTCCTCGGGCATATGGAACGTGACGATGATCGGTGCCTGCAAGGCGTCGGGCAGCAGCGGCTTGAAGCCGAGCGCGCGCATGCCTTCGAGCAGGATCTTGCAGTTGGTGCGATAGCGCGCGCCGCGCCCGGCTACGCCGCCTTCGGCGTCGAATTCGTTGAGCGCCTGGTGGAACGCCACGATCACGTGGGTAGGCGGCGTGAAGCGGTACTGGCTCGTTTTCTCCAGGTTGGTCCACTGCTCGTGCAGGTCGAGCACGAGCGTGGTGGCGTTGCCCTGGGTGCGCGCGAGCGCCTCCCGCCGGCAAATCACGAAGCCGAGGCCCGGCACGCCCTCGATGCACTTGTTGGACGACGCCGCGACCGCGTCGATATGCATGGTCTGCACGTCGAGTGGCAACGCGCCGAACGCGCTCATCGAATCAACGAGATAGCCCTTGCCGTACTTGTGCGCGAGCGCGCCGATCTGCGCGATGGGATTCAGGATGCCGGAGGTGGTCTCGCAATGAATCGTGAACACATGCGTGATCGACGGCGTGCTCGCGAGCAGCGCTTCCACTTGCGCGAGATCCGGCGGCGTGTCCTCGGGCGTTTCATGGACCACGGTCTTGCGTCCGGCAATCTCGAGAATGCGCTTTGCACGCTTGCCATAGGCGCCGTTGATCAGCACCAGCACCTCGCCGTTGGCGGGCACGAAGGTGGTGAGCATCGCCTCCACGGCGAAGGTGCCCGAGCCTTGCATCGGCACGGTCACCCAGTCGCCGGCGCCGTTGGCGATGCTGGCGAGGCGCGCGAGCACCGAGCGGTTGATTTCGATGAAGTTCGCGTCGCGCGAACCCCAGTCGTGAACCATCGCGGCCTTGACAGTGCGCGAGGTGGTGAGCGGGCCGGGCGTGAGCAGCAGCGGATCGCCGGTTTCAGACATGCCGGTTGCGGACATGCCGGTGGCGGAAGTGGCGGGCGGGCAAGACGTGGAAGAAGCCGTCATGAGGTGTCTCCGTGAAGGTCGGTTCTGACACTACGTCACTGCATTGTTAAACCCACTTTACGACTTGCAACAAAAACAGTCAATACGCCATAAATTGCCACATACCCAGGAGATACACCGATACGCCGAAGGCGGCGCTTCAAGCGCAAACGGCCAGCAGCGGCGTGCCTGGGCGGCACGCTCGCGCACTGGGCGCGGCGGCGGGGAGGGAATGGACGAGGGGGGAAGGAGAAGCGGGCGGCGCGGGCCGCCGTGAGGAGGGCTTGTGGTGTGCGAAGGCGCGTCAGCTTTGGCCGCTGGCGACGATCACGCTCCACTGGTTCTGCGCGAAGACACGAGCCATGCGCGCGGGCGGCGGCGCATCGACGATCACCCCGGCGATGTGCGGCACGGGGGCGATCCGCACGGGCGTGCCGTGCTCGAACTTGGTGTGGTCCGCGAGCACGTAGACCTCTTTGCCCGCTTTCATCATGAGGTGCCGCTGCTCGGCGGCGAGGCGCGAATAGTCGGTGAATTCGCCCTCGGGCGAGATGCCGCCCACGCCGAGGAACACGAGATCGCAGCGGAAATGCGCGAGCGCCGCCATTGTCTCGACGCCGAATGCCGCTTCGTCGTTGGGCTCGATGTCGCCGCCGAGCATGATGACTTTCACGCCCGGCGAGCGGCATAGCAGCAGCGCGATCGGCAGGCTGTTGGTGATGACCGTGAGGTTGGTGTGGTTCGCGAGCGAGGCGGCGAGACCGAGCGTGGTCGAGCCCGAGTCGATCAGCACGACCATGCCGTTGGCCACGAGGCGCGCCGCGGCCGCGCCGATCACCGCCTTGCCTATGGCGTTGGCCGCCTCGCGCGTGGCAAGCGATGGCTCGTCGTCCTGCGGCCGCTTCGCGGCGCCGCCATGCACGAGGGAGAGACGGCCCTGCTCGGCCAGGCTCTTCAGGTCGCGGCGGATGGTTTCGCGCGAGACCCCGAGCGTGGCCGACATGTCCGCGACGCTCACCGAGCCGGTGGCGTCGAGGCTTTGCAGGATGTAGTCGATGCGGCCGACGGCGAGACGCCGGTTCAGCAGCGCGGCCGGCGCAACGGGTGGGGCTGAATGGTTATCGGCCATGGTGTCGGTTCTCGGGCAAAGGCGCGGGACTGGCCAGGTATGGCTGGCGAGGTGCGGCTGGCCAGATGCGGCCAGCGAGGTGGGGCGCGGTACGCCGTTCCTGGTGCCAGTACGTGTTAAGTCACAAAATACCACAAAATGCCGCGAACATCGATTTGGCCTGGCAGCGTACGCCGAATGACACGGGCGGGATGGCGCAAGGACCACCGTATCGGGGGGGCGACGCGCGTTGCCGGGCGACGGGGCGCGCAGCCGGGCGTGCTTATGATGCCACCGGGATAGACGGGATACGGAGTTTCGATGTTGTTTTTTGTTGTTTTATGTTGCATTCTTTGGCTTGTCAAAATTCACTGCCAGAATTCCTCGTCACGTCATTTCCTTTCGCATCGAGGCCCATCCCCATGTCCACTCCAGTTCCCACGCATGCCAAAGTCGTCATCGTCGGCGGCGGTATCGTCGGTTGTTCCGTTGCGTATCACCTCACCAAACTCGGCTGGCGCGACGTCGTCCTGCTCGAGCAAGGCACGCTCTCGTGCGGCACCACGTGGCACGCCGCGGGCCTCGTTGGCCAGCTGCGCTCGCAGCAGAGCATGACCAAGCTGATCCGCTACTCGACGGCGCTGTACGCCGAGCTCGAGGCCGAGACAGGGCTGGCCACGGGCTGGAAGCAATGCGGCTCGCTCTCGGTGGCGCGCACGAAGGAGCGGATGACGCAACTCAAGCGCACGGCGGCCTCCGCGCGGGCTTATGGCGTGGTCTGCGACGTGATCGGGCCGCGCGAGGCCGGCGAACTGTGGCCCGTGATGCGCACCGACGACCTGCTGGGCGCGGTCTGGCTGCCCGGCGACGGCAAGGCGAATCCCACCGACCTCACGCAGTCGCTCGCGCGCGGGGCCCGGCAGCGCGGCGCGCGCATCGTCGAGAACACGCGCATCACCGCGGTCCACACGGCCCAGACGCCTTCGGGGCGCGCCGCCACCGGCGTGTCGTGGCGCAACAAGGACGGCGAGGAGGGCACGCTGCACGCGGAGATCGTCGTGAACTGCGCGGGGCAATGGGCGAAGGCGGTCGGCCGCATGTGCGGCGTGACCGTGCCGCTGCATTCGGCTGAGCATTACTACATCGTGACCGAGCGCATCGCCGGCGTGCATCCCGATCTGCCGGTCATGCGCGATCCGGACGGCTTCATCTACTTCAAGGAGGAAGTGGGCGGGCTCGTGATGGGCGGCTTCGAGCCCAACGCGAAGCCGTGGGGCATGAACGGGATTCCGGAGAATTTCGAGTTCCAGTTGCTGCCCGACGACTGGGATCAGTTCGAAATCCTGATGGAAAACGCGCTGCTGCGTGTGCCCGCGCTCGAAACCGCGCAGATCCGCCAGTTCTATAACGGGCCGGAATCGTTCACGCCGGACAACAACTTCATCGTGGGCGAGGCGCCCGAGTTGCGGCGCTTCTTCGTGGGGGCGGGCTTCAATTCGATGGGCATCGCCTCGGCGGGCGGGGCGGGCATGGCGCTCGCCGAATGGATCGTGGCCGGCGAGCCGACCATGGACCTGTGGCCCGTCGACATTCGCCGCTTCGCACGCTTCAACGGCAACGACACGTGGCTGCACGACCGCGTGAAGGAAACGCTCGGGCTGCACTATGCGATGCCCTGGCCGAACCGCGAGCTCGACACGGCGCGCCCGTTCCGCCGCTCGCCGCTCTATGCGCAGCTCGCGGCGGACGGCGCGTGCTTCGGCAGCAAGATGGGCTGGGAGCGCGCAAACTTCTTCGCGCCGAGCCCCGGCGAGGCGCGCATCGACTATGCGTTCGGCCAGCAGAACTGGCTGCCGTGGAGCGGCGCGGAGCACCGCGCCTGCCGCGAGGGCGTCGCGCTCTTCGACATGACCTCGTTTGCGAAGCTGCTCGTCAAGGGGCGCGATGCCGAAGCGGTGCTGCAGGAGATCGTCGCGAACGACGTGGCCGTGCCGGTGGGCTCCACCATCTATTCAGGGTTACTAAACGAACGTGGGACCTACGAGTCTGACGTCACGCTCACGCGCCTTGCCGACGATCAGTACCTCGTGGTGACCGGTTCCGCGCAGGCGACGCGCGATCTCGACTATCTGGAGAAGGCGATTCCTGCCGATCGCCATTGCGTGCTCGTGGACGTGACGAGCCAGTACGCGGTGCTCGCCGTGATGGGGCCGCAATCGCGGGCGTTGCTGCAAAGCGTGTCGAAGGCGGACTGGAGCGCCGAGGGCTTTCCGTTCGGCCAAAGCCGCGAGGTCGACATCGGCTACGCGACGGTGCGCGCGACGCGGCTCACCTATGTGGGCGAACTGGGCTGGGAGCTGTACGTGCCGGTCGAGTTCGCGGTCGGCGTCTACGAGACCCTGCAAGCGGCGGGCAAGGCGTTCGGGCTCGTCAATGCCGGCTATTACGCGATCGATTCGCTGCGGCTGGAAAAAGGCTATCGCGCATGGGGCCGCGAGCTCTCGCCCGACTGCAACCCCTTCGAGGCCGGTCTCGCGTTCGCGTGCAAGCTCGACAAAGAGATTCCCTTCCGTGGCCGCGAAGCGCTCCTGCGCTTGCGTAACCAGCCCTTGCAGCGCCGGCTCGTCGTGCTCACTGCGGAAGGCGCGAGCGAGTGCATGCTGTGGGGCGGCGAGGCGATTCTGCGCGACGGCGAGCCGGTGGGCTCGGTCACCTCGGCGGCTTTTGGTCATACGCTCGGCTGCCCGGTCGCGATGGGCTTTCTCTCGCGCGAGGACGGCGCGGTCGACGCCGCCTGGCTCGCTGGCGGACGCTACACGATCGACGTGGCCGGAGAGCAGATTCCGGCGACCGTGCATCTGAATGCGCCGTACGACCCGCGTGCGCTGCGCGTGAAAGGCTGAGTGCTCGCGCACCGCGGGCACGGTCGATGCAGGTGTGTGCCGGGCCCGCGTGCCGAAGCCGGGCGGTTTGCCGATGGCGGCGTGCTTATTGGCCGCGAGTGACCTATTCTGGAGAGACACCAGCGTTTCATTCCCTTCCAGGTTTTCGACAGGAGGTGTGCCATGTCGATGTCGCCAACTCTGCAGGAGTGCCTGCGCAGCAAAGGTTCCCGCTACGAAGTCGTGCGTCACCCATACAGCCATTCCAGCATGGAAACGGCGGCTGCGGCGCACGTTCCGGGTGACCGTCTCGCTAAAACCGTGCTGCTCGAAGACGAAGACGGCTATGTGGCCGCCGTGCTGCCCTCGACCTACGCGGTGCAGCTTTCCGAGCTATGGAGCAAGACGGGACGCCGGCTCTCGCTCGCCACTGAAGTCGAGTTGCGCGAGCTGTTCAAGGACTGCGATGCGGGCGCGTTGCCGCCGATCTGCATGGCCTATGGCATGAAAACCTACCTCGAATCGAGCCTTGCGGAACAGCCCGATATCTACTTCGAGGCCGGCGACCATGAAGAGCTGATCCACATGGACTCGGATCAGTTTCTGGCGTTGATGGATGACGCCGAGCGCACGCATTTCTCGCGGCGCATGCGCGGCATGGCGGCCATGAGCGGCATGAGCGGACGGCAGTGAGGTGAAGTTCAGGCCTGCGGCGCCAGGTTTCGACGACTGGCTGCCGCAGTGCGATAATGCGCTGAGCCGGGGTTCCGGCGAAGTCCTCGCACTGAGCCGCGCGCGACGCGCGCGGCGCTCGGCTTGCTACTCATGAATATCGATCCCACCCTCGTCGAAGCATTTGCGCCCACTGGCACGCTGCGCGCGTCCATCAATCTCGGTAATCCCATCCTCGCGAACCGCGACCCGGCTACGGGCGAAGTTTCCGGCGTGTCCATCGATCTGGCGCGGGCTTTCGCGCAGCATGTTGGCGTGCCGCTTGAACTGGTCGTGCTCGACACGGCGGCGAAGTCGGTGGAAGCCGTGAGCGAAGAGCGCGCCGATTTCGGTTTCTTCGCCGTCGATCCCAAGCGCGGCGAGACGATCGCGTTCACTGCGCCTTATGTGCTGATCGAAGGCTTCTATCTGGTGCGCGACGATTCGCCGGTGCGTAGCAATGCGCAAGTGGACGCGCCGCACAATCGCGTCGCCGTTGGCAATGGCAGTGCGTATGATCTTTTTCTCACGCGCGAATTGAAGGCGGCGCAAATCGTGCGCGCGCCGTCGTCGCCCGCAGTCGTGCAGACGTTTCTCGAACAGGGCCTCGAAGTGGCGGCGGGCGTCAAGCAGCAACTCGAAGCGGATGCACGCAAGACTCCCGGGTTGCGCCTGCTCAGCGAACGCTTCATGGTGATCCGCCAGGCGATGGGCGTCGCGAAGAGCCGCGGCCCGCATGCTGCCGCCGTGCTTGGTGAATTCGTCGAGGCGATGAAGGTGTCGGGGTTTGTTGCGGCTTCGCTTGCGCGTCATGGGGTCGGAGGCGCTCTCCATGAACCCCGCCCGCGTTCGGGGGTTTTCAGGCTGTTCCGGTGACGGCGGGGACCGGCACCAGCTCGCGGCCCAGTTCCCTGGCCAGGCGCTTGAGGGCCTGCTCCCTGGTTTTGCGGACCTGCTCCTCATAGCGCGCGAGTCCCTTTTCTACGTAGTCGTCGCCCTTGACCATGACGCGCCAGAACCAGGCGGCCAGTTTGCGCGCTAGCGCCTTGGTGGCCACCAGGCCGCCGCGGCGTGCCGCGAGCCGGCGGTAGAAACCGCCCAGCGCAATGTCCCTGCTGCGTACCAGGCTTTGGGCCATCATGCAGAACAGCCGTCCGGTCCGGTTGCGGCCGCGCTTGACGCCTTTCCTGCGTTTGCCGCTATCGTGGCTGCCCGGTGCGAGTCCGGTCCAGGCGGTGAAGTGTTTTTCAGTGGGCCAGACGCTCAGGTCGGTACCCACCTCACCGATCAGTTGCAGCACGCCGTAGGACGACAGCGCGGGCAGCTTCGTCAGATCCCGTCCGCCACACATCTGGGCCAGGATCTCGCGCAGCCTGGCAATCTCCGGGGCGTTGACGCCCGTCTGTCGGGTGGACCTGGGCAGCGGCGGTTGGGTGTCATCGTGCGGCGGCAGCACGGTGGCGATGCGTGCGTCGCAATCGGCGATGAGTTTCTGGTAGTGGTCCCAGGATTGCAATGCCTGGTCTAACGCGAAGATGTGCTCGTCGGCCCAGGTGCCACGCAGGGCCTCGATCACGGCCTGTTCCTTTTTACGGCGGATCTGCACGTCGCACAGGGCCACCAGGGCCTCGGGGGAGCGCTCGCCGGCCACGATCGCGCGTGCCACCGCCAGGCCGCTGACGCCGGCCAGGGACGAGATGACATCATGCAGCTTGATGTTCATACGCTCGAAGGCCTTCTGCATGAGTTGCACGCAGGTGGCGGCGGCCGCCACATGATCGGCGCGCAGGCGCAGGTAGTCCTGCAGCCGGCGGATGTCGGCCGGTGGCACGAAGCCGGCGTGCAGCAGGCCATGCATGTGCAGCGTGGCCCCCCACTGGCTGTCCGCCATGTCGGTCTTCCTGCCGGGAAGGTTGCGCGTCTGCCGGCCATTGACCATGCGCACTTCCAGGCCGGCGCTTTCCAGCACACCATACAACGGCAGCCAGTAAATGCCGGTCGCTTCCATCGCGACCGAATGCACGCCCTGTTCGAGCAGCCAGTCGCGCAACGCGTGCAGCTGCGAGGTCACGGTGCCGAACACTTCCGGCTTGTTACCGCCTACCGAAACATGCATGTGTTCGCTGCCGACGTCCACGAACGCGGCTAATGGATCGAGCATCGGGAGTTCCTGTGACATCGCGACCTCCGCAGTTGGGCATCACCATGCGCGCGGCGGCCCTGGCCCGGTCACGTCACAGGAAAAACAAATCTCTCCAGCGGGAAGCAAGGCTCACCAAAATGTGCGACTGATCATGACCAGAGCCAGTCTTCTGTACGGGCAATCCAACCGTTATCGGATGCACCAGAGGCCTCTCAGCTACGCTGCCAGGAACCACGAACGCGTGATCTAACAATAGCCGAATCCGGGTTCATGGTCCGTGTGCGGCTTTCGGCGAAAACTGGTTGCTTCTGTTGCGCCGGTTGCCTGATTCCAGCAATGAGCGTGATGCGTGATGCACGCGGTGGCGTTGGCCTTAACTTGTTTTCGCGGCGGGCCGCAAGCGTTGCCCCTGTGC
>NZ_BAYD01000159.1 GCF_000685075.1 Paraburkholderia oxyphila NBRC 105797
CAACGCTTGCGGCCCGCCGCGAATACAAGGAAATGCCAACCGCCGCAAGGCGAAAGGCGCAGCAAAAAGCGCAGCAAAAATCGCATCGATAGGCGCTTATCCCCGGAGCGCCGGTCACGGGCACGCGCATTAGCGCCACTTACTGAGCATAAGAAGGCTCCTCTTCATCCAGAATAGCCCGCAACGCCTCCAGATGCTGCTGCGCGAAGTCCGGATAATCCTCCTGCCACTGCCGTGCCGTTTTCCGCGCAACTACCGCACTAGCGACCCGCAAAGGCCGCCCAGTCATCAACGCAGTAACATAAGTCTCACACGCACGTTCAAAATAATAAAGATCATCAAAAGCCTGGCTAATAGTAGGTCCAGCAACCAGCACACCATGCTGCCCCATCAGCAAGACAGGCTTGTCACCAAGCACCTCACTAACACGCTTCGCTTCATCCCCGAGCCCCATACCATCAAACCCGGTATCAATAGCAACGCGCTCAAAAAACCGCATGCAATTCTGATCGACCGGCGGCAAGACCGGATCGTCGAGACACGACAGCACCGTCGCATATTTAGAATGCACATGCAGCACGCACCGAGCCGCCCGATTACGCTTATGAATCTCCGAATGAAGCGCCCACGCCGTGATATCCGGCGCGCCCGGCTGATTGATCGTCTGCGGATCATTCGCATCCACAACCAGCAGATCACTGGCCTTGATCCGCGAAAAGTGCCTGCTGCCCGGGTTAATAAGAAACTTCGTGCCATCGTCACAAACAGCAAAGCTGAAATGATTGGCAATGGACTCATGCATACCGAGACGCGCCGTCCAACGGAACGCACAGGCCAGATCGATCCGGCTCTGCTTATGCTCGAGCGCAGCGGAAGCTGACTGCAACATGGAAATATCTCCTTGCACGGACTGTCAAAACCAGCCCATCGGTTTCGGTTCGAAGTTGATATAGGCGTGCTTGAGTTCGGTATATTCGTCGAGCCCGGCTCGCGATAGCTCGCGGCCAATGCCGCTTGCCTTATAGCCGCCCCACGGCGCATGCGGCAGCGCAACGTTGTAATCGTTCACCCACACGGTTGCTGTCCGAAGGCGGCGCAGCACGCGGTTCGCTCTCGCAATGTCGCGCGTCCACAATCCGCTTGCGAGCCCGAACGGTGTGTCGTTGGCAAGCGCAACCGCTTCATCCTCACCGTCGAAACACTCGACGGTAATGACGGGCCCAAAAATCTCTTCCCGTACGATGCGCATGCTTCCCTGGACCCCCGCGAGCAATGTCGGTTCGACCCAGAAGCCCGTTTCAAACGGCGTGCCCCTGGGCGAGCGACCGCCGCATAGCAGTTGCGCGCCTTCTTCCACCGCGCCCGCGACAAGCCCGAGGACACGATCGCGTTGTTGCGCGGAAATGACCGGTCCCATCTGCGTGCCTTCCGAGAAGCCATGCCCGACCCGAATGCGTGTGATGCGCTCGGTCAGCGCGGCAACGAATGAATCGTGAATCGATCGTTCCAGAAGGAGGCGCGAACCCGCGGAGCACATCTGCCCGGCGTTGAAGAACGCCGCATTCAGCGCATAGTCCAGCGCGCAATCGAGGTCCGCGTCGGCAAAGACGATGTGCGGATTCTTGCCGCCGAGCTCGAGGGAAATCCGCTTGAAGTTCGACGTGGCGGCCTGCATCACCGCGGCACCAGCCGCATTGCTGCCCGTTAGCGAAATCAGGTCAACCTCCGCACTCGCGGCCAAGGTCTGGCCGACGTCCGTGCCGCCCGTCACGAGATTGAACACGCCCCGCGGGAAGCCGACCTGTTCGATGAGCTCAGCGAGGCGGTGAGTCGAGAGCGGCGTGAGGCTCGCCGGTTTCATCACGATCGTGTTTCCCGCCGCCAGCGCGGGAGCAAGCTTCCACGCGGCTTGCAGAATCGGGTAGTTCCATGGGGTAATCAACCCGCAAACACCCACGGGTTCGCGCAGCGTCATGCTGATGACGTGGGCGGCGGCATCGTTCATCGAGCCCGATTCCGTGGCGATCACTCGCGCGAAGTAGTCGAACGCCGCGATAGCGTCCTGCACATCGGCGCGCCCCTCTGCGAGGGTCTTGCCCACATTGAGCGCTTCGAGCCGGGCGAACTCCTCTGCCTCATCACTGAGCGCGCGGGCCAGCGCATTGAGGCGTTGCGAGCGTTCAATGGCCGTGAGGTGCGGCCACGGACCGTGATCGAAGGCTTGACGGGCCGCCTGGATGGCGCGCGATGCGTCGTCGGGCGATCCCCGTGCGACACAGGCGATCGATTCGCCCGTGCCGGGATCGACGATATTGGAATGGGCGCCTGTCGCCGCCTGAATCCACTCGCCATCGATGTAGAGGAGCTTCTGCTTCATGACGTTTCCCTGGTGAAGTGACGCGGTGCTTTGGACCGCGTGGAACGCGGGATCCGTTGCGGACTATAAGCGCGGCACGTCCCGCCGACATGATCGAATGCGTCGTCGCGATGACGCGATTGTGCAGATGCCGGGATTCGCGATGCACGCCTCCTTACATTTGGTGAGCGCTGGACGAGGCCCGCATCGGGAAAACCCATCGCGACATCCGGATGTCGCATTTCATCAAGTACAAGCGAAATTGGGCCCCTACAGTTCAGCCATGGCAAGCGCGATCGAGCGGACTGCCGGCGTAATCGACATGGACCAACTGGGAGGGAATTCCAATGCAAAGCATTCGTGTTATGAAGAAGGAAGACGTCGTTGCGCCCGATGCGTGGATGGACCAGCAGCCCGAGGAGGCGCTGACGCTGCCATCGCGCTATTTCTACGACCAGTCGATCTTTACGGCGGAGCGCGAGAAGATTTTCATGTCGGCGTGGCATGTGATCGGCCACAAGAGCGAACTGAGCACACCGGGCCAGTTCGTCATGACCGACATATTCGATCAGAGTGTCATTGCGACGTGTGGCAAGGACGGCAAGGTTCACGCCTTCCACAACGTTTGCCAGCACCGCGGCAATCGCCTCGTCGAGGAGCGGCGCGGGATGCAGAAGGGGGTATTCCGCTGCGCGTATCACTCATGGTGCTACGGGCTCGATGGCGGCCTGCGCAATGCGCCGCGCGGCGAGCGCCTCGTGAATTTCGACAAGCAAAGCTACAACATTCCATCGGTGCGGGTGGAAGAGCTCGGCGGCTTTTATTACTTCAATCTCGATCCCAATGCGCCTTCGATGAGCGAATTGTTCAACGGCGCCGATGCGGAAATGAAGCGTGTGTTCCCCAAGCTGGACGACTATCGTCTGCTGGACGAAAAGGACGTGATCGTGCCGGCGAACTGGAAGGTCATCATGGACAACTCGATCGAGGGCTACCACTTCTCGTTGTCCGGCCCTTGCCACGTGGATCTTGCGGCACTGATCAACTTCAAGGATTACAAGCTCACGCAGCGCGACAAGTGGTGGACCTATATTGCCCCCGCAAACAAGGATGCCACCCATGCTTACGGCGTACCGCTCGGCGATGAGCGCAATCCGGACGAATGCTTCTTCAACATCGGCATCTGGCCACACAATACGTTCTATACGTTTCCCTATTCGGACTTCCTCGCCACGTTCCTGATCATTCCACTCGAGGCGGAAAAGACCCTGCTGCGGTTTGGCTATTACTCCACGCACGAGGAGACGCCGGCCGTGACGAAAGCCTGCATGGACTGGATGAATACGGACCTCGGCCCCGAAGATATCGAGCTGAATATCTCCGTGCAGAAGGGCCTGCATTCGGTCGGATACAACCAGGGCCGGTATGTGATCGACGCGACGCGCAGCAATGAAAGCGAGCATCTGGTGCATCACTTTCACAAGCTGGTTCACAGCGGCATTCACAGCGAATGATCGCGCCTGTCATGGCCATTTAGGGGAAGCCCATGAGCAAAGAACGGTCGGTTTCGAGTACCCATGCGGGGCGTGGCTACGATTATGTGATCGTGGGGGCGGGTTCGGCAGGCTGCGTGCTGGCCAATCGCCTCAGCGCCGATCCGAAGCGGAAAATCCTGTTGCTCGAGGCCGGCCCGTCGAACCGGCACTGGTCGATCGACATGCCGTCGGCCATGGGTATCGTCGTGGGCGGCAGCCGCTACAACTGGCAATACCAGTCGGAGCCGGAGCCCTTCCTGAATAACCGTCGTATCGCGACGCCTCGCGGGCGCGTGCTGGGTGGATCGTCGTCGATCAACGGCATGGTCTATATCCGCGGGCATGCGCTCGACTACGATGCGTGGTCGGGGCAGGGTTGCACGGGATGGAGCTACCGGGAGGTGCTGCCGTATTTCATCCGCGCCGAAAAGCATGAACTGGGCGCCAATGCGTATCACGGCGCCAACGGGCATCTTCGCGTCACGGCCGGCAATACGGGCACGCCGCTGCCCCGCGCATTCATCGAGGCGGGCGTCGAGGCCGGCTATGGTTACACGGAGGACCCGAACGGGTATCGCCAGGAAGGATTCGGCCGCGTGGACCGCACGACATGGCAAGGCGGACGCTGGAGCACGGCGCACGGTTACCTTGCTGAGGCCCTTGCGCGTGGCAACGTGACGGTCGTGACGGGCGCGCTCGCGTTGCGCGTGCTCTTTAGCGGGACGCGCGCGATCGGCGTGGAATATGCCTGCGACGGACAGACGGCGATTGCCCGCGCGGAGGTGGAGGTGATCTTGTGCGGCGGTGCGATCAATACGCCGCAACTTCTGCAGTTGTCGGGCGTGGGTGCGGCTGACAAGCTGAAGGCGCTCGGGATCCGGCCGCTGCATGATCTTCCCGGTGTGGGGCAGCGCCTCTCGGATCACCCGGATACGGTGGTTCAGTACCTTTGCCGCAAGCCCGTGTCGATCTATCCATCGACGGTGGCGCCGCGCAAGTGGTGGACCGGTGCGAAATGGTTCATGAGCCGCTCGGGCCTGGCTGCCAGCAATCATTTCGAAGCCGGCGCGTTTATCCGTTCGCGCGCCGAGGTCGAGCATCCCGACCTGCAACTGACGTTCATGCCGCTTGCCGTTCAACCGGGAACGGTCGACAGCGTGCGAGAGCATGCATTCCAGGTGCACATCGATCTGATGCGTCCCACGAGTCTCGGCTCCGTGACGCTGAAGTCGAGCGATCCGCGCGTCGCGCCCAGGATCCTCTTCAACTACATGAAGACCGAGCGTGACCGCACCGATATGCGTACCGGCGTCAGGCTCGTGCGCGAAATCCTGGCGCAGAACGCCTTCCGCGATCTCCTCGGCCAGGAGCTGATGCCGGGTGCTGCTGCGACCGATGACGCGGCGCTCGATGCGTGGGTGCGTCAGGTCACCGAGACGGGCTACCACGCGGCGGGCACCTGCAAGATGGCGCCCGCGGGCGATCCGGAAGCGGTGGTGGACCCGCAACTGCGCGTGCACGGTCTGGAAAGACTGCGCGTGATCGACGCTTCGATCATGCCGACGATCGTGAGTGGCAACACCAACGCGCCGACCGTCATGATCGCGGAGAAAGGCAGCGATCTTGTACTTGGACGCTCGCCTCTGCCTCCCTCCAGCGCGGCGGTCTGGAGCCCGGCGAACCTGTACAAGCAGCAACGATGCGGGGAGGAGAGCCATGCATGAACAAGCGGGTCAAAGGATTGCCGCTGTCGTCACCGAGGCGGCCATGCTCACGGGCAACATCAAGGGCATCGAACTGGCCGCGGCGGACGGGGCCGCATTGCCGAACGCGGCGCCAGGCGCGCATATCGATCTCTGGTTGCCGGGTGGCCACGTACGCCAGTACTCGGTGATGGAATGCCGGGGCGACGGCACCGCCTATAAAATTGCGGTGTTGCGCGACCCGCATTCGCGCGGCGGCTCGTCTTATATCGTCGACCACTTGAGCAAGGGCCAGACCATTCAGCTTTCAGGGCCCAGAAATCACTTCGCACTGGAAGCGCATGGCGATGAATACATTCTGATTGCGGGCGGGATAGGCGTGACGCCCATTCTTCCGATGGCGATGCAACTCGCGTCGACGGGAAAGAAGTTCTCGTTTCACTATCTTGCCCGGGCGCGTGAGCAGGCATTGCTCGACGTGATCGAGTCGAGCGCGCTGCGCGACATCGTCCAGTTCCACTTCAGTGACGTGCAAGGCGAAGTCGACCTTCGCACCCTGATTGGCGCGCCGCGCGCTCGCACACACATCTATGTGTGCGGCCCCGGGAGATTGATCGATAGTGTGGTTCAAGCAGCTTGCGACTGGCCGGCCCACGCGATCCACTTTGAGCGATTTGCAGCTGCGCCGGTCAACCAGGGCGCCCAGTGCAGCCGCGATTCATTCGAGGTCGAGCTTGCGAGGTCGCATCGGGTGCTCACGGTGCCTGCCTCGCAATCGATCCTGGAGGTGTTGAGAAGGGAGCGGATCGAGATCGACACGGTATGCGCTCAAGGTCTCTGCGGAACCTGTGCCGTCCCCCTGCTGGCGGGCGAGGCGGAGCACCTCGACGCGATCCAGACCGAAGAAGAAAAAGCCGAAAACAAGGTCATCTACGTATGTATATCGCGCGCGAGATCTGCCAGGCTCGTGCTCGACCTTTAGCTGCGATGGACCAGGCCAGACCGATGAGCGCGAAAACTAGCAACCAGCCACGGCACGTTGGCATCCTTGCCATGCCCCAATTTTCCAATCTCGGGCTCGGCCTGTTGATCGAGCCGCTGGCCATCGCCAACTGGCTGTCCCAGCGCACGTTGTTCGAGTGGACGGTGCTTTCCATCGACGGCCAACCGGTGCGCGCCACGAACGGCATGCTCACGCCAGCGCAGCCGCTTCCCGACGAAGCGGGGCGATTTTCGACCGTCTTTGTGATCGCCAGCTTCGAGGCAAAAAAGCACGCGAAGAATCGCAAGATCAAGGCCTGGTTGCAACGCGAAAGCGTATTCGGTGCGCAGGTGGGCGGCGTGGAGACCGGCACGGAAATGCTGGCGGCTGCATCGCTGCTCGATGGGCACCTGGCCGCCGTGCATTGGGACAATCTCGAAGGCTTCGAAGAGGCTTACCCGAAGGTCAAGGTCTCCGCGCAGCGCTACACCATCGAGCCGCGCTTGATCACCTGCCCGGGAGGCATGGCAATTGTCGACATGATGCTCGACTGGATTGCCCAGCATGTTGGCGCTGAGCTCGCCGCGGAGATATCACAGCATCTGCTCCACTCACGCGGCGACGTTCAACCCGGCAGGACGGAGGCGGGCGCGGCGCCAATGAGCGTACAGGTCAGCGAGGCTATCCGCTTGATGCAGGAATCGGTCGCCACGCCGGTGTCGTGCGAGCATATTGCTGCCGCCGTGGGCCTCTCGAAACGGCAACTCGAGCGGCATTTCAAGCGGTACACCTCAATCGCGCCCCTGCAGTATTACCTGAATCTGCGCGTGGCGACGGCGCATAAGCTCCTGCAGCAAACGGAGTTGAGCGTTTCCCAGGTTGCAGCGGCCACCGGCTTTGACTCGCTGGAGCATTTTTCGCGTACCTACAAGGCGAAATTTGGCTGCCAGCCGAGCCGGGACAGATTGCAATCGTGGGAGGCGCCGGTCATGCGGCAGTGGATTTCGGCGTAGGGGCGGGCGTGCGCCGCGCATCGCCCATACACCGCGTGTGATCTGGATTGCTGTTCCTGCCTGAAGTTCGTTCCTGAAGTGAAGTCTGTACTACGCGGTCATGTATTTAATCAGGATTACAAATCGAGGAGAGTCGCTCATGAAACGCAATCTGTTGAAAATAGCCGCCGGCATGCTCGCAGTTACCGCTTGTGCCGCCCACGCGGCCGATCCCGCCATGTGCCGCGATGTGCGCTTCGCCGATGTGGGCTGGACCGACATTGCCGCCACCACCGGTCTCGCCTCCACGCTGTTCAAGGGCCTGGGCTACAGCCCGACCACGACCATTGCTTCAATACCGATTACGCTGGCGGGCATCAAGAGCAAACAGATCGACGTCTATCTCGGCTACTGGTCGCCGACCATGGACCCCATGATGGAACCGTTCGTAAAAGCGGGCACCATCAAGGTGCTGCCCACGCCGAACCTGACCGGCGCGAAATACACGCTGGCCGTGCCGGACTACGTCTATAACGGCGGGCTCAAGTCGTTTGCCGATATTCAGAAATATGCCGACAAGCTCGACGGCAAGATCTACGGCATCGAGCCGGGCAACGATGGCAATGCACTGATCAAGAAAATGATCGACGGCAACCAGTTCGGTGTTGGCAAGTTCAAGCTGGTCGAGTCGAGCGAGGCGGGCATGCTCGTCGAGGTGAACAAGGCGATTCGCGAGAAGAAGTGGATCGTGTTCCTCGGCTGGGAGCCGCATCCGATGAACGTGCAGATGAAAATCGACTACCTGGCCGGCGGGGATGACGTGTTCGGGCCGAACTACGGCGAGGCGAAAGTGTTTACCGCGACGCCGCCCGATTATTCGGCCCGTTGTCCGAATGCCGCGCGGCTGGTATCGAATCTCCGGTTCACGACGGAGATCGAGAATCACGTGATGGTGCCGATCATGAACAAGGAGGATCCAAACTCGGCAGCGCTGAACTGGTTGAAGGCCAATCCCCAGCCGCTCGAGGCATGGCTTGCCGGGGTGCAGACGATCGACGGCAAAGACGGTTTGCAGGCTGTGAAGGCGTACCTGGCCTCGCACTAGTGCGCTGAATCCGGTGCATCGCACCGGGCAGGGCGCTATGCACGGGCGTATTTCCCTTTCAGCGGGGGCAGCCTGCTTCGCCGCGGGCTGCACGGCCATCGCGAAAGCCACACACGCGATGCCAGTGCGCTTACCAGCCTCTGCACATCGTTGAAAGCATCGATAGTCAGCCGTAAATAATAAGTACAACGACACTACAGCAGATCGTCTAGCGCTTCCGCGTTCTCGTAAAGCTTGAGCAGCATCGCCCGCAGCGCCTGCACGTCGGTTGCATCGAAATCGCGCAGCACGACCGCTTCATGTCGCTTCGCGATGGGCACGATGCTCTGGGCCAGTTCTTCTCCCTTTTCAGTCAGGGCAATCCTGATCGACCGCCCATCGGTCGCACTTCTCTCCCGCTTGACCAAATCCTGATCCTCCAGACGGTCGATGATCCGCGAGAGCGCGGAGATATCCGAAGTCGCATGCACGGACAGTTCAGACACGGTCTGCCGCGGCACGTAGAGCAGCGAAGCGCAGACGCGCCACTCGCTGAGACCCAGGCCAAAGGGCTTGAGCGCCTTCGCAAAGGCGTTTCCCATCCTCCCGCCTGCACGGGTGAGCAAGAAGGGGATGGCCAGCTCGAGTTCTTGCGGTCGCTTCGGTGTCTTCATGGTCGTCGGTGGACTGAGGGTTTACGCGGGGCATTCATGTTTGAAAAATCAACTATACTCCATTCCCATATATTTGAATAATCAAATAAAAGACGGGTGCCTTGTCCGGTACTGCGTCTTCCACGAGACGAGCAAGGCGGAACCCGCTGAACTGGAGCACATTCATGAAAGACAAGATTGCACTTGAAGAGCACTTTGCGATTGATCTGACGATTGACCAATCGAAAGGCTATGCGCCCCCTCATGTCTGGGAGATGTTGAAGTCGAATCTGCTGGATATCGAGCAACAGCGGCTCGAGCGGATGGAGCAGGGTGGAACGGCGTTTTCCATCCTGTCGCTCAATTCCCCTGGCATCCAGGGCATTCCGGACATCGCGGAATCAATCGATGTCGCCAGGCGCGCCAACGATGTCCTCGCCGAGCACGTGGCCCGTCATCCCTCGCGCCTGGGCGGATTTGCGGCGTTGCCCATGCAGGACCCCGAAGCGGCCGCGCGCGAACTCGAGCGCTGCGTGAAGGAACTGGGGTTTCACGGTTTCATGGTGAATGGCTTTTCGCAGGTCGGCGATGCGGAGAACGTCGTCTATTACGACGCGCCGCAATACACGGACTTTTGGGCGCATGCGGCTGCGCTGGGCAAGCCTTTCTATATGCATCCGCGCGATCCGCTGCCCTCGCGTGAACCGATCTACGACGGTTTTCCGTGGCTGACCGCCGCGACCTGGGCGTTCGCGGTCGAGACGAGCATTCATGCGTTGCGGCTGATGACTTCGGGTCTCTTCGATCGCAATCCGTCGTTGCAGATGATCCTCGGTCATCTGGGCGAGGGGATTCCGTTCAACGTCTGGCGCGTCGACCACATTCTGCACAAGGCGCCGCGAGGGCTGCCGTGCCAGCGCAGCGTGGGCGAATATCTGCGCGAGAACGTCTACGTGACCACGAGCGGCAATTTCCGGACGCAGACGCTGCTGGCGACGATGCTCGAAATGGGCAGCGACCGGATCATGTATTCGGTCGACTATCCGTTCGAGACGCATGATGAAGCGTCGCAGTGGTTCGATCACTGCTCGATCAGCGAAACGGACCGCGCGAAGATCGGGCGGGACAACGCACGCCGCTTGTTCGGTCTTCAATGATGCACGCGGGCAACGGGAGAGATCTGATGCAAGCTACCGGGTTGGCGCCTGTGCAGGTGTGGCGCGAAAAAATCTACAGCGGTGGATGGAAAACCACAGACGCTGGCGTGCTCGAGGTGACGGAGAAGGCCACGGGCGAGCGAATGGGCGCAATCGGTTGCGCCTCGCCCGCGGACGTGTCGTCGGCCGCCGCCATCGCCAGGGACGCTCAACGGGCATGGTCGGCCACGCCGGGGCCGCAGCGCGGCGAAGTCTTGCGCGAGGTCGCCCGGCTGATTCGCGAGCACCGCGAAGAGATCGCGCTGCAGATTGTTCGGGAGACCGGATCGATTCGGCCCAAGGGGCATGCCGAAGTGGAGTTGGCGATCCGCGAGATTCTCGAGGCCGCGGCGCTGGCCAGCCAGCCCACCGGCATGATCACCGCCAGCGACGTGAAGGGGCGGCACAGCGTGGCGCGCAGGATTCCGCTGGGCGTGGTGGGCGTCATCACGCCGTGGAATTCGCCGTTCCTGCTGGCGGCGCGGGCAATCGCCCCGGCTCTGGCCACGGGCAATGCGGTGCTGCTCAAGCCCGATCCGCAATCGCCGGTCTGTGGCGGTGCGATCTATGCGCAACTGTTCGCGGCCGCGGGGCTGCCAGAGGGGCTGTTCCATGTGCTGCCCGGCGCCGCGAAAACGGGTGACGCGCTGGTGCGCGATCCGCTTGTCGACATGATCAGCTTCACGGGCTCCACGCAGGTCGGCAAGCAGATCGGCGCGGTGGCGGGCGGGCTGCTCAAGCGCGTGAACCTCGAGCTGGGCGGAAAGAACCCCTATATCGTGCTGGACGATGCCGATGTCGAAGCCGCCGCGAGCGCCGGGGCGTGGGGCTCGTTTCTGCATCAGGGGCAAATCTGCATGTCCGCGGGCCGGCACCTCGTTCACGAACGGATTGCCGAGGCCTACATCGCGAGCCTCGTGCGGCGAGCGAAGGCGCTAAAAGTGGGCGATCCCTTCAAGGGCGATTTTCACATCGGCCCCATCGTCAATGAAAGGCAAGCCGCAAACGTCGAGCGTATCGTCGCGGATTCCGTGAGCGAGGGGGCGAAGATTCTCGCCGGTGGCTCGCGCGACGGGCTCTTTTTCGCACCGACGGTCATGGTCGACGTAGCGCCTGGCATGCCGGTATTCGAGGAAGAGATCTTCGGCCCGGTCGCCGCGGTCACGGTGGTCAAGAGCGACGACGAAGCGGTCGCGCTCGCCAATCAGACCGGCTATGGCCTCGTGGCGGCGGTGGTATCCGCCGATCTGCGCCGCGCACAGCGTGTCGCCGACCGGCTGCACGCCGGCATCGTCCACATCAACGACCAGACCGTCGTGCACGAGGTGTTCGGGCCGATGGGCGGTCTCGGTTTGTCAGGCAACGGGCATAACTACAGCACGCTGACCAACGCGGACCAGTTCACGGAATGGCAGTGGATGACGAGCCGTGACGACGTCCCTGCGTACCCGTTCTAGACAAACCCACGCGAGGTGCATGGTGACTTCCGATACGGCGCAGCGAGTGCAGGGGGCGCAATCGTCGATCGTCGACATTAGTGCGTTGATCGATAGCCAGCCACTGAGCAGGTTCCAGATCTGGATCATGGTCATGATCGGTTGCTCGGTGGTGATGGACGGCTTCGACGTGCAGACGATGGGCTTCGTGGCGCCCGCGATCGTGCAGGCGTGGCACATCAGCCCTGCGCAGCTTGGGCCAGTTTTTGGCGCGGGTTTGCTGGGGATGCTCGCGGGATCGATCGTGCTCGGCGGCATGGCCGACAAGGTGGGGCGCCGGCCCGTTCTGGTGGGCGCGACCGTGTTCTACGGGTTGTGCATGCTCGGCACGACCCTGGTTCACTCGGTGCCGGAGTTCCTGGCCATGCGCTTCATGACCGGCTTCGGCATCGGCGGCGTGATGGGCAACGCCATCGCGCTGGTGAGCGAGTACAGCCCGCAGAAGCACCGGGCGTCGCTGATGACATGGGTCTCATGCGGCTTCACGGGCGGAGCCATCGCGGGCGGGCTGCTCTGCGCAGCGCTGCTGCCGCAGATGGGCTGGCGCTCGGTGTTCTTCGTCGGCGGCATCCTGCCTCTCGTCATTGCCGCGGCGATGCTCAGGTATCTGCCGGAATCGCTCCAGTTGCTGGTGCTCAAGCAGCGCAGCCCGGAAACGATCGCCCGGTGGCTCGGGAAAATCGCGCCGGGCGTGCAAGTCGGCGCGCAAACCCGCTTCGCCGTGCACGGGCAGGCTCGAGTGAAGGCCACAGTGGCCGAGCTCTTTCGCCATGGCCGCGGCGCGACCACGGTGCTGCTCTGGGGCATCAACTTCGCCAACCTGCTCGATCTCTTCTTTCTGTCGAACTGGTTGCCGATGCTGTCCTTGCGGGTCGGCCATGGCGTCTCGACGGCCGTGCTCATCGGCACCTCGTTGCAGATCGGCGGCACGGCGGGCGCGCTGCTCATGGGGCCGTTGATGGACCGCTTCGGCTTTTATCGTGTGCTCGCCTGCAGTTTTCTGGTGGCGACATGCTCGGTCGCGGCGGTGGGACTCCCCGATCTGTCGACGGGATTGCGCTATGCCGTCGTGCTGATCAGCGGCATATGCATCGTGGGCGGGCAGCCGGCGGTCAACGCGCTGACCGCGACGCTCTATCCCACGCCGCTGCGCGCCACGGGTGTGGGCTGGAGTCTGGGCATCGGCCGGGCGGGTTCGATCATCGGCCCTGTCGTGGCGGGGCAGTTGATCAAGCTGCAGTGGTCGAATACGGCGTTGTTTGTCGCGGCAGCGGTGCCCGCGCTGGCATCGTGTCTGATGCTCGTTTTGCTCAGCCGCGTTGCGGCGAGAAGTCAGGTCGGCTGAGCCGCACGCTAGTGGGTCACGACAGGCAGTGGCCCAGCAATGGGAAGTCAGGAGAGGCGAGATGGCCGTTTCTATCACGGTAAATGACCAGCACCACCGTCTGGATGTCGCTGCGGATACGCCGCTGCTTTACGTGCTTCGTAACGATCTGCAGTTGAACGGTCCGAAGTTCGGCTGTGGCGAAGCGCAGTGCGGCGCCTGCACGGTATTGGTTGGCGGCAATGCAACGTACTCCTGTGTATTTCCGGTTGGCGCGGTGGGCCGGGCCCATGTGAGCACCGTCGAGGGCCTGGGCGAGGGCGAACGGCTGCATGCCTTGCAGAAGGCCTTTCCCGCCGAGCAGGCCGCGCAGTGCGGCTATTGTTCGAGCGGCATGCTGATGGCCGCCAAAGCGCTGCTGGCGCGCAACCCCAATCCGGACCCGGCAACCATACGGCGCGAGCTGGCGGGCCAGAAATGCCGGTGCGGCGCGCACAACCGGATCGTGCGCGCGATCGAGCGCGCCGCGCAGGAGCTGCGCGCATGAATAACGTCCGGCTTTCGCGTCGCGCGTTCGGCAAACTGGCCGGCGCGGTTCTCGCGACGTTCACGCTCGCACCCTTTGCGGAGTTTGCGTTCGCCGAGCCCGACCTGCCGCGCGATCTTCATGCGAATCCGCGGCTCGACGGCTGGATTCGCGTCGACGAGGCGGGCACGGTCACGGTCTTCACGGGTAAAGCCGAGCTGGGGCAGGGGATACTCACGGCCCTTGCACAAATCGCCGCCGACGAACTCGACGTCGATCTGTCCCATGTGCACATCGTCTCCGCAGATACGGCCCGCAGCCCGAACGAGGGCTATACGTTCGGCAGCCAGTCGATCGAGCAGGCCGGAGCGGCATTGCGTGTTGTCGCCGCGCAGGCGCGGGCGGTTTTGCTCGGCGCCGCGGGAAGCAGGCTCAATGTTCCGGAATCCGAACTGCGTGTCGATGGCGGGGTCGTTCTTGCCGCAGACGGCCGGCGCCTGCGATACGCAGACATCGTGAGGGACGACAAGGCGCTGCTTGCGCGCGAGGTGGCCACAGCCACGCCAAAGCGTCCCGAAGAGTACAAGCTGGTGGGCAAGCCGGTGCCGCGCATCGACTTCCCCGCGAAGTTCACGGGCGGGGCGGCGTTCATGCAGGATATGCGTCTGCCCGATATGTTGTTTGGCCGCATCGTGCGGCCCCCGAGGTCTGGCGCGAAGCTACTTTCGGTTGATGTCGCTGCCGTCAGGAAGCTCCCGGGCGTGGTCTCGGTTGTTCGCAACGGCAGCTTCCTCGGTGTGATCGCCGAGCGGGAAGAGCAGGCGATAGCGGCGCGCAGCGCATTGATCGAGGCGGCGCAGTGGAGTGCGGATTTCGTCGCGCTGCCCGACGTGGACCACCTCCAGACGGCGCTGCCGCAGTGGCGCAGCGAAGACAAGGTCATCAGCGAGACGGGCCAGGACGCGCCAGCGGCCACTGGCTCGACGCAACTGGAGGCCAGCTACGTTCGCCCGTATCTCTCGCATGCCTCGATTGGCCCCTCCTGCTCCGTTGCGCTGCTCAAGAATGGCCATATGACGGTCTGGTCGCACACGCAAGGCGCGTTTCCTTTGCGCGGCGATCTCGCGAAGGTGCTCGACATGCCCGCCAACGCCGTCGATGTCGTGCACACGCCGGGTTCGGGGTGCTACGGCCACAACGGCGCGGACGATGTGGCGCTCGACGCGGCGCTGCTGGCTCGCGAGGTGGCGGGCCGGCCGGTCAAGGTGCAATGGATGCGCGAGGACGAGTTCGCCTGGTCGCCCATCAGCCCGGCGATGGTCATGCGCGTGAAAGCGGCGTTGTCCAAAGACGGCCGCATTGCCGACTGGAACTACGACGTCTGGAGCAATTCGCATGCGATGCGGCCAGGCGAGCCCGGTGGCGTGAACCTGCTGGCCGCCTGGTCTCTCGAGCAGCCATTTCAGCCTGCGCCGCCCGCATGGATTCCGCAGCCGTACGGCAATGGCGACCGCAATGCGGTGCCGCTCTACGACCTTCCGCGCAAGAAGGTGACCAACCATATGCTGCTGGACGCGCCCATCCGCAATAGTTCGCTACGCACGTTGGGCGCCTATGGCAACGTCTTCGCGATCGAGTCTTTCATGGATGAACTGGCGCTCGCGGCTCAGGCGGATCCGGTCGAGTTTCGCCTGAAGCACCTGAGCGACCCGCGCGCGATTGCCGTGGTGCAGGCCGCCGCTCGCCAGGCAAGGTGGCAACCCGGCTTGAAGGGCGACGGCCAGCGTGGACGCGGCTTTGCGTGGTCGCGCTACAAGAACATCGGGGGCTACGTGGCGGCCGTCGTCGATGTCCATGTCGATCGCGCGACGGGCGCGGTCAGCGTGACGAATGTCGCCGCGGCCGTCGACGTGGGCCGCGTGATCAATCCAGACGGCGTGAGGAACCAGATCGAAGGCGGCGTCATCCAGGCACTGAGCTGGGCGCTCAAGGAGCGCGTCATGTTCAGTCGCACCGAGATCACGACGCGCCATTGGCAGGACTATCCGATCCTGTCCTTCGAGGAAGTGCCGCCAATCGATATCGTGGTGCTCGAGCGCGACGATGAAGCGGCGCTCGGGGCAGGGGAATGCTCGCTCGGTCCGACGGGCGCTGCGTTGGTCAATGCCGTGGCGCATGCGTGTGGCGCCCGGGTACGCGATCTGCCTTTGGTGCCGTCAAAGGTCAAGGAGCGTCTTGCCTGACGGGTTTGGGCGTCATCCCGCTCGGGGAGCTACATTCGTATTAATTAGTATGGCATAGCAAATGGAGGAATTTGGAAGGTACGTTTAATTTACATCGGACTACGAATAAATAATAAACACGCGTCGTGAATATTAAAAGACAATGGATTGGAGGCTGAAGATGGGTTACATGTCGAATCGAATCAGGGCGGGCCGTGCGCTGCGGCGCGTGGCACGGTGCGGACTCGCGATGCTGGCGGCGGGCCTCGCGGGGACCGCTCACGCGCAAAGCTCCGTGACCTTGTACGGGGTCATCGATACGGGTGTCGAATACGTGACGAACGTGGGGCCCCAAAAGTCCAGCGTAGTGCGCGTGCCGACATTGACGGCTTCGCTGCCTTCGCTGTGGGGCCTTCGTGGCAAGGAGGATCTGGGCGGGGGGCTCAGCACCGTCTTCGTGCTCGAGTCGGGCTTCGCGCCCTCGCAGGGCTCACTGAATCAAGGCGGGCGTCTGTTCGGCAGACAGGCCTATGCCGGGCTTTCGGGGCCTTGGGGAACGGTGACGCTCGGCCGGCAGTATTCGCAGATCTTCTGGACGGTATTGAGTGGCGACACACTGGCGCCGAACATTTACGCCGCGGCCGATCTGGACCCCTACCTGACCCAGCCGCGCGTGGATAACTCGATCGCCTATAACTTCACGTCCTCCGGGCTGACCGTGGCCGCGACGTACTCTTTCGGGCGCGACGCGGTGGACAGCGCGGCGGCGGGCGGCTGCGCCGGCCAGTCGCCCACCGACTGGCGCGCGTGCAAGTCGATGTCCGCCATGGTGAAGTACGACGCGGGGAAATGGGGCGTCGCGGCGGCCTTCGATCGCAACTATGGTGGCGGTGGTGCGGGGTCGCCGTTGCCCCTGAGCTCGCAGACCGATACGCGTGCCGTTATCGACGGTTTTGCGAAGTTTGGCAACGCGACTATTGGAGCGGGATTCCTTCATCGGATCAATCATGGCGAGCAGACGCCAACTATTTTCGATGCGACCAGCAACTACTGGTGGATTGGCGGCAACTATCTCGTGCGGCCCGATATTTCGCTTGATGCGCAGTTTGGGCAGATTACCGTGAGCAATAAGGATGCAGGGGGCTCCGTCATTGCGGCGCGGGCTATGTACTTCTTCTCCAAGAGTACCTCGGTGTATGTTACTGCCGGGCATGTGTTTAATCAGCGTAACGGTGTGTTTACGATTGATGGCGGGTCGGTGCCGCCCGCTTCTACGCCGTTGCCTGGCGTTGGGCAGACCGGTGCTATGGTGGGCATGCGGCACCTGTTTTGATGGCGGTATGGGCGCATTGGACCATGCTGGTGGCTTTCGGCGTGTTGGCCTTAACTTGTTTTCGCGG
>NZ_BAYD01000158.1 GCF_000685075.1 Paraburkholderia oxyphila NBRC 105797
CGGGTGTCTGGTGCGATTCAGTTCGCAACCAACCAATGAGAAAACGGGCGCGATAAGTATGAGCAGGACTGAAAGTGGCCTGGCGTCATTTCTTTAACGCAATTGGTTTGCGAGGTTGTGATTTTGTTCTTGACTAGCGACCGGCTAATGGGTGTCAAATGTAGGGAGACTACATGCGCGACTGCTATCTGAACTACATAGGCAGCTCGCTCGCCGACTGATGCGGTAGCCAGAAAGCGGACCCATGTCAGCCGTTCGCGACTCCGTCGGCTTCATGCCCCAGGAGGACAATTTTCATCCACCAGTTCGCCTTACGAACTTGGCATCGGCCTTCTAAGAGTCGGGGGTTCGAGCCCCTCCTGTCGCGCCAATAGATTCAAGCACTTAGCCCAGTTCTTGCGACTGGGCTTTTTGCTTTTTGGCGGCGGTGTAGGCGCTGTGTAGGTTTCTCGGTTGCGTCGAATCTCGTGGAGAGGCTGTCCCAATCGGCAACGGGTACCGGAACTCACTTGGCTTCGTTACCTATCGAACACAATAAAAAAAGCCAATTGGTCAGCATGTATCCTGCAGGATACAATCTACCCATGAACACCATCAACCAAACCGGCGAGTTCCAGGAATGGCTCCGCGACCTGAAGGACGGGACTGCGCGAGGCAACATCCTTGGGCGCATCAACCGCGCGCGCCTCGGTAACTTTGGCGATCACAAGGATTTGGGCGATGGCGTTTCGGAAATGCGGATCGACGTCGGCCCAGGTTACCGCGTCTACTACGCTCGTGAAGGCAGGGTGGTCTACCTGCTCATTTGTGGCGGCGACAAATCATCACAGGACAAGGATATCAAGCACGCCAAGGCGATCTGGGAACAGTTCAAGAAGGAGCAGCCATGACTACCACCGAAGCCATCAAAGTTACACCCTTCGATGCGTCGGAATATCTCGACGACGAAGAAACGATCGCCAGCTATATCAGTTCGGCGATGGAGGCTGACGACCAGGATGTGCTGCTTCTCGCGCTTGCTGATGTAGCAAAAGCCCGCGGCATGGCCAAGGTGGCTGCTGATGCCGGCTTGGGTCGCGAAAGCCTCTACAAAACCCTGAAACCGGGCGCCAGCCCGAAGTTCGAAACCGTCGCTAAGATCATGCACGCGCTTGGTATCAAGCTCACCGCGGCGCCCGAGAAAAAGACGAACTAACGCCCCGTGTTAGTTCAGCCGCCGAAAGCCCAGCCACAGCGCTGGGCTTTTCATTTTCTGGGAATGGGCGACGCTCTTGTCGGTAGGCTGCGACCTTCAACGGTAGTGCCGTCAAAGGCGTCCATCCTATAGTTCTGATTGGTTCGCGCCTCACGAAGGTACTCGAAACATGAAAGCATTTAAAGTTTCGACAAGACTCACCGAAGCATTCGATCGTTGGTCGATCCTTATCTTGGTACTGGTTGGGTGTGTAGTCTCGTTCGGGCTGACCATGACTTGCAGTGCGTACCTGCAATCGCTTGGCTCTAACCTATTGGCCGGCTTCATCGGGTCGGGAGTTACCCTCTTCGGATTCGATCGATTGCAAACGCGGCGTAAAGCGAGAGAGCAATTGCCAGCAAGATACGCCTTGTATGAGCACATCCGCATGATAGTCCGCTGGTCACTCGAACTGTGGAAGCGCATCTATATGGCGTCAGTGGGAGACGCGGCACCTCAGAGTTGGGAAGAGCTTTTCTCCGAGGCGAATTTCGGTAAGATGCGCGGGATGCTTGATCTCAATCAGCCGGTAGGTGTGTTTGAGGAAGTTCTATGGCGCGACCACGTTTCGGAGGAGCTAAACAAGATATACGCCGAGTCGGAAAAAGCACTCGTGCACCATCAGGTTCTCCTAGGTCCGGAGGTCCAAAAGTGGCTCCGTAAACTGGCCGGTTACAACTTTGGTGAGTCAGTATCCCTTAGTGAGTCCGTCTTGGGACACATGAAAGTCAAGCCCCCTCCGTTGCTAGTGTTTTACGTAGCGATGCCGCCACAGTGGTTCGACGCGGTTCTCGGTTTGCACCAGTGGACCGTGCTCGAGCATGAACGGCTAAAGAACATGGGTGTAAGCGACCTGCATCCGCCATATTTCTTCGAACCTCTCGATTTGTCGAAACAACGGAGCGCGCGATTCGATCCAGCGATGTTGGTGAACTACCCGGGATACGAGGGAATCTACGCGCCGAAAACGACGGATCAGTAGCGGTTCTGTCGCCGCGTCGTTGATTGCTTGCGAAAGCGACGACTTTGCCAGAAAAGGCGAGTCGCTACATCAAGTACCCGTGAAGCGTACAAGATCAATAGTGCAAATCGTTAGCTGCAGGCTGGGACGCATACTTCCGCAGTTGCCAATCCCTGATCTCTACAAGCGCATCGGCCCATTCGGCAGGCGTCAATGACCGCCACTGTGCCTCAGGCATCGGCCACACGTTGACCCGAAAACCGTCGATGTCGTGCCATGCGGGGCTGGCGGGATTAGCTCGAGGTGCGGGTGTGTACAGCGACACGAACGCCGGCAGGTTCGCCATGCGCGCGAGTTCGCGGATGATCCCAGTCGGCTTTTCCTGACCAATGTCCCGCGCAACCTCAACAAGCGCCAACGGCAGCTTGTTGTCATAGCCGTATTCGACGAACAGAACGCTATCGAGATCGGCCATCGTCAGCGATTGGGCTTTTCGACGACCGAGAAAGCGACTAAGCGACCGCGGTCGGTGCCAGACACCGTATGCGCGGTCGCGGATCAGGAATTGTTCTTCTTGCATGATGAGTAGCCTCTGACGGCTAGATCTTCCCGAAGTTATGCTCGAAGTAGCCGAGGCTGCCAGGCTTGTTGGTGAGCGTTTCGGTGCACCCCGGCGGGCAGTTCAACTTCCTCCACTTATGGGCGCGTAAATTCCCCCACCCCGTGAAGCAGGACGAGATCGTTATTTAGCTCTCTTTCGTCTTTCGTGCAAGGGTTTCGGCGGCCTCCTTGAGGCGATAGCTGCGCCCGTTGAACTCGAGCAGATGGCAGTGATGCATGAGCCGGTCGAGGATCGTGGTGCTCATCGTGTTGTCGCCGAGATAGGTGCCCCAGTCCTGCACGATCCGGTTGGAGGTGACGACCACGCTGCGGTGCAGCTTGTAGCGTTGATGGATGAGCGTTTGCAGCAACGCGCCCGCCTCGTCGGGGATCGTCCGCGAGAGGAACAGATCGTCGAGCACAAGCAGATCGCTCTCGAGGATGGCCCGCAGCCTCGCCTCGCGCTGGGCCGGCGGGCTCAGCGCGTAGCGGTTAAAGAAGTCATCCGTTTCGATGTATTGCACCTTGTGGCCATGCTGGACGGCCTGATACGCCACGGCCTTCGCAACGTGGCTCTTGCCGGTGCCGGTTTTGCCGATGATCAGTGCGTTCTCGCCGCAGGCCATGAACTTCAGGGTGTGCAACTGGAAACAGGCTTGCCGCGGCAGCTTCGGGTTGAAGGACCAGTCGATTTCGGCAAGCGTGAGCTTCTCCCTCGAGTCCGGACTGCTGGTAGCGTCGCTCGATGAGCCGCGACTGGCGCCGGTCGAGCTCGTCCTGCAGAATCAGCGCGAAGGTCTCGAGGAACGGCTGCTGGCTGCCCTGTGCCTGCAGCACCCGGGTCTCGAGCGTGTCGCGCACGCCTGACAGGCGTAGCAGCCTGAGTGCGCGTTCGATGTCGGGTAGCGTGGTGGTCATTCAGTTTCTCCCGTTGTGGAGGGTTGAGTGCCGGCGCTGTGTTGTGCGCCGGCGTTGAAGAGCGCGCCGTATTCGGCGGCGGGCCGGATCAGGGCATGCTCCTGGGTGAGTGGCAAGGCGAGCTGCGGCGCACGATCCAGGCGCTCGAGCGCCTGCTCGAACAGCCGCTCGACGACGGCGCGCACCTGCCGGTAGCGATAGAGGTGATGACGCAGGGCGTGGTCGCAGGCCTGTTCGACGAGCCAGGCGGGGTACTTCTTCGCCAGCGCGACGATGCCCCACATGCCGCGATGGCCGACGCGACCTTCAGCATCGAACAGGTGCTGGCACAGTTCCTTCGCCCTCGGTCCGATGTCGCCGGCACTGGCCAGCGCCAGGCTTGTCTGACGCGACGGGTTGAACGGGCGCTCGCTCTCGGGAAGCTCGAGCGAGCCGGGCTCGGTGTGGCGGGGATGTGTGCGCAGCAACTCCTGGGTGCGGCGATCGCGGATCTCCAGGGTGGCGTCGTAGACGCGCACGCACACGAGAGAGCCGATGGGCGCGGGACGGGCGGCATAGTGGCTGCGGTCAATGCTGACGGTGGTGTCGTCGTTGACAGTGCGCACGACCTCCTTGAAGTAGCGGAACCCGGTGAGCGGCAGCGCCTGCAGATGCGGTTTCTCTTCCTGGAACATCGCCTCGACCTGCCGCCGCGCGCTGCCGTGGATGCGTTTGGCGGCCCAGTTCTCCTCCCAGTGCATCAGGAATTCGTTCTGGGCTTCAATGGACTCGAAGCGGCGCCCCTTGAGGGCCGTGTTCTGCGTATGCTTGATCGCATTTTCCACGGTACCCTTGCGATTCGGATCGCGTACGCGTGCAGGGTCCGCGACGACGCCGTAATGCTCGAGCATCGCGGCGTAGAGGCGGTTGATTTCCGGTTCGTACAGGTCCGGTGTGATGACACCCTCGCGCAGATTGTCAAGGACTACGTAATGTGTCGAGCCACCGAAGTACCGGAAGGCCTCCTCGTGAAGCTGTGCCCAGACCTGCTTACTGGACTTCCACACCACGTGTCGGAAGCTGCGTCGCGAGTACCGCAGGGTCATGATGAACAGGCGCGGTTTCCGGTATCGCCCCGTCTTCGGATCGCGCGTCGGGGCGCCTTCGCCGTAATCGACCTGACACTCCTCGGCCGCGGCAAACTCCAGGCGGTCGAACTGCTCGGGGTCGACCTGACGCAGGGCGCGCACGAAGCGCTTGACGCTGTCGTAGCTCGCGGTAAAGCCGAACTGGTCAACCAGATCCTGGTAGATGGCCTGGGCATTGCGTTGCAGGCGCACCTGCTGCTCGATCCACTCGCGATGAGGTTCGCTTGCCGAGCGGGCGAAATTGAAGGGCTTGACCGGTGCAGCCCCACCAGGAGCCGGTGGGCGCGGGGATGGAGGAGTTTGAGGTGGAGGAATTTGTGCGCCCGCCGGCTCCGCCAGGCCGATGGGCGCGGTTGTGGGGGAGTTTGCGCCTGCCGCGCGCTGGGATTCGTAGATCGCCTGATAGCGACGGATCGTCTTGCGATCGACGCCGGTGAGCTCATGGATCTTGTGCTGGCTCGCCCCGCGCTCGAGCAACGTGAATATCGTGCCTTGCAGATGCTGCTTCAAAACGTTCACTCCCTGATCTCCTTCTTGTTCGAAGGAGAAGAAAATAGACGTCCTGCAGCATCGTTAGTGACCGCTCAGCGGCTCAGCCGGTGGTCATCGGGTGGGGGAATTTGAAGTGCCCATCCCTGGAGGAATTTGGGTGCCCGCCAGGGCGGTGCAGACCTCGAGATCTCGAGCCGCCGACCGTAACAGATCGCGCATAAGGACGAACGTCGAGGCGGTGTCTGGGTTACACATGTTCTCGCAGCAAAGTTCGTGCATTGCCGCCACCGAATGAAACAAGTCTTCGAGACGTGCGGCCACGGCCGCGATGTCTTCCGGCGATGCGGCAGGGCGGCGAAGTAGGGTATCTTGTTCAGCCATGTTGTTCCTCCATCAGTTCGATCAGCGGGCCCTATCAGGAGGGCCGTAATCACGGTTGTCACGCATCATCCGCCAGTCAAGCTTTGCTCTCCGAGCCCTTCCGGCCAGCACCAACAAGGCGCCGACAATCATGTCAGCGTGAACCGGGTTGATGTTGTTGCTTATCCTGAGATTACCGAAGGCATCAACCGTGACCCGCACGTATGACGCGTTATCGAGAGCCGTGGTGTGATCGAAGCTGATCACCGTGGCGCTTTCTGAGCGTTCGCGGGAGACGCGACGAGTCGCCCTTGTCTGCTTACGAGCAGGTTTAAGCTCAATGATGTTCATGAGGTCCATGGGCTACTAAGTGCGACACGATCGCATGCGCCGACGTAGCCATCGTCGCGAGGCTCGCAAAGAACGCCGATCGCAGGTCACTCGTAAACGCGCCTACGTCGCCGTCCTCACATAGCATCAGCGATGCACGGAGGGCGCCGAGCAGGTAGTGCAGGCGCTCAACGTCCTCTGTGGCCAGGTCGGCGGCCCTTGCCCTGCTCGATGCGCAGCGTCATGCGCTGGCTGTCGATGTCCGTGACCTTCAGCGCCACCACTTCACTGGCACGCAGCCCGGTACCGTAGGCGACCGAGAGGGCTGTCTGGTGCTTGAGGTTGCCTGTTGCGGCATTGAGCCGCCGCACCTCATCGGGGCTGAGCACGACCGGTAACGTACGGGGCACGCGCACGGGCTGCATCCGGGCCATCAGTTCGGGTTCGTGGAGCGTGATCTCGAAGAAGAACTTCAACCCGGTGATCGCGGCGTTCAGTGACACCGGCGACGTGCCATGATCGACCAGATGCAGCTGGTAGGTTCGCAGGTCCTCGACGGTGGCGGTATCAGGCGAGCGCCCGAGGTATCGGGCGAACTCGCGTACGATGCGCAGATAGTTGGCTTGCGTCTTGGGGGCAAGCTGGCGCATACGCATGTCGTCGATCATGCGCTGGCGCAGCGGGCTGACGGTCGGTTGGGCGGAGGTCATGATTCGGCTCCTGCTGGAGAGCGAGGCGGATTGCCTCATTCGCCAACATAAAACCGTGTGACCGGCCTCTGCCTGACCTCCAGCGTCGGACCGGAGCCCCTTACCGCGCGAGCGGTTTCGTTCTGCGAGGTGAACCGGCCATTGGAATGACGGCTTTCTGAGATGCGCGAACGTCCCTTGTTGGCCGTTCAGCGCCCGACGACTGAACGTGATGATCGTCTCGGGCGTGCACGCGATGCATATGGCATAAGACGACCCGTTGCGGCCCCCCTCAGCGAGCTTCCCCGAATGTCCCAACCGCGCCGAAAAGCGGCCCAACATCACGTCAGGACTGCCCCTCGATCGGCTCAGGATAAGGTCCGATTCTGGATTGATTGTCACGTAGCGTTAATGGGCCCGTCCGGCCTCTGCCCGTAGCGGCTCTGCTCCCGTCGGCACTCCCAGCATGAACACCGTACAGGAGAGAGGCGATGGGACAACTGGCGTGCTTGCCGGTCGAGCTGCCGAACGAACTAGCCCTTGACTGTCATATCGACGCTTCCGTACCCGATTCCGCCATCGGCCGTCCGGGTGATCTGAACGGTGATCTTGGACAGGTACGTCGCAGGCGACGCAATCCATCGCATGACCATCGCCTTCTCCTCGCCGCCAGGGATGTCTTCCTTCGTCTCGTTCTGCTCCAACAGGTCTTGTACGACGCCTGCCGCTAGATCAGGCACGCTCAAAAGATCGTCCAGATGGCTTTTCTCGTCAAAGGATTTGCCAAACCCTACGCCGTCGAGCTTGTGCGTCAGATACATGTCAAGTATGTGGCCGAGTATCTGTTGCGTATGCGTGAAGTCCCTCTTCTTCCCGTCCTCGTTAATTTGGTCTTTGTCGCTGTACCAAAGCAGCTTTTGGTTTTCATGCGTAAGCAAAGCCGTGAATGCCGCGATGATGTTAGCCACACGAAGAACTTTTTCCGCTGCGGGACCAGTCCATTCACCGAGGCCTTTCTCTTGCAGCTGCTCGACCATAATCGGCTGAGCTTGCTTCTTTTCCGCACCAAATACGGTCTGGATTCGCTTGTCTATCGCGACGGTGATGATCGCGCCGTGGATAAATTGGTCGACCAACCGGAGGTAAGTGTTCCTGGTAAAAAGGTTTGATTTTCGCTAACCTGGTGTTTTTGCTGATGCCGGGTCATGGATGAAGTGTGTCGTTGTGCTGGAGGCAGTTGAGGAGCTGACGTTGCAACTGATGTCGATCAACCACCCTCTTCGGGATACGCGAATACGCGCGGCGGGCCTGCTGATGCTCGGACGTGGTCTCAAGCCACGTGTCATCGCGGCCCAACTGGGCGTGAGTGGCCAGAGCGTGTACAACTGGTCGCACGCATGGCGAGAGCGCGGCGTATGCGGCTTGATGGCTGCGCATAACGGCGGTCGGCATGCGCTGCTGAGTGAGGCCCAGATCGCCGTGGCCCTGGAGATCGCGCGCGCCGAACCCCTGACGTTGGGCCGCATCGCCCAGCGCCTCGAAGCTGCGCTCAACGAACCGCTGCCCTGCAAGATTGAAACGCTGGGTGAAGCACTCAAGCGCAATGGCTTTTCGTTCAAGCGAAACCGCTACGCGCTTAAAAAAAGCGCAATGAAGAGGCGTTCGCAATGAAACAAGCCACACTCGAGAAGCTCCAGCAGGCCGCGCGCGAGGGTGCCGTGCGATTGCTGTATCTTGATGAGGCGGGCTTTCATGGATCACCGCCGGTTCAGCGTAGCTGGTCACCGCGAGGCTTGCCCCATCAGGTCGAACCGAATCATCATTGCCGCCGCAGCGTGATCGGCGCGCTGGACTTCGGCGAGAACACGCTGATCCACGCCGCGCATGGCGGGACTATCAAAGCCCCGAATGTCGAGCGCTTCATCGACGGCTTGCTTGCGGGTGCCGCCAGTATGCCCACTGTGATCGTGCTGGACAATGCGAGCATCCATCACGGTATCAGCGAGGCAACACGGCAACGCTGGTTGCTTGAACATAAGACGGTCCTGCTTTATCTGCCTGCGTATAGTCCCGAACTGAACATGATCGAGATTGTCTGGAGGCACCTGAAATACCGATGGCGCCGAGCCCTGACCTGGACACGCGAAACCATCGACGCCGAACTTGAAGCACTGCTAAGGAGGTACGGCACCGATTTTCAAGTCAATTTTTCGTGAACACTTATTCGGGGAGCGCGCGACTTCTGGCACCGGCGTTGAGTTTCTTGTAAGCGAATTCGCTGTAGGGCGTCAGCAAACCGTACTTCTTTCTCATTTCCCGCACCTTCTTTTCGAATGGCCCCACCTTGTTATACGCAAGGAAAAGGAACGAGTAGGTGTTGAACCGCGCACCCTGATGCTCACCACCGAAATCGGACATAATCGCGATCTTGGTGTCGTCGGAAAAATCCGGCAAATTCGGGATTTTTTCCTGAACGATCCAGTTCAAGAGGTGCGAGAAGTACGGGTACTTCTCGGAGACCTTCGACAATTTGAATGGTCCGCTTTTGTTGATCTTCTGCGCGATGGGGGCGAGCACGACGGCGAACTTCGAGGAGCCGGGCAGCCCTGCCTCGCCCAATTCCGTCGCTGCACCAATCAGTGTCTTTTTGAACGGGGCTTTCATTGACCCTCGCGCGGGTTTAGATTACAGAGTTCCTGCGTCCGCAACCGGTACTGGAAGCAGTATCCCGGTGGCGCAGTGTAATGCATCGTCAACGCCTTCATTCCGAATTGCAACCATCCTTCGCCCTTTGCGATGACCGATAACACCACGACCATGTCCGTCAATGGGCGCGAGGTCCGAACGCTTCGCGACATCCTTCCTGAGCGACCAGGACTGAAGGTGCTGTTCGTCGCCAAGACCCCCGCACCGGTGAGCGTCGCCGCAGGACACTACTTTCATGGGAAGCAGGGCAAGGCGTTCTGGAAGCGGTTGATTGAGTCCGGCAGCTTCAGCCCAACCACGGAGTTCGAGGATGACTCGTTGCTTGCTCACCGCTTCGGAATCGCGGACATCGTCAAAGTTCCGAGGGCGTACGGGAGCGAGCCATCGCGAGATGAGTACGTCGCTGGAATGGATCGCATTCTGCAAGTGATTCGCGCCCATCGCCCTTCCGTCATTGTATTCATCTACAAGGGAGTTCTCGACAAATTGCTCCTGCACCGGTTTGACATTCTGCAAAAGTCCTCCTACGGGTTCAACCCAGATCTGGAGACTCACTTCGGTTCGCGTGTTTTTGCCTTCCCGCTCCCAGGTACGCCATGTACTACTGCACACGCGGTCGCGGCGATGAAAGATTTTGCAGACGCGGTTGGACGCCTATATGGGTAACCGTTCAGTCCGCTTCACGTTCCTTCCGGATAGTCCAGCCAATTCCGTGTTTTCGAATCTAACGAATTTCGCGGTAGACCAACGAATTTCGTTCCCCCCCAACAGCGACAGTGGCAGACGTCAATAGGACCGCCCCAGACGCGTTAGACTCGATAACACCCGTCACTATCATAAACGTGGGCGTATTAAAGATCCATTCGGCAGCGATAGCAACCTCGATCTTCAGTCGATGCCGTCGTCGCACACTGGGATCCCTTCAATGAACCAAGCACATCATACCGTTGTGCGAGCTCATGCATTCGGTCGAGGCGCAGTAGATGACGCGATGCTGGTGCTACACGACAATGTAGGCCAGTCGCACCAACTTTGTCGCTCAGTCGCACAACTGTGGCGCCAGTCGCACTTACTCTGGCGCCCTACGAGACAGTAGCCGGCCAGGGTTCGACAGCTGGGAACGCATTAGACTCAATAAACACTCGTCGCGGCTCTACGTCATCGCCGTGAGCGCAGGAAAAAATCTCGCCTCCGGCGCGGTCGATTTACTCTACTAGATGCTCGAAGGTCCGTTTGGCAACGCGAAGCAGCCGTACGAGCGTCCGCGGCGCGAAGCTGGCGAGTGTCGGGAGCCGGCCGATACCGGCAGGTCGCCGTCCGCGGGCGGTAGCAGTGAGGGCTCGCCGCGGTTGCTTCGCTCGAGCACCAATTGCCCGGCGGCGCTACCCCGTCGCAAGCTCCCCAGCCTCCGCGTCGGATCTCCGGCACGGAGTGAACCAATTATTGTCGAAGCGGTGACGCTTTTATTGCGGTCTACGATCGGCAACATGACAGCAACCAGCACCATCTGCATCTGTCGCCAGGCCAGGCGGCAAACACGCTATCGTTGTGAGTGCACAGAACTGGGGAAACGATGATAGTAAGGAAGAACCCGCCGCCAGCAGGCTCGTTGGTTCCGCTCGACAGGCGGAACACCAAACACCCAACGTAGTGCCATGTTTCCTTTCGATGGCGTATGCTGTCTGCCCAGACAATACATGGGCATTGAGATGTCTACATTCGTCGAGATAGACCAAGATTTCCGAGCCGCCATCGAATCGCCTGCGATCGAAATGCAAGCGGCGTATAAGGAGGCGCTGTCTACTTCGATGGATTTGAGCGGTGTCGATATGACGGAAGCGATTCTTCTCCGCCACCGATCATTCCTCAGATGCCAAGACGGCTTTAAAAAGGTGCTTGGCAAGAGGTACGGCGCGGCCAGCTCGGATTTCTTTGTTGAATCGGTCTGTTTCTACCTCAAGGTCGTGATCGAAAGGCTGAAGAAAGAATTGGGGCTGCTTGATCTCAGAGTTGAATCGGAGCGGCAAATTGAGCGGCGTCGGAAGGCGATGCGTCCCGACATTTCAGTATGGAGCGGAGAAAAGGTTATTGCAGCCATTGAATGCAAGACCCAGCTTGGCTGGCGCCGAGACGGCTGGCGTAGCGATTTCGACCAACGTGAGCGGCAGCTGCATAGCCTTTTTCCGGATGCTGAAATTTTGCTTCTGGTCTTGACCGGTGGAAACTGGGGAGGTTTTGCTGACGACGAAAAGACCGGGAACCAGTTCTTCGTGCTTCTTCGCGACAAGTGGCCCAACGAGTTCGAATCAAGCCAACTGCACAACCTGATTCAACACCGAGTCGAGGAGCTTTATCAACGAATCGTCGCGCTCGTTCGGCGGAATCTGAGCAGCGCCGCCGGATTGGCGAGCGACGGCGAAGAACTCATTGACGGGTAACCCGTAGAAGCGGCGGCGCAGCCAACTTGTCGAGGTTGAGGATCGCCCACATTATTGATCGCACAAAAACAAACACGGGGAAATCATGCTCAAGAACGCTGCGATTTTTGCGGGAGCATTTCTGCTGGGCGTAGTTGGTACGGCGTTTGGGCGCTGGACCCCGAGCTCGAGCTCCGATTGGGCGGCGTGGGTACAGGCGTTTGGGACGATTATCGCCATTGGCGCCAGTGCTTGGCTGTTGCACTACCAAGCTGGACTCCAGAGGCGTACCCGCCTCAGGGCGATTCACGCGGTTGTCGAACTCGCGCTGCAGTCGGTATCACAGGCACTGGAAGTTCCAGAGGGTTTCGAGCAGTTCAGTTTGTTCGCATCACTCGACCTCCAAAAAGTCCGCTTCGCGTTCGATTCGCTCTGCAAGATCCCGCTGCATGAGGTCGATTCGGCGGACGCTGTGCGGCGGGTGAGCGCTGCGATCGAGGCCATGAGGAAGATTGCCGGAATGCTCGGCTCGGACGATATCGTTGGCGCATTCCACCGGGCAGAGAGGACGGTAATCGCGAGCGCCTTTGCTGAAGAGACCGCGGCTCTGCAGGCAGCGTGCGATGCGTTGGAAAAGGCGGGATGACCCAGGCCCGGCGGCGCAGTCCGGACGTTCTGGCTGAGCATCTGAAGCGCCAAAAGGTCGCCGGCGTGTCTCGCCGGGAAACCGAAGCTGGCGCGGTTAGATCGACCGCGCGGTAGTTGCTGTCACCCAGGAAAGCCGGCTCGGGCCATCGTGTACTTGATGCCGGCGTCGAGGGCCGTGCTCAGGAGCGTTTTCGCGGCAGCGGTCGAACCGTTCATATCGTTCTCCTCGCATGTCGTTGCGGTCTAAATCGCCTGCGCACGTCTCGTCCACATAGCATAGTGTCCGCGATGTCGAAAAACACTTCGACGCGGATTATTGGTTGTTCCTGTGTGACCTCGCAACTGGACATCGTTCGATCGAATCGAACGCTACGGAGGTAATCGGCCACGGTGTGGGCGAGTTGGTGCTCAATGTCTTCGGGCTTCTGCTCGAGTTCCTAATGCAGGATCGTGCGTGCCATTGCCCGGAAGCCGTGGCCGGTGATCTCTGTGCGGGTGTCGTAAACGAGGGCGCGCAGCGCGGCGTTGAGCGCGGCTTCGCTCATCGGTGCTTGCGATCGCGCGCGCCGGGGAACAAATAGCGGCTGGAGCCGGTGAGGGCGTGCATCCCCGCCTTGGCTGTGTTACTCCGATGGCGGCCGGTAGGACGGATCGGCCTCGGACAGGTTGAAGCGCGCGCAGTCGAGATCGTTCGTGTTGGCCAGCGGTGCGAAACGCGGTTCGAGCAGGATGCTTTCGAACGACAGGCGCAGCGCGCCGTGCTTCGCGAGACTTTTCAGGCCGCTCTTGATGTCGGAGCCCGGCTTCACGAGCCGCTTGGCCAGCATGACGGGCGGATACGTCGCCAGCAGGCCCTCGATCGTCGCCTTCACGTATTTCTTCTGAAGCGAAATGTCCATCGCCTCGCGGCTGCGCGCGCCTAATTCACGGGCCAGTGCGTCGGGCGAGACTGCGGCCGAGCCGGGCGCCTCGGCCGCGTCGGGGGGACGCACGCACGCGGGCGCGCACTTCTTCTAATGTCAGCTCGCCACGTGCGTATCCTCCCCGGTACACGCGTCGCGGATGCGGGTTAATTCTAGCAACATCGAACGACACAGTATCGAAGTGAGATGGTCGTTTCTGGCATCCTCATCCCTTCGATGAGGCAACGCATCGCCCGGGCTGTTGTCAAGATCGTGCACATTTGCGACGCGAAACCAGGTAGGAGATGATATGGGACTAAGGTTTTCGGAGGGGGGGCCGGAGTTTCCCGACGACCTCATTGATGATCTTCTGGAAGGTCGGGTTACGTTTCTGTGCGGGGCAGGTGTGAGCGCTCCACAGCTCCCAGGATTTCACGACCTGGTTAAACGGATCTATCGTAAGGTGAGGGCAAAAATCGAGCCTTCAGAGAAGGGCGCAATCAAGGCGGGGCGCTATGAGGAGGCACTCGGCGCACTTGAGCGTCGCCTTTCGGACTCGCGCCAGCTCTACAGTGCCACAAGCGAACTGCTTTCAATATCGAGGATCCGGTCGCCGGACCTTACCAATCACAAGATACTGCTTAGCCTCTCCCGCAAGCTCGATAACCGCATAGGGCTGGTCACGACTAACTTCGACGCACTGTTTGAGCATGCGGTCGTAGAAGATGGCTCCCACGTTCATCCCAGACTGCTCAGCCTGGCGGGGCAATCAATACCTGGGCCGGGTGCTTCCGATTTCGCGGGCATCATTCATTTGCATGGGCGTCTTCTTGATGAACGCCTTGGTCTGGACGCGACGCCACTCGTCCTGACGAGCGCACAGTATGGCGAGGCGTATATGCGCTCCGGATGGGCATCGCGGTTTCTATTCGACCTGGCACGCTGCCGCACAATTGTGCTTGTCGGATACAGCGCTGGCGACGCACCGGTACGTTATTTTCTGAACGTCCTCGAAAGCGACCGGCAGCGATTTGAAGACCTGCGTCCGATCTACGCACTCGAAGCCGTGGAACACGACGCAAGTCAAGCCAATGCCCGATGGGCGGCCGTTGCGGTTCGTGCGTTGCCGTATCGGAGAAATAGCCAAGCCCCGGGCGGGCCGCACGCAAATCTCTGGCGAGACCTTGGCGATCTCGCCGAGCTGATGCGCCAACCCAGGGCCTGGCGCCGCCGGTCCGCGGCCGCAATTGTCGCAAGCGCGTTCGATGCGTCAGATGCCGATGCCCTGGCACGGGTCGAATGGTTATTTCGGGGCAAAGGTGACCTATGGGATATTGTGATCCGCAAGATGGACGATCCGAGATGGCTTGCTTATCTGTCCGACTCCAGAATCGTTGCAGAGGCTGACGTAGCGTGGTTGCTTGCGGCGTGGTGTCTACAACGGTGGAGTGATGGAATTGCCCTGAAGACAGCTCTCGAATGGTACGAACGGCTCGGAGACAAGTTCATTCGTGCGCTTTACGAGCGCCTTCGGGACCCTCGTCTCGCGCTGTCCAGTCAACCGGCAATTGCGAAAGCATGGAGGTTACTGTCGCAGGCTCGCGTCCCGCTGCGTAACCGTCTGGTCGACGCTTATTCGCGTGCGCAGCGTTTGCGCGATGGCGATTTCACGGATTCAGACTTGCACGATGCGGTCGCCCTCCTAACTCCAGTGGCGAGGCTCCGTTGGGCTGGGCGCATACCGCCGGGCGCCATCGCATGCGGGGAACCTGTGCGGTTGGCTGATCTGATCCGGATCGACCTTGAGGCAGGACTTGACGTCGAACTGGACGAGGTGGCGAAGGCTCTTCGTGACGCACGCTCACATGCTCGACGCATCGCCGAGATCGCTACCGGACAGCTTTGCCGAACCATTGCTTTTGCGCGCGATGCCGATTTGATCACGCCGGAATGGGATCGGCTTGATTACAGCGTTCCTGTCGTTGTTTCGCACGCTCAGAATGCATATCACGACGGCGTCGTTCACCTTGTGACCCTGGTGGCGGATCTCTTTCCGATGATTGCCGAAAGTGATCCGGATTACGCGCGCGTATTGGCTCAAACATGGCGTCGTTTACCGACAAGGATCGGAGCTCGTCTCTGGTGTCAGACGCTCCTCGAAGAGCGGGTGTTTTCGACGGAACAGGTGGTCGACGAACTGCTGATGCTTCCCGTAGCGGATTTTTGGGCTATTCGACCGGAAATCGTTATCGTGATGTCCAGACGGGTGGTGCACGCACAGTCAGACAAGATTGCGTCACTGGAACGACGGATCATTGACGAAGCCGGTGCAGCGTATCCGGACGTGATTCCTGCCGTTGATGCCGAACGGGAGCTACTCGAGTTCGCACGCGATCAGGCTGCATGGGTGAGGCTCAAGACGCTTGACGCGAAGGGGGTTTTGGGACAGGGCGCTCAGCGGGCGCTGAAGCGGATCGTTGAGCGCAATCCGTCGCTGGACAGAAGCCTGCAGGAGCAGGATTTTTTTTCGTCATACAGCTTCGGTGTCCGTGCAATACAGCCTGACGTTGAGCCGCTGCTTAGAGCCGCACCCGATGATCGCCTCGACGTGGCGATTCGCCTCACGAAGGAATGGCTGCCGGAGCGGCAATTCAGCTGGAGCCAGTATTGCGCCGTCTCGCCGGACGATGCATTGCGGGTGCTGCAGAATGGGCCGCTGGATGATTCAACGGCTGGCCTATGGGCACCGTATCTTGCCCGGCTAACCTTCCGGATGATTGGTCAACCAAGCGACTCTGCTGTGCAAGAGCAGGTTCCGATTTCTGCAATCTTCAGTCACCTGGAGCGTGCTGAGACCGCGTTTTTGCGGTCAGTCTTGACACAGATTGTGGACGCGCTTGGCTGTGTCACCCCGGAATCGATGTCAACTTGGCGCCTTTGGTGGGACAGGTTGTGGGCTATCGCCGCTCAATTGATGAATGAGGGGGACCACGAAATCCACGAAAGCGAGGCGCGTTTTCCTGAGCGAGCCCTTCAATCACCAGCCGGGCGACTCACGGAACAATTGCTGGGGGTGATGCCCGGTGGCAACGGAGCTCGCGTGAGGGATGAAGATCGGGGGCGACTGCGTAATCTGATCTCGCTGGACGCTGCGTCGGGGTGGTTCGCGCGAGCCGTGCTAACGCTACACGCCGAGAAGGTGGTCTGCATCGATTCAAGGATGGCGCTGCAGCAGCTAAAGCCCTGGCTGCAAGACAAGGGGCCTCAGGGACAGGCTTTGCGATCAGTATTGGTGACTTCGTCCGAGCTTGGCAAATCTGCAATGCGGGCATTCAAAGGCTGCGTCCTGCGAGGGGCTGCTGAATACCATGGCCCGTTCGAGTCAGCGCCTGGTGTTGCCGGGCGTGTCCTCTGGACTTTTTCACAATCTCTTTTGTCCGGGAGCAGTAAGAAACCGGTCATCGACGCGGAGGACATCCGCCGGGTGCTTGTTCGCGTTCATCCGTCTGTGCTTGAGGGGGCTGTACAGTACCTGCGACTCGTATTGGACCGACAGCCCGACAAGGCGCGCGCGTGGGAGATATTGATTCGCCCCGTTTTGCGTGATGTGTGGCCGACGGAACGCCGATTTCGGAGTGCCTCGCTCACGCGTGAGCTCATTGCACTGTCGGTCACTGCGGAGAAGGCGTTCCCGGTTGCCTTGAATGACATCGCACACCTGCTGGTGCCAGTTGAACGAGGCGGGCATGGACTGTATATGATGATTCAGTCCGATATCCCCGAGAATTATCCTCTGCAGGTTCTTGATCTGTTATGGGCGGTGTTGTACTCGAGTAGTGGCGGAGACGGCACGCCATCGCTGGAACTGGGGAAGATCCTCGACCGGATATCGGCTGCGGCCCCGGAGGTTGAAGGTGACAGGCGTTTCCAGTGGCTGGAGCAACGTACGCTTCGATTGGCGTAGAAAGTTTTCTTGACTGCGTCGAATGTTGTCCCTCTGCTCCCCCCCGAAAGCGGCTCGGAATTGCGCGACATGGTTCCAGCGTCCCGGGCTTTGAAAATCGAAGAACTACACGTGGGTTCTGGCGTCTAGA
>NZ_BAYD01000157.1 GCF_000685075.1 Paraburkholderia oxyphila NBRC 105797
CCGCGAAACCAAGTTAAGGCCAACGCCAGAAATCGGCCTGTCACAACCAGGTCTGCTCAACTGCCGGAAGCTCCCCAGGCACTTCAGCATCGGCCTGCACGCCCATAAACGCGGCCAGTCTCCGCGAAAAGTGATCGCGCACGAACAGTTTCCTGCCACAGCCCGTGCACGGCGTCACATTGGTCGTCACGCCTTCGCTCATGGAGCGACAGTGAATGCAATACACACGCCGCTGCAGGCTCCCGCTATGCTCCACCTTCACCGCCTCAGGCGCGACACCGCCCCGCTCGGCAACCTGCCGCACCGACCAGATAAAAGGCTCGGTCCCGAGCGCATAAAGCCGAATCCCGACCCGCGCGCCGCGCAGCGCTTCACCGAGCGCGCCAAGCAGCTCGCCCTCGCCATCAAAGTGCCGCGCCACCGCGTGAGGCAACGCGCAAACACCGCCCGCACCCGCCTGCGCCAGGTCCCCATCAACAGACCAGACTTCGACCGGCACGCTGCCCAGCGTGCCCAACACCTTCAACACGCGATCACGATCGGCCTCGGTGGCGCCCGAGGTCAGGAACCAGTGCTGCGTGCCCTGCGGGTCGGCCTGAATCGGCACGTACTCCGGGCGGCTCTTGTTAAGCGAGGTCATCATCGGGGCGCCCTCCGTTGGCATGAGTATCAGTAGACACCGAGACTATGGGTGACCACAACCACAGCTACGCCGGCCGCGATGGTCAAGTAAGGCAATATGCCAGCGCGCTTCGCGACTTTGCCGTTGCTGAGCAACTCCATGTCCTCTTTCATCGTGTCGGGGAAATGCCCCTTGTCAGTCACGTAGTGGCGGAACAGGAACACCGGCAGGATCAGCGCGGCAAAGCACAGGCCCGAAACCAGCGTGCCCTTGCCCCAGGTGTCCGCGCCCATGCCCATCAGCGCGAGATTGACGAACGAGAACAGCGTGCCCAGCACGATCAGCCAGTTGGGCGCGCGGAACGGCCGGTTCCAGTCGGGGCGGTCGAGACGGTGAATCCACGCGGAATTCAGGTTCAGGAAGTTGAAGATGATGTAGCCGACATTGGACATGGCCAGCACGAACACATAGTCCGACATCAAGAGCAGGATCAGGTTGAAGCACAGGTCGGTCCACATCGCGCGGGTGGGCGCGCCGTGCTCGTTCACGTGCGAGAGATACTTCGGCAGCCATCCGTCCACCGAGGCCTGATACAGCGTGCGCGAGGAGCCCGCCATCGAGGTCATGATCGCGAGCACGAGTGCGAGCACCAGCATCACGACCAGCACGCGCTCGACCAGCAGGCCGCCGTGGATCATGGGCGCCATCGCCTTCGCCACGCCCGAGCCGCTGTAGATGTCCGGCGAAAGCATGCCGCTATAGACCGCAGGCGTCACTACGTTGCCAGCGGCGTCCTTCACGTCGGGCGAAACCATATGGCCGAGGCCGAGCACGCCCTGGAACGAGAGCGGCACCACCGTGAACACGAAGATGCACAGGAGGCCTGAGTACAGGATGGCCTTGAACGTGTCGACCTTCGGGTCACGGAACTCACGCGTATAGCAGACGGCTGTCTCGAACCCGTAGGTCGACCAGGCGGCCACGAAGAGGCCCCCCGCCATCAGCGTGACCGCCGCGCGGTCCCATGTGCCGTCGATGATCTGCCCTGCGCTGTCCTTCGCGAACGGCACCAGCGGAAACAGGTTGTGCAAGGGCACGTCGCCGGTAAAGAGCGGCACCGTGCCGACGAGAATCAGCGGAATCAGCGCGGCCACGCCAAGAATGGTCTGGATGCGCGCGGCGTTCAGGATGCCGCGGTGCTGGATCGCGAAGGTGACGAGCAGGATGGCGGCGCCGAGTATGAACGTTGCGTTGATACGCAAGCTCAGGCCGGTGCGCAGCCAGTCCAGACTCACCAGCGTAATCTGCCAGGTATTGATGGCGGAGTCCGCGGGAAAGAGGACCGAGAGCACGTAGCCCGCCGCGAGCCCCGAGCCAATCGCGAGCACGGGCGACCACGCGAACCAGTTGCACCAGACCGAGAGCGGCGCGAACAGCTTCGAGTAACGCACCCACGCGATGGCGCCGTAGACCGACGCACCGCCCGACTTGTGCGGAAAGAGCCCCGCGATCTCCGCGTACGAGAACGACTGGATGAAGCCGAGGCCGATCGAGATGATCCAGACGGCCCACGAGAGCTTGCCGACGGTTGCCGCGATCGAGCCGATCGAGAACAGCACCAGCGCCGGCACTCCGCTGGCCACCCAGAATGCGCCGGTCCAACTGATTTTGCGCTGTAACGAACCCTCCGGTTCGACAACGACATCTTCGGTAATCGTATTCATAGATCTCTTCCTTTCTCTGATGAGGGACCGCTGGGTGGCGGCAGGAATACGGAACTCAGGAGATGCGACCGCCGCCATGGCGCGCACCGTAGACCGGCGCCGCGTAAAGCGCGGCGCCGGACACGGCACGCGGCATGACCACGAAGAACTCAGGACCCGGCGAAACTCGCCCGTGCTTGGGACTCGTCGAGCGGCGGGCTCAGACGGTCGACCTCGGACTGCGTGCCGGGCGTGGTCGGTGCGCCGTCGTCGAACTGCGCGAGCCATTGGCACGCCGTCTCGCGATAGCGCACCAGCCCCTTGTATTCGGCAAGCTCGGGCGGCAGCGTGCTCAGCACGCGATGCAGGCGCTTGCCCCATTTCGGCACCCGCGCGAGCTCGTCGAGGCCGATCAGATAGCAGCGCACGCCGAACAGGATCGCGTTGCTGCGCGGCAGCCTGAACAGCGTCTGCAGCTCGACGCGCAAATGCAGCTTGCCGCCGACGTTCTCCGGCGTGATGCTCGCGCGGTCCGGGCCCCACTCGGGGTAGTGCTCGGGCGAGGTGTCCAGACGCGGATTGACCGTCATCGTCCAGTTCAGGCGCCGCACCGGCGCACCGGATTGCAGGCGCAACAAGAATTTCAGCGCGCGCTCGAAGATGCCGGCCTGATGGGCAAGCGGCACGGGACCGTGCCACTCCATGAAGCTCATGCCGAGGTCGAAGTCGAGCGACCAGTCCGCCTGGGTCGTCACCATGCCCCCGTCCATGAACAGGTTGTCCTCGCGATGATCGAGCAGGACGTAGTCGCCCTGCGCCTGGCGCGTGATGTACTCGAACGGCGGGCACGGCAGCGTGTCGGCGTCGCCGAACACGAACGATTGCGTGAGCCCGAGCGGGCGGTTGGTCCAGTTCCAGCGTGTGCCGTCGCGCTCGAGCTGGAAATGCTCGGGGTAATCGTGCGCGAGGCTTTCCATGATCAGCTCGAGCGTGTCCCACTGGGCGGCATCCATGTGGTCCAGCACCTGGCAGCGCAGCGGGTCGTGTTCGAGTGTCAGCGCGCGGTCGCGGCATTCGGCAATGTAGTGCTCGTCGATATCGAATGCGGCCCGAAGCACCGTCCCGGGCGCGCCGCTCGTGTGCGGCTCGATATTGACCGAATACATGTAGCGGTCTTCCGGGAATGGAAACGGAAAACGCAGGATGGCTTCTTCGCTGTTGCGATACGTGTAGACGTCGCGAAACGACTCGTCGGGCTTGAAGGCGATGGACATGGCGTTGGGCTTCCTCGTATTCGTCAGATGTTCAGCACGAGACGCTCGCTGCGCGCACGCGACACGCAAGGCAGCACGTTGCAGTTCGTCGCGCGCTCAGCGGCACTCTGGAAGAAGTCGCGATGCTCGGGCTCGCCTTCCAGCACTTCGAGCGAGCAGGTGCCGCACGCGCCGCCGCGGCACATGTACGGCGCGTCGATACCCGCCGCTTCCAGTGCTTCGAGCAGGCTCTGGTCGGCGCCTACCGCCACCTCGCAGCCGCTCTTCGCGAGCACCGCGACGAACGGCTCGCCGTGCGACGCGCCGCCGAAGCTCTCCTGGTGAAAATGGCTCTCGGGCCAGCCGCGCGCGCGCGCAGCCTGGGCGAGCCCTTCCATCAAGCCGAGCGGACCGCAAGTATAGAGATGCGTGCCGGGCGGTTGCGCCGCCAGCAGTTCGCCAAAGCGCGGTTCGACATCCTGCAGGTCGGTGTAGATGGCCACGCCGCCCACGATGCGCTCGGCGATCAGGGCCTCCAGCGCCTCGGCGTCCTCGGGGCGGCAGCACAGATGCATCTCCACGCGCGCGCCGCTCGCGGCCAGCTCCGGCAGCATCGAGAGGAACGGCGTGATGCCGATGCCGCCCGCAACGATCACATGCTTGGTCGCCAGGCGCGCGAGCGGAAAGAAGTTCGACGGCATCGAAATTTCGAGCTCGCTGCCCTCGTGCACCTGCGAGTGCATGAACGCCGAGCCGCCGCGCGAGGCCGGTACGCGGCGCACCATGATCTGATACGCGTCGCGCTCGCCCGCCGCCTTCGTCAGCGAGTAGGCATTGCGCCAGGTGCGCGCCTCCCCACGCATGGTCACGACAACATGGCTGCCTGCGGAATACGCAGGCAAGGAGCCGCCTTGCGTCGGCACGAGCGTGAAGCGCCGGATATCGGCCGTGATGCTCTCCACACGTTCGACGCGTACTGGTATCGCCTTGGGTCCGTTCATGCCCGTTGATCCTCACGTCAGGTGAGCGCGCAGCCGGTGAGAGCCTCATGAGAGACCGGGCGAAATCACGCCCATCTCTCACTCAAGACTCCGAGCCGGACATGCGCATTCGTGGCTGCGAATCTGTACAAACAGAATCGGCGAGCAAAAAAGGGAGAGCAATGATTCATTGGGGGTAGCCCCTCGGCTACGCCCAGGAGGGTGCATTCCAGCGCTCGCCATGCAGCGCAATGTCCATCTGGCGGGCATGCGGGGCTTTTCAAGGTATATGCACGCTTACGCGAAAGCCCGTGTTGCGGCGCATTTGAAAGGTTCGCGCGGCGGGCCGAAGTAGCACGCCTACCCACTCGGAGGTAGCGCCACGGGGCGATTGTGACGCCGATTTTAACGACTCAGACTGATTGCCATCCAGCGACTCTCCAGCGGCCCTCGTCAAGGCCTACCGGCCCCGCTTCGTCGGCCTTTATTCATGTGAGTCACGCAAGACTCTCAACCTCGGGAAAACGCTATGACAAGGCAATCAATTCTGAATATCCGCCATCGCGAACTGGGCTCGAAGCTGGACGGCGATATGTGGAACGACATGCCGCTGCCCTGGTACTACAACAGCGACCCGAACGACGAAGTGGTCGCCGTGCGCTCCACCGCGGGTCTCTACGATATCAGCGCGCTGAACATCCTTCGCGTGAGCGGCCCCGATGCCTGCGCCGTGATCGACAGCATCTGCGCCATCGACGTCACGAAGCTGAAGCCCGGCACCGCGCGCCTCGCGGCGGAAGTCGACGAACGCGGCGTCGTGTGCGATGACCTCATGGTGATCTGCGACGCGCCGAATCAATACCGCATCTCGCACGGCGGCGGCACGACCCAGGACCATCTGCGCCGCGCCGCGCAGGGCCGCGACGTGCAATGGCAGCAAGACTTCGACGTGCACATGCTCTCGCTGCAAGGCCCGCGCGCCGCGGCCATCCTGCAGCCCCATATCGGCATCGATCTCGCGAAGCTGCCGTATTTCGCACACGTCGAAACCCAGCTGTTCGACCGCAAGATCATCATCTCGCGCGGCGGCTATTCCGGCGAGCAGGGCTTCGAAGTCTCGTGCAGCGCGAACGACGCCATTGCGTTGTGGGACGCCATTCTCGAGGCAGGCAAGCCGCTCGGCATCGTGCCGGCCTCGTGGACCTCGCTCGAGCTCGCGCGCATCGAAGCCGCCCTGCTCTTCTACCCCTTCGACATGCCCGAGGGCGACGTCACGCCGTGGGAGCTGAACCTCGACTGGATGATCGACGTCGAGAAGCCCGGCGACTACATCGGCAAGGCGGCGCTGCTCAATGCGCGCGGCAAGGAGCGCTTCAAGCAGGCCGGCGTGCTCGTGAAGCACGACGGCGCGGTGGCGGCCGGCGCGAAGATCTTCATCGGCAAGGAGCAGGTGGGCGTCGTGACGAGCGCGACGTTCAGCCGGTATCTGATGCAGTCGCTCGCGATGGTGCACCTGAAGCCCTCGCATACGGCGCTCGGCACCAAGGTCGAGATTCGCGACGCCTCGGGCACCTTCTCGGGCACCGTCACCCGCACGCCCTTTTACGACCCGCAACGCGTGCGCACCCGCGTGGCGGCCTGAGTTTCGACTCAACCTCGCCCCACCCTCGACTCACGTAGCCCAACAAGCACATTAAACACATCAGGAGATACGTCCCCATGTCCCGCGATCCCCGCTATGACGTGCTGTTCGAGCCCATCCAGATCGGCCCGAAGACGTTGCGCAACCGCTTTTATCAAGTCCCGCACTGCATTGGCGCGGGCAGCAACCTGCCCGGCTTCCAGGCCGCGCACCGCTCGATGAAGGCCGAAGGCGGCTGGGCGGCGATGAACACCGAATATTGCTCGATCCATCCCGAGTCGGACGACACGCACCGCCTCTCGGCACGCATCTGGGACGAAGGCGACGTGCGCAACCTGCGCGCGATGACCGAGGAAGTCCACAAGTATGGCGCGCTCGCCGGCATCGAAATGTGGTACGGCGGCGCGCACGCGCCTTGCATGGAAAGCCGCGCCACGCCGCGCGGGCCGAGCCAGTACGCTTCGGAGTTCGAAACGCTCACGTACTGCAAGGAGATGGATCTCGACGACATCCGCGACGTGCAGCAGTACTACGTCGAGGCGGCGCTGCGCGCACGCGACGCCGGCTTCGATATCGTCTACGTCTACGGCGCGCACTCGTATCTGCCGCTGCAGTTCCTCTCGCCCTACTACAACAAGCGCACCGACGGCTACGGCGGCTCGCTCGAAAACCGCGCGCGCTTCTGGCTCGAAACGCTCGAGAAAGTGCGCCGCGCCGTGGGCAGCGACTGCGCGATCGCCACGCGCTTCGCCGTGGACTCGCTCTACGGCGCCGGCGGCGTCGAAGTCGAGAAGGACGGCATGAAGTTCGTCGAAATGGCCGACTCGCTCGTCGACCTGTGGGACGTGGACGTGGGCGACATCGCCGAGTGGGGCGAGGACGCCGGCCCGTCGCGCTTCTATCTGCAAGGCCATCAGGTCCCGTGGACCAAGTTCATCAAGCAGGTCTCGAAGAAGCCGGTGCTCGGCGTGGGCCGCTTCACCGATCCGGAGAAGATGACCGAGATCGTCACGAAGGGCTATGCCGACATCATCGGCGCGGCACGGCCTTCGATCGCCGATCCGTTCCTGCCGAAGAAGATCGAGGAAGGCCGCGTCGACGACGTGCGCGTGTGCATCGGCTGCAACGTCTGCATCTCGCGCTGGGAAATCGGCGGCCCGCCGATGATCTGCACGCAGAACGCCACGGCCGGCGAAGAGTATCGCCGCGGCTGGCACCCGGAAAAATTCGAGGAATGCAAGTCGAACGACTCGGTGCTCGTGGTGGGCGCGGGCCCGTCGGGCTCGGAATGCGCACGCGTGCTGATGCAGCGCGGCTACACGGTCCACCTCGTGGACAGCGCGGAGAAGATCGGCGGCCATCTGAACAGCGTCGTCACGCTGCCGGGCCTCGGTGAATGGGGCTACCACCGCGACTATCGCGAGACGCAGATCACGAAGCTGCTGAAGAAGAACAAGCAGAGCCAGCTCGCGCTCGGCGTGAAGCCGCTCACCGCCGATGATGTGCTCGACTATGGCGCGGAAAAAGTGGTGATCGCCACGGGTTCGCATTGGGTCGGCGACGGCACCAACTGCCTCACGCACGATCCGATCCCCGGCGCCGATGCTTCGCAGCCCGATCAATTGACGCCCGAGCAGGTGCTCGGCGGCAAGAAGCCGATCGGCAAGCGCGTCGTGATCCTCAACGCGGACACCTACTTCATGGCGCCGAGCCTCGCCGAGAAGCTCGCGGCGGCCGGCCACGAAGTCACGATCGTGAGCGGCGTGCATCTGGCGAACTACATGCACTTCACGCTCGAGTATCCGAACATGATGCGCCGGCTCCATGAGCTGCACGTGACCGAGCTGGGCGACCACTTCGCGAGCCGCATCGAGAAGGGCCGCATCGAGATCTACAACATCTGGGGCGATGGCTCGAAGCGCACCTACCGGGGCGCGGGCCAACTGCCGCGCGACGCGAACAAGACCCACCGCTGGCTCGAGTTCGACTCGCTCGTGCTCGTCACGGGCCGCCGCTCGAACGACACGCTCTACCGCGAGATCAAGGCGAAGCAGGACCAGTGGGAGAGCAAGGGCGTCAAGGGGGTATACCTGATCGGCGACGCCGAAGCACCGCGCCTGATCGCCGACGCGACCTTCACGGGCCACCGCGTCGCGCGCGAGATCGAGGAAGCGAACCCGCAGTTCCCGCTGCCGTACAAGCGCGAAGTGGCGGTCTGGGGCACGCCGCACCTGCCCGAAGGCAATTACCAGATCGTCTACAAGAAGTAAAAAGGCGGCGCTCGCCCGGCGCTCTGCGTGGGACCGCAGTCAGTGCTCAAGCACTCACTGCGGACCGACGTCAGGCCGGGACGCGCCCCGCCGCCATGGCGCCCGCATCGCCGGGCACCACGGCGCAGTGGCCTCGTCAGGCGCGCTCGACGGCCTGGCACGGGCGCGCTTTGCCTGAAATAAGCGCACCCCTTTCCCCCATTCATCAAACGGACGAGCCATGCAGACCCCAGCGACTTTCGACCCCGCGACCGTCACGCGCATCCTGTTCGAAGGCTTCCCGTCGTTTGCGATCGCGCTGTTCTATCTTATCGGCCTCACGGCCGTCGGCGTATTCGCGTGGGGTGTCTACGTCCAGATCCGCAAATACCGGCGCGGGCAGCCCTTGTCGAAGTCGTTCGGCAAGATCGATCTGCAGGCGCGCTTCAAGGACATGGTGCGCGTGGTGCTGAGCCACCGCACCGTCGCGCGCCGCGACCCCGCCGCGGGCCGCGCGCACCGGATGATTTTCTACGGCTTCGCGGTGCTGTTTCTCGGCACCGCCACCGTCACCGTCGACTACGACATCACGGCGCGCTTTCTCGGCTTTCACTTCTGGAACGGCGACTTCTATCTGCTGTTCAAGCTCGTGATGAACGTGGCGGGCGTCTCCATGATCGCCGGGCTCATCTACATGATGGCGCGCCGCGGCTGGATCAAGCCGCCCAAGCTCGACTACAAGCGCCCCGACCGCCAGCCCGGCGACCCCGACTACGACCGCAGCGGCTACCGCCGCGAAGACTGGGCGTTCCTCTGGACGCTCGTGCTGATCGGCATCACCGGCTTCGTGCTGAGCGGGCTGCGCCTCGTCTGGCTGCAAGACCGCGCGGTGGTGTGGGACACGCGCTGGTGGTCGCCGGTGGCCGCCCTGCTCGCCGAGATCTTCAAGGGCGTGGGCGTGAGCGCCTCGGCCGCCTACGTGATGCGCACCGGCCTCTGGTGGTTTCATGGCCTGCTCGCGCTCACCTTCATCGCGCTGATTCCGTACACGAAGGTCAAGCACATCTTCACCGCCTCGGGTTCGCTCATGATTCGCGATCCGCTCGCGGCACAGCGCCTGCCGCGCATCGAGGCCGCCGAGGTCGTGGAAGGCGCGCCGGCAGGCAGCGAGCGGGTGGGCTACAAGACCATCACCGACTTCACCTGGAAGCACCTGCTCAATCTCGACGCCTGCACGAAGTGCGGCCGCTGCCACGAGGCCTGCCCCGCGAACGCCGTGGGCGCCCCGCTCTCGCCGCGCGACGTGATTCTCTCGCTGCGCGAGTTCGCCAACGAGGCGCTGCAGAAGAACACCTTGCCCGACGAAGTGAAGCTCGACGTGCATGGCAAGGGCATCGGCCAGGTGTTCATGGAAACCGTCTGGTCGTGCCGCACCTGCATGGCCTGCGTCGAGATCTGCCCTGTGGCCGTCGAGCACGTGCCGATCATCGTGCAGATGCGCCGCAAGCTCGTCGAGGACGGCGAGATGGAACCGCAGGTGCAAAAGACACTGCAGGCCATCCACAAGAACGGCAACTCGTTCAACGAATCGAAGCGCAAGCGCGCCGCCTGGACCAAGCCGCTGCCCTTCCAGATCAAGGACGCGCGCAAGGAGAGTGTCGATCTGCTGTGGTTCGTCGGCGACTATGCCTCGTTCGATCCGCGCAACCAGCGCGTGACGCAAGGCTTCGCCACGCTGCTGCACAACGCCGGAGTGGATTTCGGCCTGCTCTACGAGGGCGAGTCGAACGCGGGCAACGACGTGCGCCGCGTGGGCGAGGAAGGGCTCTACGAACTGCTCGCCGAGAACAACATCGCCATGCTCGGGCAGTCGAATTTCCGCCGCATCGTGACGACCGACCCGCACTCGTACAACACGATCCGCAACGAGTACCCCGACTTCGGCGGCAAGTACGAGATCGAGCATTACACGAGCCTCGTCGCGCGCATGCTCGCCGAACGCGTATTGAAAGTGAAGCGCAAGCTCGGCTACCGCGTGACCTTCCATGATCCGTGCCACCTCGGCCGCTTCAACAAGGGCTACGACGCGCCCCGCCAGATCCTCGCGGCGATCGGCTGCGATCTCGTGGAGATGCCCCGCTCGCGCGACAACTCGTTTTGTTGCGGCGCCGGCGGCGGCCGGATCTGGATGAGCGATCCGGTCGGCAAGGAAAAGCCCTCGCAGAACCGCATGCACGAGGCCGCGCGTATCGAAGGACTGGAGGTGTTCGTCGTCTGCTGCCCCAAGGATCTGACGATGTTCGAGGACGCGTTGAAGACGAGCGGCTACGAAGGCAAATTCGTCGTGCGCGAGCTGATCGAGCTGATCGCCGAGAGCCTCGCGGAGGCCGCCGACGACGATGCGGGTCCCGCTGGCGACGTGCGCGCCATCGCCGCTGCCTGATGTTGCCCGATCGCTACCTGAGCCCCGGCGAGGATTGCCCGAGATGACGCCCAGCACCGCCACCCCGCAAGACCGCGCGCACGCGATGCACGGAAGGCACGCGAGGCATGGGACGCACGAGATGGAAAAGACTCACGCACCGCACGAGTCGCACGAAACGCGCGAACCGCACAAGGCGCACGAGCGACGCGCAAGGCCGCGGCGCGCGCGCACGCCGACGATGCGCCGGCACTGGCGCGAGCTGGTCGAGCTCGCGCTGGCCGCCGACGACATCTACGCGGCCGCCGCGCTCTACCCGCACGCGGACGACGCGGACCGCGAGCGGCTCGGCGCGCGGCTCTTCGTGGCGCGGCGCGACTGCCTCGCGCTCGCGGCCTGCACCTTCGCCCACGGCGCGGTGCTTGCCGAGCTCGCGCGGCTCGCGACGGCGAACCGTGACGAGACGCTGAAGTTGCGCCTCGCGAGAAACCCCGCCACGCCCGGCGATGCGCTCGCGCGTTTCGCCGACACGCACGACGCCCCCGCACCGCGCCTCGCGTGCCTGCTGGCGCGCCACGCGCAAGCGCCGCGCGCGCTGCTTGCCACGCTCGCGGCGCAAAGCGAGGACCTCGACGTGCTGCGCGCGCTGTGCGAGAACGTGGGCGTGCCCTCGGAGCTGCTCACGCTGGTCGAGCAGCGCGGCATTGCCGTGCTGCAGCGCCTGCTCGCGATCCATCTGGCGACCGATCCGCAAACGCTGCTGCAACTCTGGAAGAGCACGCACACGAGCGCGGTGCGCGCCCAGGTGCTGCGCCATCCGTGCTGCCCCGAGACGCTGCTGCACACGCTGCCCTCGTCGCCGGCCGAGCGGCGCAGCCTCGCGCTCCAGGCGCGCGCGCCCGCCACGATCCTCGCGCAGCTCGCCCGCGACGAAGACCCCGGCGTGCGCCGCGCCGCCGCGCTCAATGCGAACACGCCCGCCGGCGCCTTGATCGGGCTGTGCTTCGATGCGCAGGCCATCGTGCGACGCGTGGTGGCCACGCGCCGCGACTTGCCGCTCAAGGTCGTCGAGTGGCTGATCGGCAATGACGATCCGTGGGTGCGCCGCACGCTCGCGCGCAACCCCGCCTGCCCGGCCGAGTGGCTCGAGCGGCTCGTCAACGACGCCGAATCCGAAGTGCGCCGCGCGGTGGCGCGCCACCCGGACTGCCCGGCGCGCCTCGTCGCGCAACTGGCCGGCGACCCGGTGCCGTGGGTCCGCGCGGGCGTCGCGATGCGCGAGGACCTGCCGGGCGCGCTGCTGCGCCGCCTCGCCGCCGACGAAGACGTCGACGTGCTCTCCGGCATCGCGCGCCATCCCGCGACCCCGCAGGCACAGCTCGCGCGGCTCGCCGCCCACCCCGTCGCGGACGTGCGCCGCGGCGTGATCCTGAATCGCGAGGCCTCGCGGCGGGTGCTGCTGCAGTTGCGCCACGAGCCCTACCCGCTGCACCGCGTGCTGGTGTTCGAACACCCCAATCTCACGGATGCCGACCGCTGGCGCATGCGTTTCGACCCCGACCGCGAGGCCCGCGCGCGCCTGTTCGGTTATTTCGGGCGCGCGCTGGGCCCGGTCGTGTCCGCCGCTGCCGGAGCGCCGCCGCCCCCTGCCGCTTCCCCCTATCCGCTGGATGACGATGCACTGCAAGACGAGCTACACGAGCAAGACACGCAACACGATTCGCCCTGTCCGACGAACACGATGGAGTCAAGATGAAAATACTAGTCACAATCAAGCAGGTCGCCTCGCTCGATGAAGACTTCGAGCTGAACGACGACGGCCGCGACGTCAGCGCCGATTTCCACGTCTTCGACCTGAACGAGTGGGACCACTACGCACTGGAAGAAGCGATGCGCCTGAAGGAGGGCGCGAACGGCGACGTCGAGATCGTGGTGGCCACGGTCGGCCCCGAGAGCGCCGACGACGAGCTGCGCAAGTGCCTCGCGAAAGGCGCGGACCGCGCGATACGGATCTGGAGCGACGAGCTCGAAGACGCCGATCCGGTCGCCATCGCCCGCGTGCTGGCCGCGCTCGCGCGCAAGGAAGCGCCGGACATGATCTTCGCGGGCGTGCAGGCCTCCGATCACGCCTATGGCGTGACCGGCATGGCGCTCGCGGGCCTGATCGACTGGCCGCACGCGGCGGTGGTGGCCGGGCTCGATTACGCTCCGGGCGCGAAGACGGCCACCGCGCGCCGCGAGCTCGAGGGCGGCTCGTACGCCACCGTCGAAGTGCAGTGCCCCGCCGTGCTGACCATCCAGCTCGGCATCAACACGCCGCGCTACGCGTCGCTGCGCGGCATCAAGCAGGCCGCGCAGCGGCCCATCGAAACGTTCACGCCGGACGCGCTCGGCCTTGCCGCCAGCGAAACTGGCGCGGCGGGATCGCTCTCGCGGATCCGGCGCGTCTATGTGCCGGCCACGGGCCGCGCGCAGATGATCGAGGGCACGCCCGCCGAGCAGGCGGCACGCCTGGCAGGCCTGATCAAGGAATTCAGGGGAGAAACGAAATGAGCGGCATTCTGGTCCTGGTAGAACACCGTCAAGGGCAACTGCGCCCGGTCAGTCTCGAAGTGCTCGGCGCAGCCGCGCAGGCGAAAGCCGCGAGCGGCGAAGCGGTCACGGTCGCCGTGCTGGGCGCGCAGCCCAGCGCCTGGGTGGAAAGCCTCAAGCTCGCGGGCGTGGACGAAATCGTCACCGTGGAGACGAGCGCCGACGCCTTCGACCCCGAAGTTTACGAAAACGTTGCGCGTGCACTGATCGAGGCGCGCAAGCCCTCGCTCGTGCTGCTGCCACACACGATCGACACGCTCGGCTATGCCGCCCCGCTCGCGGCCAAGGGCAACTACGGATTCACGACCGACGCGTTCGGGCTCGCGCGCGACGGCGCGGACTGGCTCGCGACGCGCTCGGGCTACGGGCAGAAGGTCAACATGGAGATCGAGTTTCCGGGCAAGGAGACCACGATCGTGACGCTGCGCCCCGGCGCCTTCAAGTCGCCCGAAACCGCCGCCAGTCCCGCCGTGAGCACCTTCGCCGCGCCGGCGCTCACGCCGCGCAGCAGGCACCTCGCGTTCGAGGAGCCGGCGGCGAGCGGCGACGTCGACATCCCGGGCGCCGAATTCATCCTCTCGGTCGGCCGGGGCATCGGCGAGGAAACGCACGTCGAGCAATTCCGCGAGCTCGCGGAGACCGTGGGCGCCACGCTCGGCTGCTCGCGCCCGATCGCCGACTCGGGCTGGCTGCCGAAAGCGCATCAGGTGGGGCAGTCCGGCAAGACCGCGGCGGCCTGCAAGATGTACATCGCGATGGGCATCTCGGGCTCGGTGCAGCACATGGCCGGCATGAAGCACGTGGACAACATCATCGCCGTGAACACCGACCCCGAAGCCTCGATCTTCACGATCGCGCGCTACGGCATCGTCGGTGACATCTTCGACATCGCGGAGGAATTGCGCAGTCACTTTTAGGCGTAACAGAGCATTGCGGGGGAAGTGAGAAGAGATTGGGGCTGGCCTGCCATGAGCCAGCCCGTTTTTTTTCTTACGATTGAATTTTGTCCATCGGGTATCCACGCGTAGACTTGAACCTCTAATCAAGAAAAGATCCGGTTGCTGTGCCTGCTGTGCCTGCTGTGCCTGCTGTGCCTGCTGTGCCTGCTGTGCCTGCTGTGCCTGCTGTGCCTGCTGTGCCTGCTGTGCCTGCTGTGCCTGCTGTGCCTGCTGTGCCTGCTGTGCCTGCTGTGCCTGCTGTGCATATGCAATGACGCAGACATGCGCGTCAAGACACGGATCACGCCGTTCCAGTAGAGACAGGTAGTCTGGTTAACGCGCCAAGGAAGCTCCATGCCCCCCCATACCGTTCTGCTTATCGACGACCATGCCCTCTTTCGCAAAGGCGTCGCGCAGCTCATCCAGATGAATCCGCTATTTTCGATCGCGGGCGAAGCCGCTTCGGGTCGCGAAGGGGTCGAGATGGCCACGCGCCTGAAGCCCGAGATCGTGCTGATCGACCTGAACATGCCGGAAGTGAGCGGCATCGAGACCCTTCAATTGATGCGCGATGCCGACGTGAACGCGCGCTTCATCATGCTGACCGTCTCGGACCACGAACGCGACGTAGTCGCCGCGCTGCGCGCGGGCGCCCACGGCTACCTGCTCAAGGACATGGACCCCGAGGACCTCTGCGTCACGCTGCAGAAAGCCCTGGCGGGCGCCGCCGTGCTCAGCGACGCGGTCACGGGCAGCCTCGTGCATGCCCTCTCGGGCGGCCAGCGCATGCCGGCCGCGCAATCGGACCTCACCGCGCGCGAGGTCGAGGTACTCGACTACCTCGTCGAGGGCATGTGCAACAAAGTCATCGCACGCAAGCTCGGCATCAGCGTGGGCACCGTCAAGGTCCACGTGAAGCACGTGTTGCGCAAGCTCGACCTGCATTCGCGCCTCGAAGCCGTGGTATGGCGCCACGAGCACGGCTCGCGCGAGCGCTGAAACGCCACTGTCCCCTCGCGCCTGCCAGAGTCCGGAACGGCTGCATGACACGCGGCTACCCACAAGGGGGTAGCCCCATAAGGCGAATTGTCACTGGATATTTGACTGCAAATAATTGGACACAAGCTGGCCGCAGCGCCGCCGTTCAACGGTGATGCGACCGTCGATGTGCCCATGAATGGCAGTCGAAGACTCCGGAGACACGTGTCATGCAGTCAACCCAATATGCCGAAGAATGTATTGAGCGGCCTGCCCGCGCGAGCGGCGTCGACGGCGTATTGCGCCAGCGGCTCGGACATTACGAGCCGAGCGCGGCCATCGTGCGCTCGTGGACGCGCTGCCTGAACGACTACGGGCTCGACCCGGACACGTGCCGGCCGCCGCCCGTGCTCACGAGCGCCGAGCTCGCGCAGCGCCGCGAGCGCCAGGCGGATCTGATCGGCTGCGCGAAGCTCGAGATGACGACGCTCTATCAGCAACTGGGCGACGCCGATCTCGCGGTCGTGCTGAGCGACGCGGACGGCGTGATCCTGCATCTGGTGTCCTCGACGAGCTTCGCGGAGCAAGTGGAAGACTGGGGCTTTTGCGTGGGCGCGCTCTGGAGCGAGCGCGAAGCGGGCACCAACGGCATGGGCACGTGCCTGGCCGAAGGCGAAGCGCTCGCCGTGCGCCAGCACGAACACTTCTTCTCGCGCTATGCCGCCCTCACCTGCTCGGCCGCGCCCGTGTTCGACGAGCGCGGCGTGCTCGCGGGGGTGCTCGATGTGACGAGCCGCTCACAGCTGCAGCAACAGCATTCGCTCGTGCTCGTGGGCATGTCGCGGCAGATGATCGAGAACCGTCTGCTCGACGCGCGCCACACGCAGGCGCACATGGTGCATTTTCATAGCCGCCCGGAATTCGTGAATACGCTGCACGCCGGCAAGCTCACGATCGACGAGAGCGGGCTCGTGCTCGGCGCGAACCGCAGCGCGCTGTTCCAGCTCGGCTTTGGCACGCTTGCCGAGATCGCCGGCAAGCGCATCACCGATCTCTTCAACGCCACGCTCGCGGACCTCGTTGCGCGCAGCGTGCAGAGCTCGTTTCACCCGGTGGCGGTGTATCGCGCCCATGCGCCGAACCGCTTCTTCGCTGTTGCGCAGGCGCCGCTCAAGCAGCCCGCAGCAAGCGTGGGCCGGCCTCGCGCACAGACGCAAGCCGCGCAGGAACCCCAGGCGCCGCAAGAGCGTGAGATGGCCGCGCTGCGCCGCGAGGGCGCGCGCAACCGCGCGCGCAATTCTGAAGGCCCGCGCCAGGGCGGCCCGCGTGTCGAGTTTGGCGACGCGCATCTCGCGAGCCAGCTGAGCCTCGGTGAACGCGTGATCGATCGCGGCATTGCGGTGCTCGTGCGCGGCGAGACGGGCTCGGGTAAGGACGTCTTCGCCAACGCGCTGCACGCCGCTAGCGCGCGCCGCGAAGGGCCGTTTGTCGCGATCAACTGTGCGTCGTTGCCCGAGCATCTGATCGAGAGCGAGTTGTTTGGCTATCGCGCGGGCGCATTCACGGGCGCGCAGCGTGAGGGGCGACGCGGCAAGATCCTCCAGGCCAACGGCGGCACGCTCTTTCTGGACGAGATTGGCGATATGCCGCTTGCGCTGCAGGCGCGGCTGTTGCGTGTGCTCGAGGAGCGCGAAGTGACGCCGCTGGGCTCGGAGGCCGTCATTAAAGTGGATTTCCAGCTCGTTAGCGCGAGTCATCGCGATTTGGCCGCGCTTGTTGCTAGCGGGCAGTTTCGTGAAGACCTCTATTACCGGTTGAGCGGTGTTGCGCTGAGTGTGCCGCCGCTGCGCGAGCGTGAGGACAAGCTGGCGCTGATGCTTCATCTGCTTGAGCAGGATAATGAGGTGGCGCCGATGCTCGGCAAGGATGCCAGGGAGATTTTGCTGGCCAGTCATTGGCCCGGGAATGTGCGGCAATTGCGGAATGTGTTGCGGACGGCGGCCGCGCTGTGCGAGGGGCCGGAGCTTACTGCCGCGCATTTGCCTGCGGATCTTGTGCGAGGTGCGGGGGTGGGGTTGCCCGCTGTGCAGCGAGGGGATGCCGGTGCGTGCGCGCCGGGCGCGATGAGGTCCGATGCGGGCGGCAATATTGATCAGATCGATGAGAGCGACGAAGAATGCGAGCCTCTCAATGCAATATTGCTGGCCGAGCGCGAAGCGCTTATGGGGTTACTCGATACGCATCGGTGGAATGTTAGCGAAGTGGCTAACGCGCTCGGTGTTACGCGTAATACGCTGTATCGGAAGATGCGGCGCGTGAATATCAAACGCTGATGTTGCTTTTAAGGCTTTAGCCTTAACCTGTTTTCGCGGCGGGCCGCAGGCGTTGCCCCTGTGCGGGGCGGCACCTACTTTTCTTTGCAGCCGCAAATAAAAGTAGGCAAAAGAAAGCGGCTCACACCGCTAGTGTGACGCCGTCCCCCACTGCCCTGTAAATCGGAGCGGCTCCGGGGCATCCG
>NZ_BAYD01000156.1 GCF_000685075.1 Paraburkholderia oxyphila NBRC 105797
CTAGTAGACATGGAAAAACGCCGCCCGCGTCGATGCGAAGCGGGTCGATCGCGTGACGCGCGCACGGCGGTTATGTCCTGATGAATTTTAGTTCGGTTGCGGTAACGGCGAGTCGTTGCGCTTCGTGTTCCGTGTGGCGTGACGTCCGGATCTGATGCGGCGCATCTTAGCCCAGAGATCCTTGCATCCATCCAGACTAAAATTTGACGATCATTCCTCCGTCGACGGCGATTGTTTGTCCCGTGATGAACGACGCAGCGTCGCTTGCGAGGAAAACAACCACGCCTGCGATTTCTTCGGGCCGTCCCCATCGACCTAACGCGGTGCGCGATTGCAACCATTGCGTCCATTTCGGGTCCGCTGCAAGTTGGGCGTTGACCTCCGTAGCAAAGGGGCCGGGAGCCACCGAGTTCACCGTGATGCTTCGCGGGCCGAGGTCGGCGGCCAGTGCCCTGGTCAAGCCGTCCAGGCCGGCTTTGGCAGTGGCGTATGCGACATCGCCTGCTCTACCAAGTTGCCCAACGATAGACGAAACATTAATTATCCGTCCGGGCAGCCCGCGGTCTATTAGATTAAGGGCGACAGTCCGGCTGAGAGCGTATGCGGATGTCAGGTGGGCGTTGAGCATCCGGGTTAAATCGTCGGGAGACAGTTCGGTGACTCCACGCCGATCGCGAGCCCCAACATTGTTCACCAGGATGTCAATTTGACCCAGACTCTGGACAGCATGCCTGGTAGCCTCAAGGTCGGTGACATCGAACAGGGCGGAGGCAATATCAAGACCCTGGTCGCGCAACCTGACAACCGCCTCTTCGAGTGCGACTGGATCGCGGCCGTTGAGCAAAACGGCCGCGCCTGCTTGCCCCAAGCCCCAGGCCATTTCCAGTCCAAGTCCGCGAACCGAACCGGTAATCAACGCGCGACGCCCCGCGAGAGAGAACCTGTGCTGAGTATCCATTTGACGCCTCCACTAAACCAGTGACCTCATTAACTATAGTTCACCTGAGCGTGCCCGATAGGGCCGAACTTGATATGGAGAATTGAAAGAAGCCAACCATTCGATCAATCGGGTCGACGAGTGACTTCCATGGCAGCTCGCGATAGCGCCAGCAACGTCGTTAGGCCATCAATATCATGCTCAAGGTGAGTTTGAATCCAAAATTCCACCGCGACGGCGACACCGCTACTGTTGCTCATCAAGTGCCCGTAATGCCAAGTGGCTTGCGATCCTCAGCCATCCGGTACCGTCAACTCGATTATGCATGTCATCAACAGCACGCCGACTGCCGCAAATCGGGTAGCGAGCCCACGGACGAGCAATAACGGAAAGGTCACTTCGCCGCCGGCCGAGAGAAACGCGAAGACAGCCGGCGCAGGAAACGGATAGGGCCCGCCGGGCAGATGCAACTTGAACTCGTCGGTGAACAGATCGCTCGCCGTGTCGTTTAGTTGAAGGAAACCGTGCCATTTGAGAATTCCCGATTTCCAGAACGGGACTGCCAGCGCAACCCGCAATACGAGTTGAACCAGCCACGGTTGCGCGAGTTTCTCGACCCGCTTCCTCGCTCGACCGACCGCCGACGCGACCGTGCTTTCGGACGGGCAGTTATCGATCTTGTGGATTCGACATCTTCGCTATTCTCGGTGTTGAACGGCCGTAAATACACCGGCAGAAATCATCCCAGCCAGATTGGCCGGGAGGTCGAAGGAAGGGATTTCTTCGAGTGCGGTGGCGACCGCCGTGCCGAACGAGGCGCCATCGAGGAGTGCGGTCAAGAATACCGCGCCACCGGCGGGCAGGCGCGAGACAATCACGTCCTGCTCCGGTCGGGTGACAAGTGCATCTTCGGGCTCGCTCGAACGGAGCGAAGAGGCCGGCGCTTCGGCCCGGTTCATGGCAAAAATCGAGACTGCGGGATAGGGCGATCGAACGATCCGCGTGGCGGGGTGCGGCGCGAACCGTATTTCCGCCAGAGATGCAGCATCGAACTCTGCGAACGACTCCGCCCGAAGCGCGGGGAGGTCTGCTGCGTGATAAGCGTCCAGCCAGGCGCGTTCGATGCGCGCGGTGTCCGCGAGCCATGGCATCTCACGTGCGTACTCGTACGACGCGATGAAGGCCGGGAAATCACGCCCGTACTCGAATAGCAGCGGAGAGACGGGGGGGCTCGCGCGAACGTGGAAACGCGCCATCGCCCTGAAGAATTCCACGCCTGTGATGCGCTGGACGGCAGGATAGATGGCGGCGAGCGCGTCAATCAGGCTGACCGTCACATTATTGCGATACACGTTGTACCGTTTGACCACGCCTTTGCCCGACGTAGCGCCCACGTCGGCAGGCGCCGCGATCGCGGGGTCCATCAAGCCCTGTGCAAAGGCCGCGGCATAGTCCGCCAAGCGATTCTCATGCCTCATAGCCGACACCCTGCTCAAACGACGCCACAATACCCGTCATCAACCGCTGGGCCGTCAACGCCTGGGCATGCAGGACAGACCACTCAGGAAGGTTGCTGTCCCACTCGATCAGCGTGGGCGTCGGCCCGATGCGCGTGATGACACTGGAGTAGTGATGCCAGACCGGTTCGGCAATCGCGCGATCGTGGCTGTCTATGAGAAGCGGTTCGTTTTCGTCGTCCAACTGCTCGCCATGTCCAGCCAAATGGATCTCACCCACCTGCTCGAGCGGGAACTCCGATAGATAAGTTAAAGCTGAATAGCCATGGTTTGCGGCCGAAACGAAGACGTTATTGATGTCCAGGAGCAAGCCGCAACCGGTCCGTTGCGCCACCTTGCGGATGAACTCGGTCTCGCTCATCCCGGATGCGGCAAACGCAACATAGGTCGAAGGATTCTCGAGGAGAATGGCACGCCCAATCATCTCCTGGACCTTGCTAATGTGTGCGCACACCTTGTCGAGCGTGTCTTTCGTGTAGGGCAGCGGCAGCAGGTCATTAAAGAACGTTCCGCCATGTGACGACCAGGCGAGGTGCTCGGACACCAGCGCCGGCTCATAGCGATCCACCAGATCACGTAAGCGCGTTAGATGAAGTATATCCAGCGGGCCAGTCCCGCCGATCGACATGCCCACGCCGTGAATAGAGAGCGGATAGTCCCGGCGGACGGCCGCCAGTGCTCGATGCGGTGGTCCGCCCGCGCCCATATAGTTCTCGGCATGAACTTCGAAGAATCCGTCCTTCATGCCGTCCTCGAGAATCGCCTGAAGGTGCTCAGGCTTAAAGCTCGTGCCGGCGAGCGCCCGCGCGCCACGCGCCGCAATGGTACTGGGAGAAGCGTTCATGTCTTTCCCGTCTCCGCTCGTCGGCAGCCCGATCAGGACTTCATCGCGGTCAGCGAGCCGTGGCCGCCGCCCGGCACCACGATGCTCGTACACGTGCCGCCCCGGACGAACTTCCACGAGTTACCCTGAAAGTCCATCGTTGACGTTCCCTGGCACGTGGTCCCCGGGCCGGCGGCGCAGTCATTTTGACCTTTCAGGGCGACACCGTAGCATTTCTCCTTGTGAGCGGCGATCGCGGCGTTTGCTTCGTCTGCGGTGAGCGGCGCAGCATGCGCGATCGATGCGAGGAGGCCTGCAACCGCGCCGGCAAGAACAGCGGAACTGACAGTGGTCTTTGCGGACATGGAAACTCTCCAGTGATTGAGGTCGTGGTATCCGTGACGGATACGCAAGGTAATTCGCGAGATCCGGAACGCTGGTTACAGGCGAATGAAACTATTTCGTGGACTGCCGCGTGTCGAGACGGTATGTAAGCTATAAAACGGATATACGGAAAAGGGTGGCGCGACTAACAGCAAACGGCAAGCAAAGTCGAGATGGGCCTACCAGCGAACAGGGCTGGGTTTGAACGGTGCCCTGAAGGCCGAGGCCAGCGCCATTCTGAAGATGTATCAGAGGCTCCAGAAGGTGGGCTACATTTCCGGCCAGTCGAATCGCGGCGCCGCGGCATTTTGGGACAATGCCCGGTGAAAGCAAGCTGACAAGATCACCGGACCTCATGCCATGCCCCGCACGCGTATGGCCAGAGCCTTGAGCCCCCTATGGATACTGACCTTGACGGCGGATTCCGACAGGCCGGTCAGTTGTGCTGCTTCCGCGATCGATAGCCCCTGCAACTTCACGTGCAAAATCGAGAGACGTTGCTTGTCCGGCAGGTGATCAAGCAACTTTCCGATATCGCGACGGGCGTCGAGCGGTTCGTCGTACGAGACGGAAAAGAGATCTTCGTGGTCGTCGAGTCGCATCTGCCGCGATTCGCGCTTTGCACGCGCGCTGAAGAAATCCATCAGTTTGTACCGCGCTATCGCGTGAACCCAGGCGGTGAGCGGTTCGTCAGGATGATAGGTATGACGCGCGTTATGTACCGCCAACAGTGTTTCCTGAACGAGATCTTCGACATCGTCTTGCAATTGGGGAATCCGCTTGCGGAGATAGCCCCGCAGGTATCGCGTCAGCTCGGCGAGAAATAGGCGGTACTCGGGCGCATTGCCAGCAAGAGCATTGACGAACAACGCTTTCAGACGTGGCTCTGCCGAATACACGGTCGTGCCTCCGGCGGTACGTCGCAGCATGGTTCACGACCGCCCACGCGAACAGTGCCCCCGGATGAGCCACGCGCTGACCCTTCGAGAACAGTAGTTCGAAAAGGGAAATCCATTATCACGTGCCCGTCCATTGCATTCGCTCATACAGAGAATGCTCTACTCCCGCCGTCGGATGCTCATGGAGTTCTGAACCATCCACATTCCATTTTAGATCGGTACAAGATTTTCGATGCCATTCAATGTGGGCTGATATGACTACGAGTAATGCCTCGAGGCGACATGATCCGATCTCGGGAGTTCGGCGAAGAGTCGTTACTTGACGTGGCGGTTCACCGATTCCGGATGTACAGCAAGGCCACTTTCCTTCGTAATCTCGCTCAGGACAGGGGTATTGCCTGCACAGCCCTCGTGGCGACAAACGTGCTCTGTGTCGGTGCGCCCTAACGTACTACGTTGAGAACATCCTTGGAGCCAGAGTCTCTTGGCCTACGGAAAGTCGACACCGATGCGCAGTAAGGCGCCTCGCGTGCCCGACTCGACTTGTGGAACGCTTGTGCGAAATTCCTGCGACTCGAGAAGCCTACTACCTTAGAAGCTGTTGCGAGCGAGGTTTCAGGAGGGTCGCCGCGCGAACGAGAGTTCACGTGGGATTCAGCGCCTCCGCGCAGCACGCCGCCATTTTCCGGGTGTCATTCCCATACGCTTCGCAAACGTACGCCTGAAGGCGGCCACCGACTGATAGCCAACTACCTGAGCGACGGTTTCCGTTGAGCTCGATGGATTCTTTAGCTCGTTGACGGCTAGCGTCATACGGATATCTGTGAGCAGGTCATTAATGGAACAACCCACCTTGTCCCGAAAGTCGCGGATGAGCGTCGTTCGGGAAATGTCGCAAAGCTTGGCCAGGTCCGGTAGCGTCCACGGGCGCGCTGGCTCGTTGAGCATGGCCGTCAGCGCTGGCTCGAGGCGCTGCTGGCCGGCCAACGCCAGCAAACCAAGGCCAGTTGACTCTGATTCACCAGCCATCCGCAGAGCAAGCGCAAAAAGCGCCGCCGATAGCGCGTTGAGCGTCGCGTACCCACCAAGCGTGTACGAAGCCGATTCGTCTCGCATCAAGCCGACCAAAGTCACCAGGCGATTCGCAGTGCTGCATCGCTGTGCTCCGTGGCCCACCTCTGATAACCGCACGACGAGCGTCGGAGGAAGATATTTGCAGAGTAAGCGATCGTGTGGGGGCGTCAGAATGAAACGACCGCAGAGCATATCGAGGACCTTGCCGCGCTCACAGTTCTCGCTGAAATCTGCGTCCAGGACCCCGCGTGATGCGGCTGGTAATGGCGTCGTACCGCTGCCGTGAAGCACGTGCTCTGAGCCTCGAATCAACAGTACGATATCTCCGGCTACGAGCTGCCGCGGGATACTCCCGGGGATTTCCATTGTCGCCGATCCGCCGAGTACAACGTGATATGGAATCTCGCCAGCATTGGCACGCTCGTAGATCGCGCGCCAAGGCGTTCGATATGAGCAGCGGATTTCGAGCTGGCCGCTGACGGGAGTGATCGCAAGCAAGCGGCTAAGCCAGTCGACGGGAGGCATGGTCAATGTTGCGAAAATCTAGACACGCATTTGGTTTAGGCGGACTACTTTCGACTACCCATTTCGCGAGCTCATTTAAGGGATCCGAGAATTCATAACTAGCAGCAGCGAAAGCTCCTGGAACAGGGGATTGTGACCTTTCTGTAGAGGGGGCGGCGTGGGTGTGAAGCGATATGTTGCCACCAACAGAGCAACCGGTAAGCACCTGGCGTCCAAAGATTCGCCTCAAGTCCACGCCATCACTCTTCGATATGTAACCAGTAAAAAAGATATTGAAAAGTTAGCAAAGACGACTACGATACCACGTGAAAGGCGACGTCGTCGGCGGTTATTCTCGGTTCCTTAGGGAGGTTTCCATGACGAATGCTCATAGCGTTCCGGCGGTTTCCGTAAAGCGGTTAGACGCGGATGGAATCGATCTCTTCTACCGCGAGGCGGGGCCATCGACCGCCCCAGTGGCGCTACTGCTGCACGGGTTCCCGTCGTCATCTCACATGTATCGGGACCTCATTCCGCGGCTAGCGGACAAGTATCGCGTCATCGCACCGGACCTACCCGGGTTCGGGTTTACAAACGTCCCAGAAAATCGGAAATACACGTATTCGTTCGATGCGTTAGCGGAAACTATGTCGGCGTTCGTCGAAAAGATGGGCTTGGAGCGCTACGCGTTGTATGTATTCGACTACGGAGCGCCGGTTGGATTCCGTTTGGCCTTGAAGTATCCAGATCGCGTTAGCGCGCTGATCTCACAAAACGGAAATGCTTACGAGGAAGGGCTCGGCGATGCTTGGGATCCGATTCGCAAGTACTGGGCGGAACCGACCGCAGCTCATCGCAAAGTCGTTCATGACGCGATTTTAAACTTCGAAGGGACGAAGTTTCAGTACATACATGGCGTCTCGAACCCAGACGACATCGCGCCGGAGTCGTACACCCTCGACGCGGCACTGCTCGAGCGTCCGGGTCAGAAGGATATCCAACTCGATCTATTCCTCGACTATCAATCCAACCTTAAGCTATATCCGACGTTTCAGAAATTCTTCCGCGATGTTCGCCCGCCGACGCTGGCGATCTGGGGGAAGAATGATCCGTTCTTTCTGCCGCCGGGCGCTGAAGCCTATCGTCGCGACAACCCCGATGCCGTCGTCACCTTGCTGGACACTGGGCATTTTGCGCTTGAGACGCATGTCGAAGAAATTGCGGCGGCCATGCACGAATTCCTCGCAAGGAACCTGAAGAGTTGACCAGGATCGAGTCTTGGGACGGAGACGTCGAAATCTGCGGCAATGTCAAAGGAGATTTGGGTAGTGGATGAAAACAATGGAACTTGATAGCGTTGGCGGGCACGGGCGCCTGGTGTGCGTGGATGAAAAAAGAAGGGTCGGTTGCCTCGGAGATCAGGACGTGTGCTAACTCCGACCACGCGCGTTTGTACCGCGGGATATGCCCCGATGAGGTGCTCACCACTGGGATCGAGTGCGCTGGCTATCTCGATGTTTGGCCAGGCGGCGAATTCGTCACAACAACGACGGCGGGCGCAGGTTGATACCATCGATCGCATGATCAGAGGCATCTATGCAGAGCACTCCCACGCTCGTTTGACGAGTCTCTGCGCGACTGCATCTGAATTATCGTGGTACGGAATTGGTACACGCTACTGCCGAACATGTGAAGTGGTAGGCGCGTTTGCTCGGAACACGGCATTAGGTGTGAACTCTGGGTGCGGTTACGATGAGTCAATCGAGCATTTATTTGAGTTACAACAGTGTTAACTCGCCAGCACAGCAAGTCTAGACTGTGCTCATCGCCATAACGGTTGTTTGAAGGAGAAGAGTCATGTCACGCCTAAGCACAATCAAACCCGAAGACGCAACGGGCGCGGTCGCGGAGGTATTCGGAGCAATCAAAAAAGCTGTCGGTAGGGTGCCGAATGGCTATGCCGTAATCGGCTCACATAGTGACGACGCACTCAGCGCGGCGCTTGCGTTCGATGCTGCCGTGTCGCGTAGCACGCTCGACAAGGCAGATGCCGAGACGATCAAGCTCGTGGTGAGCCAGGCGGCAGGGTGCAACTATTGCCTTGCGGCGCATAAATTCATCGGAAAGATGAGCGGATTGACCCCGCAAACGATGAAGGAAATTACGTCGGGATCGTCGACCGGAGACGCGAAGCGTGATGCGCTCGTTCAATACGTGGAAACGCTCATTTCGACCCGTGGTGAGGTTGCGACGGCCACAATCGACGCAATTCGACAGGCCGGGTACACGGAGCGGCAATTGATTGAAATCAATCTTGCGATCGCGTCGATTACGTTTTCGAACCTTGTCAATAGAGTGAATGACACGACAATCGATTTCCCGGCTGTTGATTGAACCGAAGGTGCTCGGGTCGGCTGTTGGGTTGAGGCAGTCGGCCCGGCGCAGCGCGGCGTGGCACAAGCTAGCCTGCGCCACGGACATAGGCACGAAGGATGCCATGAGCCTTTGGCAAGTGGCACTTCCGGTGTTTCATCAGATGTACCGCCGCTTAACGCCGCGATTGGGTAGGCGTGCGGCGATTTATTGTGAAGTAGATATAGAGGGCGTGTGCATTCACGCGCAAACTTACCATAGAGCGCCAAGCCTGGAATTCTGTATTTTTTTCAAGATCGAATCGCAGGCAACTCGCACTTCGTGTGAACACGGATGTGACTTCATAACGATCGTGGAGATCGTGGAACTTGTGGCGGTGTAGGCTCGAGTTAGCACTTCGGGATACGCGTTGCGCGGCGAACGCGACGATTGTGTTGCTCAATCGAACCAGGACGTCTGCCCTGAGCTGATGATGTAGTCGAGTCGTCAGTGTCGAACGCCGATTTTTTGATCTGCGATAGTTTCGTACGCCCGCATGGGGCCTTCCCTGAATATTTCGGCTATTGCGGAGACGGTTTTGGCCCGGACGTGGCTTTTCGATTAGATTTTCTTCCCTGGAGAAACTGTTCGGCTCGGACCCTCGGGCGGAGATCTCGGTTGGGTTGGAGCAGGCGTTTGAATGTCTGCTCTCGTTCGTGAGTTGCGACTCTGACCGAGATCGCTGGTTCGCGCGACATGGACGTCGCTCGTTTGTGCGGGGCTAGCTGCGCCCGGTATGACAGCGCGTTCATATCTGGCGAGGCGCGCGGGCCGGAGTCGACGAGTTTCGCCGCCTCCGCATGCGTCGGGAAACGGGGCGTCCCGGCGTATTCAAGCGCGCGGTGCACAGTACGCCGACGGTCGAAATCTAATGACTTTGAATGATAGGACCGTTGCGTAATTTGGCCGAAATGCCGTTACACGTTACAGTGATTAAATATTTCCCTGGAGAAGTCGATGGCCGCGCGATTGGGTATGATTACAGCCCAAGAGACGGTTCTCGAATTTTTGAACACTATTCAAAGGCAGGGCGAGAAAACCGTCGATCTTCTTGGCACATGCGACGATGTCATTCGATGGCTCAAACTGACGGGGTTCGCAGGTGCTCCTCCAGTCAGCCAGATCGATCGTGATGAACTAGTCAGAGAGGCCAGGTGTCTGCGCGAGCACATCCGGGAGCTTGTCTGCCGCCGGAGAATTGGGGCGGCTGTCGACGTCAGTTTGCTAAACAAATACCTGTCCAGCGGAACCTATCGGATCGAGTTGTGCGAGGACGAGTTAGGGCAGTTGCATGCCGTTCGCAGGTTTTCCGGTGGGACACCACAGCAGCTGCTGATGAGCATTGCGTTGGCTGCAGCGGACTTACTGGCGCAAGGTGATTTTCAGGTCATTCGCAAGTGCGAGGGTGCTAACTGCAATTTGTGGTTTTACGACCGAACGAGATCCCATCGTCGGCGATGGTGTCAGATGTCGGTGTGCGGAAATCGCCATAAGGTTGCAGAGTTTCGCACGCGAGGGAACGTCAAATGAACGAAACGTCCATCGCGAGCGATGTGCTGCAATCGGAACTGTGCCACGTGTGATGTTCAGACGGTGGATGTTTTTGGGCCGAAACACACCATACTCCACTGGGTTGCATCGAGCCGCTGGGGATCGCACGGAGGTGGGGCGGTCGACGGCAGTGAGCGGCGCTGAGTCGTTTCACGCGGCAGGGGGATAGCGACATAACCCCACTGGGCGCGAAACGCACGGGGAGCATCGTCCGTGCGGCAGACGCAATTGCCGGCATCGAGGTGTGCATCGGTCTCGCATTGGGCTCGTACTCTGCGTGGTTGGCGGGAGGTCTATTTGTGAAGGAGGGCGCTTCTTTGGCGAGCTCGGAAGTTCGCAACTTTGTGTCGATTTCCGCATAATGACATGCTGCACCAGCGACGACAGTGAGCCTTCGTCTTGTCGTAAAACCACCGAACACATTTGTCATTTTCACATTTTTTCACGCGCTCAAAGTCTCCGACGGCAAGAAGCTCCGCCGCAGCCTCGGCAACTCCTGCCAAGACCTGCTCAGGGGTCGATCTCTCATATTCGTGAATAACCGCTAGTTGGCCATTCACACTTCTAACTAATTTTATGTGATAACGGGCATGGACTAAGAATGCATTGAGTGCGGCGATGTCGACGGCGTTTCCAGACTTCCTCTGCGTGACCAACTTTCGGACTACGTCGCGTAGCGCACGCAGCTTTTTAAGCAAGTCCCCCCGCATGAATGACGGTTCATACAGTTCGTCGAGAAATCCCATCATTTTCATCCAGGCCACTGTATCGTCATCGGTTTGCAGAAAATCGTAACGACCGTTACCGACGAGGTCCTCCGTATTGAGCAAGTCGAGTACTGGGTCGTCTGCTAGCGTCAAAAACTCAGGAGCGTGCATCAAACGTTCTCCAGTGATGCCGAAGATAGTGTAACCTGTAAAACATAAATATTCAAATTACAGATTCAGTGCTAATTTGACTCATGCCAATCGATGTTTTGAATATTTTGAACCTGACGCTCATATTCCAGAGAGGGGCGAACCTGGTTCCCCGAGAGGTTTGCTATGTGAGTGCGATGAGGTGGTGGGGAGGCTTTAGTTCGTGGCAGGCGGAGCATGTTCTCGCCGAGCGGGGAAGAAGGGATCAAAGGCTTCGCGCGGTCGCACTCTGGAGAGTTGGGCTTGCTCAATTGGTTTGTGGGAGCACTTCCAGGGGACGGCCACAGCCTGATTGCCGAGGCCGTCCACGCGCGGCGATAGTGGGAGCCGACATCACACACTTCTGCAGCGTAATGAAAGTCTTGGATGACCTGCGCTCGTGTTGGAACCTTCAAGATCGTTCAACTACACGATGCGACCCTTTAGACGTATTTGTATTACGTATGATGCGTTTGATTAGTTCGACCGCTATTCGAAGGTAGGTAGAAATCTACACTTGACTTGTGGATATAACGCGCTTATAAATGATCGAAAGATCAATAGCGCATTGTAGGATCCGCCGGCAACAGAGCCGATCGGATCCCAGGGCAAAAAGGCCCCAACCGGACGTAACGCCGGTTGGGGCCTTTTGCGTTTACTCAACGTGCGCCATTGTGTCTGGCGCGCGATGACTTCAGTTGACTGAGAAGCGTGGATCGCGGCGAGCGCCGCGAGGGATTTGCTCGGAGGCCGGTTGTTCGCAGACCTCGCTCGCATCATTCGGAACAAGACGTCCCTCTACAGGAGGCGCTAGCGCGCCGAAAAGGCGAGCCGATGCGTGGTGTACGGGAATGCCGAGTAATAGCGTTTTCTCGAGGATTCGGAATCCATTGCCCGGGATGCGAACGATTTTTGAATCTGTGGACACGCAGTGCAAGAAGCGATTCGAATGAAGTCGCACGGGACCAACGGGGTAGCGAAATGGTCAGCGCAGGCGGTGAACGTCGAGCAAGCAACTTGGCGGCCCTCTGCGTATAAGGATTTTGGTGAGTGCAGTCATGAAAAGCAAGTTTGATCATCAGCTCCGGCTCTTTATGGAGATCGCGAGTCACAGTTCTCTCTCTGGAGCGGCGGAGGCGCTGTCGCTGACTCAGTCGGGTCTGAGCAGACATCTGGCGGGCCTCGAAGCGTACATAGGTCAACCGCTGTTCGTCCGTCACGGTCGCGGCGTGCGGATCACGGATGCAGGGGAAAAGTTGCTCGAAGCCACCACGACCGCGTACCAACTCATCGACAATACATTGATTCAGCTTCGAAATCAGTATCGCGTTACCGACGGCGGTTTGAACGTGGCCACTATTCATACGCTGAGTTACTACTACATGGCGGAGGTTGTCGCCAGTTTCATGGCCCAGAAGCCTGGCGCAAGCGTGGCGCTGCTGGGTCGAAGTTCCCCGAGCGTGGTTGAACTCGTCGAAAGTGGCAAGGCGGATTTGGGTTTCGTTTGCGACTCGGCTGTGGTGTCAGACCAGCTCGATGTCACTCCGCTCTTCGTGGAAGATATGTGTCTGGTCGTGCATCAGAGTTCACGTTTCGCCTCCCTATCGAGCGTCGATCTGCGAAAGGATGCGCCACCACTTGTCGTTTTTCCCGAGAACTGTGAGCTGCGGCGAATGCTGCACACCAAGGAGTTTGACGCCACCGTGGCAGCCGAGGTCGACTCCGTCGACGCGATGTTGAAGCTTGTCTCGCTGACGGGTGGGCAATGCATACTTCCCGACTTGATTGCGACCAAGCTGCTGCGCGAGCATCACCTCGTAGGTGTGAAGATTGATCAGCCCGCGATGAGCCGCCACATTGTCGCGGTCACGCGCAAAGGCCGTCCCTTGTCGGCCATGACTTTGTTTATGATGCAAATCGCACTGGACTGTGCGCCGGACACGGGGGGGGATCTTGAGAGCCATGATCTTTGATTCATGGCTGCTCGTGAATACTTGTCCCTTGGAACCGCCCTCTGATTGCGAAACTCGGTGCGATCAAGCGGTGAGCGCGAGGAACAACGGGCGGATTTTCTGGAGGAAGTCTCATATGAGTTCGTACAAGACGGGCGCAACCGCCGTGCTGGTGCATGGCGCGTGGGCCGATGGTTCGAGCTGGAGCAAGGTGATCCTCCCGCTGGAGGAGGCCGGCTTGCAGGTGATTTGCGCGCCTGTGCCGCTCAAGTCGCTGCGTGAGGACACGGAGGCCGTGGCCGCTGTTCTGGAGTGGGTGGGAGGGCCGGTCGTGCTGGTGGGGCATGCGTACGCGGGCGCAGTGATCGGCGCGGTCAACGATGAATGCGTAAAGTCGCTCGTGTTCGTCGCTGCGCTCGCGCCGGATGCGGGTGAGACCGTGGCCGACATGTTCTACCGCGATGAAAAGCATCCGGACTCACCCGCATTGATTCCGGACAGCAGGGATTTCATCTGGATGCCGGCGACGGGTTTCCAGAACGCGTTTGCGCAAAATGCGACCGACGAGGAAAAGGCGATCAGTGCGGCGGTCCAGCGGCCGATATCGTTGGAGTGCATCCAGGCACCGGTCGAGACGCCTGCGTGGAAAACGAAGCCGAGCTGGTATCTGGTGGCAGAGGAAGACCGGATGATCAATCCGGCGACGCAGACGTTCATGGCGGAGCGCATGGGCGCGACCGTGTATCGGCGCCGCGTTGACCATACACCGTCAGTGACCGCGCCGGAAGATGTCGTCGAGGTGGTGCTCGCCGCGGCAGCTGCGACTTTGAGCGCGTAGCGTGCACGTGCGCGGCGGGTCGGCACAGGCGCACACGAAATGAACGGAAGGCGTTTGCGCCGCTTGACGCTGGCATTGCGGATCCCAAGCTATCCGAGTGTTGGGGAAAAGCCAAGTTGATCAGGTCTACCGTACATACGTGTATCGGCCTGAGTCTTCGTTCATCGAAATCTGGAACCGCACTTCGGGAAACTACTAGATCGAAAAATCAAAAATCCCTTGACGGAAACATTTTTGATTTCCTAAGCTTCACTGTACTTGATCGCGGAACTTTAGCGGTCCAGCGTGCAAGTCGCCAACACTGTCGACTGAGGCACCCAGGCAAAAGAGCCCTGTCCAGACTCCTGCGAGTGTGGTCAGGGCTTTTTGTTTTACCTCACTGAATTTTATTCGTGCCCGCCGCCAACGTTGTCGGCTGTGCACACAGGCAACAGCGCCCTATGCGGACCTCCGGTCTGTATAGGGTTTTTTTTGTCCTGGAATTTCGCGCACAAATGCGTGCCTCGCGTAGGCAGTGGCGGATGTGCGTGCAGTTCGGACGCGTCGGGCCCGGTCTTTTTAACACCAGGAGAGGTTTCCAGCGATGAATACAATTAACCGTCGAAGGTTCCTGCAAGCGAGTGGCGCGATGGTCGCAAGCAGCGCGTTTGCGGGTGCCGCCGGTGTGTTGCCGAAGACGGCGTTCGCCGCCGAACCCGTGAAGCTGGGGTTGCTGCATTCACTGACCGGCACGATCGCGATTGCCGAAGCTGCGCTCGTCGACGCCGAGAACCTCGCCATCGAGGAGATCAACGCGGCCGGGGGCGTGCTGGGCCGCAGGATCGATCCGATCGTGGAGGATGGCGCGAGCGACTGGCCGACCTTCGCCGAGAAAGCCAGGAAGCTGCTGCAGCGTGACAGCGTGGCCGCGATTGTCGGCTGCTATACGTCGGCGTCGCGCAAGGCGGTGCTGCCGGTGGTGAATCAGTTGCACGGCCTGCTTTACTACCCGACGTACTACGAAGGCCAGGAAGACGACTCGCAGGTCTTCTACACCTCGCAGGAGGCTACCCAGTCCGTTATCGCGGCGATCGAATGGATGGCCAGGCAGCAGGGGAAGACATTCTTCCTCGTCGGGTCCGACTATATCTATCCAAGAACCTGCAACAAGATCGCCAAACCCACGATCGCCCGCGTCGGCGGCCAGGTGGTCGGCGAGGAATATGCGCCGCTCGGGCAGACCGAATTCTCCGCGATCATCAACAAGATCAAGGCGGCGAGGCCCGACTGGATCTACTCCACGGTGGTGGGGGGCAGCAACGTCGCGTTCTACAAGCAGCTGAAGGCCGCGGGGCTGGACGGCGGCAAGCAGAAGCTGCTGTCGACCGTCGTTTCAGAGAACGAGATCGAAGGCATCGGCAAGGACAACGCGGTCGGCTATTACGCGTGCATGGGGTACTTCCAGAGCCTGAGCAATCCGGAGAACGCGCGATTCGTCAAGGCGTTCAAGGCCAAATATGGGCAGAACCGCGTGATCGGCGACCCGATGGAGTGCGCCTACAACTCGGTCCATCTGTGGAAGCGCGCGGTCGAAAGGGCGCAATCGTTCGATGTGCCAAAGGTCATCGCGGCGTCGATCAACCTGCAGTTCGAAGCCCCGGAAGGCCAGATACAACTCGTCAGCAACCACCATGTCGCCAAGAAGGTCCGCATCGGTCGCGCGCGCCCGGACGGGCAGTTCGATATCGCGTACGAGTCCGCCGTCATCCAGCCGAATCCGTTTCCGAAGCTTTGACACGAGGGTAGAAATGACCACCGATATTCTAGTCATGCAGCTGTTCAGCGGCCTGAGCCTGTTTACGATCCTGCTGCTCATGGCGCTCGGCCTGGCGATCGTGTTCGGGCTGATGGGCGTCATCAACATGGCGCACGGCGAACTCATGGCGCTCGGCGCGTACGTCACCTACCTCACCGCGCGCATCTTCGAACAGTATTTGCCGCAGTTCATGGGCATCTATCTGTTCGTCGCGATCCTGCTGGCGTTCGCGGTGACCTTCGCGGTCGGCTACGGGCTTGAGCGCGGGTTCATCCGCTGGTTCTATAACCGCCCGCTGGACACGCTGCTCGCCACGTGGGGGTTGAGCCTGATCATGCAGCAGTGCTACCGGTCGGTGTTCGGCGCGCAGGAAGTGTCCGTCCCGCTGACATCGTGGCTGTCCGGCGCCTGGGAGCCCACCGCGGGCATTCAGCTGCCCCTGAACCGGATTTTCATCGTCGCACTGACCGCGCTCGTCGTGATCGGGGTCTATGCCGTTCTCTACAAGACCCGGTGGGGCCTGAAGGCCCGCGCGGTCACGCAGAACCGCAAGATGAGTTCGGCCGTCGGCATTGACACGAACCGCATCGACGCGCTCACGTTCGCACTCGGTTCCGGCCTCGCGGGCATCGCGGGCGCAGTCTTCACGATGATCGGCTCGACCAATCCCGGTACCGGCCAGCTCTACGTGGTCGACTCGTTCATCGTGGTCGTGTTCGGCGGCGTGGCGAGCCTGCTCGGGACGGTGGCATCCGGCTTCCTGATTGCGCAGTCCCAGACGGCGCTGGAGTACCTGATGAGCGGCTCGATGGCCAAGGTCTGGATTCTGCTGCTCGTGATTGCGGTGCTGTATTTCCGGCCCAGCGGGCTGTTCTCGTCCAAGGTGAGGAGTTGAAGATGGGGTTCCTGAAAAAGCATGCCGAGCTCGGCGCGCATGGCTCGATTGCGGCGCTGCTGCTGATCGTGTTGCCGCTGTCGCTGGGCGCGTTCTGGATCGGCGAGGTCGGCAAGTACCTGAGCTTTGCCTTCGTGGCGATCGGCATCGTCCTGGCGTGAGGCTACTGCGGCATTCTGAGCCTGGGCCAGGGCATCTTCTTCGGCATCGGCGGCTATGCGATGGCCATGTTCCTGAAGCTCGAGGCGTCGGCGCCGAATCTGCCGGACTTCATGGTGTGGAGCAGTGTCGAGAAGCTGCCGCTCTGGTGGCAACCGTTCCGGAGCCTGCCGTTCACGATCGCGGCGATCCTGCTCGTGCCCGTGGTGGTGGCGTTCCCGTTCGCCTACGCGATCTTCAAAAAGCGTGTAAGCGGCGTCTATTTCGCGATTGTCACGATCGCGCTGGCGCTGACCCTCACGGTGCTGATCGTCGGCCAGCAGGGTGCCACCGGCGGGGCGAACGGCATCACGGACTTCAGGACGCTGCTCGGGATGGACATCGTCGGTGACGGCGCGAAGCGGGTGATCTATTTCGTCGAGGTCGTGCTGCTGCTCGGCGTGATGGCGCTCGCGGCCCGCATGCTGCACACGCGCTTCGGCAAGATCCTGATCGCGGTGCGCGACCGTGAGGACCGCGTACGTTTCTCCGGCTACGACACGGCGATGGTCAAGGCGTTCATCTTCACGGTCGCTGCCGTGCTGTCGTCGATCGGCGGTGCGCTGTTCACGCTGCAGGTCGGGCTCATCACGCCGAACCTGATCGGCGCGGTGGCGTCGGTCGAGATGGTCATTTACGCCGCGATGGGGGGCCGGCTTTCGGTCCCCGGCGCGGTGGCCGGCGCCCTGGTGGTGGGCTTCCTGAAGTCCTACCTGTCAGATGCGTTTCCGGAGTTCTGGCTTTTCTTTCTCGGCGGCGCGTTCATCTTTGTCGTCGCACTGATGCCCCAGGGCCTGGCCGGCGCATTGCAACGGGCGTTGAGGCTCAGGCACGAATGAGGAGACATCCATGAGCGAGGCAATGATGAACCTGCAGGCCAACATCGCATCCGTGGCCCGGCATGCCACGAGCAGCGGGACCGTTCTCGCCATCGAGGGGTTGACGGTGTCATTCGACGGCTTCAAGGCCGTCGACAACCTGTCGATGAAGGTCGACGAGAACGAGCTGCGCATCATCATCGGACCGAACGGCGCCGGCAAGACGACGCTGCTCGACATGATCTGCGGCAAGACCCGGCCGACCGCCGGCAGCATCCGGTTTCGCGATATGGAGCTCACGCGGCTTCCCGAGTACCAGATCGTGCGAAAGGGGGTGGGCCGCAAGTTCCAGAATCCGTCGATCTACGAAGACCTGACCGTCTCGGAGAACCTGGAGATTTCGATCCCGGAGGCGCACGGCGTCTGGGCTTCGATCCTGTTCAGGCGGACCGCGCCGATCCGCGAACACATTGCGCGGATCGCCGGGCAGGTCATGCTGGAGGAACACCTGCGCAGCCGGGCGGGCAAGCTCTCGCACGGGCAGAAG
>NZ_BAYD01000155.1 GCF_000685075.1 Paraburkholderia oxyphila NBRC 105797
ATTCAATCAAACCTCAAACGCATCAGAGAAATGAAGTTTCAACGCACTTTCGCGGCACGATAGCGTCGTTCGAGCACACGCGCATACCAAGTCAGCGGAAAGCACATAGCAAAATAGATCAACGCGACCATCGCATAGATGGGAAACGGCCGAAACACAGCATTGGTGATGATATTCCCGGTCTTGGTAAGCTCGGTAAGCCCGATGATGGAGGTAAGCGCGGTGCTCTTCACCACCTGCACGAGAAAGCCGACCGTGGGCGGCACGGCGATCTTCCAGGCCTGCGGCCAGATCACATGCCGCAACTGCTGCGTCCAGGTCATACCGAGGCTCGCGGCCGCGCCCCACTGTCCGCGCGGGATGGCTTCGACGCAGCCGCGCCAGATATCGACGAGATAGGCGCTCGTATAGAGCGTCAACGTGACGATGGCAGCGGCCCAAGGCGTGACGTCAATACCAAGCAGCGGCAGCCCGAAGAAGCCGAGGAACAGCTGCATCAGAAGCGGCGTGCCCTGAAAGACTTCGACATAGCCGTTGACGAAACGGTGCAAGGCGGCCCGCTGCGAGACCCGCATCGCGAGCAGCCCGAGTGCGGCGAGGCCACCGCCCACGAAAGCGGCCAGCGAAAGCACGACGGTCCAGCGCGCAGCCAGCAGCAGGTTGTACGCGATGTCCCAGGTGGTGAACTCGATCATTGCATGCCCTCCGTCTTGATCGCTGTCTTCATGGCCGCGCTGGCGCGCCAGACGAACAGGCCGCGTCTGCGGCGCCCCGCGCGGGCGGCAGCGGCGCCGTGCGGCAGCCGGCCCGCAAAGAGGCGTGCGCCAAGGCGGTTGAGCAGCCAGCGCAGCGCCATGGAAAGCAGCAGGTAGATCGCCGTCGCGACGATATAGATCTCGAAGGCGCGGAAGTTGCGCGACTGGATATAGTTCGCGGCATAGGTGAGGTCCTGCACCGAGATCTGCGAGACTACGGCCGAGCCGAGCATCACGATCAGCACCTGCCCCACGAGCGCCGGAAACACGTTCGCGAGCGCCTGCGGCAGCACCACGTGGCCGAATACCTGGCGCCCGCGCAATCCCAGCGCCATGGCGGCCTGCAACTGCCCGCGCGGCACGGAGTCGATGCCCGCGCGCAGGATCTCGACGGCATAGGCGCCCAGGTTCACCGTCATCGCGAGCACGGCGGCCTGCACCTCGTCGATATGCAGGCCCAGGCTCGGCAAGCCGAAGAACACGAAGAACAACTGCACGAGAAACGGCGTGTTGCGGATCAGCTCGACATAGGCCGCAACCACCGCGCGGGCCCAGCGCGGGCCCGCCATGGCGATCGCCGCGCCCGCGGTGCCGACGAGGCCGCCGAGCAGCGTGGACACGGCGGTCAGGCCCAGCGTGACGCCGGTGCCGCGCACCAGCATGCCGGCGTACGTGCCGATGTCGCTGAAATCGAAGACATAGCTCATTGCGGTGCCTCGGAAACGGAAAGGGGCGGGCGAGCGCGGCGCATCAGAGGTCGGCCGGCAGCGAGGCACGCAGCCACTTCTGCGAGATGCCGTTGAGCGAGCCGTTCTTCTTCGCGCCGGCAATGGCTTCGTTCACCTTCTGCATCAGGCGCGGCTCGTTCTTGTTCAGGCCGACATGATCGGGAGAGCTGAACAGCGAGAACTTCTGCTCGGGGTCGATCGACGGATGGCGGGCGATGATCGTCGCGCCCACGTCGTTGCCTACCACGAGCAATTGCGCCTGACCCGAGAGGAACGCGGCGATAGCGCCGTTCGGGTCGTCGAAGCGCTTGATCGTCGCGCTCGCCGGCGCCACCTTGCTCACGCTTAGGTCCTCGAGCGTGCCGCGCGCGACCGCAACGGTCTTGCCGGCGAGATCGGCAGCGTTCTTCACGGGCAGGTTCTTCGGGCCGAACACGGCAAGGTAGTACGGCGCATAGGCCCGCGAGAAGTCGATTACCTTCGCGCGCTCCGGCGTCTGGCCCACGGAGAGCAGCATGTCGGTCTTGTGGTCGGCCAGGTAGGCCATGCGGTTGTCGCCGGTGACCTGCACGAGCTCGACCTTGGCGTTGAGCGCCTTGCCGATCAGCGCGGCCATGTCGATGTCATAGCCTTGCGGCTTCATGTCCGGGCCGATCGAGCCGAACGGAGGATAGTCCTCGAACACGCCAATCCGCACGACGCCCGACTTCGCGATGGTGTCGAGCGCGTCGGCATGGGCGGGCAGGGCGACGGCGGCGAGGCCGCCGAGGCACGCGAGCGTGGCGGCGGCGCGGGCCACGAGGTTGCGGGCGCGGCGGGTGCGAAGGTTGCGAAGGTTGCGAAGGTTGCGAAGGTTGCGAAGGGTGGCGTGGGTCGAGGCGTTCATGGTGGGCTCCTGCGATGAATCGGGTGTCGTGAGTCGGGTGTGGTGAAGCGGGGCGTCGGGCAAATCAATGTGGCGCGCGGGCGGCAATGAGCTTGCACGCGTGCGCCGGCAGTTCGGCGAACACGGGCATGCCCGTGTGCAGGCCAGGCGTTTCGCGCGGCGTGGTGGCGGCGGTCAGCGTGAAGCCCTCGCAGTCGATGGTGGCCTCGATCGAGACCCCCACGTCGCGCACGAAGGTGACGACGCCGCGCAGCGTGTTGGTGGCGGCGCCGCGCTCGCCCGTGCGTACGCACACATCCTCGGGGCGGATCAGGAGGCGCACGTCCTGGCCACTGGCCGGCGCGCGGCCCGCGGCGGGCGCCGGCATCGCGAGGCGTTGCCCGCCGGGCAGCACGATCTGGTCGCCCGCGGCCGTGACGGGCAGGATGTTGCCGAGGCCGATGAAGTCGGCCACGAACTCGTTGACGGGGTCGCGATAGATGTCGAGCGGCTTGCCGATCTGCTGAATCCGGCCTTGCTCCATCACGACGATCTCGTCGGCGAGCGTCATCGCTTCGCGCTGGTCGTGCGTGACCATGATCGTGGTGATGCCGAGGCGCTGTTGCAGCAGGCGGATTTCCACCTGCATCGCTTCGCGCAGCTTCGCATCGAGCGCCGAAAGCGGTTCGTCGAGCAGCAGCAGGCGCGGCGACGCCGCGATCGCGCGCGCAATGGCCACGCGCTGGCGCTGGCCGCCGGAAAGCTGGGTGACGAGCCGGCCCGCCATGTGCGGAAGCTGGATCATCTCGAGCAGCTCGGCCACGCGGCGCGCTTGCGTCGCGCTGTCGGTCTTGCGCAGCCGCAGCGGATACGCGATGTTCTGCGCCACCGTCATGTGCGGAAAGAGCGCGAGCGACTGAAACACCATGCCGAAGTCGCGCCGGTTCGCGGGCACACGTGTGAGGTCGACGCCTTCGAAGGTCAGCGAGCCGGAGGTGGGCGTCTCGAGCCCGGCGATGATGCGCATCAGCGTGGTCTTGCCGCAACCCGAGGGGCCGAGGAAGCACACGAGCTTGCCATCGGGCACGGAGAGGTTCACGTGATCGACGGCATAGGCGTCGTTGAAGCGCTTCGTCACGTCGTGCAGTATCAGTTGGGTCATCGTGATTCCTTGGAGCGGGTAGCGTGCGGTGGGATGCGCTCAGAGTGCGACGCCGTTGTCGCCAACCAGCTTCTCGAGCATCCAGATCAGCGCGAAGTCGATCGCGACGGTGAACACCGCGAAGCAGAACACGGTGGGATCGAGCGACGAGACGGTCCGGCTGTAGAGCCAGACGGGCAGCGTCATGGTGTCGATGCTGTAGAGGAAGAACGTCACCGTGAACTCGTTGAACGACACGATGAACGCGAACAGCATGCCCGCGAGAATGCCGGCGCGCATGAGCGGCAGCACGACATCGAAGAGCGCGCGCCGCGGGCTTGCGCCCATCAGGCAGGCGGCTTCCTCGAACTCGGGGCCGATCGACGCCACCGAGGCCGCGCAGTTCTTGACCGTGAACGGCAGCGTGAGGATCACGTGGGCCACGATCAGGCGCACCATGCCGAGCTCGAACGGCAGCGTGTTGAACACGAGCAGCAGCGCGAGACCGAGCATCACGAGCGGATAAACGACGGGCAGCGCCACGAGCTGCTCGACCAGCGCGCGGCCGCGAAAGCGGTAGCGCGAGAGCGCGTAGGCGGCGGGCACGGCGACAGCGGTCGAGATGATCATCGTCGCCACCGCCACGATCAGGCTCGTCGTGAGCGCGGTGCCCATCGAAAGCGTGTCGGTGGCGTCGGGTGAGACGAAGGTCTGCCACGCGGCGCGATACCAGTGCAGCCCGAAATGCTGCGGCGGAAATTCGAGCGTGTCCGTCGTGCCGAACGACATGGCGACCATCGTGAGGATCGGCAGCGCGGCGAGAAACAGCACGAGCGTCGCGGCGAGGCCGGTCGAGCGGCCGAGCCGGCCCGGCAGGGCGGCGCCGAACAGGATGCGGTTCATCAGCGGGACTCCTCGAAGCGGTGGAGGCGGCGCGCGAGGCGCTGCGAGAACGCCATCACGGCGAGCGTCGCGCCCATCAGCACGACACCGGAGGCCGAAGCGGCCGGCCAGTTCAGCAGCGGCGCGACCTGATCGTGCACGAGCACGGAGAGCATCGGCACGCGCCGGCCGCCCAGCAGTAGCGGCACCGCGAACGCGCTCGCGTTGTAGGCGAACACGAGCAGCGCGCCAGACACGATGCCGGGCATCGCGAGCGGCAACGTCACGTGCCAGAGCGTTTGCCAGCGCGAGGCGCCGAGCGTGGCCGCGGCCTCGTCGAAGGTGCGCGAGACCGCGCGCAGCGCGCTCGACATGGGCAGCACGGCGAGCGGGAACGCGGTCTGAATGAGGCCGAGCAGCACGCCTTGCTCGCGATAGAGCCAGATCACCGGATGCTGGGCGAGCCCGACTGCCTTCAGCACATGATTGAGCAGGCCCGCCGGCCCGAGGATCACGAGCCAGCCGTAGCCCTGCAGCAGCAGGTTCACCAGCAGCGGCAGCAGCACGCAGGCGAGCATCAGGCGGCGCGCGAAACGTGACTCGGTGCGGGCCATCGCCAGCGCGACCGGAATCGCGAGCAGCATCGCGCAGACCATGCTCTGGAACGCGAGGCGCAGCGTGAGCCAGAGCGACTTGAGGAAATACGGATCGGCGAGATCCGCGTAGTTCTGCAGCGTGTAGGTATGCCACTCGTTGCCTGGCACACCGAAGCTCAGGCGCAGCACGGCCAGCGAGGCGGCGATCAGCACCGCGAGAAAGACGAGGATCGGCGCGAGCAGCAGCCAGGGCGGCACGCCCGGCAGCGCCGGCTGGTCGCCGCCGCGGGCCGCAGAGGGTGCCGCCGGCCGCGCGGCGGAGGAGGTGAGGGCGGACATGATGTTATGCGGCGAACAGGCCGGTGTAGCGCTTGATCCACGCGGCCTGCACGGCGGCAAGCGCCTTGTCGTCGTGCAGCACGGCTTTTTCGGCGATCTGCTTGGGCGAGGGCACGAACGCGCGGCTTTCGGCCGGAATCACGGCGCGGCCGTTGACGGGGCCGTTGAGCACGTCCGCCGCCATGCGGCCCTGCACGCCCGCGTCGAGCGAATGATTGATGAACGCGTGGATCAGATCGAGATCGCCCGGATGCGCCTTCGGGATCACAGTGAACATCAGCTGGGTCGCGAAGCCTTCCTTCATCCCGTACGTGATGCCCATGTTGTATTCGGGCTTGCGGATCTGCTCCGGGAAGAAGGCGGCGGAGTAGATGCCGCCGATGTCGAGCGAGCCCGTGCGAAACAGGTCGGCCACCTGATTCGGGTTTTCGCCGAGCGTCATCACGCGGTCCTTCAACTCCGCGAGCTTGCGAAAGCCCGGCTCGATGTTCTGCTGCGAGCCGCCCGCGAGCTTGGCCGCGATGATGGTGAGGTCGACGGCTTCGGCCCATTCGGGGGGCGGCAGGAAGATCTTGCCCGAATACTTCGGATCCCAAAGCGCCTCGTAGCTCGCCGGCGGCGTCTTCACGGTCGAGGTGTTGTACACGAGGCCGTCCGACCAGAGCAGGTAGCCCACGCCAAAGCCGTTCGCACCAGTGCGATAAGCTGCGGGCACGTCCTTGAGATTCGGCAGCTTGCTGGTGTCGGGTTGCAGCAGCAGGCCCGCATCGGCGAGCCCAGAGGCGCCCACGCCTGCCAGCGTGATCACGTCGTAGGTGGGTCGATCGCCCGCGGCCTTGACCTTGGCGACCATGCCCGAGGTGCCGTCGGCGCGGTCCGCAATGACCTTCGCGCCGGTGGCCTTGCTGAAGGTCTGCGCGATGTTGCGCAGCGCGGCCGTGCCCGTGTCGTCCGACCAGGTCAAGAGGCGCAGCGTCTTGCCCGCGAAACTGGAGGTCTGCGCCCTGGCCGTCTGAATGAACGGCATGGGCAGGGCCGATGCGGCGAGCGTCGCGCCAATGGCCTTCATTGCTTGTCTTCTACCGGGTTTGAAGTCTTGCATGATCGTCTCCTTGAACGACGCGGCCTCGATTGAGCCTGTTGCCGCTTTGATGCGGCTTTAGTGCTGCACTAGTGCTGCGGGGTGTGAAGCCAATGTAGGCAGGCCAAATTTCCCAAACAATCGAATTCTCCTCATGGGCGCCATGAGAATCCCTCATGGCGCAGGCGGAGAAGCCGCGGTGGCGCGGGAGTGCGCCATTTCGCACCGAGTGTCCAGGCGGCCCGCCGCGATTAATCGATTACCCTGGCGAACCAGTCCGCCTCGCGGATCTCGATGACCATGGGTACGCGAGAGGCTTGCGCATCTTCGAGCGCTTCGCGCAGCGCGGCGGGGTCGGCGGCCGTGCGCGCCGCGCAGCCGAAGCCGCGTGCGAGCGTGATGAAGTCCGGCGTGTACGGATCGACGCCTACGGGCGTGATGTCGCGCGCGCTCATGTATTTGCGGATCTCGCCATAGCCGTGGTTGTTCCAGATGATCACGACCACCGGCACGGCGGCCTCCACGGCGCTGGCGAGCTCGGGCATCGTGAACTGCAGCCCGCCGTCGCCGATCAGGCAAACGACCGGACGCTGCGGCGCGGCGAGCTTCGCGCCGATCGCGGCGGGCAGGCCGTAGCCGAGCGTGCCGTAGCCCGTCGACGAGTTGAACCACGTACGCGGCGCGTGCGCATCGAAGGTGAAATTGCCGACGTAGACGGGGCTCGTCGAATCGCCCACCACGACCACGTCGGGCAGCGCGTCGGCAATCGTCTCGATGAGCAGCGCCTGGGCGCGCATCGGCGCGTCGTGGCTGGCCGCGATGGCGTCGCGCACGGCCGCGACGCGCGCGGCGCCCCATGTGGGGGACGGCGCGCTCAGCACGCTGGTCTCGAGCGCGGCGCCAAGGCTCGTAAGCGCCTCGCGGGCATCGCCGACGATGGCCACGTCGGGCCGGAAATTGCGCATCACCTGCGCGGCGTCGATATCGACGCGAATCAGCTGCCCGTCAATCGTGAAGCCGCCATTGAAGAGCGTGTCGTAGTCGGTCTCGCCCAACTCGGTGCCGATGGCGAGCACGACGTCGGCGTCGCGCACGAGCGCGCGCGTTTCGGGCAGCGATTGCGTCGAGCCGAGCAGCAGCGGATGGCCGGGCGGCAGCAGGCCCTTCGCGTTGATGGTGAGCGCGACGGGCGCCTGCAGACGCTCGGCGAGCGCGCACAGCGCTGCGCCCGCGTGTGCCGCGCCGCCGCCCGCGAGAATCAGCGGGCGCTTCGCCGTGGCGAGGCGCCTCGCCGCGGCTTTGAGCGCCGCGGCATCGGGCGCGGGCCGCGTGGCGAATACGACCGGTGTGCCCGCAAGGCTCGGGGCCGGCGCGACGATGACGTCGAGCGGGATCTCGATATGGACCGGGCGCGGCCGCTGGCTCGTGAAAACCGCGAAGGCGCGCGCGAGCACCTGGGGCAGCTCGGCCGCGTCGAGCAGCGTATGCGAGAACGCGGTGAGGCCCGCGAACACGTCGCGCTGCGAAGGGAGCTCGTGCAGACGGCCATCGCCGCTGCCGAGCTCGCGCCGCGCATTGACGCTGGAGATCACGAGCATCGGCACCGAATCGGCATACGCCTGCGCCATGGCGGTGGCGATATTGGTCATGCCGGGCCCGGTGATGATGAAGCAGACGCCGGGCTTGCCGGTGACGCGCGCGTAGCCGTCCGCCATGAAGCCCGCGCCCTGTTCATGGCGCGGCGTGACGTGGCGGATCGACGAAGCAGCGAGGCCCCGATAGAGCTCGATGGTATGCACGCCGGGAATGCCGAACACGAATTCGACGCCGTAGCGCTCGAGCAGGGTGACGAGCGCTTCGCCACAGGTCGGTATGGATTGGCGCGGGGCCAGGCGTACAGGCGCTTCTTCGCAGCAGGGGGAAAGGGCTGTGGAATTCATCGATTGTCGCTTTGGTTCCGGTGGTGGGTCTCACGCGTGCCGCAAGGGCGCGATTCGTCGAGCCATTGTCGAGGCCGGAACGCTCGGGAAACAATCGATTAGTTCTCATGGCGCGCATGCGCTTTTGTCATGGCGCCGCGATGGGGCTATGTCGGGATCAGGGCGAGGCAACGCTTGCGAGAGGCCGATGCATGACGCGCTTTTTCGTCAGCCAGATTCCGGTCATGACGGTTCGGAGGCGACATGATCGCGTGTCGCATGCACGTCGATTTGAGGTGGGAAGCCTGCAAATTGACCGGCAATGCGGTCATTTTCGCGTCGTTTAATATTTTCTAACATTATGCTTTCAGATTAAATGTTAGACTTGTCCCTGCATCTAAAAAAGGACAAGTCAATGCTGAAGAAGATTGCAGGAACGACGGCTGTTGCCGCTGCGATGGCGGTGGCGTCTCTGCCCGCCGCAGCGGGCGATATGAACAATGCCGTGGGCGGCGCGCCGGGCGGAGTCGCGGGCGCGGCGGTTGGCAACGCGATTGGCGGCAGCACGGGCGCCGTGATCGGCGGAGCAGTGGGCGGCGGCGCCGGCGGCGCCGTGACGTCGAGCAAGCAGGAGCGCACCGGCGCCGTGGTTGGCGGCGCACTGGGCGGCGGGGCCGGCGCAGCCGCAGGCAATGCGATGGGCGGCACGACTGGCAGCCTCGTGGGCGCCGCGGTGGGTGGCGGCGCGGGTGCCGCTCTGGGTGGCAACGTCTCGCGCAATAATTCGCACTCCGACGATGACTACCACGGCGGAAAGCACAAGAAGAAGCACAAGAAGTACAACAAGCACTACGACTGAGCCGTACCGGCCTCCCGGTATCGAGTCCAGACAGGCAGCGCCTAGAACGCCGCCGTCATCTGGTGTAGGGCCGTCAGGATACGGGTCAGCAGTCGCACCGAAGCCGCCGATGCCCTGGCGATACGCGAGCGTGCCGTCGAACTGCGACGCGCCGAAGTAATGGCGGTCCGTCATGCCCAATTCGAGGAACGTGTTGTTGCGCGCCTGCGTGGGAATAGTCGTGTCGTCGATGAAGCTGTCGCCAAAACGCTTTGATAGCTGCACATAGCCGCCCAGCACGTCGTTCTGGCTGCGCGAAAGCACGCGCGCGAGCCGCAGTGCGGCCGTTTGCGAATTGCCGCTCGAAACGAACGTCTGGTTCACGCCCGCGATGTCCTGGTAATACGTGTTCGTGTTGCCTGAAAGCGTGGCGGTCCAGTACCCGAAAGGAACGGAATACGAGCCATTGAAGCCGTGCGTGCCAAGCGACTTGTTCCCGAACGACAAGTCCTGATTCGCGCCGAGCGAGAGGATATCGTTCAGCCCAAGCGGGTTATTGAGCCCCAGGCTGATATTGCCTTGCCATTTGCCCGTTGCATCCGTGCCGCTGTTATCGACCGATGCGACGAAGGTCCACGGTTTCGTGTGCTGGACCGTTAGCACTACGTCACTTTCTCCCGGCACGTCGGTCGGCCGGATTTCCATCGTCACGTCCTGATTCGGGACGCGCTTCATCTGCTCGAGGCCCTGGTCCAGATCGCGAACGTTCAGCAGATCGCCGCTGCGGGCCGGGAAGGCGGTCTTCCATGTTCCCCAGATCGACGGGTCGGCGTAGCCGATGTTGCGCACGATACCGGGCACGAGCGCGAAGGTGAGGCTACCGGTGGTCAGGTCTTGTGGCTGCAGGAGCACGCGCGTCGTGACATAGCCGCGGGCGAGAATGGCCTGCTGCAATCCCTTCGTGAGCATGTCGATGCCTTCCTTGCCGACGCATTGGCCCGCGTAGTGTTCGAGCCATTCGTGCGCGAAGGCGAACGGGTCTTGCGGCAGGGCGGACGCGCCACGGGTTTGCGTGGTGGCGGGCAGGGTTTCAGGAACGTTCAGCGCGAAATGCTCGATGCGAAAACACGGAGATTCGTGGGGAAGGCCGGGGTAGGCTTCGATCTTCGGAAGATCGGAGCGCACGGCGGGTGCTGAGACTGCGGCCTCGCGTTGCTGTGCGTCGCGCCGTTGCTGCTGGTTCTGCTCGGTGTTTGCGCCACCCAGGGCTTCGTTGGGCGGGACGGGCGTGTGCTGCGCGTGGGATGCGAGCGTGACCAGGGCTGTGAGCGGCAAAGCCGCGAGCCTCTTGAGGGTTTTCATTGTGTGGTTTGAATCGTTATTCGTATTTGGACTACAGCCTGCGTAATTGACATTTGCGGTCGATTAGATGCAGGACGGTGCCGTGTTCGTTGGTCTGGAGCGAAGCCTGAGCGAGCTAAAAAAGCTGGCTTCGCGAGGGTCGAGCGCAACCGGTATCTCGTCAAGCGGCAAGGAAGGGATGCACGACGAGTGTCAAAGGCTTGTGTGGAGGCGTGGGGAATTTGCGACGCAGACTCGTCATATGCCGTCTAATCGGCGTCCCCACGGAGTTAGCATCAAGGGTGCACAATGAAAAAGGTAGCGCGCCGCACGAGCGGCACGCCGCCGGGTATGAACGGATTGGATAGTGAAATGACCGAACTGGACTATCAGGTGATGGAACTGGCGCATGGCAAGCCGGTGAAGATGTGGACGAACGGCGTCGCCGTGGAGGACGACGCGCGCACGCAACTGCGCAACACCGCGCAGTTGCCCTTCATTTTCCGGCACCTCGCGGTGATGCCGGATGTGCACATCGGCAAGGGCTCGACGATTGGCAGCGTGATTCCTACGAAGGGCGCGATCATCCCGGCTGCTGTGGGCGTCGATATTGGGTGCGGAATGATGGCGGTACGCACCACGCTGGCGGCATCGGACCTGCCGGACTCGCTCGTGGGGCTGCGCAGCGCCATCGAACGCGCAGTGCCGCACGGCCGCTCGCCAGGACGGCGCGATCCGGGGGCGTGGGGCAAGCGTGCGCCGGCCGCCGTCGACGAGCTGTGGAAAGCGCTGCAACCGGGATTCCGGCGCATCGTCGACAAGTATCCGAAGCTCGAGAAGACGAACCACTATGCGCATCTCGGCACGCTCGGCACGGGCAACCACTTCATCGAAGTGTGTCTCGACGAAAGCGACAGCGTGTGGTTCATGCTGCACAGCGGCTCGCGCGGCGTTGGCAATGCGATCGGCAGTCTGTTCATCGAACTCGCGCAGCACGACATGCGTCAGCACATCGCCAACCTGCCGGATCGCAATCTCGCGTACTTCACCGAGGGCAGCCGCCACTTCGACGACTACGTCGAAGCCGTTGGCTGGGCGCAGGATTTCGCGCGGCGCAATCGGCAGGTGATGATGGAAGCGGTGATCGGCGCGGCGCGCAATGTGATCGGCAAGCCTTTCGGCGTGGACGAACACGCGGTGAATTGCCATCACAACTACGTGCAGCGGGAGCGGCACTACGGCGAAGACGTGCTCGTCACGCGCAAGGGCGCGGTCTCTGCGCAGAAGGGGCAACTCGGCATCATCCCGGGCTCAATGGGCGCGAAGAGTTTCATCGTGCGTGGGCTCGGCAATCCGGAGAGCTTCTGCTCGTGCAGCCACGGTGCGGGGCGGACGATGAGCCGGACCGAGGCGAAGCGCCGCTTCACGGTCGCGGATCAAGTGAAGGCGACCGAAGGCGTGGAGTGCCGCAAGGATGCGGGCGTGGTCGACGAAATCCCGATGGCCTACAAGGATATCGATGCGGTGATGGCGGCCCAGAGCAGTCTTGTTGAAGTGGTGCACACGCTGCGTCAGGTGGTGTGTGTGAAGGGGTAGGGCGGGGATGGCGCGGCGTCGGGGCGGAGGTTCGGCGCATGCGCACAACGAAAAGGATAGGTGATGAATTGCAAAGAAGAACTAAATAAGGTGCGCAGTGAGCACCCAGTCGCACCAGACGTCCGTGCACGTGTTCTGGCCGAGCTCGCGGATATCGAACGCCGTCACGACGTGACCGTCCTGTTCGCGTGCGAATCGGGTAGCCGGGGTTGGGGTTTTGCGTCGCCGGACAGCGACTATGACGTGCGCTTCGTTTACGCACACCGGCGCGACTGGTACTTGCGCGTCGAGCCGCAGCGAGACGTGATCGAAAGGCCACTCGATGATGTACTGGACGTCAGCGGTTGGGAATTGCGAAAAGCGCTGCAACTGTTGCATCGATCGAATCCAACGCTGCTCGAATGGCTCGACTCGCCGGTCGTATATCGCGAGGACGCGCGCTGGACGCCGCGGCTAAAGTCGCTTGCTTCGGCGTTCTTCTCACCGCTGCGCGGCCGGCATCATTACTTGTCGATGGCGAAGAAGAACTTTCGCGGATATCTGCAGGGCGACACGGTTCGGTTCAAAAAATATCTGTATGTGCTGAGACCGCTACTCGCTGCGAGGTATGTCGACATGGGGCTCGGCATGCCGCCGACGCGGTTTGCCGATCTTGTTGCCGGCACCGTGCATGACCCGGCCGTGCTCGCGGAACTCGACGCGCTGGTTGAACTCAAGATGCGTGCTGGCGAAGGAGAGTATGGGCCGCGGCGGCCAGCGATCCATGCGTTGATCGAATCGATGCTCGCCGACGCCGAACTCGAACGCGAATACAAGCGGCCATGGGGCGAGGTGGCGATGCTCGACGCGTTCTTGCTCGATGTGCTCGAAGGCACATGATGGAAGGGCGGCGCGACGCTTTTGGTGTTTCGCCGCCCTTCTATTTGCCGAAAATAAGGCAACAGGCATTTATCGGCTCTGAATCAGCCGCCGCGGGATCCCGACGATCAGCACAATCGCGCCCACCATAGCGATCACGCCTATGCTGGACAGGCCGTAGTAGAGGTTGCCCGTTTCCGTCTTGACCCAGCCGACGACCGTTGGGGAAAAGAAGCCGCCAATTGCTGCAATACTGCTAACGAGCGCCACGCCTCCGGCCTTGGCCGGGCCGGATTCCTCGACGGCAATGAGCATTCCCCGAGTTTTGCTGAACACGAGGCGGTGGCGATTCTTGTTCATCTACGGCCTTTGTTATGCTTATTTTTGCAGGCCTGTAAACTAGCGTTGCGCAACGCTTTCCGAGATGCGACAAGGTGTCGGAAACAACGGATTTGGGTAAATCGGACTTGTCTTATCGAGCACGGTCAAGAACTCGTGTAGCCTGCGCGGGCGAAAAAAAACATGGATATGGCGAAAAGCCCTTCATCGATTTTGTGGATCAACTCTCCGTAGATTCGGACATAGAAAAAGAGATTGAACCCGTGGCGCCATCTTCACCTTGTTCCGGCGGCCTGTGCCAAGTGCAGTTGCCCTTCACGGACCGCCTGCTCAGCAGTGTGGGTACGTTGGCGCGGACTTAACGCTGATGCCGTGGCTGCACCGTCCTGTTGTATTGTCCGCACCGCGTCGCAAGTGGGGGCCCGTGCTACGAGCGTTGGCGGTTGGCTTGGGTCAGCTATTCGTTATGCTAATCTTTGACTTGTTCACGCGTGACGTTTACGCTGCGCCGGACCGAGTCACGCACATCCTGCTGGTCACTGGCGGCCTGGCAGGCGGAATCGCCGCTATCCCGCTGCTGCGCGATGTGTGCTGGCGCATCGGGGACGGCCCCCTGACTCGCCTGCTGGGCAGCGTTGCGATTGGGGCGGTTTGGGGGCTTCTCATTGCCAGCCTGTCGCTAAACTTGGTGGCGCACCAAACCGCCACGCAGGTCCGCACCGTGCTGGTTCCGTACTCGGTGACTAGCGGCTGGAAATACTGCAGTTACGGTATCGCCTTCCATGACGAGGCTCTGCGAGGCCGGATCACGGTCTGCGGCCCGCGCTGGCACTTGCCCAGGCAGCCTGGCACTGGGATGCTGCGCGTGACGGAAACCGTCGGGCCTTGGGGGGTGATTCTCAACCAGGTGAGCCTGGTGGCTCACCCGTGAACGTCGGCACTTGCCATAGGGTCCTGGGCACCGGCACCCACGATGCGCAGCGAACCCACAGTCCTCAACGCCCCTTCATCTGTTCCAGCAGCCACTGCGCAAGCCGCTGCGCGCCGTCCGGCATTTCGGCATCGGCGCGCCAGCACAGGTAGTAGTGACGCCCGTCGTCGAGTTCATGATCGAAGAGCTTGCGCAGCGCGCCCGATGCGAGCTCGCGCGAGACGAGCGGCGCGCGCATCAGCGCCGCGCCGAGGTCGGCGAGCGCGGCGCTCAGGGTGAGCTGGCCGTCTTCGAACAGCGGCCCCTCGGTGCGCGGGAGGTGGCGCACGCCCGCGCCCTGCAGCCAGTTCGCCCATGTGCTGCGATCCTCGTCATGCACGAGCGGCACGCCCGCGAGATCCGCCGGTTTGCGCAGCGGCCCGTAGCGCTGCAAAAAGCGCGGCGTGCACACCGGCACGACCGCGCCCGACATGAGCGGCGTGCTCGTATAGCCGACCCAGTCGCCGGTGCCGAAGCGGATCGATAAATCCGCGGCGTCGCTGCGGTAATTGCGGTGATTCGCGTAGAGCACCGTCACGTCCACGTCTTCGTTGGCCGCCAGAAAGTCGTGCAGCCGCGGAATGAACCAGCCCATGCCGAAGAGCGGAATCAGACTGATCGTGATCTGGCGGCGCGCCGAGCGCTCGCGCACGAATCCCGTGGCGCTGCGCAGCACCGAAAACGCCGCGCTGATCGAGCGGTAGTAGTCGCGGCCTTCGTCGGTGAGCACGAGCGCGCGGCCGCTGCGCACCGTCAACGGCGTCTGCACGAAGGTTTCGAGCAATTGCAGCTGATGGCTGACGGCCGAAGCCGTGATCTCGAGCTCGCGTGCAGCCGCCGCAACCGAGCCGTGACGCGCGAACGCCTCGAGCTCGCGTGCAGCCGCCGCAACCGAGCCGTGACGCGCGAACGCCTCGAACGCGCGGACCGCCCGCAGCGGCGGGTCGTCGACGATATGCTGAATTTTATTCATGTGTCGAATTATATCGAAGCGTGCGTGGTGCTCGTGTCAGCGGAATTGTCCATATAAAACAGCGGATTAAGCGCCATGATGGCGCGTCGGCATATCGATCGAACCAAACGTAATTTAGGCCGTTGCACGCAAAAGATTAATCTTTTTCAGTATTCGAGGCCGCGTGCCGCACGTCATCCAGATGGACGGCGAGCCGCGCCCGCCCCACAGGCTCATCGGGATCGATCGACATGAAAAAGAAAACTCTGCTGTTGCCGGCCGCCACGCTTGCCGCGTCGCTTTTCGTGGGCGTCGCGCACGCTCAGGACGAACAGGTGGTACTGATCGGGCTCGCCGCGCCGCTGACCGGCGCATCCGCGCGCATCGGCAAGGATCTGGAAAACGGCGCACAACTCGCCATCGACGACGCCAATGCGAAGCATCCGGGCATCGCGGGCAAGCCTGTCGTCTACAAGCTCGTGAGCGTCGATGACCAGTCCGATCCGCGCACGGCCGTCACGGTCGCACAGCAACTCGTCGATCGCCATGTGATTGGCGTGGTCGGACACTGGAACACCGGTTGCAGCGTGCCGGCCGCGCGCGTCTACCACGACGCGGGCATTGCACAGATCGCGCCGGCTTCGACGGGCCATCAGTACACGCTGCAGGGCTTCGACACGGCGTTTCGCATCATGGGCCACGACGACGATGGCGGCGCCTACACGGGCGCTTACGCCGTGAAAACGCTGAAGGCCCAGCGCATTGCCGTGATCGACGATCAGACTGCGTTCGGCGCGGGGCTCGCAAACCAGTTCATCAAGGGCGTGCAGGCCAACGGCGGCAACGTGATCGATCATCAGTACGTGACCGACAAGACGCTCGATTTCAGCGGCGTGCTCACGACCATCAAGGCGAAGCGTCCCGACCTGATCTTTTTCGGCGGCCTCGACGTGGAGGCCGCGCCGCTCGTGCGCCGCATGCGTCAGCTGCATATCCAGGCGCCGTTGCTTGGCGCGGGCGGCTTCGTGAGCCAGACCTTCCTCAAGCTCTCCGGTCCCGCCGGTGACGGCGTCACGGCACTGGAGCCGGGCCGTCCGCTCGAGCGCATGCCGGGCGGCGCGGCCTTCGATGCGCAATACCGCGCGCGCTGGCACGCGCCGATCGAATTACACGCGCCGTTCGCCTACGACGCGGCTGCGACGCTGATCGCGGCCACGCAGCAGGCCAATTCGGTTGCGCCGAAAAAGATCGTCGCGACGCTGCACGCGATGCATCGCGACGGCGTGACCGGCGCGATCGCCTTCGATGCGCAAGGCAATCTCGTGGATCCCGCTTACACGATCTATCAGGTGAAGGACGGCAAGTGGGCCGTGGTGGACGTGCTCGGCGGCGGTGCGCCGGCGAAGACGCTGGCCAAGACCGCTGCCCGCTAAATGCATTGAGGAGACGAAGATGACACAGCAACATGGCGCACAGGGCGACAGCGTCGCAGACGAGACCGGCGTGAACGGCGAGACGCTCGGCATTCTCGCGCGCCGGCGCATCGAAGCGGAAATCATCAAGCCGATCTACGAGATTCTCAAGCGCGACTTCGGCGCCGAGCGCGCCCAGGCCGTGATCGCCGAAGGCGTGCGCGGCGCGGCTGTCGATGCGGGGCGTCAGTTCGCAGCGCGCGAGCCGAACGGCACGAGCATCGCGTCGTTCGTCGCGCTGCAGGTGCTCTGGGAAAAGGACGATGCGCTCGAAGTCGAGACGCTGCGCGCCGACGACGAAGCCTACGACTACAACGTGAAACGCTGCGCCTACGCCGAGATGTATCACGCGATGGGCCTTGGCGAGATTGGCCATTTGCTGAGCTGCGCGCGCGACAGCGAGTTCATCGCGGGCTACGACCCGCGCGTCGAGCTCACGCGCACGAGCACCATCATGCAAGGCGGCAAGCGTTGCGATTTCCGCTACCGCATGCGCGACGTGAAGCCGGCCGAACCGGGCGAGGAGCACGCCGATGACTGAGCGCTCTCAGCAGGCCGCGCCTCGCGCAGTCTATGAAGCAGCGGATGCGAACTCCACCGCGTTGCGCGTGAACGGCGCGCGTCTGTGGGACTCGCTCGAGCGCATGGCGCAGATCGGCAGGACTGCCAAAGGCGGTGTCTGCCGGCTCGCGCTCACCGAGCTCGACCGTGAAGGGCGCGACCTGTTCGTGCAATGGGCGCGCGAGGCGGGCTGCGCGATTCGTGTCGACCAGATGGGCAACATCTTCGCGCGCCGCGCGGGACGTAACCCGGAAGCCGCCGCGGTGCTGACCGGCTCGCACGCCGACACTCAGCCGACCGGCGGGCGCTACGACGGCATTTATGGCGTGCTGGGCGGGCTTGAAGTGATCCGCACGCTCAACGATGCGGGCGTGCAGACCGACCACCCGCTCGAGGTGGTGATCTGGACCAACGAGGAAGGCTCGCGTTTTGCGCCCGCGATGATCTCGTCGGGCGTTTATGCGGGCGTGTATTCGCTGGAATACGGGCTTTCACGTACCGATGCGTCGGGTATGACGATCGGCGAGGCGCTTGCGCAGATCGGTTATGCGGGTGAGGAGCCGGTGGGCGGCACGCCCGTGCACGCCGCGTATGAGTTGCATATCGAGCAGGGCGCGATTCTCGAGCGCAGTGGGAAGACCATTGGCGTGGTCACGGCGGGGCAGGGGCAGCGCTGGTATGAGATCGAGCTCGAAGGCGTGGATGCGCATGCGGGGACTACGCCGATGGATCTCCGGCGCGATGCGCTGGCCGGTGCGGCGCGCATGATCATGTTTGTCGAGGCGCTAGGCCGTAAATATGCGCCACATGGGCGGGCTACGGTTGGGATGGTTGAGGTGAAGCCCAATTCGAGGAATACCGTGCCGGGGCGTTGCTTTTTTACGGTGGAGTTTCGGCATCCGGATTCGGGTGTGTTGGCTGAGATGGATGCGCAATTGCGCGCTGAGTTGGGGCGCGTGGCGCGGGAGGCGCAGCTTGGGCATACGATCAGGCAGATCTTTGATTATGCGCCGGTGCCGTTTGCGGCGGTGTGTATTGATGCCGTGCGGCGGGCAGCAGAGAGGCTAGATTTGCCTCACGAGGATATTGTTTCGGGTGCGGGGCATGATGCGTGCTATCTCGCGCGAGTTGCGCCTACCGGCATGATTTTTGTGCCGTGTGTGGATGGGCTTAGCCATAATGAGGCTGAGGCGATTACGCCTGAATGGGCTGAGGCCGGTGCTAACGTGCTGCTGCATGTCATGGTGGAGAGTGCCATGCTGGAGAGTGCCATGCTGGATCGCGATCGCTCAGAGTGTTGATACTGGGCGCTGCGCGTGTTGGCCTTAACTTGTTTTCGCGG
>NZ_BAYD01000154.1 GCF_000685075.1 Paraburkholderia oxyphila NBRC 105797
GGCCACCACCGCCGTGCGGCGCGCGGCGCGGTGGGTGACAAAGCGGGTCTCGCCGCTCGAAAGCTCGTCGACCGAGCTCGACCAGGGCATCTTCATGGCCGGCTCCGGCGGCGGCGCCGTTTCGCGCGCACGAGCGCTGCGCACGACACCAGGGTGCAGAACAATGCGTACATCTCAGGCTGCCGGGGCCGGCGCGCGCCGGCCCCTCCATAATCAAAACCGCGATTATCCCGGCGCCTCAAAAATGCCCATCCCGATAAAAGCGCTCGCGGGCGCGGCAAATCGCGCGTGCCGCGGCCGGGGCGAGCCGCAAAAGCGCTTGACTTCTCACGCAGGCACACTAATATACGCACCGCGTACATCAACCAGTCATCACAGGTGCCCAGCATGAGCGTTCCGCAACAAGCCTTCCTCCGCGACGCCATGCGGCGTCTGAACATGACCCGCGACGCCTTCGCGAGCCGCATCGGCGTGTCGCGCCGGGCGCTCGACACCTGGCTCCTGCCCGAAGAGTCGCAGGAATCGCGCGCCATGCCCGAGATCGTCGAGCGCTTTGTCTCGGAGATCGTCGGCAACGGTGAGACGCGCGAAGTCTATACGCAAAGCGTAGATCCGCGCTCGCTGGCCAGCCAGATGCAGTTCGAAGGCAAGCCGCAACTGCTCTCGGTCGACCAGTTCTCGCGCGACTCCGTGGAAGCGCTGTTCCGCGTGGCCGACATCATGCAGCCCATCGCGCGCCGCCGGAAAATCTCGCGCGTGCTCGAAGGCGCGGTGCTCGGCAACCTGTTCTTCGAGGCCAGCACGCGCACACGCGTGAGCTTTGGCGCCGCGTTCTGCCGGCTGGGCGGATCGGTGTGCGACACGACGGGCTTCACGTTCTCGTCGATGGCCAAGGGCGAATCGATCTACGACACTAGCCGCGTGATGGCCGGCTACGTGGATGCGATGGTAATTCGGCATCCTGAGCAAGGCTCGGTGGCCGAGTTCGCGCGCGCCGTGAACATTCCCGTGATCAATGGCGGCGACGGCCCCGGCGAGCACCCGAGCCAGGCGCTGCTCGACCTCTACACGATCCAGCGCGAGTTCTCGCGTCTGGGCAAGATCGTCGACGGCGCGCACATCGCGCTCGTGGGCGACCTCAAGTACGGCCGCACGGTGCACTCGCTCGTGAAGCTGCTCGCACTGTATCGCGGCATCAAGTTCACGCTCATTTCGCCGCCGCAGCTCGAAATGCCGGCCTACATCGTCGACAAGATCTCGACCAACGGCCACGTGGTCGAGCAAACGCACGACTTGCGCGCAGGCCTGCGCGGCGCGGACGTCGTGTACGCCACGCGCATCCAGAAGGAGCGCTTCGCCGACGAATCGTTCGAAGGCTACACGCCCGAATTCCAGATCAATCAGGCACTGATGGACGAGTGCTGCAGCGCCGAAACGCTCGTGATGCACCCGCTGCCGCGCGACAGCCGCCCGGGCGCGAACGATCTCTCGACCGATCTGAACCACGATCCGCGCCTCGCGATCTTCCGGCAGACCGACAACGGCATTCCGGTGCGCATGGCGATCTTCGCGGTGCTGCTCGGCGTCGAGAATCTCGTGCAGCACTCGATGCGCGATGCCGCGTGGCGTCCGCCTGCGTACCTCGGCCCGGACGACGCCGTGTTCCACGGCATCGACTGAGGCGCTCGAGCGGCGCGCGGCTTGTCTGCATGCGCCGCCTGGCTCGTCGATCAATAACCCTCGGCCCGCACGCGCACATCGCGCCTGCGGGCCGAATCGTTTTTTCAACGGCTTTCAGCGCGTCAAGGAATGCAAATCAAGGCACGCAAACCGTCACGCACGTGAGCCCCTGCGCCTTCTCCGCGGCGTCGATCGCGGCCTCCAGCGCCTCGAACGGATAGCGCTCGATTTCGATCGCGTCGAGCGGCAGTTGGCCGGAGCGCACGAGCGCGATCAGCGCCCGATAGTCCGCGCCGCTGTACATGAAGTGGCCCATCAACTCCCAGTTGTTGAGCAGCATCTCCCGATAGGCGATCGGCAAGTCCACCTCCATGCTGCCCATCAGCACCATGCGGCCGTTGCGGCGCAGGCTGCGCAGCGCGGCGAGCGTCGCGTTGGGGTCGGTCGCCTGGCCGACCATGTCGAAGGCGAGATCGGCGCCGCCATCCGCCGCGGCCCGGATGGCGTCGCTGTCGCGTGCGATGTCGCCGCTGAGCGCCACGGTGACGACACGCCCGCCGCCAAGCTCCGCGAGCGGTGCCAGCGCGGCGGCGCGCCGTCCGAGCGCCACCACGCAGCTCGCGCCGAGCGCCAGTGCGTCCAGTACCGCCGCCGAGCCGAACGCGCCGGCCGCGCCGTTCACCACCACGGTTTCGCCAGCGGCTAGCCGGCCGCGCCGCAGCCCGCCGAACGGCACCACCAGCTTGCCGAGCGCGGCGAGCCGCGCGGACGGCATGTCGTCCAGGCCGTCGAGCGGGAACACCGTGGAGGCCGGAAACTCGACCGCCTCGCGCAGGGTGCCATGTGCAAAGTCCGCGAGCATCGGCGCGCTGTCGGGGCTGATCGTGGTGAGCCCGAGCAGCGCCTGGGCCGGCTCGCGCAGCGCCTCGTCGGCAATCCAGTACGGGCTCAGCGCGACGCGCTGCCCCGGGCGATAGCCGTACACGCCCTCGCCGACCGCCAGCACGCGACCAATGCCGTTGGTGCCCGGCGAGAACGGGCCGCCCGGGTAGCCGTAGGGCAGCGTGCCCTCGACGTACTGGCGCGTGTAGCTCAAGAGCGGCACGGCCTCCACGCCCACCAGCAGCGCGCCGCGGCGCGGTTCGGGTTGCGGTACCTCGCGCAGCGCGAGCGGCTGGCCGGGTCGATCGAGCATCCAGGCTTTCATGGCTTCGTTCTCCTTGGTCCTTGGTCCGATGGGATGAGGCTTGCACGGTTCGTCTGACGGATTGAACTGTAGGCGAAGCGGACGTATTCTTGAAATCGATTCCACGCATGGCACCCATCACCGTGATCGATCTCTCCGGCATCGACCTGAACCTGCTCGTCTCGCTCGACGCCCTGCTCGCGGAATCGAACGTGACGCGCGCAGCCGCGCGCCTGAACCTCACGCAGTCGGCCGTTTCGGCCCAGCTCGCGCGGCTGCGCCAGCTCTTTGACGACCCGCTGCTGATTCCCGCCGCCAATGGCCGCGGCATGACACGCACGGTGCGCGCGCTCGAATTGATGGAGCCACTGCACGCGGCGCTGCGAACGCTCGAAACGGTGGTGCGCCGTCAGCCGGCGTTCGATCCGCGCACCGACACGCGGCGCTTCGTGGTCGCCGCGAGCGATCAGTGCGTGGCCGTGCTGGGCCTGCCGCTGATGATCGAGTGGGCGCGCCTCGCGGGGCCGGGCGTGCAGCTCGCGTTCGTGGCCATCGAATCGGGCTCGCTCGCGCAACGCTTCGAGCGCGGCGAGATCGATCTGCTGCTCGGCTCCGCGCAGCAGGTGCCGCCGGCGTTGAAAGCCAGGAAGCTCTACGAAGAACGCTTCGTCGTGGCGCAGCGCAAAGGACACCCGCGCGGCACCGCCGCCTTCGACCTCGACAGCTATTGCGCGCTCGAGCACGTGCTCGTCTCGACCAGCGGCGGCAGCTTCTTCGGCTTCATGGACGAGCATCTGGAAGCGCTCGGGCGGCGCCGGCGCGTGGCGCTTTCGGTGCAGCACTTCACGCTCGTGCCCGACGTGCTCGCGCGCACCGACTACGTGGCGACGCTCCCCTACCGGCTCGTCGCGCGCTGCCAGGAACGCGTGGACCTGTTCGAGCTGCCGTTCGAGGCGCGCGGCTTCTCGATGCATGCGGCCTGGCACCCGCGCAGCCACGCCGACCCGGCGCTGATCTGGCTGCGCGAGACCGTCGCTGCGCTGGCGCTGGGCGAATCACAATGCGGCACCATCGATTAGCGGTCCTCGTCATTGCCGGCCCGGTCGACCGACCGCAGCGCGGCCGCCGTCATGATTGAAAACGCGCGCGATTCCTCAGTCGATTGATTCGATCAACACCGGCAGAAGCGCCGCCTATACTGCATGAAACGTCCGCGCCGCCAGGCCCGGGCGCCGTACCGCGTCGTTTTCCCATCGTCGTTTCCTGCTTGCCCGCTTATTTGGCGATGCCATGCTGACCATAGACGAAATTCGCGCGATCCCCCTCTTCTCCACGCTACCCGACACCGAACTCGAACGCCTCGCCCATACCTCCGCGGATCTGCATCTGAGCCCCGGCGAATACGCCGTGCACGAAGGCGGCGAACGTGCGCTCTATGCCGTGCTGTCCGGCAAAATGGAGGTCGTCAAGCGGTTCGACGGCGTCGAGCGCACGCTCGGCTGGCGCGTGCCCGGCACGATCTTCGGCGAGGTGCCGCTCGCTCTCAGTTCGCCGTTTCCGGGCGCCTATCGCGCGGCCGAGCCCTCGCGCGTCATGCGTGTGGACGCTCAGCACTACTACGCGCTAGCCGCCGCCTCGTCCGAGGTCGCCACCCGCATGGGCGCACTCGCGCGCGAACGCATCGGCGGTTTGCAGGGTCTCTCCGCCGAGCCGCCGAAGACGCGCGTGACGATGATAGGCGCACGCTGGGACCCCGCCTGCGCGGACCTGCGGCAGTTCCTCGCTCGCAACCAGATCAGCTGCGAATGGCTCACGCCCGATGCGCCGGAGCTCAAAAGCCGCTGGGATGGCGCCTGCCCCGAGGATCACGCCTGCCCCACCTTACGCCTTGCCGATGGCACGCTGCTCACCCGCCCCACCACGCGCGAGGTCGCGGAGCGTCTTGGCTTGCAGACTCAACCGGGACGCGACGAATACGACACGCTCATCATCGGCGGCGGGCCGGCCGGGCTCGCTGCGGCCGTCTACGGCGCGTCGGAAGGACTCCGTACCATCGTGGTCGAACGCGAAGCGCCCGGCGGCCAGGCCGGCACCTCGTCGCGCATCGAAAATTATCTCGGCTTTCCCGGCGGCATTTCCGGCGACGAACTGGCGAGCCGCGCCTTGCAGCAGGCAAGACGGCTGGGCGCCGAGATCCTCGTCACGCGCGCCGTCGCGCGCATCGATACGGCCGAGCATGCCGTCCATCTCGACGGCGGCGACGTGGTGCGCGCGCGCACCGTGATCCTCGCCACGGGCGTCGCGTGGCGGCGCCTCGAGATCGAAGGCTTCGACCGCTTCATTGGCAAAGGCATCTACTACGGCGCGGCGCGCAGCGAGGCAAGCGGCACGCACGGGCTCGACGTGTATCTGATCGGCGGCGGCAATTCGTCGGGCCAGGCGGCGCTGTATTTCGCGAGCCATGCGCGCAGTGTCACGCTGGTCTTGCGCGGCGACTCGCTCGAAAAGAAGATGTCGCGCTATCTCGTCGAGCAGGTCGCCGCACAATCGAACGTGTCCGTCGAGTTGAACACCGAAGTGGTCGGCGTGTATGGGGACACGCATCTCACCGCCATCGACATGCTCAATACGGCGAACGGCAGTGTGAGCCGGCGCGAATGTGGCGGCCTGTTCGTCTTTATCGGCGCCGATGCGCAAACGGACTGGCTGCCGCCCGAGATCGCCTGCGACAAGCGCGGCTACGTGCTGACCGGCGACGACATCGTGAAAGCAGGGCGCTGGTCGCACCGGCGCGATCCCTGGCTGCTCGAATCGAGCGTGCCCGGCATCTTCGCCTGCGGCGACGTGCGGCTGAGCCCGGTGAAGCGCGTGGCCTCGGCCGTTGGCGAGGGCAGCATGGCGATCGCGTTCGTGCACCGCTACCTCGATGAAGGGCGTGAGTAGGCGAGCGGGTGGCGTGGCGCGTTGAAAGGCGCCGCGCGGCACACTTCGATGCAGCGCGCTTCTTTTCCCTTCGCGTGACGGATGCGCCACTCGCGTTTGCGTCCGGCGCGGATGGCAGCGCGATTCTGTCCATCACGCCAGCTTTACGACGGCCTCGCGCCAGCCCCGCGACAGCGTTGCGACAGCATGCAATTCGCACCATAAAACGCGCGTTCCAACGCTTTACTTTCAGGTTCGACAAGCGCAACGTGCAGTTCTGATCGCGGCGGCGGGGGCCATCTGCCCAAGCGGCTGCGGCATCGGATTTGCTGCATTCGGACAACCGCGCCACGCAACCCTGAGCGGCCACGCGCCGTGCGTTTCTGCGTCGTTGCGCACCTTGTGTAGCGCGCTTTTCGTCTTGCCTTCGTCCTGGAGTCTGTCGAACGCCATGTCCAACGAACGCCCCCTCGATGCGTCGCGCGAACGCGACGACGCATCCCCCGCCGACCTCGCACGCCGTCGCTTCCTGCAATCGGCCGCCGCCGCTGCCGCTTTGGGCAGCGTGCCCCATCTGCATGCGCAGAATGCGCCCTCGCAAAACGCACCGTCCCCCGCCGATGCCGTTGCACCACCACCCGTGCCCACACCGGCCCAGCCCGTCAAGCTCGACATCAACGGCCGCGAGTACGCGCTCCATATCGAGCCGCGCGTGACGCTGCTCGATGCGCTGCGCGACTACGCGGGCCTCACCGGCACGAAGAAGGGCTGCGACCGCGGCCAGTGCGGCGCCTGCACCGTGCTCGTGGATGGCCGGCGCATCAACAGTTGCCTCACGCTCGCCGTGATGCACGAGGGCCGGCGCATTACGACCGTCGAAGGCCTCGCGAGCGCGGCTGCGCCCAGCGCGGTGCAACGCGCCTTCATCGAGCGCGACGCGCTGCAGTGCGGGTTCTGCACGCCGGGCCAGGTGTGCTCGGCCACCGCGTGCCTCACGGAATTCGCAGCCGGCGCGGCCAGCGCCGTGACCGCCGACGTGCGCAGGCCCCCCTCTCAACTGAGCGACGCGGAGATTCGCGAGCGCATGAGCGGCAACCTTTGCCGCTGCGGCGCCTACGCCAACATCGTGGCCGCCGTGCGCGATGCGCACGCGGCCAGTGCCTGAGAAAAGGAGCACGGCCATGGACGCCCTCTCCTACCAGCGCGCCGCCGACATCGACGCCGCCATCGCCGCCGCACAGCAGCCGGGCGCGGCCTTCATCGGCGGCGGCACGAATCTGCTCGACCTCATGAAAGGCGGCATCGCGCATCCGGTTGCGCTCATCGACATCACGCGCATTGCCGAACTCGATGGCATCACTACGTTGCCCGATGGCGGCCTGCGCATCGGCGCGCTCGTGCGCAACAGCGACGCCGCGAATCACACGCTCGTGCGCACGCGCTATCCGCTGCTCACGCAGGCGCTGCTCGCGGGCGCCTCGCCGCAATTGCGCAACATGGCCACCGTGGGCGGCAATCTCATGCAGCGCACGCGTTGCGACTACTTCTACGACACCGCATTCACGCAATGCAACAAGCGCGCGCCCGGCAGCGGCTGCGCCGCGCGTGAGGGCTTCAACCGCATGCACGCGATCCTCGGCGCGAGCGCGCAATGCGTGGCCGTGAATCCGTCCGATATGAGCGTCGCGCTCGCGGCGCTCGACGCTACCGTGCAGGTGCGCGGCCCAGGCGGTCCACGCGCAATTCCGATTGCGCAGTTTCACCGGCTGCCCGGCGAACATCCCGAGCTGGACACCACGCTCGCACCCGGCGAGCTGATCACCTCGGTGGACCTGCCGCCGCCCACGTTCAGCGATCACACGCACTACCTGAAGCTGCGCGACCGCGCGAGCTACGCGTTCGCGCTCGTCTCCGTGGCGGTGGCGCTGCAGCTCGACGGCCAGCGCGTGCGCGCGGCGCGCATCGCACTCGGCGGCGTCGCGCACAAGCCGTGGCGCGCGAGCCGCGCGGAGCAGCACCTGACCGGACACACGCTCGACGCGACCACGCTGCGCACCGCTGCCGCGGCCGAACTCGCGCAGGCACGCCCACTCTCCGGCAACGCGTTCAAGGTCGAGCTCGCACAGCGCGCAATTGTGCGCGCTGCGATGCTGGCTGCCGGCACCGCTGCAACCGGCACGGGAGAATACGCATGAACAAGCTGATCGGACAGCCGGTCGATCGCATCGACGGCATGCTCAAGGTGACGGGCGGCGCGAACTATGCGGCGGACTTTCCCGAAGCGCGGCTCGCGCATGCCGTGCTGGTGACGAGCACCGTGGCAAGCGGCACGATCGCGTCGATCGACACGCGCCGCGCCGAGGCACTGCCTGGCGTGCTGCTCGTGATGACCTGGCAGAACGCGATGCGCCTGCCGAACGCGGGTCGCCCGCCGGTCTCGCCACCGGCGGTGCGGCGCCTCACGCTGCTGCAGGACAACGTCGTGCGCTACAGCAATGAGCCCGTCGCGGTCGTGGTGGCGGATACGCTCGAGCACGCCACCGACGCCGCGCAGCACGTGAGCGTGACCTATGCCGCCACGCCGGCGACGCTCGACTTTGCGCGCGCGAAAGCGCAGGCGCATACGCCGCCCAGCATGCTGGGACGCCCGATGGATTCGCAGCGCGGCAATGTGGAAGCGGGCATGCAGGAAGGCGCGGTGCGCATCGACGCGGTCTACACCACGCCCACGCAGTTCCACAACCCGATGGAGCCGCACGCGACGATGGCGCGCTGGGACGGCCCCGAGCTCACGCTTTACGACGCGACCCAGGGCGTGACGAACGATCGCGCCGCCGTGGCCGCCGTGTTCGGCATTCCGGCGGACCACATTCGCGTGATCTCGCCGTTCATCGGCGGCGGCTTCGGTTGTAAGGGTTCCTCATGGTCTCACGTGAGCCTCTGCGCGATGGCGGCGAAGCAGACCGGCCGCCCCGTGCGCCTCGCCCTCTCGCGGACGCAGATGTTCGGGCCAGTGGGCTCGCGGCCGCGCACGGAGCAGCATCTCTCGATTGCCGCGCGCACGGACGGCACGCTCACCGCCGTGCGCCACGATACGCTCTCGCACACCTCCACGTTCGAGGACTGGACCGAGATGTCGGGCCTCGTCACGCGCATGATGTACGCGAGCCCGAACCTGAGCACGAGCCATCGCGTCGTGCCACTGAACGTCGGCACGCCCACCTTCACGCGCGCGCCCGGCGAGACAACAGGCTCGTTCGCGCTCGAATCGACATTGGACGAGCTCGCGTGGCGCCTGAAGATGGACCCCATTGCATTGCGCCTGAAGAACTATGCCGAAGTGGAACCGCAGGACGGCAAACCGTGGTCGTCGAAGGCGCTGCGCGAGTGCTATACGGCGGGCGCGGAACGCTTCGGCTGGTCGCGGCGCGTGAATGCGCCGCGCGCGATGCGCGAGGGCAACACACTGATCGGCCTGGGCATGGCGGGCGCGACCTATCCGGCGAACCGCAGCGAAGCGGCGGCCATCGCGCGCATCCTGCCTGACGGCACCGCGATGGTCGCATCGGGCACGCAGGACATCGGCACCGGAACCTATACGGTGATGACCCAGGTGGCCGCCGATGCGCTCGGCTTCCCGCCCGACCGTATCCACTTCGCGCTCGGCGATTCATCGCTGCCGCGCGCGCCGGTCTCGGGCGGCTCGCAGTCGGCCGCAAGCGTCTCGCCCGCCGTGCAGGCGGCGGCGCGCGCCGCGCGCGACAAGCTGATCGCGCTCGCCATCGCCGATGGCGCTTCGCCGGTCCATGGCGCCACGCCCGCCGACGTCACGGTCGTCGACGGCTGGGTCGTCTTGAACAACGACACCTCGCGCCGCGATCCGGCCGCCGCCATCATCGCACGCGCGGGGGGTAAGCCGATCGAGGCGCTGGCCTCCGAGAAGCCCGGCGAAGAGCGCCAGCAGTACGCGTTCCACTCGTTCGGCGCGGTTTTCGCCGAGGTGCATGTGGACGCGGAGCTCGGGACGCTGCGCGTGGCGCGCATCGTCGGCGCTTACGACGTGGGGCAGGTGCTCAACGAAAAAACGGCGCGCAGCCAGTTGATGGGCGGCATGGTGTGGGGCGTGGGCACGGCGCTGCACGAAGACGCCTTGCTCGACACGCGCACGGGCCGCTTCGCCAACGGCAATCTCGCCGAATACCACGTGCCCGTGAACGCCGACATCGGCGATCTGGACGTGCTGTTCGTCGGCGCGCCGGACTTGCGCTTCAACCCGCTCGGCGTGCGCGGCATCGGCGAGATCGGCATCACCGGCGTGCCCGCGGCGATCGCCAACGCGGTCTATCACGCAACAGGGGTGCGCGTGCGCGATTTGCCGATCACGCTCGACAAGGTCATGCTGCCGCGCCACACGCTGGCGTGACGCAGAGCGAAGGCTGCGTGACGGTCATGTGACGCTCAGGTGACTGCGAGGCAACGGCGGGACAACGGCGGTGTAGCGGCGAGATAACGGCGAGGCAACAACGATGTGACGATTTCGTGACAACCGCACGTAGCCACAGCGCGCGCGCCGCGCGTCTTCCCGGGCTTGCCTCGGGCGCGGTTGCACCGCACAATCAACGCGTTCCCCTCTCGCGCGGTACTCCCCAATGGCCTACGCTTCGCTCGCCACCGGCGTACTGCTCGCCGCCGGCACAGGATCGCGCTTCGATCCGAACGGTTTGCGCAACAAACTCCTCGCGCCGCTGCCCGACGGCATCAGCGTCGCCCACGAGGCCGCGCACAGGCTCCTGATGGTCACGCCCAAAGTGATTGCCGTCGTGCGTCCAGGCGCGGAAACGCTCGCGCACGTCTTGAACGATGCGGGCTGCGACGTGGTGTTCGCTGCCGCCGCCGTGCGAGGCATGGGCGCGAGTCTCGCCGCCGCCATCGAAGCGGACACCGAGGGAGAAAGCTGGATCGTCGCGCTCGCGGACATGCCGCGCATCGCGCAGGCGACCATCGAGGCCGTCGCGCGCGAACTCGATGCGGGCAAGCCGATCGTCGCACCGTTCTATCGCGAACAGCGCGGCCATCCGGTCGGATTCGGCCTCGCGCACCGCGCGGCATTGCTCGCGCTCGACGGCGACATGGGCGCCCGCGCGCTGCTCAATTCGCCCGCGCTCACCCGGATCGACGTGGACGACCCCGGCATCCTGCGCGACGTCGATACGCCCGCCGACCTGAACGGCCTCTAATTTCCGCAGCTCTCGCGCGCGCCGGACGTCTCTCGCGCGCATGCGAAATTCCGCACGAAGAGCGCCGATCGCCTACGCTATAAGCACCATCCACACGTCGTGCCCGATTGGCCACGCCTGCGCACGAGGTACCCGCGATGATCTGCTCGCACACCAATCCGCTGCCCGATCCGCTCGCCGATCCGACGCGCGATCCCGAGCGCGATCCGCTCACGCCCCCGCCGCCCGGACATCACGGCGAGGAGCCGCAACGCCCGGACGGTCCGCCGAATAAAGACCCGGTGTAGCCAGGCACCACCGCTCGCCGGCCGCGTGAATCACGGCCGCGAGTCGGCACATTCCTGCTTATTGAACTATGGCGGGCGGTCTAGCGCACGGCTCGTGCGCTAGACCGCCCTTCCCACGCGGCGCCCATTTCCCCTGCTTTCGCGAAGCTTGCATCGGCGCGCGTGCGCTCGTAGAATGCAAACGATTCGCATTTTCAATCAAATTCTTGTTTAACCCCAGATTCGATCCGACGCCATCAACGTGACCGCCTTTCCGACCGCGCCCGCCCGAGCCGATCACCGCGCCCGCCGCACGCCCGGCGCCGCCGCATGAGAGCCCTGCTGGTCCGCCTGCACCGCTGGCTCGGCCTCGGCACGGCGGCTTTCCTGTTTCTCGCCGGCCTCACGGGCGCCGTGATTGCGTGGGATCACGAGCTCGACGCGGCGCTCAATCCGTCGTTCTATCACGCGTCCACGGAGGGCGCGCCGCTACCGGCGCTCACGCTCGCCCAGCGCCTTGAAGCCGCCGATCCGCGCGTGCAAGTCGGCTACATGCCGCTCTCGGTCGAGCCCGGCCACACCTTCGTCGTGCGCGTGGAGCCGCGCCTCGATCCGACGACCGGCGAGCCGTTCGCACTCGATTACAACCAGGTCGCGATGGACCCGGCCACCGGCGTCATTCAAGGCCGCCGCATGTGGGGGGCGCCCTCGCTCGCGCGCCTGAACCTGATTCCATTCCTCTACCAGCTCCACTACACGCTCTTCCTGCCGACGAAGATGGGCATCGACTTCGGCGTCTGGACGATGGGCGTCGTGGGCATGGTCTGGCTGCTGGACGGCTTCATCGCCATCGTGCTCGCCTTTCCGAACCTCAAGAGCTGGCGCAAGTCGCTCGCGTTTCGCGTCAAGCGCGGCGGCTACGCGCTCACGTTCGACCTGCACCGCTCGGGCGGCGTCTGGCTCTGGGGCCTGCTGCTGGTGGTCGCGCTCACCTCAATTTCGATGAACCTGAGCACGCAGATCGTGCGCCCCGTGGTGTCGCTGTTCTCGACGCTCGCGCCGGACCCGTTCCGCACCGCCGCACCCGGCCCCGCGCTCACGGCCGCTGAAGCCGCCGCGGCGCGCACGCGCATCGTGGCCGCGGCGAGCGCGCTGGGACGCCGCGAAGGCATCGCCGCGCCGCCGGGCGGCTTGTTCGCGATGCCGGCGCTCGGCGCCTATGGCGTGGGCTACTACGCAGCGGGCAACGATCACGGCGACACGGGCCTCGGCAATCCCTGGCTCGTCATCAATGCACGCACCGGCGAGGTGATCGCCAGACAAATTCCGGGGCGCGGCAGCGCGGGCGACGTCTTCATCCAGGCGCAGTTTCCGCTGCACTCGGGACGGATCGCCGGATTGCCGGGCCGCATCGCGATCAGCTTCACGGGCGTGGCCGTTGCGATGCTCAGCGTGACGGGCGTGCTGATCTGGCTGAAGAAGGCGCGGGCGCGCCGCAAGAGTTCGCTCAAGAGCGCGGCAGAGGCCACGGCGGTGCGCTCGCGAGAACGCGCTGCGGGCTGAACCCGCGGGCGTGCAACGCCGCGCGCTACCCGCCGCTCCCACACTCAGAACTTGTGGCGAATACCCGTCACCACGAGGAACTGCGTTCCGCTGCTCGACGCACCCGAGGTGCCCTCGATCTGCGCCACCGCGTTCGTCGCGCGCTGGTAGATCAGGTCGAGGTAGACGTCGGTGCGCTTCGAGAGGAAGTACTGGAGCGCGCTCGTCGTCTGCCAGTAGTGCCAACTATCTTTCTTGCCATTCGACGTCACGCCCGTCCAGGTCTCGCCGATCGCCGCATGGACGGCCGGCGTGATCTCATAGCGCAGGCTCAGTTCCGCATTCTGGTAGTTCTGGTGCTGGCTCTCGGGCGTCAGCTCGAACGCGACGTTGGTGTACATCGCGCCCACACCCAGCTTGCCGAAGCTGTAGATGCCGCCCGCGCCCCAGATGCGCTGCTGCGTGATGCCCTTCAGGAACGTGAAGTAGTTATCGGAAGGAATCGCGCCGGTCGTATCCGTGGCCGGATTGTCGAGTTGAACGTAGGCCGCGCCGAACTGCAGCGGGCCGCCCGCGTAGCTCGCGCCCACGCTCCACGAGCGATTGGTCCCGAACGAGCCCGCATTGTTGCTGAAGCCGTACATCGAATTGACCGAGAGGCCGCGATACACCGGCGTCACGTATTTGACGGCGTTATCGGTGCGGAAGGTGTTGTTCAGGTCGTCGGTGTCGAACGGGTGCGTGCCGTACTGCGACGTCACCACCGCCATCTGCAGCGGCTCGAGCGAGTCTTGAGCCGCGTTGTACTGGCGGCCGAACGTCAGCGAACCCCAGCGGTCGTTCGCGAGACCCACCCATGCCTGGCGGCCGAAGATGCGCCCGTTCGCGCTTGCCGTGCCCGTCATCAGATTGAAGCCGTTCTCGAGACGGAAGATCGCGTGGTTGCCACCACCGAGATCCTCGTTGCCGAGCAGGCCCCAGCGCGAACCCTGCTCGCTGCCGGCCGTCGCCTGGTAGTTCGCCTTGCCACCCTGGTTGCTCGTATAGGTGAAGCCGCCATCGACAATGCCGTACAGCGTCACGCTCGACTGCGCGTGGGCGTGAGAGGCCGCGAGGCCCATCCCGCCGAGGACGAGTGCGAGGGTGCGCCGGTAGGTCTGCTTCATTTTTTCTCCTTCTGGCATGCGAGATGCCGTGTAGTGATGGTCTTGATGTCCGCCACTGCTGGCGCGGCATATTCTCTGTACTGCTGATTAAACTGAATCGCGGATCGAGCAAAGCACCGTTGCGTGCGCCGCCGCTCGCGCAGCCTCCAGATAGGTGGTTCCGCGCCCCATCGAACCGCTTGTTTTATTGTTTAAAACAGCGTATTATTTATTATTCGGGCATCGTTTCTGCCCCGTCAAGAAGCTGTCATCAACCCGCGACGCATAACGGGCCGTCGCGGTGTCCTCAAAAATCCCTTAAACGCTTGATGGTCGTGCGATTGCGCCGAACTTACGGCCACACGCCAGGGGAAACCCCAATCCGCTCATTTCATGGACGGCGGTACGCTTTCGATTAAATTTAAAACGCTGTTTTATTATTTAAAACGCGAACCCATTGATCGACGAGCAATGACGAAGACCTCCATGGCGGCCCTCGGCCCCCTCTCCTCACAGGCGGACGACCCGGCACCCTGTTTCACGGTTGCTGCCCAGGCCGCACCGTTGCCGATCGTGTTCGATTCGCCGCACAGCGGCATTGCGCTGCCGGACGACTTCGGCACGGTCGCGCCGCGCGAGGCGATCCTCACTACGTGGGACGCATTCGTCGACGAGCTATGGACCGGCGTGCCCGCACACGGCGGCACACTGATCGGCGCGCGCTTTCCGCGCGCCTATATCGACCCCAACCGCGCCGTCACCGACATCGACGCCGAGCTGCTCGCCGAGCCCTGGCCCGAGCCGCTCGTGCCGGAGCCCTACACGCTGCGCGGCATGGGCCTGATCCGGCGCTACGCACTGCCAGGCGTGCCGCTCTACGACCGCAAGCTGCCGATTGCCGAGGTGCGGCATCGCATCGACGCGTACTACCAGCCCTATCGCGCGGCACTGCGCGAGGCGGCCGATGCCGCGTATGCGCGGCACGGCGCGCTATGGCACGTGAACTGCCATTCCATGAAGTCGCGCGGCAACGCGATGAACGTCGACGCCGGCGAGGCGCGTCCCGATCTCGTCGTCAGCGACCGGCGCGGCACCACGTCGGACCCCGCCTTCACGCAATGGGTCGCCGACCACTTTGCCGCGGCCGGCTATCGCGTGCAGATCAACGAGCCCTATCAGGGCGGCGACTTGCTGCGCGCCGTGAGCGATCCCGCGCGCCGGCGCCATAGCATCCAGATCGAACTGAATCGCGCGCTCTATATGGACGAAGCGGCATTCGCGAAACATGCGGGTTTCGACACGCTCAAGCGCGACCTCGACGCTTTCGCAGCGGCGCTGGCCGCTTACGTTCGCGCGCAACTCGAAGCACAGTGAGACCCGACATGACCTATATCGTCGATGCAGTCGACAACGCGCTGAAGCTGCTGAGCTATGTGGCCGAGCACCCCGGCCTTGGCGTGACGGAGCTGTCCACGCAGCTCGGCATCAACAAATCGCGCACCTATCGCATGCTGTGCACGCTCGAACTGCATCGCTATGTCGTGCAGGACGCGCAGACCGCCACTTACGCGCTCGGCCCGCAGGCCTTCGTGCTGGGCGTGGCGGCGGCACAGCAGAACACGCTCGTGCGAGCCGCCTCGCGCCACATGCTCGCGCTCAATCAGGCGATCAACGAGACGATCGTGCTGCGCGTGCGCGAGGGACTCGAAACGGTTTGCGTGGCGCGCTGCGAAACCACGCACCAGATGCGCGCGGTGGGCGCGGTCGGCAATCGCCGGCCGATCAACCATGGCGCTTCGGGCAAAGTGCTGCTCGCCTTCGCGCCCGACGCCGTGCGCACCGAATATCTCGCGCGCGTGAAGAAGATGCCCGACGCGCCCGATCTGATCGCCCTGCTCGAAGAGCTCGACGCGGTCGCGCGCAAGGGCTATGCGGTCAGCCTCGGCGAAGTGACGCCGGGCGCGGTCGCGATCTCGGTGCCGGTGCGCGACATGTCGGGCGCCGCGGTGGCGGCCGTGGCCGTCTCCGGCCCGGAGATGCGCATCGGCCGGGCCGAGATACCCGACTATCTCGAGCGCCTGCAAGCCTGCGCCGCGACGATCTCCGCCGAGCTCGGCTATACGGGCGCGCGCGTCGCGCAGCCCGCCTGACACCGCATCAAGGAAGCCACACCATGCTCGCCGCCCCGCCCTCTTCCCAGCACGACGAAGCACCGCCCGCCGAACACGCCGAGAGCGCCGGGAGCGCCGGCCAGGAAAAGAAACCGCACGGCAAGATGCTGCATCCGGTCGTGATGATGCTCTGGGTGCTCGCCGTGGCGCTGGCCATGACCTGGTTCGTCGATGCCGGGCAGTTCGAGCGCCAGGGCAAGCTCGTGATTCCGGGCACCTATCACGTGGTGCCCAAAACCGGCGGCATTGCCACGCTCGCCGCGCCGGCGGTGACGAAGAGCACGCCGGAGCACGCAGCGCCCGCGAGTCTCGTCTCGGTCTTCGTGGCGGTGCCCAGTGGGCTCATCAAAAACGCGCCGCTCATCTTCATGGTGATGTTCGTAGGCGGGATGTTCGGCGTGATGCGGCGCACCGGCGTGGTGGACGCCGGTATCGACCGGCTTTTGCAGCTGACGGCCGGCAACGTCTACGTGCTCGCCCCCTTGCTGATGATCCTGATCGGCCTCGGCAGCACACTGCTCGGCTTTATTTCGGAGTACCTGGTCATCATTCCGATGGTGATGCTGCTCGCGAAACGGCTCGGCCTGTCCAACCTGTTCGCAGTCGCGCTCGTCGCCATTGCGGCGAAGGTCGGCTATATCGCCTCGGTCACGAACCCGCTTTCACTGGCCGTCGCGCAGCCCATCGTCGGCGTGCCGCTCTTTAGCGGCATCGCGTTGCGGCTCGGCGTGTTCGTGGTCTTTCTCGCGCTCGGCATTGCGTATCTGCTGCTTTACGTGCGGCGCAGCGGCTATCGGCGCGAGGCTGCGGTCGCGGCGCTGGAGACCCAGACGCGGCTCTCGCGCCGCCACCAGGCCACGCTCGTCGTGCTCGCCATCGCCGCTGCGGCACTCGTGTTCGGCACGCGCGAGCTCAAATGGGGCAACGTCGAGCTATCGGCGTTCTACGTGGCCATCAGCATCGTAACCGCGCTCGTGGGCCGGCTAGATTCGCGCAGCGCCTCCGAAGCTTTCGTGGACGGCATGAAGGGCATGGTGCTAGCGGGCTTGCTGATCGGGCTCGCCGCATCGGTCGAGCTCATCTTGCAGAACAGTCTCGTGCTGGACACGCTGATCCACGCCTTCACGCAACTGGCGCGCGGTCAGTCGCCCGTGATCGTGGCCAACGGGCTCATGGCCGTGCAGATGCTGCTCGACGTCTTTATTCCTTCGGTATCGGGCAAAGCTGCGGTGAGCATGCCGATCATCGGACCGATCGCCCAGATCTCTGGGGTGACCGGCCAGACCTCGGTGCTGGCCTTCGTGCTCGGAGGCGGCCTGACCAATATGATCACGCCCACCTCCGGCATGCTGCTTGCCTATCTGGCCACGGCGCGCGTGGGGTTCGGCGAGTGGCTGCGCTTCATCCTGCCGCTCTTTGCGGCGCTGCTCGTGCTCTCGGTGGCAACGCTTGCGTTCGCGGTGCTCACCGGGTATTGAGCGCGCGTCGTGGCTGGCTTCACGCGGCGCCTTACTTCGTGACCTCGTCGAATGCCGCGAGCAAACGCTCGACGTCGGCGGCGTGAATGTCGCCCATCGTCGAGATGCGGAATAGTTCCTTCGACAAGCCGCCCTGCCCGGCATAGATCACGAAGCCGCGCGCCTTGAGCGCGTCGTGCAGCTTCGGATAATCGACGCCGGCCGGCAGGCGGAACGCGCGCAGCACCACCGAGGATGCGTCCTTCGGCAGCACACTCTCCATGCCACGCGCGGCGAGCCCCGCGCGCACCTGCTCCGAAAGCGCCGCATAGCGCTCGTGACGCGCTTGCCAGCCGCCTTCGTCGGCGAGTTCGCGCAGCGCTTCGACGAGCGCGTAGTACGCGTGCACCGAAGGCGTGAACGGCGTGTTGCGTTGATCCTGGAGCGTGGCGAGGCGCTTGAGGTCGAGGTAGTACGTGCGGCTAGACGCCTGGGCGAGCGCCGGGCGGCGCACCACCACGAAGGCTGCACCCGGTACGCCGTGCAGGCACTTGTTCGCGGTCGCGGCCACAGCGGCGATGCTCGTGTCGGCGAAGTCGATGGCTTCGGCGCCGAAGCTGCTCACGCCGTCCACGAGCATTTGCACGCCGCGGGCGCGGCACGCCTCGCCTAGCGCGCGCAGATCGTTCAGCCGGCCCGTGGTGGTTTCGTGGTGGATGATCGCGACGTGTGTGATCGATTTGTCGGCGTCCAGCGCGGTGCAGATGCGGGCGAGGTCGGGGGCCTGCATCCACTCGTGCTTTACGACTTCGTGCGCGATGTTGTACTGGGTGGCGATTTGGGTGATGCGCTCGCCGTATACGCCGTTTTCGATGATCAGGAGCTTGCCGTTGGCGGGGACGAGCGAGGCGATCATGCTCTCTACGGCCGCTGTGCCGGAGCCGGTCATGAGCACGGCTTGCCACTGCGTGGGGACGAGATCGTAGACGCCGATGAGGCGCGTGCGGACCTCTTCCTGCACGTCGAAGAATTCGCTTTCGCGGTGGCAGAGGTCTTCTTGCAGAAGGCTGCGGCGCACGCGATCCGTGAGCGTTACGGGGCCGGGGTTGAGCAACAGCATCGGCATTTCCTTTTTGAGTGAATTGAAAAATTCAGTTTTTGTTGCGGGGCTTCCTGCGTTGGCCTTAACTTGTTTTCGCGG
>NZ_BAYD01000153.1 GCF_000685075.1 Paraburkholderia oxyphila NBRC 105797
CCTCAAGTCCAGCTTGGAGCCCAAGGCGTTCTTCGCGAAGGAACGGGGTCTGTTTGTGGATCACCACCCGCTCAGGAAGTCGAAGGTGAGCGGCGAAAAACAGTTCACGGATTCCCTCACCGAGCCGTCTCGCGTCGTCGAAGCTCATGAAGGGATTCTTGTTGCGCATGATTGGATCTTCGATCTTGCTCAGGCGGAACTGCAGACCGATGCCGTTCGGGCTATAGAGGTGGCTACAGCCCAGCACGACGTGTGCGCCCGCATTCTGCGTCGTTTTACGTTTGACGCTGAAGCCGAGACCGACATAGGCGGAGTTCTCGCTGAGTCCCCCCAACGTCCACGGCGTGCGCATGCTTTTCACGTACAGGGCAAGCGAGAGCCACCAGCGCACGCGGCATTGCTGCTGCGTGTTACGCAGGGTTTCCTCTTCGACAAACTGTGTGGCGCAACCTTTCGGAATCGCCGCCGCCTTGACGAAATCGTGTAGATCGAACTCTTCATCGTCGATCATGTAGTTGCGCAACGGAGCCCAGCGATCGGGGACGTAAATGATGGTTACGTCGGGACGCTGCGACGCGCTCAAGGAGGCAATCGATCTCGTGATTGCTCCGGCCAAAGCGCGTGCTGAGGAGGGTGTCATGCTGTCCGGCTCGTCAAGCTGGACAAACGATTGTTCACCAACCACAGGGATCTCGAGCGGGCACTGGTAGGCGGACGCGAAACCTGGAAACGGCGGGAGATAATCCGCGTCCTTCCCTGGCTGTGCCGCGACGTGAAGCTGGGACAGGTACTGGTGAACTCGTGTGGCGTCCTGGGCAGGCGCAATGATTCCGACGCGGATGGAGGAAGCTATGCCTGTGGTGGTGAGGCTGGAATCGAACGGCCTGTTGTTGATCAGGCCTCGGACGGGATGGGTATCGAATGCCAGTCCGGCTGCCGATTTGCGCGCGAATTTCAGTCGCGGTTCTGCGAGTTGAAGTCCGGCTTGCCGCGCGGCTAACTCCTGAGCGGAACTGAGTGAAACGGTACGCTCGCGCTCGTCAGTGATTCGCGCAAACAGCGGTCGTCCAGAGAAAGTCAGATCGATACCGTCTTCATGGTCGGGGAAGCGGACATGAAAATCGCGCTGAGGCACGAGGCGACGTCGCCACGCTTCGGTTGCGTCGTTGAATTCCTTGTTGTGCTGATAGCCCAGCACGCGCTGCTTGACGAGCCGCTCCGTATCCTTGGGTGCGATCGCTCCACTCTTGTCGGTAACGTACAGGGTGGGCTTCAGGACGAGCGCCATCTCGCTTCCGAGTGGGCGTATCTGGACCAGCACGGCCTGGTGAACTTTCCAGTCGACCCTGTCCAGGCGCAAATTCTCGACCTTCTCGGATGTCCAGATCAACGACTCGCCGTCTGACGGGCAATTTGCCTTGGCCGATAAGGCGAGGACGGTCGCACGGCGGACAAGCTGGTTGATGACGCCGTCTTCGTATCGCAGATCGTCATCGTTCAGGGGGACCCGTTTGATTTCCCCTTTCAGATTCTCGCCGAAGGCGAGGCGCAGATTATCGGCTATAGCGATCGCATAAATCTTCGATCGGAACGGCGCGGCGACAAAATTGTGTTTGTCGCCAAGCTCCCTCAACGTGGCCCACACGGTTCCGGAGGCCGGCCATTGATGCAAATCAAACTCAAGAAGCTCCTGTGGCGGTGTCAGCGGAATTGCGTTGCTTTTGATGAGGCCGGTCGGGGGAAGAGGCGGGAGCCCGAAAGCAGTGAGCTGGTTAACGGGCGTCGTCGCATGCTCGTCGAGGATTTTATTGGCGCGGTCTCTGGCCGGCCCCTTTGACAGGTAGAGCGCCAACCGCCGCATGAGATCGTCGAAGGAAACGCCCGGAACGAGGAAGCGGGATGGCTCGTCGTCGTTCGTCGAGAGGAAGGCGCTGACCGTGTCCAAAGGCGGGCCCTCGCCGTATTGCGTCCAGAACAGCGGCAAATCCGTTCGCGCGGGACCTGATACCGCGTATTGGCGGAATGCCTGCATCACACTGTCGTCGCGACCGCTGTATCCAGCAACAACGACGGTGTGCGTTCTTAAGGCTTCAATGAGCGAGTCACGAAGCTGGACTTCGATCTGGGCGAGTTCTCCTGGCGAATTTTTGAGGCGATCATATCGGTAATCGCCGTGCATCGAGACGCAAGCCAGCTCGCCTTTACCGGGAGCGCGGTAAAGCCGTTGCTGGGAATCTATCCCGATCTCGATTGGTGTCAGATTCGTGGCAACCGCGGCGCGCGCGATGAGTCCGTCGAAATTTGTCGTCCAGACGGTTTGAATTAAACCGGACGAGGCGAGCTCGGCTAGTAGCCTGTAACCGGTGTGAGGTGTGGAATGCTTGACCCATCTTTCAAAATAGCGACGACGATCGTCACTGCGCGAGAAGCAGGCTTCAATGTAGGCCCCATATTCGTCAGGATGCCCGGCGACCGGATAGCACCGTTGCCTGTCCAGCCATGTTTGAATTCTGTCGCGGACGGAGGGGAGGGAGAGTTCGCTAAATTGCTCTTCGATACCTGGATTATTCGAAAGAAAAATATCCCGCTTCCATTCCCAGATACATTGGGCGGCGGACGGCATCCCGGAGCTCATCGATGCGCCCGCGCCAAGGAAAAGCATCAAAGGTCGGTCTTGGGACACGGCCAGTGAACGAATCAGGGCATCCACAGCCATGCGCCTTACAGAAGTCCCCGTTTGCAACGCAGCGTGCTTATGCATATTGGATTCTCATTCGTGACGTAAAATCAAAACGCGGTGCGGAGTGTGAATTGTCGAATCTTCAGTGGCCACACTGATGGTCTCGTTGATCTTGGCTCGGGCCGCGGCAAGCCATTAGTCGTCGGGATTGTGGGACCGCAGAATGCCGGAAAGACGACGTTGCTGGACGAAGAGTCAGCACTTGATCTCGTTTTATTGTGAGATTTTGATGTCGAGTTTCTCGAGAGCGTTTCGTACTGCAGCTTGACCCGGATACTTGTCGCCAGACCGTACGTGCCTGAACGAAAAAGCATTACCAGGGCATAGCGCTGTCAGATTTTTGACGATACCGATGACATGTCTAATCTCCGATAGCAATTGATTTAGCCAGTCAAGAAACGTAAGTTCATCGTGCAGTTCGAAAACCAGACCTTGAAAACTCTCTTCGGCATCAGTTTCCGTGCCATCATCTGCTTTCGAAATTCGAGGGCGCCTCTGTATTTCAACGATGTAAATTACCTTCTTGGGGCTAACAACGCGCACTACAAGTATGCCGCGAGGAAGGCGATTTTCGACATCGAAGAAAAGCCAGTTGCGCGTCTTTGTTGTAATGTCTTTGTCGTCTTTATCAAACGGTGTAAGCGCAACGAGTTGTGGTGGCTCGCTGCTTCTGAAGCCATTCTCGTGCGTGTACCATTCAACGCTACGAACCTGATCGTGATGTGACGTTGGTAGTTTGCGGAGAGCATTCCACATGTCACGTAGTGTGCCTTCGGATTCCATTGCTACATGCGCGTGAATGGAGGCATGGCCGGTGTCAGTCCCGGCACCGCGGACTTCTCCACTTGAGAACGAGTCTGGATTGCCCCCATCGCTACGTTTCCCGGCGGATGTTTGCGCTTGGTAGCGACGATAATCCTTAACTATCCGCTTTTCTCCCAATACTTCGAAGTCGTCTTCGATCACGTCGGTCGACGCGGCTCCGAACTGTGGGGCATTAGCATCAGTGAGATCCACGATCTCTGGGGGGCGAACGATGTGACGGCCCGGAGCCCCTTTCCACGCTTCCCCGACACCACTGCCTGTCGCCGCATTTTCCGCTTTGTTCGAATTTTCCCTATCGCGCTGCACTGGAATGCCGCTTGGTTCTGTCAAGCCGTCGACGCGAAGAGCTAAAAACGTGCGGCCATTGTTTATCCAATGGCCACGGACTTTGATCGTGGCCGTGCCCGAGAACCAGGGACCGATTTTTGGGAAAGCGTACGAGTCGCCGCGGTTGAATGCGGTGTTGATCTGAGTGAAGATGCTCTTTGCTGCGTTGCGCGCGAAGTCGTCGTGCAATGCATGGGCGAGGAATACCGTGTCGCCGTTGTGCAGACGCTTGCGTAATCTGATCGGCCAGTACCCTGGTTCGACCACTGTCGGGTCGAACGGAGCAAAAAAGCGGTTCGCAGCTTCTTCCCAACGATACGTTGTAAGTATGCGAGGCACTTCCTGGGAGCGGCCATAACATCGGGTCAAAAACTCGATGCATGGGACCAGAAGGTTGCTGCCGTTGGGCAATCGGAAGCTAATCAACCAATTCCTGTCGCGTTGATACCGGAGCGGGTAGTCTGAGTTGGGGAGGGGACTCTGTTCACCTTTTTGCGAGCACTCATCAGGAGAGGTAAAACTCCATTGTCCGGGAGTAAACTCGATCTCGGCACGCAGATATTCTTGTTCAGCGTTGCCAACGCGAACTCCATTTTCCCAAACCGTCCCAACGCGCAGAATACCCAAGTGGGTCAACGCCACGTTAATTTTTTGCCATGCTCGGGGTACATTGTCCTTGTCGAGCGTGCGGAGGAACACTGCGACTTTGGGTACGCTTTCATCGCGGCGGTTCTGGACTACGCCGCCAAACCACCAAACCACGACTCTCCCTTGTAACGCGCGGAGATCCTCACTAGGTCTGACATTTCCGGAGACCGGTCGCACGACGATTGCCCCACCACGAGAACGATGCTCAACGGATGGACTGGTTTCGGAAGTTTCAGTGAGTGCATCGAGCGACATTGGGGACAAGATTCATTCTCCAGACAAGTTCATCGTACCATAGGGACGGAACAGCAAAGACTCCGAGAAGGGGGGGCGCGGCGTACGTCCTGAGGGGTCGTTCAACTGCCTGAGCGCGAAGATAATCACCTTGCCGCTAGCCCAGCTCGACATCGGCCTTCCCACCGTATGTGCTTGCAAAGGCAGATCGATGTGGGTGAAGAGCTGGCGCATTCGCTATCTTTAGCGCTCTGTCAAGGCGGTGACGTCACTATCTTTATGGTTCTGACTGCCAGAAAATCGTTCGCGATACCTAGGGAGGCAAGTGCAGTCGCGCGCCCGCTCTACGCCTATGAGTGCGATAACGTCATCCGCACTTTCTGCAGGAATCCGCATGCGACCGTCGCGTAGGGCGTGATATAGCGCGTCTACAGCATGTTGAACACCAAGTGTGGCGATGGCCACCGGATGCCGAAGGAGGTCTAGCGACCAGTGCGGCACTAACGCTGGCAGCAGTATGCCGGCGCGTGTTCGCCCTTTTTGTTCATCAATAAACGGCCGAAGTTGTCTGGAGGTGGCGATCGCAATCGTCGCCGCCTCACCATCGTCCAGCGACGGCGATGTCGATGTAAGTTCGTGAAACAGAAGATACTCGGCATCGTTCAGTCCGACGACCGTAACGATTTGATCTGCGACAAGCGCCTGCAGAAAACCGTACTCACCATTTTTACGGCTTCTCTCATGTTCGAGTTCTCCTGCGACGATTTCTGGAACGAGAATATCGTTCGGAATGGCCGAGAGGATTCGTTCACCATATTTGCACGCGTGAAGGTTAATCAATACGCTGGTGTCGAGGACCCATTGGTTCACGGTATCAGTCCGGGAGCTTGAGCAATTCATCCGTATCCCTTTCCTCAAGCTCGATTTGATCGATAATGCCGCGTACCTCTACTCGGCCTAACTTCAGTAGCTCCGCCAATTGTCCTTCCGACATCAACTCGCGCTTCCAGGCGGCATGTGCCATCAGGCTCAGGCGGTGAGAGATGGGGCGGTCGGCATCGCTTTTCGCAGGATCTGGGCGTTCATTCATTTCGCCGAGAACCTCTCGGGCATGTTCATCGGTGATGCCACCATTGTTTTCGAACCAGAGCCAGGTACCTTTCTTGGCAAGTCCTAGTTCCTCGAGCCGGAGGCAGCACGCTTGCCGCGATATGTTGTACTGTTGGGCCAGGAGAATTATTAGACGCCGGGTCGTCTTGCCGGTAATTTGCTTCAATTGGCCGAAGCTTTCCGAGAAGCTCTCGGCCGGCGTCAGGAAGGCACGACCAAAAGCATTCGCGTAGCGTTCGTCGCGTGACAGGAATTTCTCATCTTCTTCGAGTACCTCCGGAGCCTGACGCGTGCCGTAGAAGTGACCGAGCTCATGCGCCGCGGACTGGATGCGGCGGGGTAGTGGATGGCTAGCGTTGAGAAGAATGCACGCTCCAATGTTTTCATCGTAGCTAAAGAGACCGGCAACCTTTGAGTTCGAAGCAAGGCGACGCTGATACAAGCGTATGCCGAGATCCAGCTCGATTACCGAAAAAATGTCGGCGATCGGTCCGGGGCCAAGACCAAGCCAGTCGCGCAATTCCTTTGCATGATTTTCGGCTAGTGCCGTGACGTCGCCCTCGTTGAGGCCGCGCTCCGGTGGGTAATTTCGTCGGCGCTGGATGCCGAGTATGTTCTCCATTTCTACATCCGCCTTAATCAAGTCGTTGAATAGCCGAATGGCTTCAGCGGTTTGCGCGTCCTCTGTCTCACGCAATTTTCGAAAGCGAGGCAATAAGTCGACGTGGACGGCTTCCCGGCGGAGCAGGGCGTTCACTGATACGCCGTAGTGGCGACCGAGCAACTGGATTTCCTGAATACGCACGCGGCGTACGCCCTTCTCGATGGATACGAGAGTTGGGCGGGAAACCCCGATGATTTGGGCTGCATCCTCTTGCCGAATGGCTGCGTTCTCTCGTGCTACTCGCAGGCGGCGTCCAATTTCCTGCGAGGTCAGATCATTTAGATCAGCCATAGCGTCCTCCATCCATCCAGTTGTTCAGGAAGCTTTGTTGCCCTTGAGCGGACAGAAATGCTCGCCATTCTTTGGCATGTGATGCCAACATCAACTTCAGCTTTTTCAAAGTTTCCTCATAGGTTTCGCCGGTCGCGATCGCGATTTGCGAAGCGTACGCGCGAAGACCGTCGTCGGGTCGAGCGGCCATGTCCGCAAGATGCTGCAGATGGCGCACACCGACGCTTCCATATTCGATCATGATGTCTCTATCGGCCTTCTGAGGGATGACCGACAAAGCATCTTCTACATCGGAGGCGGCGAGATCGAACACAATATAGGTGTCACGCGTCTCTGTGACTCCGGCGGCATGCAGACTCAAGCGCCTCAGCAGGCAGGCAGCGCACAGGCCGCACTGCTTCCTCTCACCTACATTAACTACGCGGCGTGTTTGCCAGCAGGATCGGGTATTCGTGAGATGCTCTTTAGACTTTCCAGGTATGTGCAAGAATGCGCTTAGTGTTTGGCCTTTCGTGAACCAAAGGCGCGGTTGCTCAAAGCTGAGCTGGTAGTTTTGCAACGCCCTGATGAACTGCTCCATCTTTCGAAAGAACGTCGGATGGTTGCGATAGTCAGGGTAAACGTTGTACAGCGGAAGCAGCACCGGTCCAAGCGCTCCCTGTCCGCTCTCTGGAACGACAATCCGAGTCACGTTTGAGAGCTGCGCGGCAATCGCTGTTACCGCTGCGAATTGAAATCCGCGTGAGCGGAAGCTACTCTCGCTGCCACGGTATTCCTTGGTCTCGAAGGGAATCTGGGTGAAGTAGCTATCGCCGTCCTTGGGGCGCTGGTAATTTCCAGCGACCCGGATACAAAGGGCTTCGTCCCTTGCGCCGCTCAAAGCCGATACTGCGCGCGAGTCCAAACCATTGCTGTAGGCAACAGCAAAGGTCTTGGTCTTACCAAAGTCCAAAGGGATCTGTCGCGAGCCGATAGGCGAGGGCGCCTTGGTTTTCACAAAGGTGAATTGCCACGTGTCGCCGGTCAGATGGTTCAAGACGCCCTGGAGGCTGTTCAGAACCTCCGGCTGCTGCCAACTCCTGGGGGCGGCGACGGGAAGAGTCACATGTAAGACGCGCCGCCAACTCAGCGGCCGCTTCCAGCGACGATCAGCGAACTCGACGGCGGCACAGAGAACCAGCATATCGTAGTGAATTGGCTTGCACCCCTCGACGTCGAAGCTATCGAGAGCTGACGGATCAAAGCGGATATGCTGGCCGATTTCCGCGATTTCGGCATCCTTCGGGACGGCACGACCGCGCTTCTGCCCATTCTCGAGGACAACCAGACGCTTTTCCGATCTAGCCGGCTTTTTGATGCTAGTGCTCATTCTTCAGGGCCCTCATCTACGCCGCTTTTCTTATGGAGCGCTTCGCCAAATGCGCGCTTGTTACCGGAGGCCAAAGCAGCGCAGAGCTCATCAGGCTTGATGGCAGAAAAGGTTTCGTGGTTTCGCTCAAGGCCCTTCCGATAATCCTCGCGCTTCATGTCTCCAAGATCGCGGGCGCGAATGCAGTGTTCGTCGAGCCGATTCTTGGTGGTGCCGATCCATTCTCTTGCCGTGTTCCCCAACGCCTGATCAAGTGCTTGCTCCGGCGAAATCTGATCCCTGAGATTGGCGATCAAATGCCTGTTCAGAGACTCGGACAGAAACGATCTGGGGTGGCGATCAAAGATCGTCTCGATCGCTGCCGCAGGATCCAGATCCATTTGGGGACGCTGGGCATGTGCTCTGAGTTCGCCGAAAAGGGGATGGAAGGTCTTCATGTCGACGTCGCGAACCATGCTGTGGCAAGCCTGCACCATGCGCTCTTCAGCGCTCGTGGCGTCGCTAATCAGCTTTTGGCCGTATACCTTCCAACGACTAGTTAATGCGACATTTCTGAATGGTCCGTCAGACATAGCGCCCTCCCATGTCAGTAATGTACGACATAAATCTGACAATGTCAACTTATTAGTAAAAATATCTGACATTGCGCCTAGCCGAGGCTACGGGCGGAAGAAATCGCTGACGATCGGCCTTGACGGTGGAGAAGGCGGGTCTCGCTGGGTCAATAAGAACCGCTGGATGAGCGACGTGCCGTTCGCGGAGTCGGGTCCAAGGTCGTTTTCTGACCGCTTAGTGCTGAGGCCGGGTGGGCCCGCGCAAAAGAGTTGTAGACGTCGAAATAGCAGCCGGCCAAGTATGAGATCGACATCGGCGAGGCGCGGCCCGGAATCGTGGAGTTGAGCGTGGCGGTGCAAGAATTTGCCACTATCATTTTTGATTACGGCGGCTGTAGCGCTTCGAGAGCGTTTGCTTTGTCGCGGAGAAGCTTTCCCACTTCGGAGGCGTAGCATAGCTTCTGCAGGCTCTGCCGGGACCGTGCTGGAACGTGCCTGACGGTATCGACGACGGTATTTCGAGAGAAGCCGTCCTCGAATGCTTCGTGTCTGCGATCTTTCAATGGAAGCACGGGTCGATTCTCCGATACAGTCTCCTCAAAGCTGTCAACTGCTGCTAGGAATTTCCGGTATCGCTGACGGTATCGATCGAGCGTGACCAGGCGGAAAGCTGTCCCGACTGGGCTCCCGCCTTGGGATTGACAATCGAGTGGGAGTAATTTAAGGCCTCTGCCGCAGTCTGCAGAGGTCCGTCGATTCCGTGATTTCCCACGCAAAAACAAGGGTGTATCGACTATTTTGGTTCACTGTCGTCCGTCGGCAGCGCTGCGTCGCCGACGGCATGTGCGATGTATAGCATCTTTCTCCGCAGACGATCCATTTTGATACCGTCACGGCCGACCAATTCTTCCTGCCCGTCGTTGGCCCCGCGCCATGTAAACAGCCAGGCCGTAAATCGCCTGGCTGTTTTGCATTTGAAGGCCCAACTCGGCGGCCTCACTTCGGCGCATGCGCACGGTTTTCCGCGTCGCAGGCCGCGCGCAGCGCTACGCCGAATTCCGGGGGCAGCGCCAGGACGCGCAGCACGTCGTCGACCGGCAGGCCGTAGCGCGCCGCGAGCGTGCCCGCCGTCGCGGCCGCCGCCATTCGGTTCATGCGCCGAACCGACTCGGCCGTGCTGAAACCCACGACGAATCCCAGCGCGTACGCTTCCTTGAACTTCGACATTTCGGTCTTGTCGGGCGCTTCCGGCGCATCTGCGCCCGCCGCGAAGCCGAGCTCGACGATCGGTGGCGGTGCTTGCGGGATGCGCGTCATGCCTCGTCGTCTTCGTTCAGGGCCGGGTCGCTCAGGTCGAGTTCCCATTCGCCGGCCTGCACGCTACCGACGAGACGGTACGGATCGTATTGGTCGGGACCCAGATGAGCCGGAAAGCCATTCTTGGTTAGCGTGGTGAGCGAGCGGCGGTTGGGCGCGTCGCCGAAATCGCCGGGCTGGCGCGTGTACTCCCTCGCCACCTGCACGGCGTGATCGACGCGCTCGCGCGCTTCCCGCGCGAGATGGCGATACACGTGCGGGCTGTTCAGGGGATCGCCCTCGTTGTCCCCCGGCGGGCGGACGATATCTTTCAGGGGGGCGAGCGCGGCAATGACGTCCTTGATGGTCGGCGGCGCAAAATAGTCCATCGTCGTGGTCCTCGGTAGATACGTGGTTGGGTGAAGCTGCTATCGTTGCGAACAACACGCTCACGTTATCGGGCCAGCACGCTGAAGGCCACGACGAACAGGGTAAAACCAGTCCGGGGTTGACACTTGGTGAAAATCGACTACACGCTGTCCGAGCTCTATGAGAAGGAGACGCTGGAGCGGATTTTCTGGATCGAAATCGCGAAGCGCAAAGCACGCGTGCGTCAGCCCGCCTGCTGGGCGCGGCTCGTGGATCTGCGGCGGGCGCTACAGCAGTTGTGGCGCGAGAAAGAAGCGCAACTGCAGGGCATGACGGCCGAAGACGGCGTTGATCTCGTTTTCGATCTCGTGCAGTTCGACTGGCGCATCGACGAACTGGGCTGCACGCCCTGCGACGAGGACTTCGTCCGCCGCGCGGCGGAGCAATTCGGTGGCGACGTGCAGCGTTTGCTCGACGAGATGGTCGACTATCGCGGCTTTCGCCTCGCCGACTTTTCGATCGAGAACCCGCTCGACGCGCTCTACGCCTGGTGGACCTATATCCGGTCCGACGACGGTCGCAAGGCGCTCGGCGCGCAGGGGCGTTTTTCGAGTATGGGCGAACGCGAAGCGGAGACCATGCGGCAGCCTCCCCCCGACAGTGGCGTCGATCAGGCCGAGCGCACCACGCCACCCCCTCCGACGCTTCATACCTACCCGAATCCGTTGCGCCGCCCAGCGCGCGTCGTACCGAAAAAATTCGACGTGTACGCGTCGGACCTGCAAGACATCGCGATCGACGGGCACGCGCTCGAAAACCGGATCGTGCTCGTGTTCGACGCGTTCGAGCCAGTGCCGTCCGCAACCGCGATCGAGTTGGAACTGAAGGCCGCGCGCGCGGGTCTGCGCGCGCGACGGATGATGGAGAAATTGGAGGCAGGCGACCTCCTCGATCCGATTTTCAGCGAAGACTCCGATCCCGATTCGGCGCTCGAGCCGCTACTGCGCACGGCAATCCGGCCCGAGGCGCACGAGCTGATGAGCGATTACAACCGCGTCGTACCGTTCATCGCGGGGTTTTATTGCTGGGATCGGATCGTCGTCGAGTCGTTTGGCATTTCCGCAGCGTACGACAAGACGATGGACGCCCTGCCGGGCGTGGGCCGCAAAACCGTGGCGGACGCCCGCAAGGCCGTCGGCGCGCGAATCGGGGCCTACGAGCCGGACCGGCTTCCGTGGCGCCGCGTGGCGGCGAGCGCCGGTTCGCCGGAGTCGGTTTCGGGAAAACCGACGTAATCGGCTAGCGTGTTAGGCACTTCCCGGCCAAACCTGGTAGGCAGTGTGGCTTCCTGTGAGACAGAGGCTGGCCCGCCGCAGGGGAATCAATCGCGGGTTTTCCAGGCGACTGCAATCTAAAGCGCGATGTATCAGCGTTGTCTATGAGGCCGGTCCGTGCGGATATGGGCTTTACCGGCAGCTTGTCCAGAAAGGAATCCAGTGCATGGTGCTTGCGCCGTCGCTGATTCCCCGCAAGCCAGGTGGGCACATCAAGACCGACCGACGTGATGCCGTCAAGCTCGTCCGATCGCTGCGTGCCGGCGACCTGTCGGCCGTGTACGTGCCCAGCGTCGACGATGAACCACTCCGGGATCTGGCACGCGCATGGGTGATTTCCAAAGACGACCTCAAGCGTGCACGGCAACGGGTAAAAGCCTTTCTGCTGTCGCACGGCGTACGCTACACCTGCTCTGCCGACGGGGGCCTGCGCACCGACGCTGGCTGAGCGCATATAGCTTCGACAGTGCGTGGCAGCGGTTTGCGTTTGAAGAACTGCGTCGCGCAATTGAGGACCGACTCGCACAACGTTCAATGCGCTGCGCTGGATCGTGCGTGCGGGTGCACCTTGTTCACCGCTTGCCTGCAGGCGCAGTCCTTTGTCGTCTTCTTCCTGGTTGTCCGAACCTTGGCTGAGCTCTCCTTGAGGCGCCACGATTCATTGCCGGTCTCGACGATGTGGCAATGATGCGTGAGGCGGTCGAGCAGCGCCGTGGTCATCTTCGCGTTGGTGGGCTGGGCGTGTGGGACAGTTGGCAACGGTGACGCAGCAGTTTTCGTTGCGAAACTGAGACAGCGGGATACAATCATCAAGCTTGCGAGAGGCGGGATGGGGCGGCAATTGTCCCAGCCTCGTGCTCTATTCTGTTCCGCCGTTGCGTGGGGGTAGATCTGGGGGTAACCGGATATTGTCGCATCGAGCAATCCCTTGCGGTACGGGCCTCAGCGGCCACAATGGGAACCCGACCCGGTCCACCATTCAAAGCGTTCCAGGGAGTACCACAAAGCCATGTTAAGCATTAAGCCTGTCACGCGGTAGTGATAGGGTACGCAGAAATTGAGAAGCAATCCGAAGTTGATGTACAGCCAATCGCAATGGCAGGCACGTTACGACGGGAGTTGCATAGATTTGGCCGCCGCGGCGAGATAAGAAAACTTATCCTACTGGCGCTGTTGCGTTTCCCTTTCGAGGGGAAGCTGGCGCTGGATGGAAGCCGGCAAGGCCTGCCGACATCCTCCAGAAGCCGGTATCGACGCGAGAAGCGGGCCAGGTGGGGGCGCTGCGGCGGCCGGCATGCGCACCGAACACGCCGCAGATAGCCAGTAGAGACGAACACGTGGTGGGGTGGCGCACATGCCGTAGCGGTGTGCCGCGCAGGTTCTCCCAAGATTGGATAGCGGATCCCAAAGACAGCAGAGGCACCTGTCATCCGTATTCCCAGAGCAAATTGCCCTGCTGTACGGGCCAGCGTTAATATGCTGCAACCCAACCTGCCACTTTTCCCTGTCAAACTGATCTCCCGATGTCAACGCCACCAATCAGGCAGTCGCCGCCGTCGAACATACGTGATGGCATGCACGATCTGCGTGTCATGCGCTACGGCTTCCTGTTGCTCGAGAATTTTTCCCTGATTGCGCTTGGATCCGCCATCGACCCGCTTCGGATTGCCAACATGATCCTCGGGCGACGTGTGTACGACTACAGCCTGATCGGTCCGGGAACCGGATTCGTTCCATCGAGCGACGGTATCCGCGTGGTCCCTGACGTCTCAATGGCGGACAGCGTGCCTTTTGACGTGGTGTTCGTCGTCGGGCCGAATCCCATTCCACGAAAGGGCATTGGGGCAGTCGTCGACTGGCTGCGCAGGCAGGCGGGAAAGGGCGCGGCACTCGGCGGGCTCGACACCGGCAGCTACTTTCTGGCGCGTGCAGGATTGCTGAACGGATATCGCTGCACGATTCATTGGGAAGACCAGGACGTGTTGATGGAGCAGTTTCCAAAGCTGACCGTCTCCACGCGGCTGTTCGAAATCGATCGGGATCGCTATACCTGCAGCGGTGGAGTAGCGCCCCTCGATCTGATGGTCCATCTGCTGGCGAGCCCGCCCGGCAGCCAGGCGCTGGCGGCACGTGTGCTTGAATTGCTTGTTGCGGAGCCGCGCAGCCGCGAATATCGTCAGCAGACTTCATTGCGCCAATATATCGGTGCGGAGCACGTAAAGTTGGACGAGGCGTTGCAGCTCATGGAAAGCAATGTCGAGGAGCCGCTTGCCGTGCCGGAGATTGCGTCCCACCTGGGCGTGTCGCAACGGCAGCTTCAGCGATGGTTCCAGGAGCGCCTCGGCAAGTCGCCGGCCGAGGCCTACCTCGAGATTCGTCTCCTGCGTGCGAGGCAGCTTCTGTATCGCACGGCAACCTCGCTCGAGGAAGTGTGCGCGCGCACGGGTTTCACCTCCACGACTCACTTCTCCACGCGCTACAAGGCGCAATTCCAGATCTCGCCGATCGCCGACCGCCGTCGCTACCAGAACGCGCTGTAGCCCGCTGTAGCCTCTTTTGGCCGGGCGCCCGCAACACCCGCCCGGCACCTCTCCCGCGTGAGTCGAGTGACCCGCAGCGCGTGTGCCGCGTGGGCGCATGCACGTACGTGCGGACAAATGGCGACGCGCTTCATGGTTAACCCGAAATGGCCAATTCAGGAATTGCATTGGCCATTTTGGAAATTCTCCAAATTCCCGAACTTCTACCATCTGCTCACACCCACCACGCTTTTATTACCGAGGAGCGAGCACATGAAGATGGAGAGCCTGATTCGAATCGAGAATGGCGAGAAGGTGAAGCACACCTTTTCCGATGCGGAGTACGCCACGCGCCAGCGCAAGCTGCGTGAGCTGATGGCGCGCGAGAACATCGACGCGGTGCTGTTCACGTCATATCACAACATCAACTACTACTCGGACTTTCTCTACTGCTCGTTCGGCAGAAAGTACGGTCTCGTGGTCACGCCGGCCAAGGTCGTCTCCATCTCGGCCAATATTGATGGCGGCCAGCCGTGGCGCCGCACGGTCGGCGACTACAACGTGGTCTACACGGACTGGCAGCGCGATAACTTCTTCCGCGCCGTGCAGGGCGAGATCGACAACCGGGGCCGTGTGGGCATCGAGTTCGATCACGTGCCCGTCGAAGTGTTGTCGAAGCTGAAAGCGGCGCTGCCGTCGGTCGAGTTCGTCGACATCGGCGCGCAGACGATGCGCATGCGGATGATCAAGTCCGATGAGGAAATTGCGCTCATCAAGCATGGCGCAAATGTGTGCGATATCGGTGGCGCGGCGCTCGCGGCGGCCGTGCACGAGGGCGTGCCCGAGCATGAGGTCGCGCTCGCCTCCACGCAGGCGATGGTGCGCGAAATCGCGCGTCGTTTTCCTGACTCGGAGCTGATGGACACATGGACGTGGTTCCAGTCCGGCATCAATACCGATGGCGCGCACAACCCGGTCACGACGCGGAAGGTACAAAAGGGCGACATTCTGAGCCTGAACTGCTTCTCGATGATCGCTGGCTACTACACCGCGCTGGAACGCACGATGTTCTTCGACCATTGCGCCGATGAGCACCTGCGCCTCTGGAAGATCAATGTCGAAGTGCACGAAGCCGGCCTGAAGCTAATCAAGCCGGGCGTCCGTTGCGGCGATATCGCGCTCGAGCTCAACAAGATCTATGCGGAATACGGACTGCTGCAGAACCGGACATTCGGCTATGGCCACTCGTTCGGCGTGCTGTCCCACTACTACGGCCGCGAGGCAGGGCTCGAACTGCGTGAAGACATCGACACCGTGCTGGAGCCGAACATGGTGGTTTCGATGGAGCCGATGATCATGCTCCCTGTGGGTCTGCCGGGCGCCGGTGGCTATCGCGAGCACGACATCCTCGTGGTCGGTGAACAGGGCGCCACCAACATCACCGCATTCCCGTACGGTCCCGAGCACAACATCATCAAGGCCTGATCCGGGTATCGCTGCCCCGCGGCGTGTGCCGCGGGTCCTTTTTCGCTGTGGCAGGAGACGCAACTGTGTTTTCCAGGGAACAAACGATTGCCGGATTCGATCCGGATCTCGCCGAGGCAATGCGCCTCGAGCGCGCGCGTCAGGAAGCGCATATCGAACTGATTGCTTCAGAGAACTATGCGAGCCCGCGCGTGCTCGAGGCGCAGGGCTCGGTACTCACCAACAAATACGCGGAAGGCTACCCGGGCAAGCGCTATTACGGTGGCTGCGAACACGTCGATGTGGTCGAGCAACTGGCGATTTCGCGCGCCAAAGCGCTGTTCGGGGCCGACTTCGCAAACGTGCAGCCGCATAGCGGCTCGCAGGCCAACGCGGCGGTGTACCTCGCCTTGCTCTCTCCGGGCGACACGATTCTCGGCATGAGTCTCGCGCATGGCGGGCATCTCACACACGGCGCGAAGGTTTCGTTCTCCGGAAAGATCTTCAACGCGGTGCAATACGGCGTGGACGCGAAGACCGGTCTTATTGACTACGAGGAAGTCGAGCGGCTCGCGCTCGAGCACCATCCACGCATGATTGTCGCCGGCTTCTCCGCATACTCGCGCGTACTGGATTTCGGCCGCTTCCGGAGCATTGCTGACAAGGTGGGTGCTTTGCTGTTCGTCGACATGGCCCATGTTGCGGGGCTCGTCGCAGCAGGACTTTATCCCAACCCGGTGCCGTTTGCCGACGTCGTGACCACCACGACGCACAAGACGTTGCGCGGCCCGCGGGGCGGCCTGATTCTTGCACGCTCCAATGAGGAGATTGAAAAGAAGCTCAATGCGATGGTGTTCCCGGGCACGCAGGGTGGTCCATTGATGCATGTGATTGCCGCCAAGGCGGTCGCCTTCAGGGAGGCGCAGAGCCCGGAATTCAGCGCATACCAGCAAAGCACACTCGCCAACGCGCGCGCCATGGTAGAGGTATTCAATGCGCGCGGCTATGAAATCATTTCCGGCGGCACCGACGACCACCTGTTCCTCGTGAGTCTCGTGGCAAAAGGCATCACCGGAAAAGACGCGGACGCCGCACTCGGCCGCGCGCATATCACGGTGAACAAGAACGCCGTGCCCAATGACCCGCAGTCGCCGTTTGTCACCAGCGGTATCCGCATCGGTACACCCGCGATCACCACACGCGGTTTCGATGAAGACGATGCAGCCTTGACTGCAAGGCTGATCTGCGACGTGCTCGACCATCTGGGTGACGCACAGGTGGAAGCCCGCGTGCGTGATGAAGTGGCGCAGCTGTGCGCACGCCACACGGTTTACCGCGATCTGTGAGGACGCCATGAACGTGAGCACGTTCGATCTGTTCAAGATCGGGATTGGCCCCTCCAGTTCGCATACCGTGGGGCCCATGATTGCGGGGTGCAGGTTTGCGCAGCGTCTGCGCGAGCGTGGGCTGCTGGAGCGCGCAGACTCGATCCGGGTCGAGCTGTACGGCTCGCTTGGCGCGACCGGCAAGGGCCACGGCACCGACAAGGCGGTGCTGCTCGGTCTCGAGGGGAAACTGCCCGACATGATCGACCCCGACTATGCGGAGCAGCGGCTCGCGGCCATACGCGCTGCAAAGGAACTCGAACTGGCGGGCTTGCGCCGGATCTCGTTTGACGAGCGGACGCAGTTGGCGTTTCTGCGGCGCGAGACTTTGCCCCTGCATCCCAATGGCATGCGTTTCACGGCGCTCGATGCGAAGGGCGCCGTGCTGGATGCGCAGGTCTATTACTCGGTGGGTGGCGGATTCGTGGTCAACGACGCGGGAGATCGCCTGAACGGTTTGCCGGCTGCGGATGAGGTGCCGTGGCCGTTCAGGACCGGTGTGGATCTCCTACGGCTGTGTGGCGAGAGCGGTCTGTCGATTGCCGACGTGATGCTGGCGAACGAGGCCACGTGGCGCACGCCCGAAGCGGTGCGCTCTGGTCTCCTGACGATTCGCGACGTGATGGCGGCATCCATTGCACGCGGCTGCGCGACCGAAGGCACGCTGCCCGGTCCGCTGAAGGTCCGGCGGCGCGCATCCGCGGTCTTCCAGCAGTTGAAGGCCCAATCGGAAGAGTGCCTGCGCGATCCGCTTTCGATGATCGACTGGATCAATCTGTACGCGATGGCCGTCAATGAGGAAAACGCGGCGGGCGGGCGCATCGTCACCGCGCCGACCAACGGTGCGGCGGGCATCATCCCGGCCGTTCTCCAGTACTACACCAAGTTCGTGCCGGGATCGAATGATGACGGCGCGGTGACGTTCCTGCTGACGGCCGCTGCGATCGGTCTGCTCTACAAGGAGAACGCGTCCATTTCCGGCGCGGAGGTGGGCTGCCAGGGCGAGGTGGGCGTGGCCTGTTCGATGGCGGCGGGCGCGCTTGCGGCCGTACTGGGCGGGACCCCTGAGCAGGTGGAGAACGCCGCCGAGATCGGCATGGAGCACAACCTGGGCATGACCTGCGACCCGGTGGGTGGCCTCGTGCAGATTCCCTGCATCGAGCGCAACGCGATGGGCGCAGTCAAATCCGTCAATGCGGCGCGCATGGCGCTCAGGGGCAATGGCAAGCATTACGTCTCGCTCGACAAGGTCATCAAGACGATGCGCGAGACCGGCGCCGACATGAAAACGAAATACAAGGAAACTTCGCGCGGGGGCCTTGCGGTCAACGTGATCGAATGCTGAGGGAGAAAGTCATGAGCCGCTATTCGATATTCAGTCTGTTCCGCAACGGGTTGTCGTATCACGAGAACTGGGAGCGACAGTGGAGGAGCCCTGAGCCGAAGAAGGAGTACGACGTGGTGATCGTCGGCGGCGGCGGGCATGGTCTCGCAACCGCCTACTACCTCGCGAAGGAGCACGGCGTGAAGAACGTCGCGATTCTGGAAAAGGGCTGGATCGGCGGCGGCAACACGGCGCGCAACACCACCATCGTGCGCTCGAACTATCTGTGGGACGAGTCGGCGGCACTCTACGAGAAGGCGATGAAGCTCTGGGAAGGGCTCTCGCAGGACCTCAACTACAACGTGATGTTCAGCCAGCGCGGCGTGATGAATCTCGCGCACACGCTGCAGGACGTGCGCGAT
>NZ_BAYD01000152.1 GCF_000685075.1 Paraburkholderia oxyphila NBRC 105797
CGCTTAACCCCGGAAGGCAGCAAAGCCTTGCCCTAAGCGCAGGGCGTTCCATTCACGCTATCCGAATCGCCGTGTACGCGGATTTCCCGTCACGAGCGCCGTGATCTCCTTTCTTGCAATCGTTTGGGCGGAATTGAACCCCGCGCTGGCGGAGGGTACGGGTTTGTCCGGACGAACTGTACAGCTCGCGCCTACTAGACGGTTTTTGGATCCTGCCGCGACGCTTGAGGGGGGGAAGCGCCCACTGCACATGTTCGACCTGTTTTGGACCGGCGACTATAGCTGCAACAAGGTTTGGTCGCAACAATACAGGCCGAGGGGCGCGCAGACGTTTGGGGGCGGCAATTCCAACGTTGATTGTCGGTGCTCCTTTTCGGCAAAGGTTCGCAGTCGGACATCGATCAAGAGACAACGCCATGAATCTCAACCGGGTCATCGTAGTCGGCGGCAGCGTGGCGGGACTGCGCGCGGTCGAAACGCTGCGGCAGGAAGGGTTCGGGGGCGAGATCATGCTGGTCGGCGGCGAAGCGCACCTGCCCTACGACCGCCCGCCGTTGACGAAGCAGATCCTGACGGGAGAAATAGGCGTCGAACAGCTTTGTTACCGGGACTGCGGCTGGTTCGATCGCAACAACGTGGAGCTGTGCCTGGGCACTGCTGCGAGCGCCCTGGATGTGCATGCGAGGCGTCTGCAGGTGGGCGAGCGCTGGCTGCCGTTCGACGGGCTGATCATTGCCACCGGAGCACGGCCGCGCCGGCTCAGGCAGCCCGTCACGCTGGCGGGGATCCACACGCTGCGGACCATCGAAGACGCGTTGGCCGTGAAGGCGCAGATGCTGCCCGGCCTGCGGATGGTCATCATCGGCGCAGGTTTCATCGGCTCCGAAGTGGCGTCGAGCGCGGCAGCGTGCGGCGTGCAGGTCACCATTGTGGAGCTCGCCGGGTCGGCAATGGCGCGCGCGGTCGGCCCGCAGTTCGGACGTGTGTTGGGCGCACTGCATGACGAGTTCGGCGTGAGCGTCGTGTGCAACGCGCGCGTGGCCGGGTTTGGCGGCGGCGAGCGGGTGCAGACCGTCCGGCTAGAGGATGGCTGGGAATTACCGGCGGATATCGTGGTGGTGGGCATTGGCATCGAGCCGAACACCGAATGGCTGGCCGGTGCGGGCCTGACGATCAGTAACGGCCTGCTATGCGACGAGAACCTGAACGCCGGACCGGACAACGTATTTGGCGCCGGAGACGTCGTGGCGTGGCCCAATCACTGGTGGGGCGACGTCATGCGCGCGGAGCAGTGGCTGGTGGCGGCCGACCAGGGCCGCCACGCGGCGCGAAACTTGCTGGCCGGCCCGGGCCGGGCGAGCCCGTTTTCGACGGTGCCGTACTTCTGGTCCGACCAGTACGGATGCCGGATCCAGGCGGCGGGCCGAACCGACATGGGAGAACTGGTCACGCTGGCGGGCGACGCGCAACAACGGCCATTCGTCGGTGCATTCAGGTACGGGTCAAGACTGACCGGCGTGGTCGCGATCAACGCGCCGAAGGTCTTCGCGGTGCTGCGCCGATCGCTGGAAAATCACAGCGACTTCGACTCGGCAGTTGCAAGCATAGAAAGTGAGTTAAAGACGGTCGATTAACCAAACGCAGGAGATGTTCGTGATCAAAGTTGAACTGGATCAGTCCACATGCTGTGGATCGAAAATGTGCGCCAGTTTGGCGCCCGGGGCCTTCGTGCTCCTCGATTCAGGGGTGGCGGGCGTGTTGCCGGGCGCTGTTGACTGCCCTTTCGAGCAGTTATTGAAAGCGGCGAAAAGCTGCCCGACTCAATGCATCACGCTCTATAAGAATGACGAAGAAGTCAATCTCTATTAGGGATGACGAAATCCACCTCTACCAAAAGTATCGGAGACGAAAATGGCGCAAAACTGGTTGAACCCAAACCTGTCCTATCACCCACCCGAGTGGCTTAGCCCGTCTGACAATATCGATCCTGGCAATCCTTGCAAGCCGCCTGAGTACCGGACGCTGGTTCCGCTTAGCCGACCCGATGTTGCATATGATCTTGGTTCGTCGGCCGAGACATGGAAGTACTTTTGGCATCCGGTGGCGACGATGAAGGAGTTCCGGTCGCACGCGCATGGGGCGAAAGGGCCAATGACCACCATGTTGTTGGGCGAGCGAATCGTGATCGCGGACCTCGGGGGGCGAATCTGCGCTTTTGACGACCGCTGCGCGCACCGGGGGGCGTCTTTGGGCTTGGGCTGGATCGACGGGGACCAGTTGCGGTGCCGTTACCACGGATGGTGCTACAACAGCGCGGGGAAATGTACCGATATTCCGTCACAGCAGGAAGGGGACGCCATTCCGGCGCGTGCCAAGCTGAAAGAGTACGAATGCGAGGTCAAGTACGACCTGGTTTGGGTCAGAATGAAGGGCGGCGTTGATACGACGATTCCCCACTTCCCGGCCTGGGATTCGAGCGAGATGACTTGTCACGCGGGTGCACCGTACCTGTGGCCTGCATCGGCAGGGCGACGGATCGGCAATTTCATTGATGTGACGCACTTCGCATACGGGCATCAAGGCACGCTTGGCAGGCCGCCGCATACCCGATTCAAGCCGTATCCGGTGAAGCAGACCAAAAAGAGACTCGAATTCATGGTCGACACATTCCTCGCCTATAACCCGGGCGATGCGACCTATGGACCGCCAAGTGGACCCGAGTCGACGATGCTTGGACCGGGTTCCTACCACGTGCATATGCCGTTCACCGTCCTGCTGTTCTTCAAATGGTCGGAGACGCGCGAAACGCAAATTTTTATGCACGCGACGCCAATCGATGCGGAAAACTGCCGGAGCTATTGGTTCACCTGCCATACGAATGATGGATCGCCAGAAGAGGAGCACTTGGCGCTGCAATCGATCGTGCTAACGGAAGACCTGCCGCTGGTTGCCTCTCATCGTCCCCGCGCGATTGGCGAGGCTCACGAAGAGGTTTCGGTTCCCGCGGATAAGCCGGATATTATTTGGCGCAAATGGGTGCGTGAGATAGTGAATGCCGCGAAAGAAGGTCCGGAGGCGCTGAATCGTGTTTTGAACGAGGAAGGCGAATATTGAATTCGGCCTTGTCGCTTGTGCACGGCAGATTCACAGCGGAATTGGCGAGCTGGCTTCCAAATCGGAAGTCGGCGCGAGGCGCCTCATTCACCTGAGGCCTTCGGCTTCCGCAGCATGTCTTAGAGGTCTTCTGCGGTGATGTTGCCTCCTGGGTCGACGTGAAGCCGCAGTTCGACCTGGGATGTGCGCCCCGCTTTTCTGTCCGGAGGTCGTTTCCAGGACGCTCAAGATACTGGCCGACTGGGAACCGCTTGCCTTGTCGACCATTGGCTATCCTGCCAACGAGGGAAAATTGCGTGCCCGTCGTCCGCTAGTCGAGGTTGTGCGTAGTGCGTGAGTTGCCTGCGCGTGACCACTATACCCAACCGGCCGTGCCCGAACCGCCGCCAACTGATGCTGCCGGTTAGCGCGCCACAGGTGTTTCAAAAGGAGACTTGACCTCCACCGTGTCGGAACTTGTTTCCGCAACGGCGATAGCCGGTCCGGCCGTTTTTGGGCGGATCACGGCGAGCACCATTCCAGTGATCAATTTCTCTGCCGCCTCAAAGTCCTTGATGGTCAGTCTTCTTCGGTTCATGACGAGCGCCATCTGGACACTGAAGTCCGCATAGGACTGAGTCATCGCCCAAATCACAAAAAACAGATGGGTGGCATTCGTTGGGGCGATCTCGCCAGCCTTGATCCAACGCTCGAATACCTCAATCGCTGTACGCAAATGAGGAACCAGCTTGCGTTTGATATCCTTCCGATAGAACCTGGCGCCTGTGATCACTTCCATGCCATAGACGCGAGACCCCCAAGGCCTTTCCCGCGAGAAACGCAATTTTGCGGCGATATAGGCACGAAGTGCCTCAGAAGGATCGAGCTTCCCATCCGCGAGCGACTGCATGCTCTCAAGCCATGCATCGAGCACATTGTCCAGGACGCGCGTGTAAAGAGCACGCTTGCTCGGGAAATAATATAAAAGATTCTGCTTGGAGAGACCTACATCTTCGCCAATCTTCGCCAGCGAAGTGCCTTCATAGCCACACTGAGCGAATGTCCGCTCAGCCGACAATAGTATCTCCGATTCCAACGAATCCCGAATGGCCGCACGACGCGACTTTGATCGGCCTGATGTTGTCTGTGTGAGGTCTTGCTTCATTTCGGCCCGCAATGTTGACTTTGATGACGCTAACGCTGAAGCAAACCACTAGGTCGATCCGAACATCGCTCGCTGGGAGATTTCACGAAGGAACAGATGAAGCCGGGGCGCGCCGCAATAGGCGACGTTAAACCGAAACCAAACCATATCCTCCAAATTCTCGAGCGAAAAGAGTTCTCCCTTCGATAGCCCAATGCCGGCCTCATGTCCCCGGGCCGTGATCATTTCGCTATTAAAGTTCTCCGATGGCTTGACGCGCCAACCGGCACTTACAAATAGTCCGCCACGCGGTGTAGCCAATGTGGTCATTCCCACTTCGGACAGCAGCGCCAAAAGCTGTTCCCGCTCGTTCGAAAGCCGCATCTGTAGTCTGTCGATGTATCGGCGGTGGCCAGGGTCGGATAGAACCTCGAATATGCAACGCTCATTCAGTTCCGAGGTCGTCAAGCCACATGTCATCTTGATGCGGACGACCTCGGAAACCAGCCGGACTGGACAGAGGATGTACCCGATTCGCAGCGAGGGAGCAACGGTCTTCGAAAAGCCGCCAAGACAGATTACCCTGTTGAGACCGTCAAGCGAGGCGAGTGACGGATCCGACGGGGCCGCGAGGTCCCGGAAAATATCGTCTTCGATGATTAGAAAGTCGAACTGCTCAGCAAGAGCGATGATCCGGTAGCATTGAGCGGGTGTCAGCGTCGTGGACAACGGGTTTTGCAGAACAGTGTTCACGAAGAGGGCTTTGGGCCGATGAGCGGCTGCAAGCTTGCCCAGCTGATCGACATCCAAACCATCTTGTGTCCGCCTGACGGCAACCATCTTGATGCCGTAGTTCCGTAGCAGAGCGTGGATGTTGAAATAAGCCGGATCTTCCACAAGAACCGTATCACCAGGTCTCAGGAGGCTTCTGACAATCAGATCGAGGCCATGTGAAACGCCATTCGTGAGTATGATCTGCTCCGGCGATGCAGTACAAAACCGCTCGGTGAAGCCTCGCGCAAGGAGTTGTCTCAGGCGTTGAAATCCTAACGGATGACCGTAACCCACAAGGCGTTCCGCCGGCATCTTGATTGCCTGCCGAACAGCCTGAAGGATCATGCTCTCGCTGCACCACTCAGGAGGCAACACGCCAGACCCAACGGGAAGGAGGTCGGGATTTTGATTCCAGACCAGCACAGGTAGCCACGCGTCCGCTGCAACTTCGGGTGACCTGGACGCCTCATCAGGCCGCGCCGGCATTTGGGCTAGCCTTGCCGTAACGAAGTATCCAGAACCCGGCCGCGAACTCAAAACGCGGTTCGACACCAGCACATCATAGGCCTCGGTCACCGTGAATGTGCTGACGCCGAGTTGTTTTGCAAGCTCCCTGACCGAAGGCGTCTTGGTGCCAGCGCGGAGTCGGCCCGACTCCACCATCTGCTCGAGCTTGGCAACGATCTGTTCGACCAGGCTGATGCCTCGTTGACGTTCGACGTGCAACTCTTCCAAAAGCGTCGAATCTCGAGTGCTTGTGGCAGCTCTATCTGTTGCAGCCGTGGACCCGAACTGACTGTCTGACATTTTGTCCCTCACAGGAACGTGCTGATCAAGCGACGTGGAGCCAAACAACAAATGTGCGCCCTACGAAGGGGGGACATCACTCCGCGACATGTTGCGGTTCATCCAGGAAAAGCCGCCGGTTCCACTTCCGCCATAACAGCCCTGCACAAGTGTCGACATGGCACCCGTCCGTGTGGGGGAAACGATCGGGTTGCTTTGACCGCACCGCTTACCCGTCTCGCTCGCAGTAATTCAGGCGAAAGTGAGGCTTGGCGGGCGACGGCCCCACTTTTCCATTTGGTAAAAAATTTGTCAACCGGTAAATCCCCGTTTCAAATCATCGGAATCCGATTGAACGGATAACGGCATCCCGATGCTTTTTGAACCGTGTTGTTTTTAGTAACTGTACGGTTGGAAACGCGGCTATGTACGGTAGGGAAAACTTCCGGAATCTATGCATGTCCGGTCTGTTTTCCGCGACCTACGATCCAGCATATGTCTTATCGTTCGGTAGAAGTGGAGTTGGCCCCGCAACTCAGTGCACGTAGGCAGCGTTGAGCTGATGAAGCTAACCTGCCTGACTTCTTCGGACCGCATCATCACGTCCAGTTCGAGGTCACGCTCGGCCAGCATATTCTTCCACCGCGCATTCCCCCGCTAAAGCGGCTTCACATCCGCAATTTCCAGGCTGCCGAAACGGTGCCGCCAGTCATGGATCGTCTGGTCGCTGATCTCCTGCTTCTTCGTTACCTACGCGACCGGCGCCTTGTTCGCCTCGTGCAGGATCGTGACCATTTGTGCTCCCGTGACCCGGTTCTTCTTCATGAAAACCTTTCTTCGTTGGGAGCCATTTCCCCGGGTATCAACGGGTCCGAGAATCGCCGGGCAGATCACGCGGCAGCTGTACAGATTTTTAGTCCAGTACGGTGAATGGCCGGATCCGAACGTTTGAGAAAAGGAGATCGGACTGAACATGTTCAGGGCGATTGTGAATGCGCATTATGTAACGAGTCCCATCGAATGTGACAGCGCCAGTGGCGAAATCAGAGCGACAGTCCGAGGAGAAGAACATGGCACATCTTTCTTACGTCAACATTTTCGCCCGCGATATCGTGGCGCTAAGCAATTTCTACCAGCAGGTCTTCGGCTTCCAGGAAATCGAATCGATTCGGTCTCCGATATTCCGGGGAGTTGACACCAGAAAGAGCTGCATTGGCTTCAATGCACCGGAGGCATACGAATTACTCCAGCTCTCGCAGTTCAGCGAAACCCGTGGCGTCAAATTCCTGCTTAACTTCGACGTCGATACGAAGGAGGCCGTGGACGAGCTGGTACCCGTGGCGCTCGCGGCCGGGGCCACGCTGCTCAAAGCGCCGTATGAAACCTACTATCACTGGTATCAGGCGGTTCTGCTCGACCCGGAGGGCAATGTATTCCGAATCAATAACGTCTTGCCCTGAGCGTCTGGAGGAGCGATGAAATCGTCGGAGACATTTGAAGTCGAGGTGCGCGGCATCCGAATTGAAGCGGAAACCGTGCGCTCATTCGAGCTTTGGCCGGTTAGCGGGGAACTGCCGGCATTTACCGCTGGCGCGCATATCGGCGTGCAGGTCTCGCCCGGCGTGATAAGGCAATACTCGCTGACAAACGCTCTTGAGCGTCATCGGTACGTGATCGCCGTCCATCGCGATGCGGGCGGCGCTGGCGGTTCGATGTACATGCACGATTCCGTGACGCTCGGCAGTCGCTTGACCGTAACCGCGCCGCTCAATCACTTTCCGCTGAATGAGGCCGCGGCGCACTCGGTTCTCGTCGCCGGCGGAATCGGCGTAACGCCCTTGCTGTCGATGGTCCGGCGGCTGTGCGAACTCGGGCTCAGCTGGGACTTCTATTACTGCGCTCGTGTGCCGGCAAGGGCTGCATTCCTGCGCGAGTTGGAGGAGCTGGCGACAGCCAGCTACCCGAAGGGCAGGCTCCATTGTGTTTTCGACGGCGAACCCGGGGCGACGTCCCTCAATCTGGACGATGTGCTGGCCGGCCACCGATCGGACTCTGACTTCTACTGCTGTGGCCCGGTGCCGTTGATGGATGCCTTTTCGGCGACGTTCGCCGGCTTGCCGCCTGAGCGCGTTCACGTCGAGTACTTCAAGGCGCCGGCGGCGGCCACCGTGGGCGAGGGCGCGGCGTTCACTGTCAGGCTGTCTAGGCAAGGCAAGACTTTCGTTGTGCCGCCGAACCGGTCGATTCTCGACGTGTTGAAGGAGAACGGGGTGCCCATGCTGTCGTCTTGCCAGCAAGGCATTTGCGGGACATGTGAAACCAGGGTGGTCGAAGGCGTACCCGACCATCGAGATCACGTGCTGACGCCGGAGGAACGCGCGTCGAACCAGACCATGATGATTTGTGTGTCGCGGTGCAAGGGCGAAGCACTGACTCTGGACATCTAGAGCGAGAGCTGTGGGGCAAAAGAGCGTGTGGCCGGTGCAAGGGTGTAACCCGGTTGGTTGAAGGCATCGCCTATTTTCATTTGATGAGAGAGCAATCGATATGACGAATCTTGCAGATATAAAAATTGACGTCGAGAAGGGTGAAAAGCCGGAGCTGTTCACCGCGATGCGCAAGTACTGGCATGCAGTCGCCTACTCGGGTCAGCTGAAGGACAAGCCGCTCGGCGTAACGCTGTTGGGCGAATCGGTGGTCATCGCGCGCCTTGATGGCCAGGTCCGCGCGATGCATGGACGGTGCCCCCACAAAGGCACGGCGCTGGGGCTGGGTAACGTCGTGGATGGCGCAATCGAATGCCCGTATCACGGCTGGCGATTCGATGGCAAGGGAAAGTGCGTCCGGATTCCGGCGCGCGAAGAGTTGACCGACACCATGAATGTCTCGATCGATCGCTATTACGCGGCCGAGCATGTCGGGATCATCTGGGTGGCACTCGAACAGCCGATCGCGCCGCCGCCGGATTTCCCGGAGCTGAGCGATCCGAGCTTCCGCGTCCAACAGGGCCCGAACTACGAGTGGGCGACCAGCGCGCCGCGCCGGCTCGAGAATTTCGTCGACTTCGCCCATTTCCCCTACGTTCACGACGGCACCATCGGCGCCCGGGACAACCCCGCCGTGGAGACGGTAAAGGTCTGGCGCGAAGGCCACATCCTGCGCTTCGACCGCAGCGGCTACCTGCCGCCCAATCCCGACCTTTACAAGTTCCTGTTCCCCGTCCGGGAAGCGGACAAGGCCACGCCCGTCAACGCCTATCACATCTACCTGCCGGCAACGGTGCATGCGAGTTTCCGCATGCCGAATGACAAGCGCTACGTGCTGTTCATGAGCGCCTCGCCGGTTACGGAGAACCTCACGCGCATTTTCTGGTGGCAGGCTCGCGACTTCCGCACGGAGCCGATGGAGGATCGGTTCTTCATGGAGCTGGAAGACACGATCCTCGGCGAGGACAAGGCCATCATCGAATCGCAGCAACCGAAGTGGTTCAGCTTCAACGGCGATAGCCGGGACGATCGCGAGATTCCAGTACGCGGCTCCGACATCGTGTCGATCGAATACCGCCGCTGGCTGTTCGAAAACTTCACTGCATCGCAGAAGAGCTGACGGGCGCCGTCCCGTCAACCGCGAATCCAGGCTTGTGCGTTGGCGCAGGCAACCCCGGATGACGGCGTCGGTGGGCACAGGCGTGTCGTGTGCTCACTACGCTAGCGTCCGTCAACAGCAAGGAGACAAGAAGTGAGTGTTCCGAAACTGAAGGAAGCCCCGGTTCTGAGCCGGGCCAATGAATTGGACGTGGAGGGCGAGGCGCGGGTGTATCGTTCGCTTCGCCACTTCTGGCATGTCGTTGCTTACTCGCACGAGGTGACCGACAAGCCGGTCGGCTTTACGCTGCTGGAGCAGGATATCGTGATCGTGCGGCTCAACGGCGAGATCTCGGTATTCGACGATATTTGTCCGCACCGCGGCACGCGGCTTTCGCTCGGGCATGTCCGAGATGGTTCCCGTCTGGAATGCCCGTATCACGGCTGGCAATTCAACCAGGAAGGCGAACTGACGCTCGCCCCGCAGCGCCCCGATCTTGCCGGGCAGCTGCGCGCCCGAACCCGCAAGTACCAGTCGGTCGAGAAGTACGGCATGGTTTGGGTTTGCCTCGAAGACAAGGCGCACTTCCCGCTTCCGGAATACCCGGTCTGGGACAACCCCGATTTCCACTACGTGGCCGTCTCGCCGGCCGAAGACTGGGACTGCAGCGCCCCGCGCCGCGTCGAGAACTACACCGACTATTCGCACTTCGCGATCCTCCACGACCGCTATCTCGGGGAGCGTAGCGCTCCGGAAGTGCCGCCGCACGACGTATTCCGTAACTACAACAAGCTCGAGAACGTCCAGGGCGAAGGCGCGTGGGTGGGCGTGCCGATCGATTCGGCGGCGTGGGGCGGGAAAGACAAGCCGGCCGATCCCTATCTGCGCATGTACTTCAAATGGCGCGTGTTCATGCCGTTGACCTGCGTGTACGACATCTTGTTCCAGGACGGCAACAGGTACCACCTGCTGTTCCACCCCACGCCGATGGGGCCCAAGAAGATCCGCAACTTCACCGTCTCGCACCGCGATTTCGGCGATCCGAGCAACGTAGATCAAGAGCTCGGCGACTTCGTCAAGTTCATCTACGACCAGGACCGTTGGGTGGTGGAGTCGCAGCGACCGGAGGAACTGCCGGAGGACCTGACGAAGGAGATGCACGTCAAGGGTGTCGACAAGTACTCGGTCGAATACCGTATGTGGCTGCTCGAACTCGCGAAGGAACTGGCGAAGCCGGCAATCCACCTCCAAGGGGAGAGTGCCAAATGAGAATCGACGTTGACATGAAGAAGTGCATTTGCGCAGGCATGTGCATTTCCCTCGCGCCAACCCTTTTCGATCTCGACGGGAACTCGCGCCTGATCGTAATCAAGAGCGAGTGCACCAGCCCCGACGATATCAAGGAAGCGCAAGACGCGATGGCATGCTGCCCGGTCGAGGCCATTCGCCTGACCGACTTGGCGCCCACTGAGTAACGAGAAAGCAGGAGGTAGGAGGCACCATGCAGAATCCGATCAAGTCAACGAACCGGCGGGTGGTGATCGTCGGCGGCGGCCTGGCCGCGCTGCGCTGTACCGAGGAGCTACGGCGGGGAGGGCATGACGGCAGGATCGCGATCGTGACGGCGGAGCCGCACTTGCCGTATGACCGGCCGCCGCTTTCGAAGGATGTGCTGCTTGGTAAGAAGGAGCTCGGCGACGTCCTGTACCGGGATGACGCGTTTTACCGCGAGCACCAGGTCGACATGTACCTGTCGCGCCGGGCGACCGGTCTGCGTATCCGTGAACGTGAGGTCTTGACGAACGGGTCCGCGATCGCCTTCGATGACTTGCTTATCTGCACGGGTGCCTCCCCGCGTCCCTTTCCGTTGAAGTCGGATCTCGAGGGGATCTACACGCTTGGCCGCGTCGAGGACGCGCTCAGGCTTCGCGCGGCGCTTCAAAACGGAGCGCCGCGGGTGGTGATTCTGGGCGCCGGCTTCATCGGGGCGGAAGTCGCGTCGGCCGCGCGTTCATTGGGGCTGGAAACGACCATCGTCAACCTGGCCGCCACCCCGCTGGAGCGTGCGGTCGGACCGGAGATGGGCGGGATGTTGTCCGCGCTGCACGCGGATCACGGCGCGAGATTGCTCTGTAGCGTATCCATCGAGGAAATCTTCGGTCAAGGGCGCGTTGAGGAATTGCTGCTCACCAACGGCGAGCGTATCCCGTGCGATATCCTCGTCATCGGCATTGGCTCGGCGCCGAATATTGGCTGGCTCGAGGGCTCGGGCCTTGAGCTTGCGAATGGCATCGTGTGCGATGCAACGCTGTCGGCGGGACCGCCGGGCATTTACGCGGCCGGAGACGTGGCGTGGTGGCCGAACGGCCTGTTCGGACGCGGGATGCGTTGCGAGCAGTGGACGAATGCCGCCGAGCAAGGCCGCCACGTCGCGCGGAACATGCTGGCGGGCCATGAAGGCAGGACCCCCTTCGTCGGCAGCAACTACTTCTGGTCGGACCAGTATGGTCATCGCATTCAGTTCGCCGGATCGGAAGTCGCGGACGAGGTGAAGATCGTCAAGGGGGCGTTCGAGAATCGACGTTTCCTTGCCTACTACCGGAAGGGCGACCAGCTGTGCGGCGCGCTGGCACTGAACGAACCGAAAGCCCTGATGCTCGCCAAGCAGCAGATCGAAACGGGGACCCGTTGGGACCTCGCACTCGAAGCCATGGGCCATGGTGTCCCATGGAGCGCGGCAACCACGTAGAAAGAGTTGGTAAATCGGGCTTTCAGGATCGTTATTGAAGCTCTGCAAAAGACTATGAAGCAGGGTATTTGGCCTCGCGGTTCTCAGGCCCGCTCGCAGACCCGGCCCCGCATCGTCGCTCATGATCCGGCTATGCCATACCGGGTTCTGCGGCGGCACGCCGGGTTCAACGCCATGCTCATCCACGAGCCGGCGCATCGCGAACCGGTCACACCGGCAGTGGATCGACTCGGCGGTCGCCGACCCGCGCCGCTCAAGCAGCAGTTCCTTGGCCGCCCAGGCGCCGGTTGAAGCGGGAATGCCGGCGCACCGCCCGACTGGCGACCGCAGCTCGAAAGCGGGAAACATGAGGGTCGCGAGTCGTTCTTCTTCATCACCGCATTTGATCCAACTCGACGGTCAACCGGACAAGGCCGTCCGTTGAAACAGCGTCGATGCCGGTGAGCTTGGGCCGCGCGCCCTGAAATCGATTTTCGACTGTGTTGCTGCCGCCGTCTGCACAGTTGCCCCGCGCGGCAAGGACGGTAGGCACGCTAATCGCCCTGCCGTCCATGTCCACCGTTCGCAACGTTCCTTACCATCTATTCATCGCCGCGCGCATGCTGGTGTCGGCGCAAGAGATGCATTGCACGGACATCCTTGGCAAGTCGCGGCTCGACGCTACTGCGGGTTTGTGGTGCGTGTCGTCGGGACATCGCCAAAGCAAGATCGGCATAACTAAGTACAACACTCAGACGTGGAGCCTGAAATGAGCGTATTGATTAGAGGGGGCGTGGTCGTCAATGCCGACGGCGAAACACGTGCTGACGTGCTGTGCGAAGAGGGCAGGATCGTGGCTGTCGGCACGGGCCTGGAGGCGAGCGCCAACACCGATGTGATCGACGCTGGCGGTCAGTACGTGATGCCGGGCGGCATCGACCCCCATACGCACATGCAGCTGCCGTTCATGGGCACGGTGACGGCCGACGACTTTTTCACGGGCACGGCGGCGGGGCTGGCGGGTGGCACCACAACCATCATGGACTTCGTGATTCCGTCCCCACGGGAATCGCTGATGGAGGCGTTCAAGAAGTGGCGCGGATGGGCGGAACAGGCGTGCAGCGATTACACATTTCACGTCGCGGTGACGTGGTGGGACGAATCGGTCCATGCCGACATGGGGACACTCGCGAACCACCAAGGCGTGAACAGCTTCAAGCACTTCATGGCGTACAAGAACGCCATCATGGCAGACGACGAAATCCTCGTGAAGAGCTTCCGCCGCGCGCTTGAACTCGGCGCCGTGCCGACGGTTCACGCCGAGAACGGGGAGCTGGTTTTCCAGTTGCAGCAGGAGCTGCTGAAGGCCGGCTTGACGGGCCCGCAGGCGCATCCCCTGTCGCGCCCGCCCGTGGTGGAGGCGGAGGCTGTACAGCGCGCGATCGCTATCGCCAACGTCATGAATACGCCGGTCTACATCGTGCACGTGTCGTGCGCCGAGTCGGTGGAGGCGATCGCACTGGCCCGCTCGCGCGGCCAGCGTGTGTTCGGCGAGGCGCTGGCCGGTCATCTGGTGATCGACGACTCCGTATACGAGCACCCCGACTTCGACGTGGCCGCCGGCTATGTGATGAGCCCGCCGTTCCGTTCGAAGGCGCACCAGGCGGCGTTGTGGAACGGCTTGCAGGCCGGCCACCTGCACACCACCGCGACCGACCACTGCACCTTCTGCGCCGAGCAAAAAGCACTGGGACGCGACGACTTCACCCGGATCCCCAACGGCTGCGGCGGTGTCGAGGATCGCATGTCGGTGATCTGGGACGCGGGCGTCAACAGCGGTCGCCTGACCCCCGCCGAGTTTGTCAAGGTCACGTCGGCCAATGTTGCGCAAATCTTCAACATGTACCCGCGCAAGGGGGCCATCGTCGTCGGCGCCGATGCCGACGTGGTGGTGTGGGACCCAGAGGCCACGCGCACGATCTCGGCGCGCACGCAGTACGCGAAGGGTGGATTCAATGTGTTCGAGGGCCGCGTCGTGCGCGGTAATCCGAGTCATACGGTAAGCAACGGCAAGGTGGTCTACGCGCAGGGAGACTTGCGCGCGGTGAAGGGGGCCGGGCGCTACGTCGAACGCGAGCGATTCGGCCCGATATTCGACGCGTTGCAGCGCAAGCGGCGGTCCGTCGCCTGACCACGTTGTGGCTTGTGTGTCGCACGCTGCGGCGCACACTTTTGACGAGATGCAGTGGAGGGGCAACATGCTTTCCAGAGCCGAAGCAATTGCGTTGGATCGGGCCGGCGCGGGCGAACTGCTGGAGCTAATGCGCAGCGCCCGCAATGTGCGCGAGAAAGCGTGGGGCGGGACGGTGACGTACTCCCGCAAGGTGTTCATTCCGCTGACCAATCTGTGCCGGGACAAGTGCGGCTACTGCACGTTCGCGCGCCAGCCCGATGAGCCGGGCGCCGGGTATCTGACGCCCGATGAGGTCATGGCGATTGCGCGCCGAGGCGAAGTTCTCGGATGCAAGGAGGCGCTGTTCTCGCTCGGAGAGAAGCCCGAGCTTGTATATCCGCAGGCCCGCGCGGCGCTCGATGCGCTCGGCTACGCCACCACGATGGACTATGTCATTGCGATGAGCGAGCGGGTCTTGGCCGAGACTTCGCTGATCCCGCACGTAAACGCCGGCACGCTGACGCGTGACGAGATCATCCGCCTCAAGGCCGTGTGCGGCAGCGTCGGGTTGATGCTGGAGAACGTCAGCCGCCGGCTGGTGCAGCGGGGCATGGCGCACTACGCCTGCCCCGACAAAGTGCCGGTACAGCGTCTGCGCACGCTCGATATGGCCGGTGCGCAGCGGATCGCGACCACCACCGGGATCCTGATCGGCATCGGTGAAACATGGGCCGAGCGGATCGACAGTCTGTTCGCGATTGCCGAGCTGCATGGGCGCCATGGCCATATCCAGGAAGTCATCGTCCAGAACTTTCGCGCGAAGCCAGGCACGCTGATGGCGACATGGAGCGACCCCGGCCACGAGGACATGCTGCGCACGCTGGCGGTAGCGCGGCTTCTGCTGCCGGCTGACATTTCTCTGCAGGCTCCGCCCAATCTGACCGAAGCCTTCGAGGACTATCTCGATGCCGGCATTAACGACTGGGGTGGCATCTCGCCGGTGACGGCCGATCACATCAACCCTGAGCGCGCCTGGCCGGCCATCCGTGATGTTGCGCGGCGCAGCCACGACCGCGGCCTCCGGCTCGCGGAGCGGTTGACGGTCTATCCGAGTTATCTGCATCGGCCCGGTTTCGTCGGTGCCGCGCCCGCGCGGGCACTGGATTGCCAGGCGCGCCCCGACGGGCTTGCACTGCATCAGTACGATGCCGCACCGGTGGCTGCTTCCGAGGAGTGCAACGCATGAACACAATGACCGATCTTGACTGGCTGGCGTTCCTGGCATCCCGCCGCAACGGCGGCGACCCGGCTGCACTATTGGGGGGCGCGGCGTCGCCCGCCGTGCGCCGCATCCTGTCGCGCCACCTGGAAGGCGCGGAGATTTCGCTTGACGAAGGCCAGGTGCTGTTCGAGGCCGATGGCGACGACCTCAAGGCGGTGGTCGCCGCCGCCGACCACGTGCGGCGCGAGCGGGTGGGCGACGCCGTCAGCTTCGTGGTCACCCGCAATATCAACTTCACCAACGTCTGCTACATGGGGTGCCGCTTCTGCGGCTTCGCCAAGCGGCGCGAGGAGGATGGCGCCGAGTTGCTAGCGCTCGACGAAGTGACAAGGCGCGCGGAAGTGGCCGCGCAGCGCGGCGCGACCGAGGTCTGTATCCAAGGGGGACTGCATCCAGACCTGACGGATCACCATTATCTCGACATTCTCGCCGCGATCAAGGCTCGGGTGCCGCAGATGCATGTCCACGCATTCTCGCCGTTCGAGATCTGGTACGGCTCGAAGAAGCGCCACCAGGCGCCCGCCGACTACCTGCGCGAACTGAAGGCCGCAGGCCTCGGTTCGATTCCGGGCACGGCTGCGGAGATCCTCGATACCGAGGTGCGTCGCCAACTGACGCGTAACAAGCTGTCCGCCGAGGCGTGGGTGGAAATCGTGCGCGCCGCGCATGGCGTGGGCCTGCGCAGTACGTCGACCATGATGTACGGGCATGTGGATGGGCCGCGCCACTGGGCCGCGCATATCGACCTGCTGCGCAGCATCCAGAAGGAGACCGGGGGCTTCACCGAATTCGTGCCGCTGGGCTTCGTGCACAGCGAGGCGCCGCTGTACATGGAACGCGAGATTCCGGGCGTGCGTGCCGGTGCCACGCTGACCGAGCACATCAAGGTGCACGCGATCGCCCGCCTGATGCTGGCGGGTTGGATCGACAACATCCAGGTGTCGTGGGTCAAGCTTGGACCGCAGACCGGGCAGGCGCTGCTGGCTGCCGGCGCCAATGACTTCGGCGGCACGCTGATGGACGAATCGATCTCCCGGTCGGCGGGCGCGTCGTTCGGCGAGGAAATCACGGCGGCCGAGATGGTGAGCATTATCCGCGACGCCGGGCGCGAACCGGTGCGCCGCAGTACGCTGTATGTTCCACTCGAACGCTACATCGACCATGATCCGGTGGCATTGCCGCCACTGAAGGCGCGTGCCTATGATCCGATCCTGTTCTTGCAAAAGCGGCCGCAGTCGACGTGCGACAGGCAGGAGCGAGTCCATGCGTGAGGCCGACCATCGCGCGCGCATCGCACTGCCGGCCGGCGGCGTGAGCGGCACTTGCATGGTCCTCGGTGAAGCCGGCAGCGTGAGCATCATCGCCAGTATCTGGAATGATGAGGATTGCTACATGTGGCACGTCTGTCCGGACCTCGGCACACGGCCCCGCACACCGAGCGGAAAGGTCGACCCAACGCAGGGCCCGGGCGTGGAGGGTGACCCATGTCGACGGTCGGGCCGACAGCGGGGGCTTGGCGGCGAACTGTCCGGCGCGCTTGCGCGCCGAAACCCGGAATCCGTCGTGCACGGCTTCGGCCAGGCTGGCCGGTACCGTGTTGGCGCGGACGCGCGAAGGACATCCCTTGGGCCAACCCATTCATAGAGAGATCCACACGGAGGCCACGAGATGAAGACGCTTCTCGCCATTCCGATGAAAGCGCCGGCGCGCGCCAAGACGCGCCTTGCCCCGGCAATGGGCGACCACCAGCGCGAGCAACTCGCGATGCGCTTGTTCGAGCGCACCGTGGCGTTCTTTCGCAGCAACTGGCCGGATTTCGACGTAGTGGCCGTGACTGACGACACGACGCAGGTCGTTACGTTGGCGGCACGGCACGGTGCGGGCGTGCTGCTCGAGGCGCGCGAGGCCGGCCTGAACGCCGCGGCCGGGCTGGCCTTGCGGCACGCATCGGCTGGCGGTTACGAGCGGCTCGTGATCGTACCGGGCGACGTTCCGGTTTGGCTTCGCGCCGAGGTGCGACGGTTGCTGGCACTGTCGCAGCGCTACGAGCTCACACTCGCGGAGTCGCACGACGGTGGCACCAACTACCTCGCGCTTGCGCCGCCACAGCCTTTCATCTTTCACTACGGGCCGCAGTCCGCGGCACTGCACACGCGTAGTGCACAGGAATGCGAACTTAGTGTGGCACGCTGCAGATTGCCGTTTCTCGCACGCGATATCGATACCATCGACGATTGCCTCGTGCTCGCCCACGCGCGTGGGCGTCGCCTCCCCTCGCGGTAGTCAAGGGATCGTTGAGCGGCAAGGACCCGCGCAAGACAACGTGGCCATCGGCGCAGCCAACGTGCCGATGCTCATCAACGGGATCGGCCCGGTGGAGGCGTATTGAGGCTCGACGCCGGTTTCGCGGCCGGCGTTCGCCGACGAAGCAGCAGCGGCGGCCGGACTGCGGATCGGCAAGGACAGCGTTACGCCCGTGGTGCTCGTGCTCGTGCGCGGGCTGAGCTGGGAGATCGACAACGGCGCTCATGCCAGCCAACTGGTGCGCCCCTTGAAGGAGGACTTGTTTCAATGACCATAGCCATTCTTGGCGGTACAGGGCCGCAAGGGCAGGGGCTAGCCTTGCGGTTCGCGATGGCGGGAATCAATGTCGCGCTCGGCTCGCGCGATGGCGCGCGCAGCGCGGAAATCGCGCGCGATCTCAATGCGAAACTCGCAGGACTGCCGCTCAGCGCGCGCATTGACGGTTTCGAAAACAGCGACGCCGTGATGGCCGCCGACCGGCTCGTCATGCTGGCGGTGCCCTATGCCGGCCACGATGCCACGCTACGCGCCATCGCGCCGGCGCTTGACGGAAAGATACTGGTCGACCTCGTGGTGCCGCTTGCGCCGGGTGACCCCAAGCGCGTCGCCATGCCGCCGGAAGGTTCGGCCACGGAGGCCGCGCAAGCCCTGCTGGGCGACGAGGTTCGCGTGGTCGGCGCGCTGCACAACGTCTCCGCGCATTCGCTCAACCATATCGATCAGCCAATCAATTGCGATGTCCTGGTGTGCGGCAACGACATCGAAGCCGCCGAGGCAGTGATGGAGTTGGTCGGCCGCATCGGTGTCAGCACGTACTACGCCGGGCCCGCGTCAGCCGCGCGTTGCGTGGAGGCCATCACGCCGCTGTTAATTCGCCTCAATATCAGCAAGAAGGTTCCGTTCAGCCATGCCGGCATTCGTATCTGGGCGCCGGGACTACCCGCATAACTTACTTTAAGTCTTTACTCAGGAGGAACGACATGCAATTTGGCATTTGTTTCAAGGGCTTCGTGGAGCCCGACCGTGCTCGCGCGCTGGTGCGCCTGGCCGAGGCGC
>NZ_BAYD01000151.1 GCF_000685075.1 Paraburkholderia oxyphila NBRC 105797
TAGCGGTGTGAGCCGCTTTCTTTTGCCTACTTTTCTTTGCGGCTGCAAAGAAAAGTAGGTGCCGCCCCGCACAGGGGCAACGCATGCGGCCCGCCGCGAAAACAAGTTAAGGCCAAGACCAGACTAGAGCGACTCCTGGAAATCGCGCCCGTTAGCGTCGGGACACGCAAGCGCAAACTAGAGCATGCGCACAAACTCCGCCACAAGCGGCGGCCGCTCGCGCCTACCGCCGCGCAACCGGCGTAAACCCATACTGCGATAGCACGTCCTGCGCCGCCGGACTCATCATATACATCGCCAGCCGGTAAGCGGCACTACGTGTCGCGGCATTCTGCGGCGACTCAACCACAGTCATCCCGTAATCGACGGGAAAAGCCAGATCGGCTGGCAACTCAACCTGCGTGAACGTCGTATCGGGCGTCGGTTCGTGCGAACTGCAGTAACCGATAAACACATCGACATAGTGGGTCGTGAGAAAGTACTTCACCGGATTCTGCCCGGCCGGCACAGGCGGCGCGACGGCCCCCCCCACCAGTTGCCGCGCCTTCGCTTCCAGCGTCTGCGTGGCCCCCGGCCGAACCGTGCCGGCCTTTTCAAACAGCGCCCACGCATAATCGCCGCCAGGGTCCGCCTTCGGCGTCGAAGTGCCAATCTTGATCGCCGGATCGAGCAACTTGTCGAGCAAGTTCGCACTGGTCAGCCCGACGTCGGGACGCGCCTCGACACACAGCCGATTTCGCGCAAATACGACAACGGGCGCAGCCTTTCCCTCCGACGCAAGCCGTTGCGGATGCTCCATGTTCGCGGAAACGAAAATGTCGGCCCCGCCCGAGTGCTCGATCCTCTCGAGCAAGGTTCCGGCAGGTCCGGTCACGAGTTGCACCGGCTGGCCGGTCTCGCTCGTGTACTGGCGCGTGATGGCGCCGAGCGCGCCGCCCATGCTGCCGGCCGCGTAGACCGTGATAGTTGGCATGGCGGGAGCCTGCTGGGCCACCGCGAGACAGGCGCTCAGGCCGGTGACGGAAGACAGCAGCGCCTGAAGCAGGAAGGAAGACGTTTTTTTCATTTCAGAGATCGACCTGGATGGATGCGCGCACCGTACGCGGCGCGCCGAGTGTGGCGGTACCGCTATCGGTGCCGGTGTAGCCGTTCTGGCCGGCAGGTGTGATGTTGGCCCAGTAGTGGCGGTTGGCGACGTTGTCCACCCCTACTCGCAGCGCCACGGCTTTGCCGGCGATCTTTGTCAGGTAGCGCGCGCCGAGGTTGACGACCGTGTAGCCGTCAGCGTAATCGGTGTTCGAATAGTTGGCGGCGCGGCGGCTCGCGTAATTCAAGTCCACGTTGAAGCCGAGGCCAGCCACGGTCGGCACCGAGTAATCGACCAGTGCGTCGAACACGACGCGCGACAACCCGAGAATCTGCGTGCCCTCGGTGGCGGCCACGCCGGTGTCGTGCAGACGCGGATCCAGCAGCGAAAGCCCCGCGTAGACGTTGATGTCGCGCGTGACGGCGCCCGTCGCGGTCAGCTCGATCCCGCGGTTCACCTGCTCGCCCTGCTCCGCATAGACGTTGTCTGCGCTCACCATGGCATAGGGCCGCTCGATCCGGTAGAGCGCGGCACCCAGCGTCGCGCTGCCGAGATCGACCTTGTAGCCGAGCTCCCACTGCTTGCTGCGGTACGGAGCGAGTTCGTCGCCCGCGTTGACGGTGCCCGACGGCGCGATGTCGCCCTGCTGCAGACTGTCCGCGTAGGTGACATAGGCGGTCATGTTTTCCAGCGGCTTGTACATCAGGCTCGCCGTGGGGCTGAAGCCATCGGCGTTGTACTTGCTCTTGACCGCACCCGCCGCGTTGTAGTTCTCGGCATGGATCCAGCTCTGGCTGGCAGCCAGCAGCGTCGACCAATGCTCGTTGAAGCTGATCGTGTCGCCCACGCTGATCGCTTGCTGGAACGTGCCGACCGATCGATAGCGGTCCGAAAAATCCGGCAGCGTCGGCTCGGCAAAGATCGCCGGATTGCTGAGGTTGCCGGTGCCGAGTGTGATCGCACCGGTCTGGTATGGCGTATAGCGGTTCCAGTAAAAGCCGGTGGTCGAGACGAACACGTCGTGCGTCATGCCGGCAAGCGCAACGTGGCCATTCAGCGCGATCGTGTTGCTGATGATCTGGTCGAGACTGTAGGTCGTCGTCGCGGTGGTTTCCGTGTACGCGCCTTTGTTATTGGTGAGCGTGAGGGTCGGCACGGTCGAGGCGCGGTCGTTCGTTTCGCGCAGCACGCCGGCGCTCAGGTGCCAGTCCTGATTGAAGTCGTGCTTCAGCGTCGCGCCCATCATGTTCGTGACGTTGTCATCACCGGCCCATGACTGGCCGAGCCCGACCGTTGCCGGGTTCGGCGCGGCGGGAAGCAGCACGTTCTTCGCCAGCGCGAAGGTCCCCGGGAAACCCGTGTCCAGGTAGTGGTACGTGCTGAAGTTCGTTTCGAGCCGGGTGTCCGGCGTAAAGCGGATATCGAAGGCGAGGCTCGCGAGGCGTCTGCGCAGACGGCTGTCCGAGACATAGCCCTCGCCATCCTGGTTGAGCAGATTGAGCCGGTAGCCGAAGCGGTCGTCGTTGCCGAAGTGGCCGCCAAGGTCGAGATGCTCGGTCCACAGATCGTTGGACTCGTAGCCGAGCGTGAATTCACGCAGGGGCTCATCGGTCGGACGCTTGAGCACGTAGTTGAATGTGCCGGCCGGACTCGCCGGCCCGTAAAGCGCGCCGGCGAGTCCGTTCAGCACCTCGATGCGGTCGAACTGCTCGATCGGATAGTCGGTCGTCGCGGCGATGTTCATGCCGTCAATGCGCGTGTTCTGGACTACGCCCGCCTGCATGCCGCGCGTCTGGGGCCGGATATTCCAGCCCTGCACCGAAGGAATGTAGGTGAACGCCTCCTGCACGCTGCGCAGTTGCTGATTCTGGGCCAGCGACTGCGGAATGACGTCGATCGAATAAGGCGTATCGAGCAGCTTCTTTTCGCCGAGCGGCCCGACTACGGTCTGCTTGACCTGGTACGACGGCCAGGTCACGGGCATCACGCCCGTGATGACAATCGGGGCAAGCTGGGCTTCGTTGTCCTGCGCGTGAGCCGGGAGAGCGGTGCCGATTCCTGTGGAGACGAGTGCGAGCGTGGGTAATGCGATGCGGGAGCGCGATGTCATTGCAATTTCTTTACGGAACATATCGTTATATCTAGCGAAATATAACGTGAGGGGCAAGCCCGCCACAAGGACGCAAGGTGCCGTTGTTGCAGTAATGCCGCGTGGATATGCGAATACTGCTTATGTCAATGGCGCAATAGTGGTCGTGCCGGCGAACGGATATGCCCGGGGGAAAAACATATTAATCAGGATGCCGTAATAAACTGCGCGAGAATTTCGCAGCGGGACATCGCCAAGTCCAGCGCGAGCGCGGCACAGACCTCAAGATCTCCTTGCCGCCTCGACGGCTCTCAGGTCAGGCCGCAAGGGGACAGCATGAAAAACGGCCGAGCGCGTGAATCACGCTTTCTGAAACACGATCACCGCATACCTGCACGTGCGCTGGCTTTCGTTCTTGAAGACGCAGTCGCTCGGCGGTCCCAGCTCCAGGCAATCGCCTGCGCCCAGTTCGTGGCGCTCCCCGCCTTCGATGAACACCAGATCGCCGGCCAGCACCCAGATCAATTGCCGGGTCTGCAAATAGGCCGACGCCGGCATCGGAATTTCCGCGGCCGGGGGCAGGTCGATCTCCACGAGGTTCAGCGGCGCCGCCGTCTTCGGCGATACGTGGCGCCGCACATACCCGCTCTGCGGATCGACCCACACCGGCTGGTCGGCCGCGCGCAGCAAGCGCCCCTCTTCGAGCTCCGCGAGCGCGAGCAGCGCCGACATGCTCATGCCGAACGCCCCTGCCAGCTTCGCCAGCAGCGATGCCGTCGGGCTGCTCTCCCCGCGCTCGATCTTGTGGATCATGGCCCGCGAGACACCGGACTTGCCGGCGAGGTCGGTGAGCGACCAGCCGCGACCCTCGCGCTCGCCTCGAATGCGAGCACCGATCCGTTGATCTATGCTGTCTAATATCGTGTACACTCGATCCATTATAGTGGACTAGACGAAGGAGCTGCCATGGAAATCCGCGATGCGGGTCCAGCGGACATCGACGGTATCACGGCAATCTATAACGACGCCGTGCTGAACACGACCGCGATCTGGAACGATTTGACGGTCGACGCGGCCAACCGCACGGCATGGCTCGCCGACCGGCAAAAGGCCGGCTACCCGGTGCTGGTCGCCGTCGACGGCGACGGGCCCGTGCTCGGCTATGCCTCGTTCGGCGACTGGCGTGCCTTCGACGGCTATCGGCATACGGTCGAGCATTCGGTCTATGTCCGCAACGACCAGCGAGGCCGGGGCATCGGCGTGGCCCTCATGCAGGAACTGATCGGCCGGGCGCGCGCAATCGGCAAGCACGTGATGGTGGCGGGCATCGAGGCGAACAATGCCGGCTCCATCGGGCTGCACGAAAAGCTCGGCTTCGAGCACGTGGGGCATCTGAAGGAAGTGGGCATGAAGTTCGGCGCGTGGCTCGACCTCGCCTTCATGCAGCTCAAGCTCGATGCGCGCCCCACGCCCGATGCATGACGCGCGGTGTGATGCGGCGCGTTGAGTCGGGCTGAACGGCTTTGCCAGTCCCGGCACCCGCACACCGAAAAATTTTTCGCATCGATGTCACACGCGGGGCGGGCTAGCTCGTCATGTCAGTGGAACCCACACGAAAGGAGATGGAACCATGACTGCCAAGCTCGACCCGTTCGCCGCCGCCCCCGCTCAAATGAAGTCCTGGATGGGCACCTCGCTTGCCGTGGCCGGCAGCCTCGAACCCAGCCTCGTCGCGCTCGTGGAGGTGCGCGCCTCGCAAATCAACGCGTGTGGCAACTGTATTAACATGCACACGACCTATGCGCGCGAGGCCGGCGAGACCGAGCAACGCCTCTACCTGCTTTCCGCCTGGCGCGAGGCGCCCTGCTACAGCGAGCGCGAACGCGCGGCGCTGGCCTGGACCGAGGCGCTCACGCGCATCTCCGAAGGACACGATGCGATCGAGCGCGCCCGCGCCGCGCTCAACGACCACTTTACGCAGGAGGAGCAGGTGAAGCTCACGCTGATGATCAACGTGATCAACGGCTGGAATCGTCTCGCGGTTGGCTTCGGCCTGTGGGCCGATCCGGCGGCGGCGAAGGCCATGGCGAAATCGGCTGCCGCCGCATGACGGACGCCGCTTCGACTCACGCCGGGGACGCGGGTGATGCCTCAGACGCCGCGGCGAGCTTCGACCCGCTGCGGCGCAAGCTGATCCGCGTGGCGTACCGCATGCTCGGCTCGGTCGCGGATGCCGAGGACATCGTGCAGGACGCGTTCATCCGCTGGCTGCACGCCGATCGCGCCGAGGTCCGTGTGCCCGAGGCCTTCCTGCGCCGCATGGTGATGCGGATGTGTCTCGACCAGCTCAAGTCCGCGCGGCATCAGCGCGAAACTTATGTGGGACCGTGGCTGCCCGACCCGGTTGTCGAAGAAGACGAGCAGGAGGACGTCACGCTGCCGCTGATGCTCGCGCTCGAGCGGCTCTCGCCGCTGGAGCGCGCGGCCTTCCTGCTGCACGACGTATTCGGTCTCGACTTCGACGAGGTCGCGGTGACCATCCAGCGCGAGCCCGCCGCGTGCCGACAACTCGCGGCGCGGGCGCGCACGCACGTGCGCGAATCGCGCCCGCGGTTTCGCGTGGAGAAAGAACGCGGCGTGGAGCTGGCGAAGGCGTTCTTCGCCGCATCGCGCAGCGGCGACATGAGCGCCCTGGGCGCGATGCTGGCCGCCGATGTGAGCCTGCATGCGGATGGCGGCGGCAAGCGGTCCGCCGCGGGCAAGCCGCTGTTCGGCTTCGAAACCGTGATGAAGGTGCATGCGTATCTGGCGGAGCTGTTCCGCAAGAACGGTTCGACGCTCGTGCGCGCGGGCTTCATCAACGGACTACCCGGCTTCGTGACGCTCGAGGCAGACGGCGAGCTGCAGACGACCGCGCTCGATATCGAGAACGGCAAGATCGCGGCCATTTATGTCGTGCGCAACCCGGACAAGCTGCGGCACTTGCACTGACGCGCGCTAACGTGCGCTAAGCCGATGGCTCCTGCCAATAGCCTTCGCGCGCGTAGAGGCCCGCAAAGAAGTCGAGGAACGCACGCACCTTCGACGAGACGGTTTTCTTGGGCGGATAGACGCCCCAGACGCCCGGCGTCGCGGTGGAGGTGCGCGCCTCCCAGCCGGGCAGCAACTGCACGAGCTTGCCTTCGCGCAGCGCGCCGCCCGCGGCCCATTCGGGCAGCAACGCGACGCCCATCCCGGCGAGCGCCAGCGAGAGCACGGCCTCGGTGTCGTCCACGCGCAGGCGCCCGCCGAGCTTGACGGTGACTTCGCTCGCGCTGCCGCGGCCCGACGGACTCACGATGACCCACTTGTCCTCGGCGGTCAGCGGAAAGCGGATCGCCTCGTGCGACGCGAGTTCCGCGGGCGTGGCGGGATGCCCGCGCCGCGCGAGGTAGGCCGGGCTCGCGCAGACGATGCGCCGGTGCGTGGCGAGCTGCCTGGCCATCAGTTGCGAATCGGGCAGCACGCCGATGCGTACGGCCACGTCGATGCCGGCGTCGATGAGGTTCACGACCTCGTCGGTCAAGATCGCATCGACGTTGATCTTCGGGTAGCGCGCCATGAACTCGGGCAGATGGCGGATCACGTGCCGGCGTCCGAACGAGGTCGGCATGGTGACGCGCAGCACGCCCTGCGGCGCGCTATTGAGCGACGAAGCGGCCTCGCGTGCCTCGTCGAGGCTTTGCATCACCCGCAAGGCGCGCTCGCGAAAGACGCGCCCGCCCTCGGTCAGCGTCAGGCCGCGCGTCGAACGATTGAACAGCGCGATCCCAAGGTCGGCTTCGAGCTCGGAGATATAGCGCGAGACCGTCGACGTCTTGACCTCGATCCGCTCGGCCGCCTTGCTGAAGCTGCCCAGCTCCGCGGCCTGAAGAAATGCCCGAATCGCCAAAAAATAATCGATCACCACCTTGCGCGCCTCCGCCCTCGTCCCGCCCTGTTCTTTCGGCCCGGCGATGGAACGGCCGGGCGTCGTCGTTGCGCATTCTACCCGGGCGGCCCGGTCCACGGCCCTCGATGACCGCTATCCGCGCCACGCAAAACTGATTCCGCCCGAGCGCCATTCTGCGCGTCCCACCCCGCTCCTATAGTCCTGCTCATGCCGTTGCGCCCCACGATGCATTCAAGCAGCGAAACCTCCGCTCGACGAGCCCCACCTTCAAAGGAATCAGAAGATGCAAACCCGGACCGATCCCTCGACGCTCAAGCTGAACGACGATTTCACGACACGCGAGGCCGAATACTTCGAATACACGTCGTCGGCCAATCCGATCGGAGCCCGTCTGATTTCACGCGTGCCCTACCGGTCGTTTCTCTCGTCGCTGTACGACGATGGCCCGACGCGCATCGTGCCGCTCGACCTCTCCGCCGAGCTGGGCTGCGACTTCCCGGCCACGGGGCCCGCGCTGCTCGCGAACTTCATCCGCATCGTGGCGGGCGAGCATGTTTCGGTGAACCCGAACGCCACTTCGCAGGTGTTCTACGTGCTCGAAGGCGCGGGGGCCGTGACGCAGGGCGACGCGGCCTTCCTGTTCGGCGCGGGCGACTTTTTCTCGCTGCCTGGGGGCACCGAAGCCGTGCTCTCGGCGCAGACGACCGCCCGCCTCTACTACGTCAGCGATGCGCCCCTGCTCAGCTATCTCGGCACCACGATCTCGCACGCACGTTTCAGCCCCACGCTGTACCCCGCGCAACGCGCCAAGGCGGAGCTGGAGGCGGTGGCGAACGCGCCGGGCGCGAGCCAGCGCAACCGGATCAGCGTGCTGCTCGGCAACACCAATTTTCCGCAGACGCGCACGGTGACACATTCGATGTGGGCCATGTTCGGCATGATCGGTCCCGGGACGATGCAAAAACCGCATCGTCACCAGTCCATCGCGCTCGACTTCATCCCCGCAGCGAAACCGGGCGTCTACACGCTGGTGGGCACGGAGCTCGACGGGAGCGGCAACATCGTCGATCCGGTGCGCGTGGACTGGATGCCGGGCATGGCGTTCGTCACGCCGCCGGGCTACTGGCACGCGCACTTCAACGAGTCCGGCGACAACGCCTACGTGATCCCGCTCCAGGACGCGGGTCTGCAAACGTATCTGCGCTCGCTCGACATCCGCTTCGCGAGGTAACGCGGCGCTCGGCGTGCGGCGGCGCGTTGCGCCGCTGGCGGTGAGGCAACGCCCGCCCGCGGCGGCGGGCGCGCCACTTGCGCCGAGGCATCCCGGTTTTCAGTAATTATCGAAAAATTACTGAAATTTCCACTACCGGCCGTTTTTCAGTAAAATATCAAAAATTACTGAAAACGGCTCAGGACATGCTCGGCTCCCCCCTTTACCAACGTCACGACCAGGCTTTTTGCGCCCAGCTTGCGAACGTCGAGCAAGCTGCCGCCGCGCAGGACACCGTGCTCGTCGGCGCGCCGGGGACGATCCTCGAGCACAAGCGCGCAGACCTCGTCTACTACGCCCGCCAGTTCATGAACCCCGAGGGCAAGAAGCAGGAGGAAAGCCTGGGTGGCCCGCAAGGCGACCCCGACGTGGAGGCGCGCGTGGAGGCAATGCGCGAGCGCATCGTGCAAGGCAAGGACCTCGTGAGCCGCATCCGCGAACTCGCGAAGCTGGGCTTTCAGATCGCCGATAACAAGACCTACGCCACGATGGGCGTGCTGTACAACCACGGCCTTTTCCAGGCCGGGGCCGTGCTCATCGGCTCCCATGCCTACGCGGTGCTGCTCAACAGCCTCGGCATCAAGTCCGTGGCCTACGAGACCGAGGACGTCGATATTGCGCGCGCGCGGCAACTCGCGCTCCAGCACGTGCCCACGGGCGGGCTGCTCGCGATCCTCAAAGAGACCGGCATCGCCTTCGTGGAAGTGCCGCCGATGACGCGCGGCGCGCCATCGACCTCGTTCAAGCAAGCCGGCGCGACGCGCTTTCATGTCGACCTGCTCGTGCCTTCGGAGGACGATTCATTCCCGACCATCGCGGTGCCCGAACTGGGCGCGCACGCAACGGGGCTCCCCTACCTCGCCTTCCTGCTCGGCAAGTCGCAGATGGGCACGCTCATTTCGAGGCACGGCGCGGTTCCCGTGCGCGTTCCAGACCCGGCGCGCTTTGCGATTCACAAGCTGCTGGTGTCGCGCTTGCGCACCAACATGCTCATCAAGTCGCAAAAGGACGTGCACCAGGCCTGCGTGCTCCTCGCAATGCTCGGCGACCACCGAAGCGGTGACATCGAGGACGCCTGCGCGGACCTGCCCGCCTCGACTCGCGCGCTCGTGCGCCGCGCGCTGCCCGACGTGCGGCGCCTGCTCGAGGCGCATGAAGGCGCGATGGATGAGCTCGAAGCGGGCATTGGCGCGTGAGATTCTCGAGGCGCGCGGTGCCTGCTTTGTATCCCTGTGTATCCGGCGCGCGCGGCGACACACTACGTTTCACATGCGCGTGCCCGGGACATCTGCCGGATACGTGCGCGCGCTCCAATACGGTCGAACACCCAACCACGGAGATCCCGTCATGTTCGATCGACTCAAGATTGCGGCCGCCGTTGCCGCGTTTGCAGGGCTGGCCGCCACCGGCGCCTGGGCTGCCTTCGCATCCGACTCGAATCCCGTCGCCGAGCCCGCGCCCGTGCAGACCGGCGCGAGCGCGCCCGACTTTACCGGCACCGGCGCGTGGCTCAATAGCGCGCCGCTCGATCTGAAGCAGTTGCGCGGCAAGGTCGTGCTCGTCGAATTCTGGACCTTCGATTGCATCAACTGCGCGCATACGGTGCCCTATGTGAAGGACTGGTACGCGCGCTATCGCGACAAGGGGCTCGTGGTGGTCGGCGTGCATACGCCCGAATATCCGTTCGAGCGCGACACGGGCAATCTGAAGAAGGCGATTGCGCGGTTCGGCATTCAATATCCGGTCGTGCAGGACAATCAGTATGCGACGTGGAATGCCTATGGGAACCAGTATTGGCCCGCGCTTTATCTCATCGACAAGAACGGCAAGGTGGTTTATCGGCAAGTTGGTGAAGGGCACTATGAGGAGACCGAACAGGCTATTCGGGGACTGTTGGGGGTGGATGGCAAGCGGGGTTGATGTTGGGGAGGCGAATTGCGATTCGCAATTCGCCTCTTCGCCATTTGCCTTGTGTCTGTTTCAGAAAAAAGAATGGCGCGCCGTTCACGCGGCGCGCCATTCTTTTTGCCAGAGTACGAGATTCAAATCGCTGCGCGCCCACAACGAGCGCGCAGCCACCCCGCATCACAAATGCGTCACCTGCAGAATAGCCTCGGCGAAAGCCTTCGGCGCTTCCTGCGGCAGGTTATGGCCAATGCCGCCGCCAATATCCCGGTGCACATACTTGCCCGTGAACTTCTTCGCATAGGCCGCCGGCTGCGGATGCGGCGCGCCATTGGCATCCCCTTCGAGCGTGATCGTCGGCACTGCAATGGTCGGCCCGGCGGCCAGCCTCTGCTCGATGCCGTCGAATTTCGACTCCCCCTGCGCGAGGCCAAGACGCCAGCGATAGTTGTGAATGACAACCGCCACGTGATCGGGATTCTGGAACGCGGCAGCCGAGCGCGCGTAGGTCGCGTCGTCGAAGTTCCATTTCGGCGATGCCAGTTGCCAGATCAGCTTGTTGAAGGCGTCGCGGTTCGCCGCGTAACCCTGCGCGCCGCGCTCGGTCGCGAAGTAGTACTGATACCACCACTGCAGCTCGGCTTGCGGCGGCAGCGGCTTCTTGTTCGCCTCCTGGCTGCCGATCAGGTAGCCGCTCACGGAGACGAGGCCCTTGACCCGCTCGGGCCACAACGCGGCGATGGTGTCCGCCGTGCGCGCGCCCCAGTCGTAGCCGCCAAGCACGGCCTGATCGATCTTCAAGGCATCCATGAGCGCGACGATGTCGACGGCGGTCACCGCCTGCTGCCCGTTGCGCGGCGTGTCCGCCGAAAGAAAGCGCGTCGAGCCGTAGCCGCGCAGATACGGCACGATCACGCGATAGCCGGCCGCGGCCAGCATCGGCGCGACTTCGACATAGCTGTAGATGTCGTAGGGCCAGCCATGCAGCAGCAGCACCGGGGGACCGTTCTTCGGCCCCGCTTCAGCGTAGCCCACGTTGAGCACGCCGGCGTCGATCTGCTGAATGGGCCCGAACGCAACACCGCTGCCTGTGCGCGTGTTCGGCGCCGCGCCGTTGGGCGTCTGCGCACTGGCAATGCTGCTCAAGCCAAGTTCCGCGAGGCTGATGCTCGCCAGCGTAGTGCCGAGAAGCCGGCGACGGCGGACATTGACGGGATCTGACATGACTCGTTTCTCCTGTTTGGATGGGATAAAGCGCTGCAACGTTTTTATAGCCGAATCATGTGGATGCTTTGTATCTCACTGTATCTGCCCAATCCGCGTACACATAACGAATCAATTACGCCGCTCCTGAAAACATGCCGGATACATCGGACGGTTCTAATGCGTCAACGGCGAAATCCACGCGACGGCTTCCAGGTAGCCCCGGACTCCCCGACGCCGACCGGATCACGCCGCTCCAGGAACATCATTCAACGCTCTTCATGAGGAATCCACCATGAGCCAGGCAGCAAACGTTCTGTACACGGGCAAGACGCACACCACCGGAGGCCGCGACGGCGCATCCCACAGTTTGGACGGCAGGCTTGAAGTGAAACTCTCGTCGCCGGGATCGAGCGCACCGGGCACCAATCCGGAGCAATTGTTCGGCGCGGGCTGGTCGGCGTGCTTCATCGGCGCGATGGGGTTCGCGGCGGGCCAACTGAAGACGGCCCTGCCCGGCGAGACGGCCGTGGATGCCGAAATCGATCTCGTGAAGGGCGACGACGGCTATTCGCTGCGCGCGCGCCTGAACGTGAGCCTGCCGGGTCTCGAGCGCGAGGTGGCGCAACGCGTCGTCGAGATGGCGCATCGGACCTGCCCGTATTCGAAGGCCACGCGCGGCAATATCGATGTGACCATCACGCTGGCCGAGGCGTGATTCTCGCCACCAACATGTTGTGTGAGCAATAAAAAAAAGCGGGGTGACATATCTGCCGCCCCGCTTCTGCGCTTCTCTTACGGTGTAGGCATGCGCCATCACATAAGTATTGGCCGCTTCGGCCTCGCCGACGATCGTTCGGATCTCGTCTTCGGAGTACTGCGTATTGGAAATGGGATCGACCGGCGAGGCCACGCCGCCCGAGGCCATGATCTTGATCTGCGTGGCGCCCTTCTGGATCTCCTCGCGCACGGCGTCCACGGGCGCAACGAGCGGTGCTCGCGCACGAACAGCGAGCGCCCGAGGAAATCCTCGAGTTGCTGGATCTGGCGGCTGATCGCGCTTTGCGTCAGGTGCAGTTCGCTGGCCGCGCGCGTGAAGCTCGCGTGCCGCACGGCGGCTTCGAAAGCGACCAGACATTGAAGAGGCGGCAAGGGCGTGATGCGCATGGCGGGTGCAAGCATTGATTGCAATTCCCGCATGATAGAGCCTCGCCGTTGCCGCGCACGGCAAACGCTCGCCCGCATTGTCCTCAATCGTGCAATCCGCCCTTTAACACGGCTTTCGCGCACGCGTTCGCGGTCACAATGCCGTGCGATCGCTGGCCCGCGTCGCCGCGGGACGCCCTGTTCCGGCTCGAGCGGGTGCTACGCATTGCGCGAGCGGCCGGGAAAAATCGACGACAATGAACGAACCAACCTTGAACGCGTGCGGCCAGCACACGGACGGCGCGCGAGACCGGAGATCATGCCATGCCACCGACACCCGACTACTGGTTCCCGGCCAAGCGCTACGGCTGGGGTTGGGGCTTGCCGAACTGCTGGCAAGGGTGGGCGATCTTGATCGCCTACTTCACGCTGATCGGCGCAACCGCGCGCTTTGCCCCGCCGGACCATCATCGCTTGACCTTCATCTTGCTGGTCGTGCTCTACAGCGTCGTCCTCCTCTTCGTGTGCTGGCTCAAAGGCGAGCCGCCTCGCTGGCGCTGGGGCGACGATTGAGGCCGCTCACCCTGCTCTCCCGGTTCACGCTCTGAACGCCGCCTCGAAGCGTGCGGCGAAGCCGTCGAATTCGGCCTCCGGCAGATGGTTGATGCCCGCCGCGCGCTTTCTCCCGCCGCCCGTCTCGAACTGGCGGCAAAAATCGTCGGCGCCGGTTGCGCAGCCGGCCGGCACGCGCAGGCTCACCACGAAGCCGCCACCGGGCTTCGGCGAAAGCACGGCGAGCGCGCGCTCCGGCTCGCGCTGCAACAGCTCATTGGCGAGCGTGCCGGACGCGCGCCGCGCCCATGCCTCGCCAGGCAGACAGATCAGCCGCGTCCCTGGCACGTCGCGCCCGGCCGGCAGCGCATGCGCCTTCGCCATGTCGTCGCGATAGCCGTCGCTCAGCGCCGCGAACACGTCGTTGGCTTCCACGAACGCGAGCGGGTCGGCGAACGGCAGCAGCGCCTCTGCCAGCGCTTCGGGTGCGAAATGCAGGTCGTCGACCGTATCGCCATAGGCGTTGTAGTTCAGCAGGAGCCCTAGCTGCGCGAGCCGCCCGAGCGTTTCGCCGCCGATGCCATGCGCGCGCGCGAGGGCTTCGCCGAGCGTGGTCAGCGCGTCGCCGTATGCGCCCACGATCGCCCAGCGCGCGTAGCGGCCGCCGAGATAGCCGTTGACGAGCGCACTCGTGCAGACATCGAGCGCCGTGTTGATGTGCGCCTCAAAGCGCGGATGCGTTGGCAGCTCGCCCGCGAAGTGATGGTCGAAATAGCGCAGCGACGCGCCCTCGTCCAGCAGGCGCAGGGCATCGTCGCGGTTTTGATCGTGCGATACGTCGAGCACGGTGACCCGCACGCCCGCACCGCCCGCCACGCGCTTGAGCAAGTGAATGTCACGCTTGACGCCCGTGACCAGCACCGCATCGGCGCCTTCGGCCAGCCGCAGCTGCTGGAGCGCGCACAGCCCGTCGGCGTCGCCGTTGAAGGCGTAGATGGGCAGTGGCGCGTCTGCGCTGTTTGTCGTGGGGCCGCCGTGGCTCATGGCATGAAGTCTCCGCCGTTCGCGTCGAGCGCTGCGCCCGTGATCGCCTTTGCGTAATCGGAGACGAGGAAGAGCGCGGCCTTTGCGCAGTCGTCGTCATGGGGAATCTCGCCGAGTGCGATGTTGGCGGCGATCGGCGCGACGATCTGTTCCTCGGGCACGCCGTGCTCGGCCGCCGCGTGGCGCACGTAGCCTTGCACCGGCGCGCCCCACATCCAGCCCATGTGGATCGTGTTGGCGCGGATACCGTGCGGGCCCAGCTCCTTCGCGAGGTACTTCACCGCGACGGCGAGCGCCCCCTTCGACACGGCATAGCCGGCTTCGCCCACGAACGGCTTGCGCACGGCCTGGGTATTGATCATCACGATTGCGCCGCTGCGCTGCGCCTTCATGTGGGCCGCGACCTCCTGCGTGATCGTCATCGTGCCGACGAGATTGGTGTCGAACACCGCTCGCCAGCCGTCGAGATCGGCGCTCTCCACCGGCTCGGGAAAGTTGCCGTGCACGAAGGCGCTGTTCACTAGCGCGTCGATACGGCCGAAGCGCGCCACCGTCTCCTTCGCAAGATTGCTGCATTGCGCGCGATCCATAATATCCGTCACGCTCTTGAATACTTCGCAGTCCACATCGAGTTCACGGATGCGCGCTTCGGCATCGTCGAGCTTCGCCGCCGTGCGCGCGGCGAGCACGACCGCGCGCGCGCCCTCGCGCGCCGCTTCGACCGCGAGCTTCACACCGAGCCCCGGCCCAATGCCGGACACGATCACTACCTTGTTCTTCAAAAGCATCTCAAAGTCCCCCCTCATAGTTGTACGAATAGCAGAGTTCCTGCTCGCGATGGCGGATGCGCCAGCCGTCGGGCGTGCGCACGAGCGCGTCCACATACCAGATGCCGAAGAACATCACGCGCTCGCTGCCGTCGGGCGCGCGCCATACCATCGGGTTGTGACACATCGTGCGGGCGCGCGCCGTCTCGCCTTCGATCTCGACGCTGATGTTGCCCATCATGTGCTGGCTGCGCGGAAATTGCGGCAGCGCCTGCGCAAGGAACGCCTGGGCCTCGCGCAGCGTGCAGCGCGGGCCGCCCGTGGCACGGTAATCGATCACCGCGTCTTCGGTGAAGAAACGGTCGAGGGCCGCGAAATCGCGCCGGTCGATGGCCGTGCCGTAATCGATCATGAGATCGTTGATATCCATGCGGTCGAGCAGGTATTGGAGATCACGCGCCATGGTTCGCCTCGATATGGCGTTCGCGATAGCGCGCGAAATCGCGCTGCAACTGCTCGACGCTCAGGCCGAACTGCTCGAGCGTGTAATCGTGCGGCGCGCGCTTCTCGCGCCCGTTCTGCGCGAGCCACGCCTGCATGCCGGCGCGCACGTCGTCGGGAAACGTCATGCCCGCGAACGCATACACCCGTTCGACCACGCCCAGCGGATCGGCCACCGTGTCCTCGAAGCGCACGTCGAGAAAGCGCTCCGCCGGCAGGCTCGCACGCACGTCCATCGCGTGATGGACGGCGCGCTGCATCTGCGCGCTCCATTGCCGCCCGACTTCGCGCGCATCGGGAGCGTCGGCGTAGAGCTTCCAGAGCGTATGCGCCATGCTCGCCATCGACGGGATGGTCGCGGTCGGGTCGCGATGCGTCAACACCACTTTCGCGTGCGGGAATACCTTGAACAGCACTTCGAGCGTGTGCAGGTGTTGCGGCGTCTTGAGCACCCAGCGCTGCGCGCCCGGCTCGCCGCGCTGCGCCTTCTGCCATTGCAGGAACTGCAGCATTTTCTTCAGATACGCGTACACCTCGGTATGGTCCTGCTGCGCGAGCCACGCAGTATAGCGCGGCACGTTCGCATACGAGTCCATGGCGCAGAGGAACGAATGCTCCATCAGCATGAACTCTTCGTCGGGCTGCATGGCGTCCAGCGGATGGATCGCGAGGATCTGCGGAATGAAGTGGATCATCTGCTCCACTTCCGCGCGGGCGAGCGCGACGCGCCGCGCGCTCTCGTGCGCCGATTCGCCTGGCAGCGGCGCAGGGTAGCGCGTTTCCCACCACGCCGCCGAATGAAAGCGCGCGTCGGTGGCGAGCACACGCTGCAGCAGCGTCGTGCCGGTGCGCGGCAGGCCCACGATCACGACCGGATCGTCGATGGGCTGCGCGAGAATCTCAGGATGGCGCTTGCAATAGTCTTCGATCACGAGGCGGTTGACGAGCTGCGCCAACACCTTCTCATGCAGCATCGCTTCGCCTTGCGGCGATAGGTTGGCCTGTGTGGCGAGCGAGTCGAACAGGACCGTGAGCGCTTCACGATGGCCGCCGTCGCCGAAGTCGGTCAGTCCTCCTGCGCGCTCGGTCGCGGTTGCCAACAGTCGGCTGACGAGTTGATCGGTATCCTCGCGCGTCGCAATCGGCGCAATCGGCGCAATCGGGTTGGCGGCGTTCATGCGGTCTCCTTCAGCGTTTCGAGCTTGACCACGCGCGTGGACGGATGCACGGGCGTCGTGGCGCCCACCCAGCGCAGGCACAGCGTGCCGTTGCGATGGCCCGCGGTCTGCAGCCAGTTCGGCACGCCGGGGTCTCGCGCGCTCAGCACCAGCGTGACGCCGCCGTCCTCGCGCAACTGAGCCGAATGCTTGTTCAGGCAGATTTGGTGATAGCGATAGTCGAGCGACTCCATCCAGTAGTTATTGACCTGGACGTTCCAGAAGTCGCACTCGGGCACGCGCGCCACATCGATCACGAGCGCTTCATCGTCTTCGAGCGCCCAGTACGTGTGGTAGTAGAAGATGTTCGGGTCGCCGCCGGCGGCCTGGCACACCGCCTGATCGGCGGGGGGCAGTGCGTTGGCGTGCGCCTGATAGCCCTGCGCCCAGTTGGCGAAGATGCGCGACGTCTGCTCGACGAACGCGGCGGCGCGCTGCAGGCCGTCATGCAGACGCACCGGGTCGAGCGGCGCCGGCTGGCTCGACGCGCCAATGCGCTCGATCTTCAGCTGCGCGGGCTTCTCCGTCTTGCGGTCGAGGAAGGTCTGCCGCACGACCAGCGCGTTCGAGGCCGGGTCCATCGGCAGCCAGTTGCCTTCGTGGCGCTGTGCGCTGAGGACGATCTCGAAGCTGCCATCGGCTTCGACCTGCATATGATTCGCGTCGATGAAGCCCGTCGGCAGCATCTTGCCGTCGGTTTCATAGCCGCCCTTCTGCGTGCCGAAGCTCAGATACGACACCGTGCCGCGAGTACCGCTCACACGGTACTCGTGCTTGCCGTTCAGGCGCGCGTACTGATAGAGATTGTCGGGATTGTCGGCCCCGATCTTGGCCGTCTCGTGCGAGGGCGAAAAAAAGCCCGGGAAATCCGCATCTGCGAACTCCACATGCATTTCTAGCGCGATGCGCAAGAGCCGGCTCAGATAGCGGAACCCTTCGGCGCGCGTGAACGCGTCGTGCGGCGCTTCGGGCCGCAAAATCTGTTCGCCGCTGCGCCGCAGCGTCTCGCAAAAGGCGGCCCATGTCTCGCCTGAAAGCAACTGCGCCTCGCCGGTTGGCGTCGTCATGCTCTGTCTCCTCCGTTGTGCCGTGAGGAGACGATACCGATACCGGGTTGCCCGAATCTTCGTCCAGGCGGACTACCCAGGGCTTACCCTCCCGCTTCCCGTGGGGGTGCGGCTGGAGGCCGGCGCTGCCGCGCCGTCTAACTCAAAAGGACGATGCGCGCCGCGCCTCGGCTCCTATCATCGTCGAAAACGGCAACCGGGACCGGGCAACGGGACTCGCCACAACGCCATGGAGACGAACACAGTGTCGACGGATATAGCAGCCGACTGCGAGGGCATTGCGCAAGCCAGCTTCGAGGCGGCCGGCCTCGCGCCGCGCGACGTGAGCGCCCTGCTCGCGCTCGTCTACCAGGGGCCGGTGGAAGCCACGCCGTGGGCGGGACTGCTCGAATACATTCGTCAGCGGCTCGATGCGAGCTTCGTGACGCTCGTGCTGCGCAATCCCGCATCGGGGCGCGCCGGGCTGATCGTCAACGCCTCGGCCTATGGCACGCTGCTGCCGGGCGAGCCCTCATATAGTGAGCATTACTACTCGATTTGCCCGTTCACTACCGTGCCGGCGGGCCAGGCGGTGAGCGCGGACGAGCTGTTTGGCGCCGAGGCCTGGTGCGAGCATGAGTTCTATCTGCAATACCTGAAGCCGCTCGACCTGCGCTATATCCTGGTCGCCAACATACGCACACGCGACGCCGTGGATTGCGCTTTCTTTGTGAGCCGGCGCCATGGCGCGCGCGACTATGACACGGCGGACAAGGCATTGGTTGCCGTGCTGCTGCCGCACCTGCAACGCGCGGTCGACCTGCACTCGACGCTTGACGTGCTCGAATCCGAGCGGACGCTGTACGCCGGGACGATGGACCGCATGCTGGTGGGCACCGTGATTCTCGATGAGCATGGCAAGTGCATGAAGAGTAATGGCGCTGCCAATCGCTTGTTTGCGGCGGCGGATAGCTTGACGCTTGTGAACGATGCGCTGCGGGCGCGCTGCCCGGTGGAGGACCGGCGTTTGCAGAAGGCGATTCAGGCGGCGATCAATCACCATTTGATTGCAGCGACGTCGTGTGTTGAGGCCACGACGCTTTCGCGGGCTTCTGGAGAGATTCCGCTTAGTGTGCTGCTGCGGCCCATTCCGCTGAATTATCGGGCTGAGGACCGCACGCGGCGGCCGGCGGTGGCCGTGTTTATACGCGATCCGGCTTCTTCGCCGCAGCATTCGAGGGCCATGCTGAGGTCGCTATATCGGCTTACGCCTACTGAGACCGAGCTGGCGCTGCTGCTTGTGGATGGGCTCACGCTGGATGAAGCTGCCGAGACGCTCGGGATCGCGAAGAATACTGCGCGGGCGCATTTGCGGGGGATCTTTGGGAAGACGGGCGCTACGCGCCAAGCCGTGCTTGTGAAGACGCTGCTTAATAGCGTTGTGTCTATGGTTTGAGAGCTGGTTCTAATATGCGCGAGGCGCGATTCTGCGGCGCTGTGTGATGCTCATTACGATATGAGTTGGCGATTTGCGCACTTCGGTGCGGTGCTTATATTTGAGCAGGTGATGATGCTTGCCGACTATTCGGTTTGATTTTTTTTGGGGTTATTTTGGCCGTTGGCCTTAACTTGTATTCGCGG
>NZ_BAYD01000150.1 GCF_000685075.1 Paraburkholderia oxyphila NBRC 105797
CCCGCCGCGAATACAAGTTAAGGCCAACGCCTTAAACCGCAGAAATCCCATTTCAAACCACAGACTCACAAAACCTTACCAGGATTCAGAATCCCACGCGGATCAAACGCGTCCTTAACCCGCCGCATGGCGGCAATCTCCTCGGGACTCCGAGAGACCGCAAGCCACGGTCGCTTATAAACCCCAACACCATGCTCGGCAGAAATCGACCCACCGGCCTCGCCGACAAACCGATACACGAGCGCCTCAACGTCATGCGCGCTCTCCCCCCTCGCATAGGTCACGGACACACACAGATGCAGATTCCCATCCCCGAGATGCCCAAAGAAAAGCACATGCGCGCCGGGCCAGCGCGCCTCAATCGCACTCTCGCACTGAGCAACAAACGCCTCCATATGCCCATGCGGCAAGCTCACATCGAAATTAATCAAATCCGGCAGCGCATCAATAGCAAGCCCCTCGCGCAGCGTCCAGAACGCCCTCTTATCGGCTTCACTCTGCGCCAGCGCAGCATCCTCAATGAGCCCCTGCTCGAGCCAGTCCGCCAGCGCCGCCTGAAAGCGCTCCACCGTCTCCTGCGCATCGCGGCCCGCGCACTCGATCAACACCCTGAGCCCAGCATCCCCAGCAAACGGCACACGCAAATCAGCCGTATGCGCCGTCACATAGCCACAAAAGCGCGGCCACATCACTTCGAAGCTTGAAAGCTCAGGCAATGCCGCCCGCGCGACATGCAGCAAAGCAAGCGCCTGACCAAAGCTCGCCGTCACACACAGCGCCGTAGCAGGCGCCGCCATCCTCGGATGCATCCTCAACACAACGCGCGTAACCACGCCAAGCGTCCCCTCACTGCCAACGAACACCTGGCGCAAATCGTACCCCGCATTGTTCTTCAACATCTTGTTCAGCGAGGTCAGCACCGTGCCGTCCGCAAGCACCACTTCGAGCCCGAGCACCTGCTCCCGCATCGTCCCATAGCGGATCACGCGGTTGCCGCCTGCGTTCGTCGCGACGTTGCCGCCAATCTGGCACGAGCCGCGCGCGCCCAGATCCACGCCCAGCGTAAAGCCGGCCGCTTCCACGGCTTCCTGCGCGGCCTGCAACGTCGTGCCCGCCCAAACCGTGACCGTTGCCGCGTCGCGGTCGATCTCCTCGATGCCGGCAAGCCGCTCGATCGATAGCACCACATCGCTCGCGCGTGGCGCCGCACCGCCCGCAAGCCCTGTCATGCCGCCCTGCACGACCACCGGCATGTCCAGCGCATCGCACAGCGCGAGCGCGCGGCTCACCTCCTCGACGCTGCGCGGACGCACGAGCGCGAGCGGCCGCTCGCCCGGCGCCTCGCCGTAGTTCGTGAAATAGCGCTCGCCAATCGCGGCGCCGCGGCTCACGCAGTCCGCGCCAAGCACGTGCACGAGGCGCTCGACCGCCTGCGCGCACGAGTAAGTTTCTTCAGGCTGATTCATGATCCTCATGCGCTGGCGCGGCCCGGGTCCGCGTCCGTTCAGAAGTTGTGGCGAATGCCCACGCGCGCAGCCGTTTGCGTCCGGCTCGACGAGGGTTCGAAACTATAGCCGATCACCGCGTCCACGCCACTCGACGCACGCAGCCAGTCCACCGCCGCGTAAATGTCGGTGCGCTTGGAGAGCAGATAATGCGTGCCCAGCGCGACTTCGTGCCAGTGATGCCCTTCGAACGTGGTGTACTGATAGCCTGCCACGAACGAAAGCGGCGCGCTCAGCTGATAGATGCCGCCCCCTTCATAGACGCGCATCGTCGACGACTGCCCGTAGCCCTTCAGTGTCGTGTTGCTGAAATCGCCGCTCACGGTGAGCTTGCCGAAGACATACGATGCGCCAATGCCGAAGATCGATTGCGAATCGACCTGGAACGGCTTGTCCGCGTACAGGTCGGTGACGGCGCCGGTTTGCGGGTCGACAGTCGCGACCGTCTGGCCCAACATCGTGCTCACGCCAATCTGCGCGTACGGATCGACCGTGGCCAGCCCCTGCGGCTTGTTCAGGCGCGTATAGTTGCCGCCCGCCGAGAAGTCGCCAATCGAATAGGTAGAACCCACGCTCCAGGCGCTGCCGTCGTGGAAGTCGCCCGCCGTGTTGCTGAACGAGTACATGCCGCCCACCACGAGCCCGTGGTAGCTGTTGCTGACGAACTTCACCGCGTTCTGCAAGCGGTCGCCACTTTGCCGGTCGAAGTCGCCCTGGTGCACGCCGTAGCCGCTCGCGAACGCGCTCACGTTGAACGCTTCCGTGAAGTCGAACGCAAAGTCGTACTGGTTGCCGAAGGTGAGCGTGCCCCACTCGTTGCCGAGCCCCACGTAGGCCTGGCGCCCGAATAGCGCTCCGCCCTGGTTGAGCTTGCCGGTGCCCAGCCTGAAGCCGTTTTCGAGCTTGAAGACGGCCTTGTTGCCGCCGCCCAGGTCCTCCTCGCCCATGAAGCCGAGGCGGTTGCCGTAGGACACGCCGTCGTCGAACAGCCAGGCGTGCGCGCCGCCCGTGTTGCTCACATAGGTGATGCCGGCATCGATGATGCCGTACATCGTCACACTGCTCTGCGCGAATGCCGGTCCAGCCACCACTGCGCAGGCCACGCCCGCTGCCAATACTTGTTTCTTCATCGTCGAGGTCTCCAAACCTGAGTGTTGCTCTTTTGTTGATCAGCGATCGTGGGCGAGTATAAAATTTGCTGAATGAATGTTCAACCCAGGACAAAGCCGCGCAAGCCAGTTGTTTCACCCGTATTTTCCCGTATGCCGACCGATGTTGAAAAATTGTTCAATTAGCCATACCATCGGAGCGGACAGCCAGAGAACGGAGCGCCATGCGTATGAATCGACACGATCCCTTGAATCCGCATCAATTGCGTTCGGCATACGAAGGCCAAAAATCCCAGCCTTTCGATCTGGGCGCGCCGGTTGCCACGCCACTGGAGCTGCATCGCTGCACGGTTCAGCCGGCCTGGGTGGACTACAACCAGCACATGAGCGAGTCGTGCTACCTCTATGTGTTCGGCGACAATACCGATGCGTTCTTTCGCTACTTCGGCATCGACGACGAGTACCGCGAGCGCGGCCATTCCGTCTACACGGTCGAGACGCATATCCGCAACCGGCGCGAAGTCGCGCTCGGCGAGCCGCTGCGGCTGACGCTGCGCCTGCTCGACTTCGATCACAAGCGGCTGCACATCTTTCACGAGATGTTCCATGCCGAAAGCAGCACCCTGCTGGCGAGCGCCGAGCAGATGCTCATGCACGTCGACATGCGGGCCGGGCGCGCCGCGCCCTTTCCTGCCGAGATCCAGCAGCGCCTCGCCGCGATCCATGCCGCCCATAGCCGCGCCGCGCGCCCCGCCGACGCGGGCCGCGTGATTGCCATTGCGCGGCGCGACGCGCAAGCCGGAGCCCATAGCGCGGCGGCCTGAGCGGCCTGCGCGGTCACGGATCACCGATTACGACATGGCCGCATCATCTCATTCCAGACATTGAGGAGTACCACGCATGACCGAAGCAGTGCAGGATTGGACCGCACGAGCGGCAACGCTCGCCATCGAGGGCCGCGCATGGATCGACGGCGCCAGGTGCGCCGCGCACGACTCGAAGACGTACACGTGCACCAGCCCGATCGACGGCCGCACGCTCACCGAGGTCGCCTATTGCCGCGCGGCGGACGTCGATCGCGCCGTGAAGGCGGCGCGCAGCACCTTCGAGCGCGGCGTGTGGCGCACCCAGGCGCCGCGTGCGCGCAAAGCCGTGCTACTGCGCTGGGCCGAGCTCGTACGCGAGCACGCCGACGAGCTCGCACTGCTCGAAACGCTCGACACGGGCAAGCCCATCGCGGACACGACGAGCGTGGACATTCCCTCGTCAGCGTACTGCATTGGCTGGTTCGCCGAGGCCATCGACAAAACCGGCGGCGAAGTCGCGCCAGTCGGCGAGGAGTTTCTGGGTCTCGTCACGCGCGAACCCGTGGGCGTGGTGGGCGCCGTCGTGCCGTGGAATTTTCCGGCGCTGATCGCCATGTGGAAATGCGCCCCGGCGCTCGCGAGCGGCAACAGCGTCGTGCTCAAGCCCTCGGAGAAGTCACCACTCACGGCCTTGCGTCTTGCCGAACTGGCCGCGCAAGCGGGCCTGCCGGCCGGCGTGCTCAACGTGGTGCCGGGCTTCGGCGACACGGGCGCAGCGCTTGCGCTCCACAACGACGTAGACTGCCTCGCGTTCACGGGCTCGACCGCGGTCGGGCGCAAGATCGCGCGCAGCGCGGCCGACTCGAACCTCAAGCGCGTCTGGCTCGAACTCGGTGGCAAGTCGCCGCAAATCGTCCTGCCCGACTGCCCCGATCTGGAACGCGCGGCCCGTAGCGTCGCCCATGCCGTGTTCTACAACACGGGGCAGATGTGCACGGCCGGTTCGCGTCTGCTCGTGCATCGCGACATCAAGACGTCCTTCCTCGATCGCGTGCTGGCCATCGCGGCGGAGTACGCGCCAGGCGACCCGCTCTCGCCGGCCACGCGCATGGGCAGCCTGATCGACGCGGCCCAGGTGGACCGCGTGCTGGGCTATGTCGAGCAGGGCCGCGCGACGGCGCGGTTGCTGCACGGCGGACAACGCGTGCGCAGCGAAACCGGCGGGCAGTATGTCGAGCCGACGGTGTTCGATTGCGCGGACACGCAAAGCCCGATCGTGCGCGAAGAGATCTTCGGCCCCGTGCTCGCGGTGACGGCGTTCGATACTCTCGACGAAGCCATCGCGCTCGCCAACGACACGCCCTATGGGCTCGCGGCCGCCGTCTGGAGTTCCAGCCTCACGACGGCGCACGAAACCGCGCGGCGGCTGCGCGCCGGCACGGTGTGGGTGAACGGCTACGAGGAAACCGACGACATGAACTTCCCGTTCGGCGGCTTCAAGGAGTCCGGTAACGGGCGCGACAACTCATTGCACGCGCTGGAGAAATATACGGAGCTCAAGTCCACCATCGTGCGCTTGCGCTAAGACGCTGCCGATCGCGACCGCCCGCTTTCGCCGCAGAGCCGTGGCGGGCGGGCGAACGTCTGCCGGCCCGTGTCGCGCGCCCGTGTGGAGATTTGCGGCGCACGAGCAAGGCGTTCGCGAGCCACTGCAGCGCGCCGCACAGCAGCAGATAGACCAGCCCGACGAACAGGAAGATCTGCGCCGGATACACCATCAGCCGGTTGTTGAGCTGATTGGCGAGGAACGTGAATTCCGGCACGCCAACGATATAGGCCAGCGACGTATCCTTGACCAGCGAGACCCACTGGTTGACGAACGACGGCATCATCACGCGCACGGCTTGTGGCAGGATCACGGCGCGCAACGCCTGCCAGCGCGTCAAGCCAAGCGAGAGCGCCGCCTGCCGCTGCCCATCGCCGATCGATGCGATGCCTGCATGCACGGAATGCGACAGGTACGCGCCGCCGATCAGTGCCAGTGCACACACGACGGTCGCGAGGCCCGGGACGTCTATGTGCAGCAGGATCGGCATCAGGAAGAAGGTCCAGAAAATCAGCATCAGCACGGGGATCGCGCGAAAGAACGCAACCACGACCGTTAGCGCGAGATGGACGAAGCCGCGTGTCATGGCGAGCGCAATGCCGCCCGCGAGACCGATCAGCGCGGCGAGCAACGCCGAGACGACCGAAAGCACGACCGTCAATGCCACGCCGCCCAGCGGGCCGGCCGGAAACGCGCCGAGCAGCAGATAGCGCAGCGTCGGAAGCCATTCGAAGCCGGTCACGCCCGGCCTCGCTGCAATGCGCGCGTGCCGGTGCGTTGCCAGAGCACCAGCGCCACTTCGATGGCTGCGATGGCCAGCACATAGAATACGGTGGCCGTGCCGAATGCCTGAAATGTCCTGAAGCTCTCCGAATCAACTTGACGCGACATATACGACAGCTCTGCAACGCCTATCGCCATCGTCAGCGAGGAGTTCTTGACGAGGTTCATGTACTGGCCCGCAAGGGGCGGCGTCGCAATGCGCAGCGCCTGTGGCAGGATCACGTAGCGCAACGTCGCGTAGCGGCCCATGCCGAGCGCGGCAGCCGCCTGCTCTTGTGCCACGCTCACGCCACGCATGCCGGCAAGAAACTCCTCGCCGATGAACGCCGTCGTGTAGCAGGTCAATCCAACCCAGCCCGCGAACAGCTCGAAACTCGGCCAGTGCAGCGTCAGCGGGCCAAGCGTTGCCGCGTGCGGTGTGTTGAGCCAGGCCATCCAGCCTGACGGCAAAACGGCCGCCACGCCGAAGTACCAGAACAGCAGCTGCACGAGCAGCGGCGAATTGCGGAAAACGAACACGTAAGCCGCCGCCCCGCGTGCGATCGCGCCGCTGCGCGCCGTGCGCGCAACCGCCAGCGCGAAGCCCAGCGGCGTTGCGCACGAGGCCGCGCACGCGGACAGCATCAGCGTCACGAAGAAGCCGTGTTCGAGCCACGCGAGGTACTTCGGTTCAAGCCAGGTATGCATGGATCAGGCAAAGGAAAGCATTGCGCCCGACAGGATGCGGGCGCCGAAGAGGATCGCAACGCTCAACTGCTTTTTTCCGCGTCGCCAATCTTGAAGAGACGCGGCAGCGGCGCCGCGCTCTTCGGTCCGAACCACTTGTCATAGATCTGCGCGGCCTCGCCGTCCGCTTCGAGGTGTGTCAGCGTGCTGTTCACCACATCGAGCAAGCGCGTCTCGCCCTTGGGCACGCCAACGCCTTCGTAGTCGTTCGATATCGTGAAAGGCGAAATCTCGTAGTTCGCCTTGTCGGGCACGCGGGCAAGCAACGCAACGAGCTTCGGACCGTCCTGGGTAATGGCCTGCACGTTGCCCGTGCGCAGCGCGGCGAAAGCGAACGGCGTGTCGTCATAGGCGACGATCGTCGCGCTCGGGAATTTCGCGCGCACCTGCTGCTCGTTGGTCGTGCCCTTGTCGGCGCCAATGCGCAAGCCGTTCAACTGCTCCGGCGACTTGAGCACGCCCTTCTTCGCAATGAACTGCGTACCCGATGCGAAGTACGGTGTGCTGAAATCCACTTCCTTCTTGCGCTCATCGGTGATCGTGAAGTTCGCGAATACCAGATCGACCTTGCCCGACTTCAGAAACGCGATGCGGTTGGCGGGATTGGTGGGCTGGACTTCGAGTTTCACGCCGAGCCGTTTGGCCACGGCGCGCGCATAATCGACATCGAGCCCGACGATCTGGTTGTCCTTCTGATCGACAAAGCCGAACGGCGGGTTACTGTCGAACGCAGCAACGCGCAGCACGCCGGCCTTCTTGATGTCGTCCAGACGATCCGCATGCGCTGCGCTCGATGCCACGACCAGCAATACCGTCAACAGTGCAGCCGGCACTGTGCCCCAGGATCTGTTTTTCATTGTCGAGTTCCCTCATTGGTTGCGCCCGTGTGCTGCCATTGAGCACAGGCACGGGCGGAGCACACAGCCTAGCGGGGCGACGCTGGCGAGGGAACCAAGCTTTTTTCAGATCGAAAGCAAGGCTGGCGATTTGGTGGCGTGTGCGTAGCGCTATTTGCACCACCGCCCGACCGAAACTCATCGTTCTATACACGAAACGGAGCATCACGTTTTCGCGCATTGTTGCCTGGCAACTCCCATGGTCAAATGAGGTGTGCGATTTTCATTAATCCGCTGGAGCTGACGATGCAAGATTCATCCACCGGCGATCAGTCGAGCGCGTTCGTCGTGACACACCCGCTCGACCCTGAAGACGGGAAAATCACCGGGGCCATGCGCGAGATGACCCGTCCCGCCAAAGGCATGCGGCAGGGCGTCGAGTGGCGCGGCGCGTTCGACGCGATCATGGAAAGCGTGGCGCCCCACGAGGGCGTGACCGTCGAATCCGGCACGGTTGGCGGCATTCCCGGGCTTTGGATCACGCCCGAAAATAGCCGGCCTGACGAAGTGATCCTCCATCTGCACGGCGGCTGGTTCAACTTTGGATCCGCCCATGCATTCCGCCATCTCGTCGGCCAGATCGCCGCAAGGAGCGGTGCAAAAGCCTTTGTCCCGGATTATCGGCTGGCGCCCGAGCATCCCTTTCCGGCCGGCGTGAGCGATGTGCTCGCCTGCTACCTTGGGCTCGACGCGAGCGGCTTTGCCCGCATTGCGGTGACGGGCGACTCGGCGGGCGGCAATCTCGCCTTGGGCCTCGTTTCGCGCATCGCCAGCGGAGAAGTCGCCACGAGGGCCATACTCGCAGGCGCGGTTGCGTTGTCACCCGTTACGGATTTGACGCTCTCGGGTCCCACGTACGAAACGCGCGCAGACGCCGATCCGCTTTTCACGCGCGCACAAGCATCGGAATTCGTCCAAGCCTACTTGCGGGACGCCGACCCCAGGAATCCGCTGGCCTCGCCGCTCCACGCAAGCGTGACCGGCTTGCCGCCCGTGCTCGTGCACGTGGGAGACGATGAAGTCCTGCTCGACGATTCGCGCCTGTACGTTCAACGCGCCGTCGCCGCGGGCGTGGATGCGCGAGTGGACGTCTGGCTGGGCATGCCGCACGGATTCCACGGCAGCGTCGGGAAGTTGAAGGCCGCGACACAGGCGCTCGATGACATCGGCGCGTTTCTTACGGGGAGACTGCAATCGGCTAGCGGATCGTGAAGCCGCTGGAATCGATCGATTGGAGGCGCCGCTAGATAACTGGCCGTATCAGCGCCCCCAATCGCAATTTCGTTACTTAATGACCTCACAAACGGCGCGCCGCAAAGTCTTCGCGTACGCTCAGAAGAAGTGCATGACGCCAACGTAGCCGCCTTGCTGGTTGTGCCCCGGCAACGGCAAGGAGTCCGTAGTTTCAACCGGGAACGAAGACTGCTTGCCGTTGAACATGGCGCCGAGCGTCAGGTAGAGAAAGGTGCGCGCCGAAAGGTTGTAGGTGGTCCCGAGCGCCCCGAGGTTGCCGGTGCCGCCGCCGTGATTGACGTTGCCGTGATACCAGCCGGCCTGGAACGCCAGCGCGGGCGTGGCCTGCCAGGAGGCACCGAGCCACTCCTGCTGGCTGCGCGTTGCCGCAAACGGATTGAAGGTAGTCGCGACCGTATCCGATCCGGACGAAACCAGCTGCTGATAGCCGGTAAAGAACTTGACGGGCCCGAGCGTATAGGTGCCGCCGATCATGTACTCCCGCGAAGCCGAGTACAGATCGGAGAATTTCCCGTTGGCATCGCGGATTTCCTCGTATACCCCGTACGCCGCAAAACTCGCGACGGTGTACTGCGCGCTCACGCTGAACTGGCGGTTACCCCGGAAGTTGCCCGCCTCGCCACCCAGGCCATTTTGCACACGGAACGAGAAGCCCGCCCACTTCGGCGAATTGTAGGTCACGACGTCTGGCCGTGGCCCCCACGCGCGTCCGTAGGCGAAGTTAGCAATGCCGGTCCCGACCTGCTCGCCCAGCGGGTCGATGTACCAGCCGGTTTCGTCGGTCAGGCTCATGGCCCGGCCTAACCAGAGGCTGCCGAGCTTGTCGTAGGACAGCCCGACATACGCATCGCGGGTAAAGATCGTGTCCGCTGGAATCTCGCCCGTGCCGGATGTGAAGAGGCTCTCGAGCTTGAAGACGGCATGCAGGCCGCCGCCAAGATCTTCATCGCCTTTCAGGCCGAACCAGCTGTACCCGTACTGATTGCTGCCGAACCGGAAGTTATTCTTCGATTCGCCGTCCGGGGTCGCCACGTTGGTCACGTAGTCGAAGCCAGCCGCAATGCGCCCGTACAAGGTCACGGAGCTCTGCGCGTTCGCATTGCAGATCCCGATGGTTGCCAAGGCCACAAACAATGCCAGTTTTTTCATTTTGTCATCCTCAACGAAAGTAATCTCCATGAACCATGCGGAGGCCTCTTTGCGGGCCATACCGTAATGAACATCGCACTACTAATTACGAACCGACATTTCAAGCTCTGATCGATTCGCGTCTGACGCTACCCCTTGGACTTGCGCAGCGTGCGCAGGAATTCCGGAAGATGACGCACCACCGTCGCCAGCAGAATCGCACTGGCCTGAACGAGGAGCTGAACCGCGGGGCCCGCGCCCAGCGCCAGCACGAGCTGGCCGAGTTGCGCCATGAACAGTGCGGCCGCCGCGCTGGCGACGACACTGCCTCTGCCGCCCGTGAACGGCGTGCCGCCGACCACGACGGCCGCGATCGCCGGCAGCAGATAGTCGTTGCCCGACGTTTGCGACGCGCTGCCGATGAATCCGGCGAGCAGCATGCCTGCCGCGGTAAAGCAAACGGCCGAGACGAAGTACGCCCCAATCCGGTACTTCAGCACGTTGACGCCTGCGGCTTCGGCCGCGCGCGGGTTCACGCCCACGGCAACGAACCGGCGCCCGACCGTGGTCTTGCGGGTAATGATCCACGCGCTCGTCACGAACGCGAAGGCGAACCAGACGTTCGCGGGGAGGCCCAGGAACTGGGCGTGCGAGAGGGTTTGCACGACGGTTGGAACGTCCACCGGAACGTTGCCGGTCAACGAGCGTGCGCAGCCAATCAGCAGCGCGTTGACGGCAAGCGTCGCCACCAGCGGCGTGATCGCGACCCGCGAGATCAGCGCGCCGTTGATGATGCCAACGACCCCGCCGACGCAAACCGTGAAGATGACGGCAAGGACAACGGAATTGAACGCGAACCCCGTTCTGGCCATCACGATGCCGGCAAGCGAGACCATGCCAATGGCCGACATATCGAGCCCGCGTTGCTGGATCACCAGCGTCTGGCCCGTCGCGACGATCGCAAGAATGCCGGCGAACGGCAGCATCGCGAGTATCGAGCCTCGCGTCATCGTGCCCGGCGCGACGATCGAGCTGCAGACGAAGAGCAGGACCAGCCCGATCCAGATCCACGAGAATTCATCGACGGCGGGCAGCCGTACTGGCTTTGCTTTCGATTTCGACTTGGAGGGCTCAAGGAATTCCGACATGACTTCCGCCTGATTGTGCATTGAATGTCTCATTTCGCCACCACCATTTCTCTGCTCTTCGAATAGAGCGCGACCGATGCGAGGATCATCCCGCCGAGGAGGTACGACTGCCACGAGTCCCCGATATCGAGGAACGATGTCACTACGTTGACCTGAATGATCAGCAGCGCGCCCAGCAGCGAACCCACGAAGGAACCGCGTCCGCCAAACAGGCTGGCCCCGCCGATCACGACCGCCGCGACGCTGCCGAGCGTGTAGTTGATGCCGGCGCTGGGGTCGCCGGAGCCCACCTGCGCCATCATCGGCACGGCAGCGAGACCGGCAAGGAACGAGCACCCCATGTACGCCGCGAGCTGCGTCAGTTGCGGGCGGGCGCCGGACATGCGCGCCGCTTCCACGCGGGAGCCCACGCCGCGCAGCGTGAGACCGGCCCTCGACTTGTACAACGCGATCTCGAGCACGACGGCCATCACAATGGCCACGATCGCGACAACGGGCACGAAGCCGAGCTGGCTGCCGATGGCCTCCACGATGGGATCGGCGATGAGGCCGCCCGGCACCGGGCGCAGCAGCAACGACACGGCCTGAAGCGCCATATACGTCGCGAGCGTCGCCACCATCGGATGCAGGCGGAACGGGCCGACCAGCATCCAGTTCACGAACCCGACCGCGAGGACGACGAGCAACACGATCCCCCATCCCGAGAACTGGTGGGCCAATGAGGCGCCATCGTTGAGGAAAAACGACTGGATCACGACGATCAGCCCCATGAGCGGCCCGACCGAGAGATCGATGCCGCCCACCAGCATGAGCGTCTGCTGCCCGTAGGCGACGATGGCGAGCGTCGCCACGAGCGCCAGCATGCCGCTCAGGTTTCGCGCGGAGAGGTAGGCCGGATTGACGTGCGCCGCATACAGGCCGAGTGCGCAGACTGCAACGGCCAGCATCACGAGCGGCGCCCAATCGCCGGCCGCCCACTTCCAGAGCCCGGAGATCGTGGAAGCGCCCTTCTCCCGTTCCGTCGTGGCGGTCAGGACGGCCTGCGTGATGTTGTTCTCGCTAACGGCGTTCTCGCCCAGTTCCTTGACGACGTGGCCGCGCGAGAAGATCAGCACGCGGTCGCAGAGTCCCGCCACCTCGTGCGCATCCGAGGACACCACGATCACGGCGGTGCCGGCCGCCGCGGCCTCGCGCAGCACCTTGTAGATCTCCATCCGTGCGCCAATGTCCACGCCCTGGGTCGGCTCGTCGACGAGCAGCACCTTGGGATGGCTGGCGAGCACGCTCGCCAGCACGAGCTTCTGCTGGTTGCCGCCCGACAGGCTGCGAATGGGCGTGTCGATGGAGGGGGTCTTCACAGCGAATCGCGTCACGGCGTCTCGCGCGCGCCTCGCTTCGCTGCGCGGATTCACCCACCCCTTGATGGCGTCGAATGGCAGGCTGCGGATCGAAAAATTCTCGCGCACCGACAATTCGCCGAAGATGCCCTCGCGATGGCGGTCGCCCGGCAAATAACGGATGCCCGCATCGGCCGCCGCCTGCGAGTTGTGAAGCTTCGCGGCCACGCCGGCCACCGTGACGCTGCCACGGCTGCGCGTCTGTCCCGCGAGCGCTCGCATGAACTCGCGCTGGCCGTTGCCGTCGATTCCCGCGAGTCCCACAATCTCGCCTTGCTTGACCCGAACCGAGATGTCGGTAAAGCCCGCGCCACGCAGCCTGGCCACGTCGAGAATGACGCCTGCGTCGCCCGTGTTGCCCTTGGCCGGGAAGTCGCGGTCGAGCGCGCCGCCCACGATCAGCTCGACGATTTCCTGTTCGCTGAGGCCCGCGGCCTCATAGGTGCCCTGGCCCTGGCCGTCGCGCAGCACCGTGAGGCGATGCGCGATTCTCTGCACCTCACGAATCCGGTGCGAGATGTAGACGACCGCGCAACCCGAGGCCGTGATCTTGCGGATGCGCTCGAACAGACGGTCGACGTCGTCCGTCAACAGATGCTCGGTCGGCTCGTCGAGGACCAGCACCCTGGGCTTCGCGGCCAGCGCCTTGACGATCTCGACGATGAACCGCTGCTCGGGGCCAAGGCTCACCACGCGCTCGTTCGCGTCGATCGCCACATCGCCGCTCCATTGCTTCAGGAGCCCTCGCGCCCACGCAGCAACTTCGATCAACGAAGGACGCTGCTCGACAGGCACGCCGAGATAGAGGTTCTCCGCCACGGTCAGGTCCGGCATGAGCGCCGGTTCCTGGCGCACGATAGCCAGCCCCAGGCGGCGTGCCTCTTCGGTGTCGCCGCGCGTCTCCTTGCCGTCGATCACGACGCGCCCTGTCTCCGGCACGAGGGCGCCGGACGCGACGGCCATGAGCGTGGATTTGCCCGCCCCGTTCTCGCCGACGAGCCCGTGCACCTCGCCCTCGACCACCGAGAACGTCACGTTGTCGAGCGCCCGGACTCCGGGGAAGATCTTGGTGACACCATCGATCTGCAGCAGCGTTTTCTGGTCATTCATGATTCGTCTCGAACGATTACTGGGCAAAGACTTCCTTGAGCTTGGCGGCAGGAAGTGCGGAGGTGAGATCGGCATCGGGCGGCGCGGACGGATCGCACTTCGGCTCGAGGCCCTTGGCGCTGTCCGCGTAGACGAAGGGCAGAATCGAAGGCGACTCCTTGTCGGCCGTTCCCTGATACGCCGCCACACCCTGGCGCACGGCAAAGCGCACGTATGAGGTCGTGCCATCGAGGGTGTAGTAGGGGAACGGCGTGCCCGTCTTCTTCGCCTGCAGATAGTGGCAGTTGAGCTCGTTGTCGCTCGCGATCGTCGCGATGGCGGGGACCGCGAGATGCGCCTGCTCGAATGCCTTGATCGCAGCCAGCGCGGTGGTGCCGGAGTCGGTCACGATGGCGTCGATCTTCGGATACTGCGCGATGAGACCGGCCGTGGCCTTCTGCGCGTCCACGGGGTTCCAGTTCGTCACGACGAACTGGTCGCTCAGCAACTTGAGGTTCGCGTACGGCTTGAGGCCCGCCTTGAGGCCGTTGAGGAAGTTCTGCGAACTCGCGGCGCCTGGCGAGCCGCCCAGGAACACCACATTCCCCTTCTTCACCGTGGTCCCGAGCCAGTTCGCCCACAGCACGCCGATCTGATTCGTATCGCCCACCACGTTGACGACGTAATCGCGGCCCGGAGTGCCCGCGAGCTGAGCCGAGTACGGGACGACCGCGACGCCCGCCTTCATGGCCGAGCGCATTGAAGGCAGCTGCACCGCGCCGAAGTCGGGCAACAGAATCAGGACGTTGACGCCCTGCGCGACCATGCTGTTGATATCGGAGCTTGCCTTCTGCGGGTCGCCATTGGCGTTGCTATAGATGATCCGCTTGACGTTCTTACAGCGGCTGAGCTCGTCTTTGGCTTCGGCGAGCCCGGTCTTGCGCCACGTATTGCCGCCGTAGCCGTCGGAGATGCCGACGATCATCGGCTTGGTGCCGCACATAGGCGTGATGTCGCCTTGATGGTTGGTCACGGAGTCGCCAGCCGCCCAGGCGGCCGTGCCGACGGTGCAGGCGCCGCACACCACGGCAATCTTCGCGAGTGCGCCAATGAATGGCTGCGCTGCACGGCCACCCTGCCTGCCGGAGGCGGCGTTCATGAATTCGCGCGTGTCTACCGTGTTTCGCGTGGCAGCCAGCCAGGACTTGAGCGAGTCGAACATGTTGATCATCGATGTCGTAGTGAAATATGAGCAATGCCCCGATTGCCAGCATTGCTATGGTGTACGAAACATTGTCAAACGAATGTGCCGCCTGATTTCCCGCCTGCTCTATCTGCACCCGGATCGATTAGCCAAGACCTTGATTCCCGCGATGGATGCGGATCGACAGCTTGAACAGCGCAATGCGATAGAGCGAAAATAAACAGACGAATGCAGGTCGAGGGGTGACTTGCCGATACATCATTCAAATACGATGATGCTATGCGCGATTGATTTATATCGAATGATGTGTTTTGGAATGACCAAAGTCAAGAGCCCTGGGGAATCTCCCTAGGGCCAGTTATTAGCGTGAACAGGCCCTGGACATGTGCCGCGGGCGACGGATGTCACATGGGTGTCGTCTCAAGACGGTACCGGCAGCGGCTGTGGCTGTGGCTGCGGCTGAAAGCGGCGAGGCTAGCGCAACGGACCCGGCGGGAGGCGGCCGGTCATTGCGCGTCGGGCGCGTATTTGCCGGCGAAAATCGACTTCACGAGTGCTACGTACTCCGAAACCATCAGCGGATTGCTGCTCTTCATGCCCGCCGTATATTCCATCTCGGCGCCGAACATCGCGGGCGCCGACATCAGCGCCAGGAAGAGGTAGTGGATCAGGATCGGATTGCCCGGCGGCAGGCATCCCGCCTGCTGCGCGTCGCGAATCTCCGGGAGCAAGTGGGCCAGCAGCGGCGTCAGAATGTGCTCCGCCAGCCAAGGCAGACGCGGATTGCCGGGCCACTTCTCGCGGGCGAGAAATTGATGGAACAGCGGATGCTCGATCGTGAATTGCAGGAAGCTCACGTACTCGCTCATCAAGCGGTCGAACACCCCTGACGCTTGCGAGCGATCGGTGTTGCGCTCCCACAGGCTCCGGATGGTCGAAAAGAGATCTTCGGCCACGGCCTGCCACAGTAAATCCTTGCTCCGGTAGTGATGCGTGACCGTGGTGTGAGGCAGATTCACCCGCGCCGCAATCTCCCGGATGCTCGCGGCCTCGAAGCCCTTCTCGGCGAACTCGGCCAGCGCGGCATCGATGATCGCGCGCCGGGTATCGATCGAGCGCTGCTGCTCCCGGCGCAATCTGCCCGCCGGCCGCGGCTCGCCGGGGGATTTTCCGGCCCCGGACGGCGCGTTCACAGCCGCGCCGCCTGCCGCCTCTTCCCGCGTTGAGCGGACCGCGCGCTCCTTCTTCGGAGCCGATTCAGACGTCTCTTTCATACACGCTTCCTTGCACGTTCCTGGCGGGCCAGTCTGCCCGCTCGGCTCATAAACCGTACGGACGTTCATTTTATCACGAGCGACCAGGCGCACTTTCACTCCAGGGTTTTCACCACTAATTCATTAAACCGTACAAGTGTACGTTATAAAAAAGCGACGACGAACCCGGCCTGGATGCGGGGCCGGACCGTTGGCGCCATTGCCCCTGCTTCCCCCAACCTGACAGGAAATCGACATGACCACCCAAACGTCCGCGGCCGTCCTCCGGGAACCACATGGCTCCTTCACGCTCGAGAATCTGGTGCTCGACGACCCGCGCCCCGACGAGGTGCTCGTCAGGATAGCCGCCAGCGGGATCTGCCAGACCGACGCGCATTTCCGCGACCAGCTGATGCCGATCGAATTGCCGGCCGTGCTCGGCCATGAGGGCGCGGGCGTGGTCGAACGCGTCGGCAGTGCGGTGACGTCGGTCGTGCCGGGCGACCACGTCGTGCTGTCGTTCAACTCGTGCGGCCATTGCGATGCCTGCGGCACCGGGCATCCGGCCTACTGCGACCACCTCGTGCAGATGAACTTCGCGGGCACCCGCGCCGACGGCACGCCGGGACTCGCCGATGCCGACGGCACCCCGATCCGCGGGCGCTTCTTCGGTCAGTCGTCGTTCGCCACCTTCAGCCTCGCGAACGAACGCAATGTCGTGAAGGTTCCGCGCGACCTGCCGCTCGCGGTGCTCGCCCCGCTTGGCTGCGGCTTTCAGACCGGTGCGGCCGCCGTGCTCCACACGCTCGACGTCCCAGAAGGCGCATCGATCGCAGTCTTCGGCGTTGGCGCCGTCGGGCTCGCGGCGATCATGGCGAGCAAGATTGCGCGCGCCAGCAAGATCATCGCCATCGACGTCAACGAGGAGCGGCTGCAGCTCGCGCGCGAGCTGGGCGCCCATGTCGCGATCAACGCCCGTTCGGCGGACGTGGCCGCCGAGATCCGCAGCGTTACGCCGCGCGGCGTCGATTTCGTGCTCGACACGAGCGGGCGCAAGGAGAGCCTCGAAGCCGGCGTGGCCGCGCTCGCGATCATGGGGAAATTCGGCTTCGTCTTCTTCAGCCCCGCTGCGGGCGCGCTGCTCGACGCGTCGCGGCTGAGCGCCGGGCAAAGCCTGCAAGGGATCATCCAGGGGGACGCCACACCTCAGGACTTCATCCCCCGGCTGATCGAGTTCTACCGCGCCGGCGCGTTCCCGATCGACAAGCTGATTCGCTTCTACGAACCGTCGCAGATCAACGAGGCGTTCGCCGACGTCGCCCGAGGGGAAACCATCAAGCCCGTGATCCGGTTCGCGGCATAGCAGACCATCACTAGCGGCGGATCTGCCCGCATGAAAAACCATCAGGACTATTGATTTATTGATCTAGTGATCGAGGAGAAGAAATTGTTCATTCCACCGTCTTTTGAGCAAAGCAAGGCCATTGCCGCGCAGATCGACCACGACCGTGTCTACGGACACCTGATCGGCAACGAATGGGTCGGCGGCGACAGCGGGCAGCTGATCGAGTTGCATAACCCCGCGACGCGCGAAGTCGTCGGCAAGATCCAGGCCGGCAATGCGCTCGACGTTGATCGGGCCGTTCGCGCAGCGAAGGCCGCCTTTCCGGCGTGGTCGTGCACCGAGCCGCTCGAACGCCAGCGGCGGCTGCTCGAAATCGCGGCCCGGCTGCGCGAGCGCCAGGCCGAATTCGCGGTCATGGAGTCGCTGAACAACGGCAAGACGCTCATCGAAGGTCTGCTCGACGTTCAAAACGCCATCGAGCAATTCGAGTTCTACGCGGGCCTGACGCATCTGCGGGGCGAGGTGCTCGACTTCCCCGGCAGCATCGCGCTCACGCATCGCGAACCGATCGGCGTGGTCGCGCAGATCATTCCGTGGAACGTCGCGCTGCTGATGGCGGCGCTGAAGCTCGCCCCCGCGCTGGCCGCGGGCTGCACGGTGGTGCTCAAGCCCGCCGAGACCGTCTGCCTCTCCGTGATGGCGCTCGCCGAGGAATTGAAAGATGTCTTGCCGCCAGGCGTCGTCAACGTCGTGACCGGTTATGGACGCGAGGTCGGCGAGCGTCTCGTCACGCACCCGGACGTGCGCAAGGTGTCCTTCACCGGCTCCCGCGCGACCGCCCAGAAGATCATCGAATATGCGAGCCAGTCCATCATTCCGCAGACGATGGAGCTGGGCGGCAAGTCGGCCAATATCGTTTGCGACGATGCCGATCTGGACGCCGCCGCGGAATCCGTCGTGATGTCGACCGTGCTGAACAAGGGCGAGGTGTGTCTCGCCGGCAGCCGTGTGTTCGTGCATCGCAAGGTGCGCGACGCGCTGCTCGAGAAGGTGACCGCGCTGCTCGCGCGCATCCGCTACGGCAACCCGCTGGACCCGGCGACTCAGATTGGCGCCGTGTCGTCGGAGGTGCAGTTCGACCGCGTGATGGGCTACATCGAGGCCGGCAAGCGCGAAGGCGCGCAGGTCGCCTTCGGGGGCGGCCGCGCGCGCGTCCCGGGCCTCGGCGACGGCCTCTTCATCGAGCCGACGCTGTTCACGGGCGTGCAGCGCGAGATGACGATCTTCCGCGAGGAAATCTTCGGCCCCGTCACCACGGTGATCGACTGGGAAGACGAAGCCGACATGATCGACGCCGCGAATGACAGCCTCTACGGTCTCGCAGGCGGCGTGTGGACGCGCGATCTGAACCGCGCTCACCGGATCGCCCGCGCGCTCGAAACGGGCACCGTGTGGGTCAACCGCTACTACAACACGCGGCCGGGGATGGCGCTTGGCGGCGTCAAGCAAAGCGGCTTCGGGCGCGAGAACACACATGAGACGTTGTCCCACTACACGCAGCTGAAGAGCGTCGTCTTGAACCTGGCGGAAGGTCCGCTCGGATTGTTCGCGCCGCCCGCCCCTTCGGCCTGACGTGACGACGCGCAGGCCACGACAACCCATGAGGCATGACATGACAGACAAATTGAGCATTGCAATCGTAGGCGGCGGGATCGCCGGGCTGGTGACTGCCGCGGCGCTGCGGGAATCGGGACACGACGTGTGCGTCTATGAACAGGCGGACGAGTTCAGGGAAATCGGCGCGGGCGTGACGCTGCATCCGAACGCGACACGGCTGCTCGAGAAGCTGGGCTTCGGCGACGCGCTGCGCAAGATCGGCTCGCCGACCGCCGGCGTCCGGCTGATGAGCGCCGCCGGCGTGCCGATCGAGACCGGCGGTGCACGAGGCAGCGTGCCGTTATCGGACGCCGGTCAAGGCTACAACGTCCACCGCGCGGAATTCCTCGACATCCTGGCGCGTGCCGTGCCCGCGTCGAACTTCCGGCTCGGCCACCGTTGCGCTGACCTGATCGAGGACGATGACGGCGTGACGCTCACGTTCGAGAACGGCGCGCGCGTGACTTGCGATCTCGTGATTGGGGCCGACGGCATTCGCTCGGTCGTACGGCAGCGCATCGGACTCGACGTGGCGGCCACCAGCGAGGGCGTGATGGCCTATCGGGGACTCGTGCCTGTGGAGAAGCTCCCGTGGGCGAGCGATGCACAAGGCCTGTACCTGTGGATGGGCGCCGGGCGCAGCTTCCTGTGCTATCCGGTTTCGGCGGGCACGATGATCAACATGGTCGCGTTTGTTCCGACGGACCGCGATTCTGCGGAATCGTGGTCGGCGCTTGGCGATCCTGGTGCGCTCGCAGCCGAATATCGCGGCTGGGATGAGCGTGTCGGGCAGACGATTGCTGCGCTCACCGAGACCTACGTTTGGGGCATTTATGATCGGCCTTCGCTGCCGTGCTGGACGACCCGGCGCGTGACGCTCATGGGCGATGCTGCGCATCCGATGGTTCCTCATCTTGGGCAAGGCGCCGGTCAGGCGATTGAGGACGCGTATACGCTTGGTGTCCTGCTTAAAGGGGCTCGTGCCGGGAATCTCGCTGAGCGACTCGCTAGCTATGAGCGACTGCGGCGTGAGCGTACCGCTCGTGTGCAGGCCGTTGCCCGGCAGGCGGGGCAGTTTTATCGCACTGACTTTGGGGATGCGGCGCAGCGTGATGCCGCGATGAGCGCCTGGACTAAGGAAGTGCGGTGGATTCTTGAGCATGATGCTGGTGCTGGTGCTGGTGCTGCCGCAGTTGCGGAGATTGGATGAAGCCTTAGCTCATCGGTGTCCTTATTTTTTAGGCGCTTTTGCGCGTTGGCCTTAA
>NZ_BAYD01000149.1 GCF_000685075.1 Paraburkholderia oxyphila NBRC 105797
CACAGGGGCAACGCCTGCGGCCCGCCGCGAATACAAGTTAAGGCCAACGCGCGGAGCGCTACACCAAAACCGCCAAATCACAATTTCAAACCACTCACTCAGAAGTTATGCCGAATGCCGGCGATAATCGCCAATTGCTTATCCGTATCCGAGTTCACGAGATTGGGAATCTGCGCGAGGTTCTGCGTGCCGCCGCCGGCAGCATCGATCCCAAGCCCGGCGCCCGACGACTTCTGCCCGATCGCCACGGCATACAGCGCCGTACGCTTCGAGAGGTTGTACACGGCCCCCAGATTGATCTGATGGATACGCGTAGACGACGCCTGATCGGGACGCGCGTCGTTGAAGATATACGCAAAACCAAATTGCAACGCCGGCGAAAACTGCCACGTCGTATTGAGCTCGGCAATATCGAACGAGATATCGGCGCCTTGCGGCTGCGCCGTACTCGCAAAATACTGGCTCTGCGAAAGCCGCGTATGCGTATAGCTCAGCGCGATCGTCACCTTGTCGAGCGCATACGATCCGCCCGCGCCGTAGATATCGATCTTCTGCGCATTCTGTAGTTCGCAATACGAAGCATCAGCGTTGCTGCAGCTGAAGTCGCCAATATAGCCGCTCTCCCCGCCCAGCGCCGCCTGAAGCGGATTACGCAGTTGCAGATAGCCCGCCGAGAGCGAGAGCGGCCCATGCGTGTAGTTCGCCGCGAGCGACCAGCCGCGGTTCTCCGAGAAGTTGCCCGCCACGCCGCCGAGGCTGAACAGACCGCCCACCGTCAGGCCACCGAAGCTCGGGCTCAGGTACTTGATCGAGTTGTTGAAGTTGAACGCTTCGTTGAGGTTGTCAACGTCGCCGAAGTGCGAGCCATACAGCGTCGCCCAGTTGTTGCTCGAAGCGTAGGCGCCCATGTTGTCGGAGAACGGGTCGTACTGGCGGCCGAGCGTGAGCGTGCCGTAGTTCGCGTTTGCCACGCCCACCCACGCGTTGCGGTTGAAGAGCGTGCCGCCCTGCAGCAGCGCACCATTCTGCGTGAAGATGCTGTTCTCCAGCGTGAAGTTCACCGTGGTGCCGCCGCCGATGTCCTCGCTGCCGGTCAGGCCCCAGCGCGAAGGCACGAGGTTGCCGCCGCCCAGTTGCCAGTTCGAATGGCCGTCGGTGCGGCCATCCGCCTGCGTGGTCTGCTGATTCGTCGAATAGACGAGGCCGGCGTCCACCGTGCCGAAGAGCGTGACCGAGGACTGGGCGTGCGCCCCTTGCGTGAAGGTGGCGAGGGCGCACGAAGCCAGCGCCAGCGCCGTGCGCGTGACGAGTGTGTTTGCCATGTCGATGTCTTTTGTCTAGAAGTGAGCGATCGCGCGCGCGATGCGACCCGGCCCGGCCCGGCCTGGCGTGGCCGGGTCAATACGGGCGAGCGCGACCAGGCCGCGGCGCGCGACTCGATTGCGCGCACCGCGTGCGGTTTGACTGCCTGGGAAATGCGTGGGGACTGCCTGGAGAACTGGGGCCTGGAGTACGTCGGCCAGGCGAATGCAAGCGCGATGCCGGGCCCGCCCCGCCCGGCTGCGCCGCGTGCTACTGACCGAAGCGCTTGTAGACGTCGGGCCGGTGGCGCCGGAACATGAAGCCCAGTGCGATGCCGACGAGCGCCACGGCGAGCACGATCCACGGGAACGCGCGCACGATCGGGCTATCGGAGCCGGAGAGCGCGTCCAGGTTGCCGATCAGCACGAAGCCGATCCACAAGAGGCCCAGCCCGCCCAGCACCGGTGCAACGAATGCGTGCCAGACCCGCGTGTCCTTTTTCGTCGCGCGGAAGTAAGCGGCCACCGAGAAGCTCGTCACGGCCTGCAGCATCACGATGCCGATGGTGCCAAGCGCCGAGGTGCAGCTGAACACGATGTTGAACGGATCGGCGCCCGCGAGCACGAAGAAGCCCACCGGCACCGCCGCCGTGAGCGTCTGCAGATAGCTCGCGAGATACGGCGAGCCGTACTTCGCATGCAGACGGTCGAGCTTCGCGGGCAGGATGCCTTCGACCGAAAGCGCGTGAATGTAGCGCACGATCGTGTTGTGAAACGAAAGCAGGCTCGCGAAGATGCTGGAGAGCAGCAGGAAGCTCATCGTCGTGGTCATGGCGCCGCCCAGGTACTTCGTGGACTGGATGAACCAGAAGTCGCCCGGCTGCTTGGTGGCCACGTCGGCCACGTCCTTCAGGCCATAGGCGCAGACGATGGCCCACGTGACGAACGCGAAGAACACGAGGATCAGCGTGACCGACACATAGGTCGCGCGCGGCACCGTGACCTTCGGATTGCGGCACTCCTTGCCGTAGATCGCCGTGGCCTCGAAGCCGATGAACGACGCGAGCGCGAACATCACAGCAATGCCCATGTGGCCGCTGAACACGTGCTTCGGTGCGAACGGCGCGAGCGTGAGACCGTCCGGGCCGCCGTGATGGATCACGATGGCGATCGAGAGCACGAGCAGGATGCCCATTTCGAGGCTCATCAGCACGCCGAGCAGGCGGCTGTTCAGGTCGATGCCGCGCAGGCCCGTCACCTGCACGATGGCGATGCATGCGAGCGAATACACGTACCACGGCATCGTGCTATGCAAGAGCGGCCCGAGCACGACGGTGCAGAAGAAGCCGAACAGGCCATACAGCGCGATCTGGATGCAGGTGTACGAGAGCAGCGCGACGAGCGCGCCCGCCATGCCGAGCGGGCGGCCGAAGCCCGCCGTGATGTATGCGTAGAAAGCGCCGGCACGCACGATATGCCGGCTCATCGAAGCGAAGCCGACGCTGAACACGAGCAGCACGACGCCCGCGATCACGAAGGCGCCGGGAATGCCCGCGCCGTTGCCGAGACTGATGGCGGGCGGCACCGCGCCAAGCATGCCGGTGAGCGGCGCGGCCGCGGAGATCACGAGAAACACGATCTGCCACAGGCCGAGCAAACTGCGCTGCGGCACGGCGGCATCGTCTGCCTCGACGCCGCCGACGAGTCCGGCTGGCGCGACGGGTATTTGCGATTCGTTCATCGTTGCCTCTGCTGGTATCTATTGGGGTCGCGCCATGCGACACGATGAAGGACCGCGTGCCCCTGGCGCTCTTGGGAACGAATCTCGCGCACTCGATTGCGAGACTCGACAGGAGCGCATGGTAGGCAGCTAAAAATTATGGCGACCTGGCTGACCGCGCCAAATTCTCGATAAAGCGCGCCAACGACCCTGCGGGTTTTTACTTAACGCCTTGGCGGCTGGGCGCGGCACAGAAGATCAATTCGGATGACGAATGAATGAGTGGCGGCTTTCTTCAGTCTACATACTTTCTATACACTATCAAAATACTTACATTCATGGGCTAACTGGACCGCGTCTATCCCGACCGGGTCTACGCCGACCGCGTCTATCCCGACCGGCCCCAATTACGCGTTGCGCGCCACAGCACGGTGGCATCCGCGTAGCCCACCGCGCGCGCGACGGCCGCGTTGGTCATGCCCTCCTGCTCGCGCAACACCGCCACGCTGCGCTGGCGTTCCTCGCGAATGATCTCGCGCACAGAGGTTCCCGCCTCGGTCAGATGGCGCTGCAGCGAGCGGTTCGAGAGCCCGAGATCGCGCGCAATATCGGCCACCACGAGCTTTTCGCGTGCGAGCCGGCGCGTCACCAGATCGCGCACCTGATCGACGAGATCGTAGGGCATCGCATCGCGCGAAATGAGGTCGGTGGCGTGGCGTTCCATCATGCGCGCGAGTTGCGTGTCGGCGCTCTTGAGGGGCGCGTCGAGATCCTGCGGATGAATCACCACGCCGCTCGCCGGCTGCTGGAAGCGCACCGGCACGCGGAAAATCCGCAAATAGGGCTTGAGATCCGCGGGCGCCGCGTGCTCAAAATGGATCTCGACCGGCGTCCATGTCCCACCGCGCACGAGGCGAATCATGTGGCACATCGCGCTCACGCTGTATTCGGCGTCCTGGCGGCGTGGCCAGATGTCCGCATGCGCGATGCGATAGCTCCACATCGGCCACGCGTTATCGCGCACCAGATCGACGAGCGTGCCGCTCTGCCATGAGACAAGCGCGTCCGTGAATTTGCGGATTGCCGAGCCCAGCGTGGGCGACGACATGAACACGAGCCCCGCGGGCCCGAGCTCCGTGAGCTGCAATTCGTTGCCGAGGCGCAGGCCCAGCCACGGCTCGTCGAGCACCTGCGCCGCGCGCTCGAAGGCGCCCACGTAGCGCCCGAGCGGCAGGATTTCATAAGGATCCGAAAGTTGTCTGCGGGTCAGACCAAACTCGGCCAGCAACGCATCGCAGTCCGCACCGGCCGCGTCGAGCGCGCGCACGATCGGGCCCATCACCGCGCCGCGAATCATCGGAAAACCGTTGCTGACAGGCACTCTTTTCATGTCTCGCTCCATTCTCCTGCGGCGCGCAATTGCGTGCGCACCCAGATTCGTTCGCTCTGTCTCTGGCGCACTCTATCGTCCCTTTGGCGCATTTTGCAAGCGCGAAAAAAATATGGCGTTTCTACGATGACGTCACGACATCGCCATTACGGCCACGCGCTGTGCCCCTAAAAACGAGGCCGGCCTGCCGCCCTTCATGCGCTGTTGCGGTCCAACGTCATCCTTACGAAACGCTTATGAACACGAATCCGAACTCGCATCCGCTCGATCCGCTGAGCCTCACCGAAATGCAGCTCGCCTGTGACATCGCGAAGGCCGCCGAACAGCTCGACGAACACGCGCGCTTTCCCGTCACCGAGTTGCACGAGCCGCCCAAGGCCGAAGTCGTCGCGTACAAACCCGGCGACTACTATTCGCGCCGCGCCTTCACGATCGTCATCGACCGCACGCGCAACCAGACGCTCGAACTGGTCGTCGATCTGCGCGAAAAGAAAGTAGAATCGCGCAAGGCGCTCGCGCTGCACAGCGCGCCGTTCGGCCAACCGCCCGTGATGATCGAGGACTTCATGAACGCCGAGCGCATCGTGAAGGCCGATCCCGCGTGGCGCGAGGCCGTCAAGAAACGCGGCCTCAGCGAAGACGATCTCGAGCGCGTGCAGGTCGACCCGTTCTCGGCAGGCGCGTTCGACCGTCCCAACGAAGGCGGCCGCCGCCTCGTGCGCTGCGTGAGCTACTACCGCGAGAACCTGACCGACAACGGCTATGCGCATCCGATCGAAGGCGTGGTGGCCGTGGTGGATCTGCTCGAGCACAAGGTGATCGAGCTCGTGGACGACGGCCGCATCATTCCGATCCCGCGCGCCAGGCACAACTACGACACGCCGAGCATCGGCAAGCCGCGCGACACGGTCAAGCCGCTGTCCATCAGCCAGCCCGAAGGACCGAGCTTCACGATCGACGGCTGGCAGGTCGCCTGGCAGAACTGGACATTCCGCGTGGGCTTCACGCCGCGCGAAGGCCTCGTGCTGCACCAGATCAGCTGGGACGACGGCAAGAGCGCGCCGCGCCCCATCGTCTACCGCGCGAGCGTGACGGAGATGTGCGTGCCCTACTCCGACCCCACCACGAACCACTACTGGAAGAGCGCGTTCGACGCGGGCGAGTACGGTCTCGGCAAGCTTGCGAACCAGCTCGAGCTCGGCTGCGATTGTCTCGGCACGATCCGCTATTTCGACATCCCGTCCGCCGACGATTTCGGTAACGGCTTCACGATGAAGAACGCGGTGTGCCTGCACGAAGAGGACTACGGCACGCTCTGGAAGCACTACGAATTCCGTACCGGCGTGTTCGAGATGCGCCGCTCGCGCCGTCTCGTGATCTCGTTCTTCGCGACGGTGGGCAACTACGACTACGGCTTCTACTGGTACTTCTATCAGGACGGAACGATCCAGCTCGAGTGCAAGCTCACGGGCATCATCCAGACCTCGGCGGTCGCCGATGGCGACGCCTACCCGTGGGGCGGCATGGTCACCGAAAATCTCGGCGGCCCGACGCACCAGCACTTCTTCAATGCGCGCCTGCACATGATGGTGGACGGCGAGAAGAACTCCGTGACCGAGCACGAGTTCGTGCCGCGTCCGATGGGCGCGGAGAACCCGTACGGCAACGTCTTCGACACCACGAAGCGCGTGCTCAAGACCGAGCAGGAAGCGGCGCGCAACGCGAACGGCCAGACCGGCCGCTTCTGGAAGGTCGTGAACCCGAACGTGAAGAACCGCGTGGGCGCGAATCCCGGCTACAAGCTCATCATCAACGACTCGCCGCTGATGCTCGCCGATCCCCATTCGAAGGTGCGCCAGCGCGGCGGCTTCGCGACGCGCCATGTATGGGTCACGCCGTACGACACGACGCAGCGCTACGCGAGCGGCGACTACCCGAACCAGCACGCGGGCGGAGACGGCCTGCCGCGCTATATCGAGGCGAACCGCAACGTCGAGAACGAGGACATCGTGCTGTGGCACAGCTTCGGCCACACGCATGTGTGCAAGCCCGAGGACTTCCCCGTAATGCCCGTGGAGTACGCCGGCTTCATGCTCAAGCCGAACAACTTCTTCTACGGCAATCCGGCGATGGATCTCCCGGGCGGGCGCGATCCGCACAGCGTGCAGGACGGTGCGCCCGATACATGCGCGGCGCCTTCGTGCTGCCACGGCAAGCAGTAAGCCCGCGATGATGCCCCGCACGCGCCACGCCATGACACCCAAAGCCCGCCATGCCCTTGCCGCCGCCTGTGTCTGGTTTGCGGTAACCGGCGGCGCCGCGGCGCTCGCGGCGGGCGTCATGCTGGGCGCGATGCGGATCGACGCGACGACCGCCGCATTCGCGGGAAGCGCGGTTGCACTTGTCGCGATGGCGTTGCTGCCTGCTGCGCTCGCGCGCCGCTTCGCCTCGCGGGCCACCGTGCCGGTGGCCGCCTCGCTCGTCCTCACCATGGCGGCGATGACTGCCGCCGCGGCACAGGCACGCGCGGGATCGACACCGGACGTCATGGCTGCCGTACTCGCGTTGGCAGGTCTCGCCCTGCTCGCAACGGTCAGGCCGTACCTGAACGCGCGGCGTACGGAGTCTTCAGCGCCGCCTCGGCAAATCGACAGGACTCCGATTCAACGAGCGCGTCAAGGCTTCATTGGCGCGCTGCCCGGCAGCGTCTCCCTGCTCGCACCCGCGTTGCTCGCCGGGCTTTCGAGCGGCGTGCTCGCGCGCTTCCAGTTTTTCGCCGTGTGCGGCGCCGGACCTTTCTCGTTCGCGCAGGTGGCCGCGTCGCTCTGCGCGGTGGTTGGCTTCGGCCTGCTTGCGGAACGCATCGATCGTCGCTACGCATTACTCGCCCTCTTCGCGCTGCGCGGTGCGTTGCTTGCCGCGCTCACGCTCGATGCGCTCGCGCCCTGGGCGGTATTCGCCGCGCCCGCGTTCGCCGTGCTCGACGCGCTCACGCTGCCCACGCTTTTGCGCATCGGCCGTGCGGCGCAAGCCGGCTGCCCCGGCATCGCGCACCACATGGGCATGCTCGCGGGCGCCGCGCTGGCCACGACGTCGTGGGGCTTCGGGCAAGGCTTCCCTGCGCTCTTTCTCGCGGGCGCTGCGCTCAACTTCATGTGTGCATGCGCACTCGCGGCACGCCGCACCAGGCACACGCCCAAACAGCAGCAACCGCATTCCACGCAGTACTACGCATCCCGCTATACCCCGCACTTCACCGATCACCCCGCATCGCCCGCCCTGGCATCGGGCACCGGGATCGAGATTCGCTGACACCCACGCACAGGACCGAACCGAGGAAACGACATGGACCGCCAGGACTTCACGCACACGATCCGCACACAGATGTTCGTCGACGGCCGCTTTTGCGCCAGCGGCAACGGCCGCACCTTCGCCGTATTCAACCCCGCCACGGGCACCGAGATCGCCCAGGTGCCGGATGCCGGCGACGCCGACATCGACGCGGCCGTCACCGCCGCGCGCCGCGCCTTCGAGGCCGACACATGGCGCCGCATGCCGCCCGCCGAGCGCGAGCGGCTGCTCCTGAAACTCGCCGATCTCGTCGAGCGCAACGGCGACGAGCTCGCCGCGCTCGAAACGCTCAATCAGGGCAAGCTGCTCGGCTTCTCGAAGATGCTCGAAGTGGGCGGCAGCGTGCAATGGCTGCGCTATATGGCCGGCTGGGCGACCAAGATCGAAGGCAGCACGCTCGACCTCTCGCTCGCCTTCCCGCCCGGCGTGCGCTACAACGCCTCCACGCGGCGCGTGCCCGCTGGCGTGGTCGCCGCCATCGTGCCGTGGAATTTTCCGCTGCTGATGGCGGTATGGAAGATCGCGCCCGCGCTCGCCTGCGGCTGCACCGTCGTGCTCAAGCCCGCCGAGGAAACGCCGCTCACCGCCATCCGCCTCGCCGAGCTCGCGCACGAAGCGGGCTTTCCGCCGGGCGTGCTCAACGTCGTCACCGGCCAGGGCGAGACCGCGGGCGCGGCGCTCGTGCGTCACGCGGGCGTGGACAAGGTCACCTTCACCGGCTCCACCGAAGTGGGCCGCATCATCGGCAAGCAGTGCGCGAACGATCTCAAGCGCGTCTCGCTCGAGCTGGGCGGCAAGAGCCCCGTGATCGTGCTCGACGACTGCGACCCGCAACGCGCCATCGAAGGCGCGGCGGGCGCGATCTTCTTCAACCACGGCCAGGTCTGCACCGCCGGATCGCGTCTCTATGTGCCGCGCGCGCGCTTTGACGAGATCGTCGAAGGCATCGCCCAAGTCGCGCGCAACACCGTGCTCGGCTCCGGCTTCGACGCGGCCACGCAGATGGGCCCGCTCGTCTCCGCGCGCCATCGCGCCAAGGTGGCCAGCATGATCGCGCAAGGCCGCGCGGAAGGCGGCGAAATCGTGGCGGGCGGCGGCGACGGCAACCGCGCGGGCTACTTCGTCGAGCCCACCGTGATCGCGAACGCCACGAACAAGCCGCTCACTGTGGTGCGCGAAGAGGTCTTCGGCCCGGTGCTCGTGGCGATGCCCTATGACGACGTCGATGAGGCCATTGCCGCTGCGAACGCGTCCGAATACGGCCTTGGCGCGAGCGTATGGACCAACCAGCTCGACCGCGCGCTGCGCGTGGTGGACGCCGTGCAGGCCGGCACGGTCTGGGTCAACACGCACAACATGGTGGACCCGGCGCTGCCGTTCGGCGGCTTCAAGGCCTCGGGCATCGGCCGCGAGCACGGCCGCGCCATCATCGATGCCTACACCGAGACGAAGTCGGTCTGCATCGCGTACTGACATTGTTAATCGAAATGGAATAATGAAACCAGGCGCCAGGCAATGATCGGGCGCCCGAATTCCTTCATGATCGACTCCGTTCCCGCTTCACCCAATGCCCGAACCCGAACGAAAGGAGCTCGATCATGAACACCGCTACCCACCACGCAGAAAACAACGCAGCAAACAACACGGCAAACGCCGCGCGCGGCGTCGCCATCGTCACGGGCGCCTCGCGCGGCATCGGCGCCGCCGTGGCGCTGAGGCTCGCGCGCGACGGTCACCCTGTCGCCGTCAACTATGCCGCGAGCGAGCGCGAGGCCGGAGCGCTCGTCGCGCAGATCGTCGCCGCGGGCGGCCGCGCGATCGCCGTGAAGGCCAACATCGCCAAAGCCGACGAGGTGCGCCACCTGTTCGAGACCACGGCGGCCCAGCTCGGCCAGCCCGCCGTGCTCGTCAACAATGCGGGCGTCATGAAGGTGACGACGATCGCCGATTCGACCGATGCGCTCTACGACGAAATGTTCGATATCAACGTGCGCGGCACGCTGAATACGATGCGCGAGGCCGCGGCAAAGCTCGCCAATGGCGGGCGCGTCATCAACTTTTCGACCACGGCGCTCGCGCTGAACCTGCCGGGCTATGGCCTCTACAACGCCACCAAGAACGCGGTCGAAGCGCTCACGCGCGTCTTCGCGAAGGAATTGCGCGGACGCGGCATCACGGTCAACGCCGTCGCGCCAGGGCCGGTGGCCACGGCCCTCTTCCTCGAAGGCAAGACCGAAGAACAGATCCGCCATTTCGCGAGCATGCCCCCGCTCGAGCGGCTCGGCGAGCCCGACGACATCGCCGCGGTGGTCGCGTTCCTCGCGGGCCCGGACAGCGGCTGGGTGGACGGCCAGACGCTGCGCGCCAACGGCGGCCTCGCCTGAAGCCGGCGGCACGCTTGTGGCGCGGGCCGCACGCGTGCCATGCGCGCCATGTGCGAGCGGCACCTGGCGGGCGCGCCGGCCGGCACGCGCCGCGGTGCTAAACTGCGGGGTCGAAAGCGGGACGCAATGGCAGGCAACGCCTCACCATGCGGCATCGCCTTTCATTGCGCCTACAACGACTCCACATCATGTATCTCTCGATTCTCGCGGTCGGTATTGGCGGCGCGCTCGGCTCGCTGCTGCGCTGGGTGCTCGGCCTGCGCCTGAACGCTATCTTCCCCACACTGCCGCTCGGCACGCTCGCGTCCAACATCATCGCGGGCTACATCATCGGCGTGGCGCTCGCCGCGTTCGCGCGCCTGCCCGACGTCTCGCCGCAGTGGCGCCTGTTCGTCATCACCGGCTGCATGGGCGGGCTCTCCACGTTCTCGACCTTCTCCGCCGAAGTCGTCGCGCATCTGCAGAACGGCCGCTTCGGCTGGGCCGCGGGCGAGATTGCCATTCACGTGGGCTCGTCCTTGCTGATGACGATACTCGGCATCGCGACGGTCGCCGCCGTGATGCGCTGAAGCCGCCCTGGATGGTGCGTGCGCCTATGAGAAAGGCCGCGGCGCTTCGCGCACGCGGCCTTCGTTTTTGACGGATCGGCCCGGTTTCAGGGCATCGTTGCGCCTGCAGCGGTCATGCGTGCGGACGGCGATAACCGCCGACCAATCCGTTCTTCGTCAGCACGTACTGCCACAACTGAATATCGCGCGCGCGGAACGCGCCAGCGCATGACAGCAGATAGTAGCGCCACATGCGGTAGAAACGGTGACCCATCTCGGCCTCGAAACGCGGCCACGCAGCCTCGAAGTTCGCGTGCCATGCCATCAGCGTGCGGTCGTAATCGGCGCCGAAGTTGTGCAGGTCCTCGACGACGAAAAGCCCGCCCGAGGCGTCCGCGATCTGGCCGATGGTGGGCAGCTCGCCGTTGGGGAAGATGTACTTGTCGACCCACGGGTCGGGCGTGGTGTCGCGGCGGTTCTTGCCGATGGTGTGCAGCACGAAGATGCCGTCGTCGGCAAGACAGCGATGCGCCACTTCCATATAGGTGCGGTAATTCTTGGGCCCGACGTGCTCGAACATGCCCACGCTCGCGATGCGGTCGAACTGCTCGTCGAGCAGCCGATAGTCCTGCAGGCGGAATTCCACGGGCAGGCCTACGCAACGCCCGGCGCCCAGCGCGGCCTGCTCCTTCGAGATCGTGACGCCCACGCAGGACACGCCGTAATTTTCCGCGGCGAACTTCATGAGACTGCCCCAGCCGCAGCCGATGTCGAGCATTCGCATGCCGGGCTTCAGGCCAAGCTTCTTGCAGATCAGGTCGAGCTTGGCCTCCTGCGCTTCGTCCAGCGTCTTCGCGCCACCCGACCAGTAACCGCAGGTGTAGGTCATGCGCTTGTCGAGCATGGCCTCGTAGAAAGCGTTGCCGATATCGTAGTGCTGCTGCCCCACCTTCCACGCGCGGCGCATGGTCTGGCGGTTCATGAGGCGCGCCTTGAGCGCGTGAAAGACGAGCCGGGCGGGATCGATCTGATCGTCCACATGCGCACGCAACACATGGGCGAAGAATTCGTCGAGCTGCTCGCAGTCCCACTGGTCGTCCATATAGGCCTCGCCGAGGCCCAGATTACCCAGTGCGACTACGCGCTCCAACGCCTGCGGATCGTGTATGCGCATGTCCCACGGCCGGGTGCCGTTGAGCTTCACATCGGCACGCGCGAGTAGCTGTGCTGCGAATCGCCAGGCTCCTGAACCGGTGGCTTCGCGGGCGGGTTGGGCTGCTTCGAGATGAGTCGTTGCCATAGGTGCTCCGTGTCGGCCGGAGTGAGTGCTTCAGCACTGACTCCGGCCCCATGCATCGCGGTCGATCGGAGTGGGCTGTTCGGCGCTCGACCGGAGATGGGATGCTTCAACCGTCGACCGCGGTGCGTGCCTCGGCACTGACTCCGGTCCCATGCAAAGCGTTGCCTCCAGTCTCGTGCAGAGCTCCTTACTCCGGTCCGATGCAAGAGGTTGCTATCAAGACATTCGTCGTCGCGCTCGCTGCGAGAACCCTTATGATGCACCCACTTCAAAAAATCTGCAGGAAGCCCGACAGCCGCCCCGGCGTGGGCGATAATCGGCTTTGCGCACCGCAACACAAGACGGGCGGGCCGCTTGGCGGCGCCCGCGTTGGGCGCGCCGTGCGGGGCGGCGCCTGCTTTATCCGCGTGGCGAGCAAACGCCGCGCCCGAGACACTACTGAGGAACCCATGGCTTACGACGACAACAACATCTTCGCGAAACTGCTGCGCGGCGAGATCCCCTCCATCAAGCTGTGTGAGAACGACGCGGCGGTGGCGATCATGGACGTGATGCCGCAATCCGTAGGCCACGTGCTGGTGCTGCCGAAGGAGCCGGCCGAAGAGATTTACGAGCTCTCGCCCGAAGCGGTGTCCGCCGCGATGGCGATGGTGCAGAAAGTGGCCGCGGCCGTGCGCAAGGCGCTCGCGCCCGACGGCCTGATGATCGCGCAATTCAACGGCGCAGCGGCGGGCCAGACCGTGCCGCACGTGCATTTCCACCTCATCCCGCGCCGCAAGGGCGAAGAGTTGCGCATGCACGCGCGCGACATGGCCGACAAGGCCGAGCTCGAAGCGACCGCGCAGCGCATCCGCGCGGCGCTGTAAGCCGCGCGGCAAGTCACGCATCGGGCCTCGCATCAGGCGACGCATTTGCCCCACGAGGCGCGCGCGGCCCAAACGCGCGCGCCATCCGCTCAGAACTTGTGGCGGATGCCGACCACGGCAAGCGCCTGCGTATCCGTGCCCGAATTCACGCCGAAGTCGCCGATCGACGCCTGCGCCTCCACGGCAGCGCCCTTCGCATTGAGCGTGTGGCCGCTGGCCTGCTGCCAGCCGGCCAGCGCATAAAGCTCCGTGCGCTTCGAGAGCGCGTAGTCGCCGCCCACGTTCACCTGGTTATAGTGCGCCGAGGCCGGCCCCGTGAGCGACGTGTAGTAGTAGCCCACGCCTGCGCGCAACGCGGAGGTGAACTGATAGTTCACGAAGGCCGAGCCGTTGTTGAACTTCGCGGTCTGATGGAAGGTGGAGAAGCCATCGCTGCCGTACTGCGTGTTCGAGTACGCGAGCCCGAAACTCAGCGCGCCAATGGCATAGCTGCCGCCAGCGCGCACGATCTGAATGGAATTCGCGCTGGCGAAGCCCTGGTTGATCACCGTGTTGAAGAGGCTGTCCGAGCTGCTCGTCCAGGTGCGCACGCCGTTGGTCACCGTATTGCCGCCGTTGGCGAAGAAATAGCCCGCCGCGAGTGCGAGCGGGCCGTTCGCGTACGCCGCGCCAAAGCTGTAGGTCTGTCCGCTGCCGCTCGCGCCCGCCACGCCGCCGAGACCGTAGAGCGCCTCGAACTGCAGGCCCGCGACGACCGGGCTCGTGTACTTGACCGAGTTGCTCACGCGCAGGCTGTTGTCGTAGTTGTCGAGGTCGCCGGGCGTGCCGAATATGCCGCCGAACGGACCATCCTGCGTGAGCGGCTGCACGAGGTCGACGAGCGGATCGTACTGGCGGCCCAGTGTGAGCGTGCCCCAAGTGTTGCTCGCGAGCCCCACGATCGCCTTGCGTCCGAACTCGCGCTGGCCCTGCCCCGCTACGCCCGTCCCGACGTTGAAGCCGTTTTCGAGCTGGAAGATAGCCGCGAGACCGCTGCCGAGATCCTCGGTGCCGCGCAGGCCCCAGCGGCTGCCCGAGAGGTTGCCGCTGCTGAACTTCACGAGCGTGCTCTGGTTCTGGCCGTTTGCGCCCTGCGCGTTGTGAACCACGGCGATGCCGGCATCGACGATGCCGTAGAGCGTCACGCTGCCCTGTGCGTGAGCGGTGGCTGACGCCGTTGCGAGGAAGATGCTGGCGATGGCGGAAGAGGTGGCGCGAGGAGAGAGGCGTTTCATGTGCGGGTTCCGTAGCGTTTGTGTTTTGGGTTATCGGTTGCCGATGAGGGGCTGTCTTGCGATGGCGGCTTGCTGGGAGCCAGTCGGCAAGATCAGGCGGCAACGATACGGAACGCCCGCCGAGCGGCGAACGAAGCAATTCTTCGATGCTTTGCAGGGGGGCCGTCTGCGGTGGATGCGGCTAGCGCGGTGGTATGGCGCGGACCGGGGATGGATTGGCCCGGAACGACGCGCGGCCACGGTGGCCCGGAAACACGTGCGGCAGTAGACCACATGGGCGATGTAGAGGCGGACTGTTGACGCGCCCTCCCCCTGCCGCAAAGAGTCTGCTATAATTCGCCTCCCGCCGGAGAGATGGATGAGCGGTTTAAGTCGCACGCCTGGAAAGCGTGTATAGGTTAATAGCCTATCGGGGGTTCGAATCCCCCTCTCTCCGCCAAAGGATATAAAAGGCTTCCCGCAAGGAAGCCTTTTTCATTTGTGCGATTGAGTCGGGCTCAGGCGTTCCATTCCCGCTTCAACGAGCGTGGGCTCTATCGGCGCCGAAAAAAGAACAAAGGCCCGCATGGATAGCGAGCCTTCTCAATCGACAATCGCTTCAGCCAGCGACGTACAGACTATTCATGCGCAAGCGCCTCTAAAGCCGCGCGCGCGAGAAACCCACTCCGTGTTTCGTGCCGCTTCTCGACGTATGAGTCGATCTTGCGCAAAACGAACCGGGGAAGGCTAATGTTGATCCTTTCCGGCTTGTTGTCCAGCCTGCTCAAGTCGACCTCAACCAATGCCCAGATTGCGCCCGCGTATTCTGGATCTGCCGCCAGTTCTTCAATGGTCGAACACGCAAAGCCAACGTCTTCACCGAGTTCAACCAAAGTAGAAACGTGACCGGCAATCGCTTCTTTGGCGTTTCTAATCGCATCATCGATGGTGTCGCCCCAGGAATGCACACCCGGAATGTCCGGGACAGTCACTCCATAGACGCTCCCATCGTCCTTATGAACTGCGATGGGAAATTCCATGTTGCCCTTCCTTGTAAAGTGAGCGTTTCCGCTTTTCACGCGTTCCGCGACTAAGGGCTGGCGCGCAGCCAGTCACCTAAGGCCTGCGGCTTTGAGGATGCTCATGACCGTTCCGAGAGGAAGATCCTTCTTCGGGTACGGCACCGTCACGAGGCCTGCCTTTTCGGGGTGCTTAAAGTGATGATGGCTGCCGGGAACCCGTACCTGTTGCCAACATCTCCCTGCAGCATCCGGATTAGCCTGGATGAGTTCATATTACCGATGTACTCGTGTGTATTTTTACACAAAATCACATCCATCAAATTTAATGTGGGTTCGTGTGTACGCGCAATACTGAAATCCTGTGTTTTTATACAGTATTTGGCATCGAACAACGCATCGAGCCATCACGTTCGGGCTCATCCAGATCAACATGCCGACGTTGCGCCGTTCTCCCAAGTCCGGCCGACGAACATCGGTGCTCCTGAAAATCCAAACCCCACACCACCAACCTGCGACCTAAAGCCCCTTTCCCTTTACCTTGATACATCTCAAGCCACGTCACACGCCGCTGCGCTTCAATATCACGACCCACAACTATCGAGAGGGGTCTACATGATGAAGAAGCTCATACTCGGAGCTATCCTGACCATCGCGGCGGCGGCAGCGCATGCCAGCGATGCGTTGCAGATCAGCGACCTGGGTGCCACCGTCTATGGGGGCGGCGGCAATGGCTATGTGACCGGCACGGCCACCAACACGACCGCATCCAGGATCCAGACCGCGACGATCGCGATCAACCTGCTCGATGCGAGCGGCGCGATCGTTGGCACCACATCGGCGACTGCCACGGGCATCGAGCCGGGACAACAGTGGAAATTCCGCGCGCCAACCACACAACCGTACAACCGCGCTGCGGTCGCCTCCGTCACCGCCTCATAGCCGTATCGCCTCGCACATGCGGCGGCCGTTCTCCGTGCCGCCGCTGCACCGCTCAATCCCCCTCCCCCTGCCGATAGACCACAGTGGCGAAACGCATGCCATTGACGGTACAGACCTGAACGCACGTTACGCAGCGCCACCCCGACAAGACCGCAGTTTTGCTAAGGATGCCGAATATAATCCACCAGCGCGACCGAATACTCATCCGGCTTCCGGTCAACCAGGCTAACAACGATCGTCGCCAGAAACCCCGCCGGCACGCCGAACACGCCCGAGCTGATCGGCTCGATGCCAAACCAGCGCGCGCCTGCAAACCCCGTGAGCTGCGTAAAGAACGGATACGTCGATACGATGTAATACACGCACACGCCCAGCCCGGCCACCATCCCCGCCACTGCGCCAAGGCGCGTCGTGCGCTTCCAGAACACGCCCAGCACGAGCACCGGAAACAGACTCGACGCCGCCAGCGAAAACGCCGCGCCCACCAGAAACAGAATATTCCCCGCGTTCAGCGAAGCCACCCACGAAGCAAACAGCGCCACGCCCAGCAGCAGGATCTTCGACATGGTCACGCGCCGCTGGCTCGACGCATTCGGGTCCACCATGTGGTAGTACACGTCGTGCGAGAGCACGTTCGAGATCGTGAGCAGCAGCCCGTCCGCGGTTGAAAGCGCCGCTGCCAGCGCGCCCGAGGCCACGAGCCCCGACATCACATACGGCAGCCCAGCGATCTCGGGCGCCGCGAGCACCACCATGTCGGGTTGCATCTGGATGTCGCTCCAGTGCACGATGCCGTCGCCGTTGATGTCGGCTACGCCGATCATGGTCGGCTCCATGCGCCGCCACTGCATCACCCAATGCGGCAGGTCGGCAAAGTGCTGCCCCACGAGGTGCGAAAGGATCTCGAACTTGATGAGCACCGCGAGCACCGGCACCGTCAAATAGAACAACGCGACAAAGAACAGCGTCCACCCCACCGAGCGCCGCGCCGACGCCACCGTAGTCGTCGTGTTGTAGCGCGTGAGGATATGCGGCAGGCTCGCCGTGCCGAGCGAGAGGCACAGCAGCAGCGAAAGAAAATTGCGCTCGTGGATACGCCGCGCTTCGTCGTTCTCCGCGGGAAACGGTTCGTGCATCGGCACGGGCGGCGCGGCGCGCGCGAGCAGGTCGTCGCGCTGCTGCGTCCACGCCACGCGCGCGGCTTCGGGGTCGCGCGGAAAATGTGCGATCTCGTGCTCGAGCGCATCAATGTCGCGCAGCGGCCCGTTGTGGCGGCGCATGTCCGCGAGCGCCATGACGAGGCGCGTCTGCTCCTCGGTATACGACTGCGGCAGCGCGTCCAGCCGTGCTTGCCAGAGCGCCGCGCGGCGCGCGTACTCGTCGCGCACGTTCGCCTCCGCGCTGGTGTCGCGCACGTCGCGCTCGAGCGTCTCCACGCGCTGCATCACCTTGCCGTAATCGAGCTGCGGCAGCCAGCCAAGGCCATTTCGATGCGCGATCAACGAAACCGGAATCAGCATCGCCGCGATCAGGATGATGTATTGCGCCACCTGGGTCCATGTGACCGCCCGCATGCCGCCCAAAAAAGAGCACACGAGGATGCCGGCTAGCCCGCAAAAGATGCCGATTGCGAAATCCACGCCTATGAAGCGCACCGCGATCAGCCCCACGCCCTGGATCTGCGCGACGAGATAGACGAACGAGCAGATGATCGTCGCCAGCACGGCGAGCGCGCGCACGAGGTTGCTCGAGAAGCGCGTGCCGAGGAAGTCCGCGATGGTATAGCGCGCGAGCTTGCGCACGTAGGGCGCGAGCAGGAACGCGACGAGGCAGTAGCCACCCGTCCAGCCCATCAGATAGGCAAGACCGTCGTAGCCGCTCGCGTAGAGCGAGCCCGCGAGGCCGATGAACGAAGCCGCCGAGAGCCAGTCGGCGGCCGTCGCCATGCCGTTGAAGAACGAGGGCACGCGGCGTCCCGCGACGTAGTATTCGACGAGGTCCGAGGTGCGCGAGAGCAGTCCGATCACGGCATAGACGGCGATCGGCACGAACAGGAACACATAGCCGATCCACATGCCGGGGCCGGTGGCGAGCTCGATGCGCCACATCACGAAAACGAAGGCGAGAAAGCCGAGCGTATAGAGCGCGTAGGAGCGGATCAGCCGGTGCGCGAGCTTCATCGTTGCGGTGCCTGGCTGGCGTCGCGAATGGCCGTTTCGGCTTCGCGGGCGGCTTGCAGTTCGCGGTCGGCGCGCTGCATCAGCACGATGTAGACCACCACGAGCACGATATAGACGAGGATCGCCCCTTGCGCGCCGATATAGAACGGCAGACTGAAGCCGGCGAAACGCACGCCGTCGAGCGCGCGCGCGAACAACGGCACGATGAACGAAACGGCGAAGCCGATGCTCATGAGCACGGCGATCAGCGCGACGTTGAAGCGCCAGTAGCGCCGATGCGCGAGCGCCATCGCCTCGCTCACCGCGGGCGGCTCAGGCAAGGGATTGGGGTTGTTCTGGGGTGTGGGGTGTGGCGCGGCCATGCGCCTGTTTAGCAAAAACGCGCATGGCCGGCAATCGGGAACATCCGGCCTTGCATGGGGCCGGGGTGAGGCGCGCGACGGCCGGGGTCGGTGTTGAAGCACCCACCCCGGCCATCAAGCAACAATCCAACAACCATCAAGCAGCCATCAAAGCCGCGATCAAAGCGACTCGCCGAGCTGATCCAGAATCGCCGGGTTCTCCAGCGTGGAGGTGTCCTGCGTGATCGCCTCGCCCTTCGCGAGCGAGCGCAGCAAGCGGCGCATGATCTTGCCCGAGCGCGTCTTCGGCAGGTTCTCGCCGAAGCGGATGTCCTTCGGCTTGGCGATCGGCCCGATCTCCTTGCCCACCCACGCGCGCAGTTCCGCGGCGAGCTTCACCGCATCCTCGCCCTGCGGACGCGTCGCCTTGAGCACCACGAACGCCACCACGGCTTCGCCGGTGGTGTCGTCGGGGCGGCCCACCACGGCGGCCTCGGCCACGAGCGGGTTCGCCACCAGCGCCGACTCGATCTCCATCGTGCCCAGGCGGTGCCCCGAGACGTTCAGCACGTCGTCGATGCGGCCCATGATCGTGAAGTTGCCGGTGTCCTTGTCACGCACGCTGCCGTCGCCGGCCAGATACAGCTTGCCGCCGAGCTCCTCGGGGAAGTAGCCCGACTTGTAGCGCTCCGGTTGGCCCCAGACGTTGCGGATCATCGCGGGCCACGGGCGCTTCACGACGAGAATGCCGCCCTGCCCGTTGGGCACGTCCTGGCCGGTTTCGTCGACGATCGCCGCCATGATGCCCGGCAGCGGCAGCGTGCACGAGCCCGGCACGAGCGGCGTCGCGCCCGGCAGCGGCGTGATCATGTGGCCACCGGTTTCGGTCTGCCACCAGGTGTCGACGATCGGGCAGCGCTTGCCGCCCACGTTCTCGTAGTACCACATCCACGCTTCGGGGTTGATTGGCTCGCCCACCGTCCCAAGGATGCGCAGCGAGGAAAGGTCATAGCTCTTCGGATGGACCTTCGCATCGGCTTCCGCGGACTTGATCAGCGAGCGGATGGCCGTGGGCGCCGTGTAGAACACCGTGACCTTGTGCTTCTGGATCATCTCCCAGAAGCGGCCCGCATTCGGGTACGTGGGCACGCCTTCGAACATCACCTGCGTCGCGCCGGTCGTGAGCGGCCCATAGGCGATATAGCTGTGGCCCGTGACCCAGCCGATGTCGGCCGTGCACCAGAACACGTCGGCGGGCTTCCAGTCGAAGGTCCACTTCATGGTCTGCGCGGCCCACAGCAGGTAGCCGCCCGTGCTGTGCTGCACGCCCTTGGGCTTGCCGGTCGAGCCCGAGGTATAGAGGATGAAGAGCGGGTGCTCCGCGCCCACGGGCACCGGCGCGCAGGTGTCGCTCTCGGCTTGCGAGAGCTCATGCATCCAGTGGTCGCGGCCTTCGGTCCAGCCGGTCTTGCCGCCCGTGCGCTGGTAGACGATCACGCTCTTCACGGCCTCGCAGCCACCCATCGCGATGGCTTCGTCGGCGATGTTCTTCAGCGGCAGCGCCTTGCCGCCGCGCATCTGCTCGTCGGCGGTGATGAGCGCGACCGCGCCCACGTCCACCATGCGCTCGTTGAGCGACTTCGACGAGAAGCCGCCGAACACCACCGAGTGGGTCGCGCCAATGCGCGCGCAGGCCTGCATGGCTACCACGCCTTCGACCGACATCGGCATGTAGATGACCACGCGGTCGCCCTTCTTCACGCCGCGCTTCTTGAGCGCATTGGCAAAGCGCGAGACGCGCGAGAGCAGGTCCTGGTAGGTGATGTTCGTGACGGTGCCATCATCGGCTTCGAAGATGATCGCGACGCGCTCGCCGTTGCCCGCTTCCACATGGCGGTCGAGGCTGTTGTACGAGGCGTTGAGCTCGCCGTCCTCGAACCAGGTGTAGAACGGCGCCTTCGACTCGTCGAGCACCTTCGTGAAGGGCTTTTGCCACGTCAGCGTTTCGCGCGCGAGGCGCGCCCAGAAACCCTCGTAATCGCGTTCGGCTTCGGCGCAGAGCGCCTTGTAGGCGTCCATGCCGGACACCGTGGCGTCCGCCACCGTTTGCGCGGAAGGCGCAAACACGCGGTTTTCGTGAAGAACCGATTCAA
>NZ_BAYD01000148.1 GCF_000685075.1 Paraburkholderia oxyphila NBRC 105797
AGCCGAGGCGCGCGGCGCCGAGCGCCGCGCCCGTCTCGCCGCCGCCGTGCTGGCGCGTGGGCGTGTCGAACGCATCGGCCGCGAGCTGCGCCCAATACGCGCTGCGCGCGCCGCCGCCGAGCATCGAGAGCGGGCCGACTTCGGTGCCCGCCGCGCGCAGGGCGTCGAGGCCGTCGGTGAGCGCGAGCGTCACGCCTTCGAGCACGGCGTAGCCGAGCAGCGCGCGGTCGGTCGCGTGGGTCATGCCGAAGAACACGCCCTGCGCATAGGGGTCGTTGTGCGGCGTGCGCTCGCCCGAGAGGTAGGGCAAAAAGAGTGGCGCCTGCGCGAGCATTTGCGGCGCGAGGCGTTCGACTTCGGCGAGCAGCGTGGGCTCGTCGGTGCCGGTGAGCTTGCAGACCCAGCGCAGGCAACTGGCCGCCGAGAGCACGACGCTCATCTGATGCCAGCGCTCGGGAATCGCATGGCAGAACGCGTGCACGGCCGAGGCCGGATTCGGCCGGAAGCGATCGCCGATCACGCACAGCACGCCCGAGGTGCCGAGCGAGACGAAGCCGTCGCCGGGCTGCACGGCGCCGATGCCGATCGCGCTCGTGGCGTTGTCGCCGCCGCCCGCCGCAACCACCACGTCCTCGCGCAGGCCGAACTCGCGCGCGACCGCGGGCAGCAGCGTGCCCGAAGGCGCGCTGCCTTCGGCGAGCGCGGGCATCTGCGCGCGCGTCATGTTGCAGGCGTCGAGGAGCGCATCGGACCAGTCGCGTCTGGCGACGTCGAGCCACAGCGTGCCCGCCGCATCGGACGGATCGGAGACTTTGCCGCCCGTGAGCTTCAGGCGCAGCCAGTCCTTGGGCAGCAGCACGCAGGCGGTCTTGCGAAAGAGGGCGGGCTCGTGGCGCGCGACCCACAGCAGCTTGGGCGCGGTGAAGCCCGGCATCGCCAGATTGCCGGCCACGCGATGCAGTTGCGGCGCGCGTGCGGTGAGCTCGGCGCATTCGTCGACGGCGCGCATGTCGTTCCAGAGGATCGCCGGGCGCAGCACGGTGTCGTGCTCATCGAGCAGCACGGCGCCGTGCATCTGCCCCGAGAGGCCGATGCCGCGCACCTCGGCGAATTCGTGCGGATGCTTCTCGCGCAGCGCGGCGAGCGCGCGGCGCGTGCCGTCCCACCAGTCGGTGGGATCCTGCTCGGCCCAGCGCGGCTGAGGGCGCGAGACCGTGAACGGCGAGCCCGCGGTGCCGATTGCGCGACCGTCGGGTGCGAGCAGCAGGACTTTTACTTCGGAGGTGCCGAGGTCGATGCCGAGATACATGGGCGCGCGCGAAATTCGTTAGGGTTGAGGCGCTACTTTAGCCGCGCGCGCCGGGCTGCGCCATGGGCGCCGACCCAGGGGCGCGGTGCACGCAGCACAGCGTCGCGAGCGTATGAAATGGAAGCGGCGGAACGCGCGGCGAGAAGGCCGTGGCGGGCGTGCTCAGACGCTGCATCCGCGCTTCGCGAGCCATGCATCCACGCGCGCGAGCGCGTCGCGCAGGGCGCTTGCGAGCGGCGCGCTGCCCGCGAGGCTGCCCCAGAGCAGCTTGTCGGCGCAGAACGCGGCGAGCGGATCGGGGGCTTCGAACAGGCGGCGCACGGCGGCCTCGTCCATGACGCCGTCCTGGTACTGGAACGGCAGCGTGCCCTTGCTCCAGCGTTGCAGGAAGCGCAGGAACAGCGCGGGCAGGACGGCCGTGGCGGCCGGCGCGGCGCCGGCCGCGATGCGCTGCGCGATGGTCGGCGCGATAAAGCCGGGGATCTTCGAAAAGCCATCGGCGGCCACGCGCTGATTCGTATCCTGGATGTATGGGTTGCTAAAGCGCTCGAGCACGACATCGCGGTATTTCGCGAGATCGAGCGGGCTCGGTGTGAGGCAGGGGATCACGTCCTCGCTCACGTACTCGCGCGCGAAGCTGCGGATGTCCGCGTCGTTCGTCCCTTCGTGGATGTAGTCGAGCCCGACGAGCGTGCCCGCCCACGCAATGCAGCTATGCGTCGCGTTGAGGATGCGGATCTTGGCCTCTTCGTACGGCATCACCGATTCGACCATCTCCGCGCCCGCGCGCTCCCATGCGGGACGCCCCGCGCAGAAGTGATCCTCGATTACCCATTGGATGAACGCCTCGCCCATCACGGGGCAGGCGTCGTCGACGCCGGTTGCGGCTTTCACGCGCTCGCGCACGTCGGGCGTGGGGCGTGGCGTGATGCGGTCGACCATCGAGTCGGGGCAGGCGGTGTGCGCATCGAACCAGTCGCGCAGTGCCGTCGCGCCGCGCAGTGCGAGGAATTCGCGCATGCCCGCGTGAAAGCGCTTGCCGTTGCTGCGCAGGTTGTCGCAGGTCTGGAGCGTGACCGGACCGCCGCCGCGCGCCATGCGTGCTTCGAGTATCGCGGCGAGCGCGCCGTAGATCGTGGTGCGCGCACCGTTGAGGTCGGCGGCGATGTCGGGATTCGCGGTGTCGAGGCGGTCGTGCTCGTCGAGGTAATAGCCGCCTTCGGTCACCGTGAACGCGATGATCTTGCAGGCCGGATCGGCGCCGGCTTCGATCAGCGCCGCGAGGTCGGCGGACCACGGCAGCACGCGCGTGATCGAGCGGATCGTTTCGTAGGCGCGCTCGCCCTGCGGCGTGACCGTTTCGAGCGTGTAGGCGCCATGCTGCGCGGCGAGCGCGTCCATGACGGGGTTCATGTCGGCGCGGATGTTGCCGACGGTCAGCGACCATGCCGGCTCGTCCGGCTTGCGCGCGAGATTCGCGCGATGCAGATACCACGCCTGATGCGCCCGGTGAAACGACCCGGCGCCGATGTGCAGGATCACGTTCGCGTTGCTGCGTTCGCTGTCCATGTCTGTCTCCTGACTCCTGTGGGGCGGCCATGCGCGCTTGGCGTGCGCGTCGGTGCGCTGCTCGATGAATTCGGTGTTCTGGAATTTGAGCAATTGCTCGATTGATGAACGAATGATCGTATTCGGCGGCGCGAAAGTCAAGACAGCTTCGGCAGGTTTTTGGTGACGCGTCGCGATGGCTTCACCATGCGTAAGTGCGCGCAAGGGCGCGCCGGGCGGACGCACGGCGGCGATGCCGTGGCGCACCAAGGAGGGCGGCAGGGGTGTACAGGAGGGGAGACGGGGAAAGCGCGCGGGTGGCGCGTGCGGCTCGGGTGCGAGAGCAGGCTCGCGCGCCGGCCGCAATGCCGGCGGCGCGGGAATCTCAGCCTTGCGTGCTCGTCACCGCCGAGATAGCGGCGACGGCCTGCGCGGTCGCGTCGGCCGCGCAGCAATCGATGACGACGCGCTCGGGCATCGCGCGCAGCCAGGTGAGCTGGCGCTTGCAGAGCTGGCGCGTGGCGAACACGCCCTTGTCGCGCATGGTGGCGTAGTCGATGGCGCCGTCGAGGTATTCCCAGGCCTGGCGATAGCCGACGCAGCGCATCGACGGCAGATTCGGATCGAGATCGCCGCGCGCGCGCAGCGTTTTCACTTCATCGAGGAAACCGGCGGCGAGCATGGCGTCGAAGCGCTGCTCGATGCGTTGGTGCAGCACGCCGCGATCCGACGGCTCGAGCGCGATGGGCACGAAACGGTAGCGCGCCGCTTCATCTTGCGTGGAATCCGGGCGGGGCGCGGCGAGCAGCGCCGACATCGGCTGGCCCGAGAGCATGAAGATTTCGAGCGCGCGCTGGATGCGCTGCGAGTCGTTTGGCGCGAGGCGCGCGGCCGTGGGCGGATCGACGTGTGCCAGACGCGCATGGAGCGCGGGCCAGCCGTCGCGGGCGGCTTCGGCGTCGAGCTGCGCGCGCACGGCGGGGTCCGCGCCGGGCAGGTCGTTGAGCCCCTGGGTGAGCGCCTTGTAGTAGAGCATCGTGCCGCCCACGAGCAAGGGCACGTTGCCGCGCGCGAGGATCTCGCCGGTCACGCGCAGGGCGTCGGCGCGAAAGTTCGCGGCAGAGTAGGCCTCGGCGGGGTCGACGATGTCGATCAGATGATGCGCGGCCGCCGCGCGTTCCGCGGCGCTGGGCTTGGCCGTGCCGATATCCATGCCGCGATAGACGAGCGCCGAATCGACACTGACGATCTCGACCGTGCGCCCGTGTGGCGCAGCGGCCTGTTCGGCCGCATACGCGAGCGCGGCCGCCGTCTTGCCCGACGCCGTGGGCCCGAGCAGGCAGGCGATGGGCAATGCTTCGTTGTCTGGCTTCATGAGTGCTTCACTGGCCGCGCATGAAGAGCCGGTCGAGGTCGGCGAGCGTGAGCTGATACCACGTGGGCCGGCCGTGATTGCACTGGTCGGCGCGCTCGGTCGCTTCCATCTGGCGCAACAGCGCGTTCATCTCGTCGAGCGTGAGGCGCCGGTTCGCGCGCACCGCGTGATGGCAGGCGAGCGTGCCGAGCATCTCGTGCTGGCGCTCGGTCAGCACGCGCGAGCCGCCATAGGCGTGCAGGTCCGCGAGCACGGCGCGCGCGAGCGCCTGGAGATCGGCGTCCTTGAGCAGCGCGGGCACCGCGCGGATCGCGATCGATGTGGGCGAGAGCACCGCGAGATCGAAGCCGAGCGCTTCGAGCGTGGCCTTTTCTTCCTCGACGGTGCCGGTTTCCACGGGATCGGCCGTCATCGAGACGGGAATCAGGAGCGGCTGGACCGCGAGCGAGCGCTCGGCGAGCGCCTCCTTGAACTGCTCGTAAAGGATCCGTTCGTGCGCGGCGTGCATGTCGACGATCACGAGGCCGCGCGCATTCTGCGCGAGCACGTAGATGCCGTGCACCTGGCCGAGCGCGAAGCCGAGCGGATGGTCGTCGCGGGCGTCGAAGGCGGGCTGGGGCGCCTGCGCGTCAAAGGACGCGCCTTCGCGTGCGAGCGCGTCTTCGGCTTGCGGCACGGTCGCGCCTTGCGCCGCGCCGGCGCCTACGTCCTTGCGGCCGAACAGGGCGTCATAGAGCGCGAGCGGCTGCGCGACGGGCAGGCTGCCTTGCGTCATGCGCGACTGGCGCAGCCAGGTGTTGCCGCCACCGCTGCCACCTGATGCGCCCGAGCCGCCGGATCCTCCCGAGCCGCTCGATCCGAACCCCGACGCGCGGCCTCCCGCGCCGCCGGCGAAGCCGCCGCCTGCGCCGCCGAAGCCGCCGCCTGCGCCGCCGAAGCTGCTCGCGACGCTGGCGGTGCCGAACTTGCCCGGCGCGTTGAAGCCCGCGGGCGACGTACCGGCGGCGCCGGTGGAACCCGTGATGCCCGCAGCCAACCCGGCGGACGCGCCCAGCACGCCGGCGCCCGGCGCGGGCCGCGGCTCGATCAGCGCGGCGTGGCCGCCCGAGGTGGTCTCGGGCGAAGCCCCCGCATGGCGGGCGAGCGCGCGCTGCACGGCATGGAACACGAACTGGTGAATCGAGCGCGAGTCGCGAAAGCGCACCTCGATCTTCGACGGATGCACGTTCACGTCGACGGCCTCGGGCGGCAGGTCGAGGAACAGCACATACGACGGATAGCGGTCGCCATGCAGCACGTCTTCGTAGGCGGCGCGCACGGCGTGCGTGAGCAGCTTGTCGCGCACGAAGCGGCCGTTCACGAAGAAGTACTGCTGGTCGGCGCGGTTGCGGCTTGCCGTGGGCAGGCCCGCGCAGCCGTAGACGGCGAGCGGCCCGGCGCGCTCTTCGAGCGGCAGGTGCGCGGTGGCGAAGGTCTCGCCGAGAATCTTCGAGACGCGCGTGGCCGGATCGCTCGCGTTCCAGTGCTCGACGGCGCGGCCGTTGTGCAGCACGGAGATCGCCACGTCGGGCCGCGCGAGCGCGCTGCGGCGGATCATCTCGAGGCAGTGGCCGAGCTCGGTCTGCTCGCTTTTCAGAAACTTGCGGCGCGCGGGCGTGTTGAAGTACAGCTCGCGCACTTCGATGGTGGTGCCCTGGCCGCCCGCGGCGGGCGAGAGCGCGCCCGTATGCGCGTCGATCTTTACGGCGTGCGCGGCGCTCGCGGGGCGGCTCGTGATCGACATCTCGGCGACCGAGGCGATCGAGGCCAGCGCCTCGCCGCGGAACCCGAGGGTGGCGACGCTTTCGAGCTCGGCGAGCGAGCGGATCTTGCTGGTCGCGTGGCGCTTGAGCGCGAGCGGCAACTCGGCTTCGGGGATGCCGCAGCCGTCGTCGGCGATCGAGATGCGCTTCACGCCACCTTCGTCGAGCAGGATGCGCAGCGTGCCCGCGCCCGCGTCGAGCGCATTTTCGAGCAGCTCCTTCACGACCGAGGCGGGGCGCTCGACCACTTCGCCCGCGGCGATCTGGCTGATCAGCTGGTCGGGCAGCGCCTGGATCGCGCGCGCGGGCTGCGCGGCGCGCGAGGCGTGCGCAGGGTCCGCGGCCGCGGCGGTTGCCGTGGGTGCCATGGTTGCGTTAGCGGCTGCGCTGTCGGCAGAGTCGGGCGTGCGCTCGGGTATTGCACCGGCGCCGGCAAGGTCGGAATTCGAAGACATGCGCGCAATTATAGCGAGTCGGCGCGGGCCGTCCTGGCGCGCGCTTGCGTCCCCGGTTTTGCCGACGTTCGAGGCGCTTTCGATGCGCATTCGGCGGATTTTTGCCGATTTTCGAGGGAATTTTTCGTGACGACGGGCACTTTCGGTATCATGGCGCGGTCAATTTTGCTTCTCGCGCAACACCGGCCGCGCGCGTCCCGTACGGGCATGTCCCATACGGGCATGTCCCATACGGGCATGTCCCATACGGGGCGAGCGTGCCACGACCACTAAGGGATACTTTTGGATACGCTGCTGCAGTTTGCCAATCTTGTCTTGCACATCGACAAGTTTCTCGGAGTCTTCATCAACCAGTACGGTGCCTGGGTCTATGCGGTCCTGTTCCTGATCGTGTTCTGCGAAACCGGGCTCGTGGTGCTGCCGTTCCTGCCCGGCGATTCGCTGCTGTTCATCGGCGGCGCGTTCGCGGCCACGCACGAGATGAACCTCGGCCTGCTGCTGGTCCTGCTGATCGTGGCGGCCGTCACGGGCAATACCGTCAACTATCTGATTGGCCGCGCCATCGGCCCGAAGGTGTTCAATACGAGCATCCCCTTGCTCGAACGCTTCCTCGACCGCGCGGCACTGCAAAAGACCCACGACTTCTACGAACGCCATGGCGGCAAGACCATCGTGCTCGCGCGCTTCATTCCGGTCGTGCGCACCTTCGCGCCGTTCGTCGCGGGCGTCTCGCAAATGAGCATGCAACGCTTCCAGCTCTTCAACATCGCGGGCGCGCTCTTCTGGGTGCTGCTGCTCGTGCTGCTCGGCTTCTTCTTCGGCAACATCCCGTTCATTCGCCAGTACCTCAACGTGATCGTGCTCGTGGGCATTGGCGCCGCGATCGTGCCGATTCTCATCGGCGGCCTCTGGAAGATGACGCGCAAGAACGCGCACGGCGGCACCGTGCGCGGGCCGAACGGCAACCGCAACTAACTTAACACTGCTGGGCGCGACCCGGGCGCGAGCGTGCGGGCGGTTCGCATGTGACGGCGGCCTGGCCGGCTCGAAATAAAAAAACGGCATCGCCCGCGAGGACGATGCCGTTTGTCTTTGTGCGGCGGGTTCAGCCCACGCGGCGAATGATGGACGGCGTTTCCGGCGTCGGGTAGCCGGCATCCCTGAAGGTCTCGACGATCGCGCGGTTGGTGTCGAAGTACACCTGCCAGTAGTGATCGTTGCTCGTATAAGGGCGCACGCACAGGAGCGGTCCTTCGGGCGTGAACGACAGCACCTCGACGTCGGGTGCGGGATCCTGCGCGACGTTGGGGATTTTCGCGACCACGGCGCGCAGCCGGTTGGCCGCATCGACGGGATCGACGCCGTTGGCGATCTTCGCGGTCAGCTCGACGCGGCGCACGGGCGTCGCGCTGAAGTTCGAGATGGTGTCCGAAAAGATCTTGTTGTTGCCGACGATGTTCACGACGTTGTCCGGCGAGATGATGGTCGTGCCGAAGATGCCGAGCTCCTTCACGGTGCCCGTCACGCCACCCGCCGTCACGAAGTCGCCCACCTTGAACGGCCGCAGCACCTGCATGAAGACACCCGCCGCGAAGTGCGCGAGCAGGCCGCCCCAGGCCGTGCCGATGGCGAGACCGAGGCCCGCGAGCAGCGCCGCGAACGAGGTGGTCTGCACGCCGAACACCTGGAGAATGGCGAGCACCAGCAGCAGGTTCAGGACGCCGGAGAGGATGGAGCTCAGGTAATGCGCGAGTGTGGGATCGATGCGCTGGTTGCGTGAGAGCACCTTGCGCAGCAAGCCGGCGATGAGATTGATGACCCAGCGCCCGACGATCCACAGGACGATCGCCGCTACGACCTTGGTCCCGAAGTCGATGCCTCGGGTCATGATGAATGTGCGAACAGTTTCGAGATCCAAGATGCCCTCGCTTGATACGGTGATTGAGCCGGATAAGACGCGCGAACTGCAAGGAACTGCGGGTGATGCGACGACGCGGGACGACTGTGCAACCGGGGGCAAAGCTGGCGGGCTCGGGACAGGCCTGGTGGATTCTGGCGCAGCGTCGCGTGCTCGCTGGTGCATTTATAGGCCAAGCGGCGCGAGCGTGCAACGAACGTGCCCGCTCGCCTGCGGGTTGACCCCACGCAGCATGTGCGCAAAGCGGGCCCGCGCGCGGCTCATTTCATGCTCAATGCATGAACGTTAGGCGGTATCGTTGCGCGTGCGGCATTGCCACGGTCAAAACATCACCAAGACACCATCGAGGAGGGCTCCATGATCCTGTCGAACAATACCGATCTGCATCTCATCACCGTGAATCTCGAGGAACTGCGCCCGACGCAGATCACGGTCGGATTTCGCGAGGTCAACGCCAAGCGCGAGCACTGGAAGACGCTCGACAAGAAAGGCCGCGCCGCGGCCATCGACAACCACTGGTTCCCGGCCGTGCTCGGCCCGAAGCAACGCTACTTCGTGGTCGATCATCACCATCTCGGGCTCGCGTGGCTCCACGAAGGCGTGCCGAGCGCGCGGGTCACGGTCATCAAGGACCTCTCGTGGCTCGATTCCACGATCTTCTGGCGCATGATGGAGCACAACCAGTGGGTGCATCCGTTCGATGCGCAAGGGCAACGCTGCGACTATGCGGCGCTGCCCAAGCAGCTTTCCGGTCTGGCCGACGACCCGTATCGCAGCCTCGCGGGCGAGTTGCGCGTGGCGGGCGGCTATGCAAAGGACACGACGCCCTTCAGCGAATTTCTCTGGGCCGACTATTTGCGCCAGAAGGTGAGTGCCGCGAACGTGCAGAAGAACTTCGACAAGGCGCTCACCGATGCGCTCGCGCATGCGCACGATGCCGATGCGCGCTACTTGCCTGGCTGGTCCGGAGTCGTGCCGCCCGCGGGCGCCACGCCCGCTGCGCCTGCTGCACCCTCTGCAGCCGCCGCATCGGGCAAGGGTAAAAAGAAAGCGTGAGCGGCGGGTGAGTGCGCCGCGGCGCGCTCACATCGGCAGCGTCGACTTGGTGTACGGCGACGTCTTGATCTCGAGCGCGTCGGGCGGCGTCGCGCGGCGTGCGCTGCGCCGGTATCCGAGGCGCGCGAGGGCGACGGCCAGCACGGCCGCGAGCAGGTAGGCGCTCGCGCGCGCAAAGAACGTATCGGCCGGCTTGTGGTTGCGCCAGGGGCCGCCCGCATCGGCGAACACGAGGAAAGTGAGCGCGGCGTCGAACACGAACGCAAGCGCGATCACGCCGATATACACGCGTGTGCCGCGTACGCGCAGATCGGGGCGCATCGCGCGCACGACTCCGCACGCCAGTTGCACGGCGGCGAGCAGAGCGAGATTGGAAAGCAGGCAGCAGACGAAGGTGTACATGAGACGTATCGGACAACGCACAAAAAAGGCGGCCGAGGCAGTGCGCGCAAGCGGCGCGGCGCGTGCCGGGCAGGGGGCCCGCGCCGTGCGGTTTGCGCGCTAGTCGCGGATCGTTCGTGAATCGGTCGCAAATCGGCCGCGAATCGGTCGCGAATCGGTCGCCAACGCGGCGCGATCATGGCACGACGATGCTTCTCGAAAAATGGGCCTCGCGCGGGTTGCGGCGCACCTCGCGGCGCGCATTTGCGCGAGCGCGCCGTGTGGCGCGGTTCAGGCGGATTTGTGAAGCATTGTCAGGAGGCGGCGCGAGGGTTGTATCGACGCAACTGGACGCACAAGTTGCGGCACAACGCCAGGGCATTGACGCGTGCCGCGGGCGCCTTCATCGCGCCCGCTGCGGGTTCGGCAGGCGTTCAGTACGCGTCGGCCAGCAGCGTGTGAGGCGGCGTGCCGCTCGCGAGGTAGTGGCTGAGCCACTGGCACGCGGGGCCCGTTGCGGCGTCCGTGCGGTGGATCAGCGTGATGTTGTAGTTCACGAGGCCGCGGTCGGCGAGCGTGATGCGCACGAGGCGTCCGGCTTCGAGATCGGCCTCGACGAGATGACGCGGCATCGACCCCCAGCCGAGCCCGGCGAGCAGCAGGCGGTGCTTCGCGCCCAGGTCGCCCAGCTTCCATGCACGGTTGCTGTACACGCCGAAGGTCTGGCCGAGGGTGAGCCGGCTGCGGTCGGTCAGCACGAGCTGGGTGTGCTCGCGCGCGTCGGAGATGCGCACGGGCTGGGCGGCCAGCGCGAGCGGATGGCTCGGCGCCGCCACCAGCACGAGCTCGACGCTGCCGATCGCGCGCGCCTCGATCACATGCGGCCAGTTCTGGTTCGGCCCGCTGATGCCGATCGCGCAGTCGCCGTCTAGCACGAGCTTGAGCACGCCGCCAAGCGCCTCCATGGTGAGGTTCAGGGCCACGGTCGGAAAGGCCAGCGCGAACGCCTGCAGCGCCTCCACGAGCCGCTGGGACGGAAACATCACGTCCACGGCCACCGAGACCTCGCCTTCGAGCCCGCGCTGCAGGCCGGCCGCCTTGGCGTTAAGCTGACCCATCAGCAGATCGAGACGGCGCGCATCGGCAAGAATCGCGCGCCCCGCGGCCGTGAGCTCGGGCTTGCGCTTGCCGCGCTCGAAGAGGGCGACGCCGAGCAGCGCCTCCAGGTTGGCGATCGTGTAGCTCACCACCGATTGCGCGCGATCGAGCTGGCGCGCCGCCGCCGAGAAGCTGCCGGTTTCCGCCACGGCAATCAGTGCGCGCAGCTGTTCGAGACTCGGCGAGCGGTCCATGATCGACCTATCGAAAAAATGGATGGTAATGATCCATTTTAGACGATTGTTTGAATAGCTGACGCCGGGTTAAAGTGCGCGTTCCCTGTTGAGGATGTCCATGTCGATGAATCGTTCCGTCAAGCCCACCGGCCGCTACAGCGGCGTCGCCATGCTGCTGCACTGGCTGATCGCCGTGTTGATCGTCTGGGGCTTTGCGCTCGGCTGGATCATGACCGACATCCCCGGCATCACGCCCACCAAGCTGCGCTACTTCTCGTGGCACAAGTGGATCGGCGTGACGGTGCTCGCGCTCGTGCTGGTGCGCATCCTGTGGCGCGCCACCCACGCCTCGCCAGCGCTGCCGGGCTCCATGGCCGGCTGGGAGCGCGCCGCCGCGCACGCGGGCCATTTCGCGCTGTATCTGCTGATGGTCGCGATTCCCGTGACCGGCTATTTCTATAGCTCCGCGGCGGGCATCCAGGTCGTGTACCTCGGCATCTGGCCGCTGCCCACGATCATCGGCCCCGACAAGGTGCTCAAGGGCGTGCTGCGGCTCGTCCACATCTCGCTCAACTACACGCTGCTCGCCGTGGTCGTGCTGCACGTGCTCGCGGTCGTGAAGCACCAGTTGCTCGATCGCCAGAACATTCTTGCGCGGATGCTGCCGTTCGGCACGCCGCGCGACTGAGCCCCGCGTGCAGCGGCGTGCACCTGGTACGGTGCGCGCCCGGCTTCGTCGTCCTTTTACCGCTCACAGCGAACCGATTGCTCATGATCCAACGTCTTGCCTCCAAAGTTTCCGTTGTCGCGCTCGGCGCGGCGCTTGCCGCCGGCGCGGCGTTCACCGCCTCCTTCGCCATGAACGCGGACGCCGCGGCCGAAGCCGCGAAGAGTTCCGTCTCGGCCGTGTTCAAGCAGATGAATGTGCCGGTGGAAGGGCGCTTCAACCGCTTTAACGCCGACGTGCATTTCGACCCGGCCAACGCCGCGGGATCGAGCGCAAAGCTCGACGTCGAGGTGGCGAGCTTCGATCTCGGCGCGCCCGACTACAACAAGGAAGTCGCCGGCGACGAATGGTTCGACGCCGGGCACTTCCCGCACGCCACCTTCGTCTCCACGCAGATCAAGGCGGGCGCGAACGGCGCGTATTCGGTCGCGGGCAAGCTCACGATCAAGGGCAAGACGACCGACGTCGTCGTGCCGGTGCAGTACCACAAGGACGGCGCGAATCAGGTGTTCGACGGCGCGCTGCCCATCAAGCGCCTCGCCTACGGCATCGGCTCGGGCGAGTGGAAGGACACGTCGATCGTCGCCGATGACGTGCAGATCAAGTTTCACATCGTGACCGCCGCGCACTGACGCGCGCGGGTTAATCGTTTCAAGCGGCGTATGAGTTGTCGCTTTGCGCGTCAATTTTTTCGCCGCATTCATTTTGCCGTTTTACTCGCATCAGGACTGACGCTTTCATGAAGATCACTTTCATTGCCGCCGCTGCGCTGGCGGCCGCCATTGTCACGCCCGCGTTCGCCGCGCCCACGACGTACAACCTCGACCCGTCGCATACCTTCCCGAGCTTCGAAGCCGACCACTTCGGCGGCATTTCGGTCTGGCGCGGCAAGTTCACGAAGAGCTCGGGCACCGTCGTGCTCGACCGCGCGGCGAAGACCGGCACGGTCGACGTGACCATCGACGCCTCGTCGATCGACACCGGCAACCCGACGCTCGACAAGCACGTGAGCTCGGCGGAATTGCTCGACGCGACCAAGTACCCGACTGCCGTCTACAAGGGCACGTCGATCAGGTTCGACGGCGACAAGCCAGTTGAAGTGATCGGCACGTTCACGCTGCACGGCGTCACGAAGCCGCTGAACCTCAAGATCGATTCGTTCAAGTGCTTCCAGAACCCGATGCTCAAGCGTGAAGTGTGCGGCGCCGACGCGACCGCCCAGTTCGACCGCTCCGACTACGGCGTGGACTACGGCAAGGCCTATGGCTTCAAGATGGCCACGACGCTGCAGATCCAGGTGGAAGGCATCAAGGCTGACTGAGTACGAGAGCGGACGCTGCGCTTAAAGGCAGCGTCTATCGCAGCTCATATGAGCCCGTGCGCGTGATGCGCACGGGCTTTTTTGCATCTGCGTCGCATGCGTGTGGCGCGTGCGCTGACCAACCCGTGGGCAACGCAAGCGGTGGCGGAAACTGAGTAGAACCAGGCAAGTGAGGTGCGGTATGCGAGCGCAAGAACCTCCGCTCGCGTAGTAAAACTTAGTGGATGGCCGAGCCTTCGTTCTCCGCGTGCGGCGTCAGCGCGACATCGACGACTCGCGAGTGCCAGATGCCGCAGGTCGCCTTCACGGGCACCCACGCGTACTTGCCGCGCACTTTGGCAAAGCCGCGCAGATGGATGAGCGTGTCGATGGGCGAGGCGTGCGCAGCGGCGCCCGGCGACGAGACGCGCGTAATGGCGCCTTCAGGAACGGGCGTTTCGATATGTGCGGTGAGCGCGCGCCGATCCGGCACGAGCATTGAATCGTAGCGCTGGCCCTGGTGCACCCACTCGTCGAGCGCGGCAACGCAATTTACGACGACGTCGGGCACGCGAATGCGGCGCAGATATTCGTAGCCTTCGGGCGGGGCTTGCATTTGCGCCTGTACGCGCAGACTGATCCAGAACAGCGCGAGCAGGGCGCAGGCGAGAGTCGAGAACTTCATGATGACGTGGCCTGTGCGGCCGAAGAGGAGCAGCGGGGAGGGGAGTATACACACTGGTGCGCGGAGGGCGCAGCGAGGCCGGCCAGGGCGAGGGCAGGTGCTACAAAGCAAAAAGCCCAGTCGCGAGGACTGGGCTTTCTGATTGATTCTTTGGTAGGCCGTACGGGATTCGAACCTGTGACCAACGGATTAAAAGTCCGCTGCTCTACCAGCTGAGCTAACGACCCAAAAGAGAAGCGAGAGTATAGCGATGCTCTCAGCGGGTGTCAACCTGCGCGGCCCGATTGCCGAAACCCGAATCGCGCGTACACAAGGTACGCACGATCATGTCCGAGCCGGGCAGCGCTTATTTGAGCTCTGACAGCTTGCTTTGCGCCGTCTGCGCCACATCCGAGCTGCCGTACTGCGAAACGATCTGCTCGAGCGTGCGTTTGGCCGCAGCCTTTTGCCCCTGCTCGATCTGATTGTTCGCAATCGCCAGCAGCGCCTCGGGCGCGCGCGGATGCTGCGGATAGTTCTTGACCACGTTCTGCCACGTCGCGGTCGACCCCTTGTAGTCCTTCATCGCGTAGAGTGCGTTGCCGAGCCAGTATTGCGCGGTCGGCTGATACGGGCTCTGCGGATACTTCGAGATGAAGCTGCGGAAGGCCGAAGCCGCCTTGCTGAAATCGCCGTTGCGAAACAGCTGTGAAGCGGCGTTGAACGAATCCGTCTCACCCGGCTGAACCGTGCCCTGCACGCCATCCACGGTTTGCTGCTGCGGCTCGAACTTCTTGAGACGCGTGTCCAGGTCCGTGTAGTAGTCCTTCTGCTGCTTCTGCAGGGTCGCCAGCTGGTTTGCCATGTCCTCGTTCTGTCCGCGTAGCGTCGCGACCTGCTGGTTGAGCTGGTCGAGGCGGTTGGACTGATCGAGGATCGTGCGCTGGGCGGCGGACAGCTGGCTAGACAGATTGTCCGTTTTCGCGCGCAGGTCGAGAATCGCCTGGCGCGCCTGATCGTCATCGAAGAGACCCGCGTGAGCCGGCAGCGCCGCGAAGGCGACACCGGCTACGCAGGCGGCTGCGGCAAGGCGCAGCGGGGAGAAACGGTGCGACATACGCCCCTTCATCCAATACTCAATTACTGTTGGTACACGAGGTCAGCACGGCGGTTCTGCGACCACGAAGCTTCGTCGTGGCCCAGCGCGACCGGCTTTTCCTTGCCGAGGCTGACAGCTTCCATCTGCGAATCGCCCACGCCGTCGAGCGCGAGGACGCGGCGGACGGCTTCAGCACGCTTTTGGCCCAGCGCCAGGTTGTACTCGCTCGAGCCGCGCTCGTCGGTGTTGCCCTGGATCAGGACGTGACGCTGCGGGTGCGTCTTCAGATACTGTGCGTGCGCTTGCAGCAGCGACTGGTAGTCGTCCTTGACCGAGTAGCTGTCGAAGTCGAAGTACACGCTGCGCTTGGCGAGCGGGCTGTTCGGGTTGTCCAGCTCGTCGACGTTCACCTGGGCAACGGCGTTCGGGTTCGGCTGGGTGCTCATCGCGCCCGCGTTTTCGTTTTCGCCGGTCTTCACGCCCGACTTACACGCGGCCAGCGTGCCGATCATCATGACGGCCAGGGCCAGGCGGACTTTATTCGACATCATTGTTGCTCTCCTGAAGTGTTATTGCATGAAAGGACCCCAGGACGGCTCGCGTACGATGCCGCCCTGAACGGACAGGATTTGCCGCGTCCGACCGTCGGTCGATACGGCAGCCAGCACGCCACGGCCGTTCACCTGAGTGGCGTAAAGAATGTACTGACCGTTCGCCGCGAAGCTGGGCGATTCGTCATGTGTGGTGTCGGTGAGCGCGGTGGCGACGCCGGATTGCAGATCTTGAATGTACAGCTTAAATCCGCCGCCCGTGCGTGAGATGTACGCCAGTTGCTTGCCGTCGGGGCTGATCTTCGGGCTCGTGTTGTAGTTGCCGGTGAACGTCACGCGCTGCGCTGCGCCGGCGTTTTCGCCCTGGGCCGGCATCTTGTAGATCTGCGGCTGGCCGCCGCGGTCGCTCGTGAAGTAAATCCAGCGTCCGTCAGGAGAGTAGGTGGGTTCCGTGTCGATCGTCGTGCCTTGCGTGAGGCGGCGCAGACCGGAGCCGTCGGAATTGACGGCGAAGATCTGCGTGTTGCCCGTACGCGACAGTGCGACGGCGAGCGTGCGGCCGTCCGGCGACCAGGCCGGTGCCGAGTTGTTGCCCTTCTGGTCGGAGATCATGACGCGCCGCCCCGTGGGCAGGTCATGCACATAGACGATGGGCTTTTTCTTTTCGAAAGAAACGTAGGCGACCTTGGTGCCGTCAGGCGACCAGGCCGGCGAGATGATGGGCTCGGGGCTCGAGAGCGCGATGTGCGCGTCTTGCCCGTCGGAGTCCGAAATCTGCAACTGGAAGCGGTTGCCTGTCTTGATCACGTACGACAGACGCGTGGCGAACACGCCGCGGTCGCCGAGCAGCTTCTGATAGATGTAATCCGCGACCTTGTGCGCGGTCATGCGCAGACCGCTCGGCGGGCTCTGCAGCACGAGGCCGCCGAGGCTTTCGCCCTTCACCGTGTCATACAGCTTGAAGCGCACTTCGTACTGGCCGTTGGCGAGCTTGTTCACGCTGCCCGCAACGAATGCGTTGGCGCCCTTGGCCTTCCAGCTGCCGAGGTCGACCGAGTCGTTCTCCGAGATCGGCGCGCTGCCCGCGTCGATATTGGTGAATTTGCCGCTGCGCGCGAGGTCGGCGCGCACGATGGCGGCGACTTGCTCTGGAGAATTCGCTTCGCCCGCAAAATTTGCCGTGGCGATGGGGAACTGGGTGGCGCCCACGCCGGTGACGAGGACGTTGAGTTGTGCGTTCGCTGCGCCGCCGACTGCAATCAGGCAAGACGCGACGAGCGTTCGCAGGCCAAGCTTCGTCATCAAACTCATACTGTGCTGTTTCCTGAAAAAGCGATTTTTGTCACACCGAAGGACAGCAGACAGACCCGAAAACACTCGAATCGTTCCTGGGTCTGCTGCCATGCATCGGCTTCCCGGTGCCCTGTTTGCGCGGTTAACCTGCCGGGCGCAAAGTAATTTTAAAGTTCGACGGTGTCTTGCCGTCCGTGTCAAGCGGCATCGGGTCCGAGCGCTGGACCGCACGCAACGCGGCCTCGTCCCACTGCGAATTACCGCTGCTGCGCGAGATCGTGGCCGAAAGCAGCGTGCCGCTTGGCGAGCAATGCACCGCGACTTCCGTTTCCAGACCCGCCGTCTCGCCCGCCCAAATAATGTTCGGACGCACGCGCCGGCGCACCTTGTCCGCGTAACCCGGCGAAGCTGCGTTGCCGCCCGAGCCGCTGCCGGTGCCGCTCTTCGCGAGACCGTTGCCGCTCGTGCCTTCGCCGCCGCCCATCGAGCCTTGCATCTGCGCGATGCGCGCGCGCCGTTCGGCGTCGAGCTTCTTCGCCTGGGCATCGGCTTGCGCCTTGGCCTTGGCGGCCTTTTCGGCGTCGGCCTTCTTCTGCGCGTCGAGCTTCGCCTGCTTTTGCGCTTCTTCCTGCTGCTGCTTCTTGAGCGCTTCTTGCTGTTGCTGCTGCTTGAGCTTGTCGGCGGCGGCCTGCTGCTCTTGCTCCTGCTGCTGTTGCTGTTGCTGTTGCTTGAGCTTTGCCTGCTTCTGCTGCAACGCGAGTTGCGCAGCCTGCTGGGCCGCGAGTTGCTGCTGGCGCTTCGCCTCGGCTTCCTGCTGTGCCTTCAGACGCTGCTGCTCGGCCAGTTGCGCTTCGCGTGCCGCTTCCTGCTGCTTACGCTTTTGCTGTTGCAGCGCGATGTCGGCCTCTTCCGTTTGCGGCGGAGGCGGGGCAGGGGTGACCGGCACGGGCGGCGGCGGCGCAGGCCGCGGCGTGGACATATCCGGCACCTCGGTCCAGAGCTCCGCCTCTTCACCCGCCGGCGTGCTGTTCTGCCAGTGGATGCCGTGATAGAGGAACAAGCCGAGCAGCACGTGCATGATCACGGCGAGTGCGAGAGCACGTCCCGTGCCCCGCTCGCGCGGAGGCTGCAGCGGATACGAATCGTTGTTCCGGATCATTGCGATTTGACGAGCAGTCCGACACGTTTGACGCCGCGCGACTTCAGGTCGGACATCACGTTCATCACCGTCTCGTACTTGACGGACTTGTCGGCTGCGATCACCACGGGCTGGTCGGGATGACTCTGCTCGCGGTCGGCGACGAAAGCGTTGAGATCGGCGCGCGACATGCTTTCCTGCTGCGTGGCGCCGGCATCATCCTTATAGCGTACGCTGAGATTGCCGTCAGGGCGAATATTGACCACGACGGGTGGCGTCTGCTGCTGCTGGCTTGCGCCGCCGACGGTCGGCAGGTTGACGATGGACGGCGCGACCAGCGGCGCCGTCACCATGAAAATCACGAGCAGCACCAGCATCACGTCGATATACGGCACGACATTGATGTCGGCCATTGCACGGCGCGAGCGGCTGCCTCGCATACTCGAACGGACTGAGCCTCCCATCTTCGACTCCTTGCTGACTGGTGAAGATTAGTGGGCCTGACGCTGCAGGATGTTCGAAAACTCTTCGATGAACGTTTCGAAGCGGATCGCGAGGCGGTCGATATCGTGCGCGTAGCTGTTGTACGCGACCACCGCCGGAATGGCGGCGAACAGACCGATCGCGGTGGCCGTCAGCGCCTCGGCAATGCCGGGCGCGACGTTCGCGAGCGTGGCTTGCTGCACGTTCGCGAGGCCGCGGAATGCGTTCATGATCCCCCAGACCGTGCCGAACAGACCGATATACGGACTCACCGAGCCGACCGACGCGAGGAACGAGAGGTTCGCTTCGAGCGCATCCATTTCGCGCTGGAAGGCGGCGCGCATCGCGCGCCGTGCGCCGTCGAGCACGAGGCTCGGATCGTTCAGGCGCTTCTCCTTGGCCTTGAGGAATTCGCGCATGCCCGACTCGAAGATACGCTCGAGCGCGCCGATCGTGTGACGATTGTTGGCTGCGCTCTGATAGAGCGCCTGCAGGTCGCCGCCCGACCAGAAGTCGCGCTCGAAATTCTCGGTTTGCGTACGCGCGCGGCGGATCGCAAACCACTTGCGGAAGATGAAGGTCCAGGAAATCAGGGACAGCAACAGGAGCAATCCCATCACCGCCTGTGCCAGTACGCTCGCATTAAGAACGAGAGAAAGGATCGACAGATCTTGTGTAGTGTTCATAGAGGTTCTTGGTAACGTCCCGCAAGGGGCGAGCGGCTGCAAGGCAACGCGAATTTTTCCGAAGGCAAATGGAAAGGCGTCGCGCCGCTGCAACCGAACCCAGCTTGGTCCTGAATCGACCGACGCGAGTTCACCGGCGTCGTATCAACGGCATTTACTGCGCCGCCGTTGACACACCCGGCAAGACTTTCTTCATGCCCCGCTCCAAAGCTTCAAAAACGTGCTCTGGAATGGGGGCAGGGCGCATTTCTGCACCATTCACGCAGGCAATGCGAATCTTTCCGATCACTAACAGCGTGTCGCCGCGCCATGCTGTCTGCATGAAATCGACAGACGCGCGGCCCAGCTTTTCCACACGGCTGACGATCGTCACGACGTCGTCGAGGCGGGCCGGCGCCCGGTAGTCGAGCGTGGTGCTGCGCACGACGAAGAGCTCGCCGGATTCCTCGGCGAGCTTGTGCTGGTCGACGCCGCACGCGCGCAGCCATTCGGTGCGCGCGCGCTCGAAGAACTTCAGGTAGTTCGCGTAAAACACGATGCCGCCGGCGTCGGTATCTTCGTAATAGACGCGTACCGGCCAGGTAAAGCCGGCTGCGGCCCGTGATGGGGTCGCATCCGGGTTGCGGGTAGATCTTTCCATGCCGCGCATTCTACCGGAACGCGTAGTCGCCACGCCGTTCGTACGACTGAATCACGAAAGTAAAATGTAATGTTTCAGCCGCGATGGACGCTGAGGCCGGCGAAGGCCTGCGCGACCGGCATCAGCTCGATCGTATTGATGTTCACGTGCGCGGGACGCGTGGCGATCCAGTAGATGGAGTCGGCGACGTCCTCGGCGGAAAGCGGTTGCACATCCTTATAGACGTTGGCGGCTTTCGAGTCGTCGCCGCGAAAGCGCACGCTGGAGAATTCCGTCCCGCCGCACAGGCCCGGCTCGACATTCGTCACGCGCAGCGCGGTGCCCGCGAGGTCCGCGCGCAGATTGAGGCTGAACTGGCGCACGAACGCCTTGGTCGCGCCGTAGACATTGCCGCCCGGATACGGCCAGCTTCCCGCCGACGAGCCCAGATTGACGATGTGGCCGCGGTTGCGCGCCACCATGCCCGGCAAGAAGGCGTGAGTGACCCGCACGAGACCCGCGCAGTTGGTGTCGATCATGGTCTCCCACTCGTCGAGATCGGTTTTGTGGGCGGGTTCGACGCCGAGCGCGAGGCCCGCGTTGTTGACGAGCACGTCGACTTCGGCAAATTCGGGCGGCAGCGCGGCCGGCGCGGCTTCCACGGCGGCGCGGTCGCGCACGTCGAGCTCGAACGGCAGGAGGGCGTCGCCCAGTTCCGCGGCGAGGGCGTCGAGGCGGTCCTTGCGGCGCGCGGTGGCGACGACGCGGTGGCCGCCCTTGACGAAGGCCCGGGCGACGGCGGCGCCGAATCCCGCGGATGCGCCGGTGACGAAGACGATCATGGTTGCTCCCTGGTCTGTGGAGGGCGATGAAAGGGGAGAGCCTACTTGCAATGCGGCGCTGCGGCAAGGAAGCGGCAGAACACGCGCAAGGCGCGCCGCAACGAGGGGCGCATTGCCGTGCACAGCCGGGTTTTTGGGGTGCGCTTGCTGGCCCTCGCACAAGGGCTCGCGGCGCAACATTGGGCGGCCACCGTGGCCGCCTCCCAGGTTGCCTATTCCGGTCGCATCCAATACACTAACGCGCTCAATCCCTGCGTGACTGGCGATAGGGTCCCTGAATGGCAACGGTTGTAATAATTGCCCTTCAAGCTGCGCTCGGCGCGGCTCAAACAGGGGCTCAAGGTGGAACGACCCACCGTGAAGCGCAGGGTGCCGTTTTGCCGTTCGCCTGGGCAGCCAAGTTTCGCGCGCTTCATCAAGCGCTGCTGGGCCTTCACGGGCCGTGGCTGTCCTGCCTCGCGTGTGCGGCACCTTCTTCCGCCACGTCAAGGCTGGCCTCTTCGCCAGCAGCGCCGCGTACCCGCTACGCGTTCCGCGCGAGACCCGGTCAACCTGAACACACTTAACGGAACCCGTATGTTTGATAGAGCCGAAAGCACCATCGCCAACGTCGATCCCGAACTCTTCAAGGCGATCGAACTCGAGAACCGCCGCCAGGAAGAGCACATCGAGCTCATCGCGTCGGAAAACT
>NZ_BAYD01000147.1 GCF_000685075.1 Paraburkholderia oxyphila NBRC 105797
ACAAAGCTGGAGCCACCACGACTCGCAGTATGAACAGCGCACTCAGGACGCCGCCACAGCCTGCGCATTCACCTGAACGCCCGCCGCGGAGGCCCCAGAAAAGGGCATCGCATGAACCCTCTGAATAGGCGCCCGCGCCACGACCGCAGCAGCGGCCTCATCAACCTCACGCAAAAATGCGCGCGCATCCCAATCAACCGGCCAGCCGTTCCAAAGCCGCAGGCGTCCCTCAACAAACACCGCATCAATCTGACTACGATTAGCGAGTCTCACGAGCTCCCATTCGAGCTCCCACGACGGCCGCATTTCCGGCACATCGAGATCCACGAGCAAGAAGTCGGCGGCCTTGCCGCGAGCGATCTCGCCCGTCAACGCACCAAGCCGCACGGCATCGGCGCCCCCACGCAACGCATGATCGACCCACAGCTTGCCGGCACCACACGACGAGTCACCCGTCGCAAACCCAAACGCAAGCCGCTGCGCGGTCTCAGCCGCATCGAGCAACCTGAACGCATCGCTACGCGTCCCATCGGTCCCCAGCCCAAACCGTATACCTAGCGCCGCCATCTGCATCGCCGGCGCCACCGCGTTGCCCTTCCACGAGCTCGCCACAGGGTTGTAGCTCACAGCCGCGCCCGTATCGCGCAGCAGATTCAACTCGGAGGGCGTGACGAGCGTCGCATGCGCGATCAGCGTCTGCGGCCCCAGCGCGCCCGCATGATGAAGATGCTCGATAGGCCGCATCTTGCGCCCCACAATCGAGCGCTCGACCGATGCTAGATGCTCGTTGGCATGCGTCTGGAACACGGCGCCGGCTTCGGCGCACAGGGCGGCAACGGTCTGCAGCATGCCGTCAGAGCCCGCTTCGGGCACCGAAATCGCCAGCGACGGATGCACGAGCGCGTGGCCGTCCCAATGCGCAAGATGCGCCTGCGCTCGCGCGACGATGGCCCCACGCTCGCGCGCATCGATATGTCCGCCCAGGTCGTTGCAAATCATGCCGAGCACGCAACGCACACCCACTTCCTGGGTGGCCGCGGCGATCGTCGAGACGTCGCTGTCCGAGCGCGTGCCGGCGTCGCAAACGGTCGTGAAGCCGCCGCGCAGCGCTTCGAGCGCGGCAAGCTTGGTCGATAAGTACAACATATTGTCGTCGAGGCAGTTCTCGAGCGGGACCCAGATGCGGCGGTAGATCTCCGAAGGCTCGCCGAAGGCGAGCGCCTTGCCGAACGACTGCGTGAGGTGATGGTGCGCATCGACGAATCCCGGCATCAGCAGCTTGCCCGGCAGCGCGAGCGGCGTCAGCAGCGGGTAGCGCGCGACGAGTTCATCGGCAGGACCGATGTCGAGGAACCGTCCGTCGGCGACCACGACCGCATGCTCGCGCACCGGGCCATCGGCGAGCAGCAAATAGTCGGGCAACAGCAGCAGTTCGTCGGCGCACAGTTCGGTGCGCTCGGGAGAGCGGGATGAAGCGGCAGGAGTGCGAATTGGCATGATGAGCTTGGACTGGGTGGGTTCAGTGGCAGGAAGGGTTTTCGTTGACGGCGGCTTCGAGCGCGCTCGCAGGGTGGGTCTCGCGGGTGCGCCAGCGCAGGCTCAGATGCTCGAAGATCAGGTTGACGATCACGGCGGTCAGCGCGCCCATTGCGAGCCCGTTGCCGAGCACGATTTGCAGCGTCGCGGGAAAGCGGCTGTAGAGGCCGGGCACGACGATCGGCAGGATCCCCATCGTCAGCGCGGCGGCGAGCGTGTACATGTTGGCGCGCGAGCGCAGGTCCACCTGGCGCAGCAGGTTGATGCCCATGACACCGATGATCGAGAAGACGATCAGCGCCGTGCCGCCCACGACCGCGGCGGGTATGGCATTGGCGAGGCGGCTCAATGGCGCGAGCACGGCGATCGCAATCAGCAGCGCGCCGGCCATCGCGGTGACATAGCGCGAGCGGATGCCCGTGGCTTCCACGATGCCGATGTTCTCGCTGCTCGTGATGATCAGCGAGGTGCCAAAGAGTCCGCCGAGCACCGACATGAGCGCGTCGGCGCGGATCGTCTGCGGCACGGCCACGCGCGGGTCGATCTCCTTGCCCACGATTTCGGCGATCGCCACGGTCTGGCCCGTGGCTTCCGCCATCGAGATCACGCTGAAGATCAGCAGCGGCAGCGCGGCGAAGAGGTCGAAATGCGGCATGCCGAAAGGCAGCGGCGTGGGCATCGTGATGACGGCGCCGGGCCACACGTTGGCAAAGCTCATCAAGCCCAGCGCCGAGGCCAGCGCCGCGCCCGCGAGCAGGCCGAGCAGCACGGCGAGCTGCCCGAGCATGCCCTTGAAGAGCTTCGCGAACAGCACGGTGAAGCCAACCGTCGCGAGCGCGAGTCCGATCCCGGCCGGGCTGCCGAATTCCGCGGTGCCCGGGCGGCCGACGATCACGACGCCGTAGATGCGGATCAGGTTGATGGCGACGAGGATCAGCATCGTGCCAATCACGATGCGCGGGAAAAAGCGCAGGCAGCGCCTGAACACGGGCAGCAGCAGGAAGTAGAACAGGCCCGTGAGGATGGTCGCGCCGGCGGCCGTGCGCAGGTCGGTTTGCTGCGCGATCAGGACGAACAGCACCACCGGTGCGCCGCCCGGCACCATGATGAACGGCAGGCGCGCACCAAAGCGCAGCGGACCGAACGACTGCAGCAGTGTGCCGATTCCGCAGACGAGAAACGTCGCGCTGATCAGGTCGACGGTCAGCGCGGACGCGAGGCCGAGCGCCTTCGCGACCAGAAAGACCGCCGTGATCGGGGACGCCGCCACGACCAGCACGTGCTGCAGGCCGAACAACATCAATTTGACGAGCGGTAGCCGCTCATCGACAGCGTGAACCTGCTGGGCTTTCGTCATGACTTCGTGTCTCCATTAGTCGCAGACCGCCTCACGTCTGCGAGGGTGTGTCGTTGTTCTGGAAAACCGCTGTGAATCTGAAATCGCATCCCAAATCGATTTGGGATGCGGCGCGAAAAATGGGCGGGCGCCCCAAATCGATTTGCTATCGTAGAATGGTGCGTCAGATTGGCTCTGTCAAGCTGGATTATTTATCGACCGGGTGGTCGCGATAGCACGCGGACGAGGCCAGGCGGTGCGCTGTGCCTGGGCACCTGGCTCACCGCCGGGCCGCCGCGCCCGCATGCGAAAATCCGGGACGTATCCGGTGTTCAGCCGGGAATCATCAGGGACCCACCAGACACACACCAGGGACTCAAGCGAGAGAAACAGCATGCAAAGTCCAGCGCCGCCCAAGCCGCGGCCGACCATTGCCGACGTCGCCCGCGCCGCGGGCGTCTCCACGACTACCGTGTCGCACGCGTTGAACGACAAGGGCTACGTCGATCCGCAAACGCGCCAGCGCGTGAAGGACGTGGCCCGCGAGCTCGGCTACCGTCCGAGCGTGCGCGCGCAACGGCTGCGCACGGGCGAGGCGCGCACCATCGCGCTGATTTCGTCGATGCCGTTCGAGATCGCCGGCGGCGCGTCGCGGCTCGGCTTTCTGATGGAAGTCGCGGCGGTCGCGGCGGCCGCCGCACTCACGCGCGGGCTCGCGCTGGTGCTCGTGCCGCCCGTGATGGCGGGGCGGCTGCCGCTCGAGCAGCTCGACATCGACGGCGCCATCGTGATCGAGCCGACCGCCGACGATGCAAACGTGACCCATCTGCAGGAGCGCGGCCTGCCCGTCGTGTGCCTCGGGCGTTTGCCCGGCAACGACGCGGTGCCGTATGTCGACATCCACTCGTTCGCCACCACGGCCCTGTTGCTGCGCCATCTGCACGAGCAGGGCAGCCGGCAGATTGCACTCTTGATCGGCGCGCAGCAGCGCAATTCGTACGTCGAGTCGCGCGCGGCCTATGAGCGGTTCTGCGCGGAGCACGGCATGACGCCCGTGATTGCGGTGGCCGACGAAGCGGGCGGCGAGGAGGCGGGCCGCGAGGCGTGCGCGGCGCTATTGCAGCAGCATCCGCAGCTCGACGGGCTGTGCGCGCTGGTCGACGCGTTCGCCGTGGGCGCCGTGCAAGGTCTCGCCGATGCCGGCCGGCGCGTGCCCGGCGACGTCAGGATCGCCACGCGCTACGACGGGATTCGTGCGCGCAGCTGCCGTCCGCCGCTCACGGCCGTCGATCTTCATCTCGACGAAATGGCGTCGCAAGCCGTCGCGCTGCTGTTCGATCATCTGGCCGGCAAGGGCGGCGCACCGTCCGCCACGCCGGCCGACCCGTCGCTGGTGATCCGCGAATCTTCGGTTGCCGAGGCGGGGGACGCATAAGGTTGCGCGCGCAACTATCTGTGCGCGCCTCATTGCTCGGACGTCACCCCAACCGCATCATCACGTCGGCGGCTGGCCGCACGCACTGTGCTGCGGCCTCCGGCCTGCCTGCACGCCGGGGTACCCGCATCACTCGACTTGCACGTGCAGCCATTGAGGCAGCGCACCGCCAAACTGGCTGATGCCGACCAGCACGATCGCCCCCACCAGCAGCAGCACCAGCGGATTAACTCGGGTCTTCAGCAGGATGAAGAGCGAGATCACGGCGATCGCCTTGGCGGGCAGGCCGCCATTGAGGGTTCTAAGCAGCACCCATCCCGCCGCGAGCATCATGCCTGCCGCGATGGGCCGCAGCCCCCGTTCGAGTGCGAGTTGCCACGTTGCGCCTCGATAGAGGCTCCAGACATGCGTGACGCCGTAGATGAGGAAACCGGTTGGCAGCAGGAGCGCGGCCGTGGCGACCACCGCGCCCCAGAAGCCGGCGACCTGCCATCCGATCAGCGTGACGAGCAGTGAGCCCGGCCCCGGCGCCATGCGGGAAATCGCGAAGTCGGCGGCGAACTGCGCGGGGCTCATCCACGCGTGCACGTCGACAACCTGGCGTTGAATCTCCGCGATGATGGCCTGGCCGCCGCCGATCGTTACGAGTGACAGCGGTGCGAAGATGGCGGCGAGTTGCCCAAGAATGCGCAGGTTCATCGCGCGCCCCTGCGAATCGCCACGTATTCGTGGCCGATGCTGAGCGCGGCGCCAATCACGACCACCCACACGAGCGGCCAGCGCAAGATGCCGATCGTGAGAAAGGTGGCCGCCATCAGCAGCAAGGGCACCCATTGCCGTCGGACTCGCCTCGCGGTGAGCACGCCTATCGAGAGCGACAGCCCGGTGGCCGCGGCGGCGGCCCCCGCGAGCAGCACCTTGGTCACCGGATGAACGATCAGGGCGCCGATCAGCGTGCCCATCACCACGATGACGATGGCGGGCGGCACGAGCACGCCCGCCACGGCAACGGCGGCGCCGCGCCAGCCCAGCAGCCTGTGCCCGATCCAGATCGCCATGTTCTTGACGTTGATTCCCGGCAGCGCCTGCGAAAGCGCCAGGCCGTTGAGGAACTCGTCCTCGTCGATCCATTCGCGCTCCTGAACGAATTCGCGCAGCAGCCAGCCGCTGAGGCCGCCGCCGAAGCTGGTCAGGCCGATGCGGCTGAAAATCAGAAAGAGACCCAGCAGGGTTGGGCGTGCATGTGAGGGGGGCGTGGTGTCGGTCACGAAAAGGGCGGCAGTCGCAGAGTGGGGTGAGTACCCCGATATTGTCGATTGATGACCTTACAACAAGCTTCCTGCCTCTTTCGGCGAGCGGGACCGCAATCAGCCGTGCTCATTGCGTCAGCGCGACTGCGATGAAAGTCCTGATTCTGGAACAGCGGTTTTCTGTTGAAACGCGAGTTTCGTGTTTGGGCTCAACCTTTAAAAATCGACCAAGGATTAAGTGGGGCTGCGCAACGTTAGATATCGTCATGCGGAATGAAAATAATCGCGTCACGATGGCAGCAATAACATTCGCCGGCAAATAGAAGTAGTTATCGTTTGTTGGGCGCCGGAAGGGGGCTGGTTTCGGCTAGCCGGGTTTTCCCTTGTGCTGAAAATAACCTGGGCGGCATATTCTGGTTTTCTGTCTTCGATAAGATGTACGGGGGGGACCCATTATCGGGTTGCGGTTGAGTTACGGGGTCGAGCGAAGCGGTGTCTTCGCTTTGTCAAAAATGGGTACGCGGCTCGCGGAACCCTAAAACAGCACTGAACAAGCTTGAGAAATGAAGCGACGCCTCAAAACGGTCGTTTGCCGTTTCAACAAGGGGAAGGGCGCGCGAGGTCGCACGAGCCGCTGGGCCACGCCGGCGGCCCTGGTCATCCTTTTGCTGTGCTTTCTCTGGACGCGCACGCTCGCGGATTCCCATTCGCCGCGTCAGTCCGTGCTGCGCGTGCTCGCCTGGCCCGGCTATGCGGACGACGACTGGGTCCACGCGTTCGAAAAGCGCTTCCACGCCAGAGTCGAAGTCACGCTCGTCGATTCCGATGAAGCGCTCTGGGCGCGCATGCATAGCGCCGTGCCGCCGCCATTCGACGTGCTGGCGGCCAATACCGCCGAGATCGAGCGCTATGCCCACGACGGCATGCTCGCGGCGCTCGACCTCTCGCGCATTCCGAATCGCCAGTGGCAGCAGCCGTATTTTCAGCGGCTCGCCGCCATTCGCGGGCTCGTGGAGGCCGGCCATGCCTACGCGATTCCGTTTACCTATTCGTCGATGGGGCTCATCTACGACCGCAAGCAGATTCCGGATCCACCGCACTCGATGCGCGCGCTATGGGATCCGCGCTACCAGGGCAAGGTGCTCGATTTCAACAGCGCGCAGCACAACTTCTCGTTCACCGCGCTGGCGCTCGGCTATCGCGATCCGTTTCACCTGTCGCCCGAGCAGATGCGCACCGTCACGCGCGAGCTCGTGAGCTTGCGGCGCAATCTGCTCACGTATTACACGCTGCCTGAAGAGGCGACCGCGCAGTTCGTCCAGCACCATGTGGCGCTGATGTTCGGCAATTACGGCACGCAGCAGGTCGAGCAGTTGCGCGAGGCGGGCGTGGACGTGGGTTACGTGATTCCGGACGAGGGCGCGCTCGCCTGGCTCGATTGCTGGGCGATCACGCGCAACGCGAGCAATCCGGCGCTGGCCCACGAGTGGATCAACGCGATGCTCGAGCCGCAGATCGGCAAGCAGCTGACGCAGCGCGAGGGGCTCGCGAACACGATGACACCGGTATCCGGCAATGCGTCCGGCGAGGTTTCCGGCGCGGGGCCGCATCTCGTCTGGCTGCAGCGCGTCGAGAACGTCGGCGAGCGCGAAGCGCTGTGGCACCGGATCGAGTCGGGCGACCGGTTGAGGAGCTTTCCGGAATGATCAAGCTCGGTCTGACTTCGAGGCTCTCGATCCTGCTCGTCTTCATTGGCGTGCTGGCGTCGGGCGCGACCGGCTACTCGACCTATCGCGCCAATCGCCAGATGCTCATGCACGAAGCGGAGCACAGCCTGCTCACCTCGACGCAGTTGCTGAGCCAGCGTTTCACCGCGGCGCTCGGCGACGTCGCCGACGACGCCCTCGTGCTCGCGAGCTTGCCTTCGTCCGAGATCGTCGCGCGGGGCGGTTCGCCCAGTCCCGCCGACGCAAGGCTCAAGCAGGTCTTCCGCGGCTTCATGCAGCATCATCCCGAGTACCTGCAGATACGCCTGATTTCGCGCTCCCACTACGGGCTGGAGCGCATTCGTGTCGATCGCGGCGCGCAAGGCGTCGAGGTCGTGCCCGACGATCAATTGCAGGAGAAGGGCCAGTTTCCCTATGTGTTCGACACGCTTTCGGCGAACGCGGAGCGCGTCTACATCTCGCCGATCGGCCTGAAGGAAGGTCCCAGTCCGGACCCGGGTCAGGAGCAGCCGGTGGTGAGGGTCGGCACGCCGATCGCGGATGAACACGGCGAAAAAGTCGGCGTGCTGGTCATCGACGTCGACTTGACCCAGGTGTTCAAGCGCATCGAGCGCGACCTGCCCGCCGACTACGTGGTGTACATGGCCAACGAGTGGGGCGATTTTCTCGTCCATCCAGATCCGGCCCAGACCTTCGGTTTCGAGCGCGGCCGGCGCGTGCTGATGCAAAAGAGCTTCCCGGCCACCGCGCCGCTGTTTGACGGCGGGCGCACCAGCCTGACGTTCAACGGCTACGCGCACGCGCAGGAGCCGCCGGCCGAGGTGTTCGCGTTCGTGCGTTCGCCGTTCGGTCTCGTGGACGGCAACCGCTTCATCGCGCTCGGTCTCGCGCGGCCGCTCACCGACGTGCTCGCGTCCGCCAACGCGCTCGGCGCGCAGATCGTGCGGCTCGTGCTGATCTCGAGCACCCTCGCGATCCTGCTGGCGGTCCTGTTTGCGCGCGCGCTGGCGCGGCCGCTGCGCACGCTAGCGGATGCGGTCACGCATATCTTCGACGAAGACGCCATGGAGCGTTTGCCCGTTGGGCGCTCGGACGAGATTGGCGTGCTTGCGCGCTGCTTCGATCGCATGCGCAGCGAGATCCGCTCCCAGGTCGATGCGCTGCATACACGGCAGGAGGAGCTGACTCACCTTGCGGGACACGACACGCTCACGGGCTTGCCGAACCGGATGCGCTTCATGGAGCAACTCGAGCTGGCGATACGGCGCGCGTCGGTCAGCGGCGAGACGCTGGCCGTAATGTTCGTCGACCTGAATGGCTTCAAGCAGATCAACGATCAGCTCGGACACTCGGCCGGTGACCGCACCCTCATGGTGGTCGCGCAGCGCCTGCGCGCGGCGTTGCGCGGCTCGGATGTCGTCGCCCGCTTCGGCGGTGACGAGTTCGTCATCCTGTTGACCGGCGTGCGAACGCCCGAAGCGATACGCGTCACGGCGGCCCGCATCGAGGCGGTGATGGAGACGCCCGTTTCGCTCGGCATCCACCTGATGACCGTAGGCGTGAGCATCGGCATCAGCGAATTTCCGGCCGACGGCGATCATGCCGAAGCACTGCTCGCGAAGGCGGATACGGCCATGTATGTGGCCAAGACATCGGTGGATACGCGCTATGTCCGCTATGGGGATCTGGCCGAGCGGCCAGGCGCGGACCTTGTCCCGCGCGGCCCTTAAGCTGCCACGGCGGCGTGCTGGCCGGGCCACGAAAACGGACCACGACAGCAACGCGCGCTCAGGCGAGCCCCACGCACACGGCCACGACGATCGAGCCGATCAGCAGCACGGCGCCCACGGTCTTGCGCTTGTTCAGCTCGGTCCACAGCAGCACGCCCGTGAGCGAGAGCAGAATCAGCGCGCCGGCGAAGCTGTCGATGAACAGCACCCAGCCGATGCTCATGCCCACGCCCTTGTGCAGGTTCGTGAGCGTCGCGAGCAACGCGTTGTCGTTGCGCTTGAGCGTGAGGTGATCGTTGCCGGCCCAGTACTCGACCGTCACGCTCTCCTGAGGCGACGAGAACATCATCTGCCAATGCTCGGGCTGCACGGCCTTGCGATCGCCCCAGGCCACCGTGTGCGCGGGCTCTTTCTGCACGCGGCCCATGCGCGCCGGCAGCTTGAGATCGGTTTGCGACCTCAGCCACTTCACCATCTCGCGCGGCGTCTCGGGCGCGGGGCTGGGCACCGCGAGCTCGAGCGTCGAAACCTGCGGCGCGCCTGCCGGGATGTGCAGCGGCCCGGCGCGGTGGTTGAGCACGAAGCCCGTGGTGCCGAAGAGCAGGCCGAGTGCCGCGCCCCAGAGCCCCACCCAGCCGTGCACCTTGCGCAGCCACTTGATGAAATTCGCGCGGCGCGAGCGCTTCGTGTGTTCGGTGCGTTCGATGGACTCGTCGCGGGCTTTGGCGTCACGGCGCGTGCGCGGCGCATCGATTTCGGCGGTGCCGGTCAGGCTCATGTTTCGCTCCAGAGTCGCAGAAGATTGTGATAGCAGCCCACGAGGCTGCGGCGCGCGCCGGCGTCGGCGTCGCTGGCGTTCAGCCGCTGGATGGCGGTGTCCATGTCGAACAGCAGCGCGCGTTTGGTGTCGTCGCGCACGAGGCTTTGCACCCAGAAGAAGCTCGCCACGCGCGCGCCGCGCGTGACCGGCTTCACCTGGTGCAGGCTCGTGGCCGGGTAGACGATCAGGTCGCCGGCCGGCAGCTTCACTTCCTGCACGCCATAGGTGTCTTCGACCACGAGCTCGCCGCCGTCGTATTCGTCGGGAGAGGAGAGGAAAAGCGTGACCGACACATCGGTGCGCAGCTTCTGGCCATTGGGCAGCACGCGCACCGCGCCATCGACATGGCTGCCGAATGTCATGCCGCCTTCGTAGCGGTTGAAGAGCGGCGGGTACACCTGGTTGGGCAGTGCCGCGCTGATGAAGAGCGGATGGCGCTCGATGGCCGCGAGCACCACGTCGCCGAGCTCGCGCGCGAGCGGCGTGTGCTCGGCAATCTGCTGATTGCGCTTCACGGGGGCGCCGGACCATCCGGCCGTGGCGCGGCCGTCCACCCAGGCCTCGCCTGCGTGGTCGAGCCGCTCGCGCAGCGCGCGCACCTGCTGGGGGGCCAGTACGTTGGGGACGTGGATCAGCATTGCCTGCTTCCCTGGTTCGTTGCGTGTTGCATGGTCACAGCCGGCTGTTTCAGAACCGGTAATCGGCCGTCGCGAGGAAGGTGCGGCCGATACCGGGCACCGAGCGCCCGCCATCGGATTGAATGAGGGCGTCGTAGTAGAACTTGTTGGTGAGGTTCAACAGGTTCAGGCGCACGTCCCACTTCTTTTCGTGGTACTCGGCCATGGCATCCCAGCGCGTATAGCCACCCGTCTCCACATAGTTCGTGTTCGCCGCATAGCGCGAGGACATGTAGGTCGGCCCGCCGCCAATTTCCCAATGCGGCGTGAACGCATAGGTGGTCCACAGCGTGAAGGTGTTGCGCGGCGTGTTGGCCGGCGTGTGCCCCTGGGTGCCGTCGAGCGCCTTGAGCACCACGCCGTCCATATACGTATAGCCCGCGAACACCTGCCACTTGTCGGTGATGTGGCCCGTGGCGCCGGCCTGGAAGCCACGCACGCGAATGTCGCCTTCGAGCGTGTATTCACCCGTCGAAGTCTGCGTGCGCGCATTGTCCATCTCCTGCTGGAAGAACGCCGAGGTCACCGAGAGATTGCCGCCGAGCAGGTCCCATTTGCTGCCCACTTCATACGACTTCGTGTGCTCGGGCGCGAGGTTCTGCGTGTTGTTCGTGACCGTGAGCGCCTCGAGCGACGGGTCGAACGAGGTGCCGTACGAGAAGTAATACGACTGCCAGTCGGTGGGCTGCCAGATCGCGCCCGCGCGCACGCTCGTGAAGGTATTGGTCTGGTCCGCATAGGACGGCGCACTGACCGTGTTCGCGATGTGCGCCTGGAAGCGATCCCAGCGCACGCCGCCAACGAGCTTCCAGTGCTCGCCGATCGACATCGTTTCGTTGATGTACGCGGCAATCGAGGTCGCGCCCGATTCCGCGTGATTGCCCACCGTCTGCGTGACGTTCGATGGCGTCGGAATATAGACGGGATCGATGAGCGAGACGATCGGCAGATTGTTGCGCGTATAGGCCTGGTTCGTATAGCTGTCGTGGCCGACCTCCACGCCCGCGATGATCTCGTGCTTCAGCAAGCCTGTCGTGAAGGTGTATTGCGCCATCGTATCGTTGTAGATCGAGTGGTTCTCGATCACGCGGTCGTGGCTCGCGAGCTTCACATAGAGATCGGAAAGCGGCAGCGTGGTGTAGTTGCCGTTGCTGAGCGCGGTGCTCGACGCGAGCGGGCCGGTGAGCACGGCGCCCGCCGCGGTCTCGCGCGCGTCGGTGAGCGAGTGCGAGAACTGCGTCTGGTTACTGATCTTGAACTGGTCGTTGAACTTGTGATCGATGCGCGCCTGGACCGTTTGCACGTCCTGGATCGTGCGGTCGTCGGTGAGGCCATAATACGTGCTCTTCGACGGCGCGAACGGATGACCGTTGATCGACTGCACGCCGTAGTCGGGCATATCGTAGTTGTGCTGAATGAGCGCCGAGAGCGTGATTTCCGTGGGCGTGCCGATGCCGAAGCGCAGCTCGGGTGCAAAGCCGTAGTCTTTGTTCTTCATCTCGTCGCGCGTCGAGCCCATCGACTGGCCGAACGCGTTCAGGCGGAACGCGGCATGGTCGCCCAATGGGCGGTCCACGTCGAGCGTCGTGCGATAGCGGTCGTCGGTGCCGAGCGTGGCCGACACTTCGGTGAGCGGCTTGAGCGTCGCCTGCTTGGTCACCTGATTGATCACGCCGCCCGTCGAGCCGCGCCCGAACAGCATCGACGAGGGGCCGTAGAGCACTTCGATCGACTCGAGATCGAAGGTGTCGCGATAGTACTGGTTGCGATCGCGAAAGCCGTCGAGATAGATGTCGTTCTGGGCCGTGAAGCCGCGCAGGTTGATGTTGTTGCCGATCTGCCCGCCTTCCGCGCCGCCGATCGTGATGCCCGGCGCGTTGCGCAGGGCGTCCTGAAACGAGGTGGCGCCCTGCGATTGCATCACCGCCTTGTTGATGACCGTGACGGTTTGAGGAATGTCGCGCAGCGCCGTGGGCGTCTTCGCGCCAACGGTCGACGTTTCTGCCTGGAAGTCCTGAACAGGGGCCTGGCCCGAGACGGCAACCGCGGGCAAGGTGGCGTTATCCGTTGCCGGGCGCTGGCTTGCCGGCGTGGCCTGGGCCTGTTGGGCGGGTGGCGGCGTGACGGCGGCGCCGGAGGCCGCGGCAGGCGCGCTTTGCGCGAGCGCGGACGAAGCAAAAGGTACGGCAAAGGCCAGCGCGAGCGCACTCGCGAGCGGCGTCCTGTTCAACATGGGGTCCCTGTGCAAGGAAAAAACCGGGCGATCGATGGCGCACGGGTGGCGCGAAAGGCGCGGGCGGGTTGGCTGGCGGGGCCGCCCCACATGCACGGGGAAACGACACTAAGCTGGCTGGTTCTGTTTAAAAGCGTCCCGGGCGTTCCACGGGAATGAGAATCGATATCATTCCATATGCTTCAAATTGTTTCAATCGGGGCGGCGAGATTTCAGCAATATTTCGGGCTTTGGAGTTCATCGCTGTTAAAGTAATGTAAATGTAATTATAAGAATGATTATTGTAATTAATTGTGCTTTCTTCTGATGTATTTGGCGCGGTGCAGCGCAACACCAGCGGCATCACTTGTCAGATGAAATGCGCCGCCTATACTTTTTCCATTGCCCTGAAGATGGCTGAGGAGGTGATCACCCGAATGAAAGAAACGATAGACATCTGAGCGCCGGGAAAAGAGCGGTCATGCCGCGAGCGCGCGCTGACGTTTCGCCTGAGTGGCGAGCGCAGTGCGATGACGATGGCATAGGCCGGGCCGATGGCAACCCTTAGGGAGGGGCTCCATGATGACCTTGCTCGACCAGGAAATTGCACACATCACTCGCGCGGTGCGGTTCTCTTTGTGCAGACCCGCCGATGAAACCGCCTTGCCGGCCGCTTATTGGCGCCGGCGGCTCAATCAATTGCTCGCTTCGGAGCACCTGACCAAGGCGCAGCTGGTGGCGATCGACTCGCTGCTGAGCGAACTGGACAGCTACGAGGTTCACAACGCCGTGAACCGGCGCAGCGGCGGGTATGCGGGGCGCCACTAACGCAACGCCCGGCCTCGCGGCGCTCACGCGCTCATCGAACCCAGCACGTTCATGATTTCCTCGGCGAGCAGCAAGCTCGCGAGGCCCCGTCCGTGCTTTTCGCGGCGCACGAGCGAGAGCACGTTCTTGCTGAACGCACGGTCGCGAATCTGCCGGTACGTGAGCACCTCCTGGCGGTACTCCTCCGCAATGTCGTACTTGCTGAGAAAGGCAATGCCCTCGCTCGCGGCGGCGAGGCGCTTCATCGTCTCGATCGAATTCGTGCGGAAGGCGGGCTCGACGCTGAGTCCCGCCTCCTCGAAGGTCTCGGCGACGATGCCGTGAATCAGCATGGAGCGGTCGGCGAAGATGAGCGGATACGAAGCGCAGTAAGCGAGCGGTATGGACTCCATGCGCGCCAGCGCGTGCTTCGGCGAAATCACGGCGCCGAGGCTCGTGTCCATTTCCCAGAGGCTTTCGAGTTGAGGCGAGGGCGGCAGGTTGAAGCCGAGCCCGAGATCGGCCTCGCCGCTCACGAGCGCCTCATGAATCTCGCGCACCGACATCACGCGGATCGAGATCTTGATATGGGGGTGGTGCGCGCTGAAATTGGCCGCCGCAGTGGAGGCAATGCCGCTCGCGAGGCCCGTGACCGTGGCGATGATGACCTCGCCCTTTTGCAGCGTCTTGAGATTGCGTATCTCGGCCTCGACCTGGCGGTATTCCGCCATGGTCTTGCGCACATGGGCCAGCAGGATTTCGCCTGCCGGTGTGGGCCGCAGCCCGCGCGGCAGGCGCTCGAACAGGGGCTCGCCAATTTCCTCTTCAAGCAACAGCACGTGCTTGTTGACGGCGGAAGCCGCGACATGGAGTTTTTCGCCGGCGCCGCGGATGGACCCGCACCTTGCGACCTCGTCGATATAGCGCAGCGTTCGTGAATGCAGCATGTTCGCCTGTCTCCGCTGGTTTCTTATGGTCGGCCCATCGTACTCGAAAAGCGTACGCTCCGTGCAAAAAACACTGCTTTTTAGTTACGGTGATTTCGGTTTTCATTACCCCAGTCGCGATCGCCGGCGAGTGGGGTCCGACAAAAAATCAGCCTCGAACTAATTGATGAAAGTGAGACTAGCCATGTACCAGGAAGTCAGCGAGAGAAACGCCAGTGCAGCGGGCCAACGCGACCAGGTCGCCACCCACTACGACCAGGTGAGGGCGATTTTCGACGTGCTCAACGGTAAAAAAGAAGCCGACCTGCTTCTGAAGAACCTGAATATCCTCGATGTCCACAGCGAGACGATCTATCAAGGGTCCATTCTCGTGTACAACAAGCGCATCGTTGCCCTGAATCCCGACGAGACGGCCATCAAGGTGCGCCAGGTATTCGACGGCGAAGGCCTTTATGCCATTCCCGGCTTGATCGATGCGCATATCCACTTCGATGCGCAACTGGCTCATCCGGCGGCGTTTGCCGAGGCCATCGTGCCGTGCGGCACGACCACCATCTTCTCCGAATGCCTCGACTTCGTGAGCGCCGCGGGCGCGGAAGCCGTGGAGGCCACCGAGCAGCTATTCCAGAACCACGAACGCTTGCCTTACCGCGTGTTTGCGTTTGCGCCCGGCAAGAAAACGTCGGTGGCGGTGACCGACGCGCTGTTGAAGATGGACCCGGTGATCGGCCTCGGCGAGCTCGCGCACCTCACCTACAGCAAGGGCAACGACGACGATTTCCGCAAGTCGGCGCTGGGACGCGCGAAGGGCGGCTTCATGAATACGCACTGGGGCGTGACCACGCTCTCGGACATGATGCTGAACTACATGCCCGCGATTGGTGCGTTCGCGAATCACGATGTCTGGAAGGAAGACGACATCGAAAAGAGCGTCCGTTACGGTCTTCAAACGCAAATCAAATTCGGCGTGGGCAGCAGCGAGGTCATCAAGATCATGTTGCGCGCGATCGTCAAGCGCAAATGGCCCGCGGAGAATTTCCAGCTGTGCGCCGACAATATTTCGGTCGACCGCCTGCTGACCCAGGGCCACATGGACTGGATCGTGTCGCTGTGCGCGGAGATGGGCATCGAGCCGATCAAGGCGATCAAGATGGCCACACTCTACACGGCGCGCGCCTTCCGTATGGATAACAAGTTCGGCTCGCTGACGCCGGGCCGCTTCGCCGATATCGTGCTGACCGACAGCCTGTCGAAAATCAATCCGCGTTTCGTCTTCAAGGACGGCGAGCTGGTTGCCAAAGATCGCAAGCTCCTCAAGCATGCCGATATCGACTATTCCAGCATGGCAAAAAAGCCGGTTCCCGGTCTTGCCGACTTGACGCCCGGGCAACTGGACCTCGTGCCGCTGGAAATCTCGGCGGACGGCAAAGAGGCGAAGGTCTACCTGTTCGACGTCTATGGCCGCGGGCATGAAAAGTTCTATCAGGAAGTGTGGGTGCCGCTGCGCGACGGCAAAGTCGTCCCGGAACTCGCGGGGACGCGGCTCAACCGCATCTCGGTCGTGCAACGCTATGCCGACGGCAAGCGCCATGTGGTCAACGGCCTGTTCAAGGGCGTGTCCATCGAGCGCGGCGCCGTGGCGACGTTCTGGCCGGCGCCCAAGGCCTACTTCGTCGCGGTCGGGCAGGACAGCGCGGAGATGTGCCATTGCCTGCAGCAGGTGGACAGCCATGTGGGCGGCTGCATCGTCACCGAGGACAAGGCGGTCAAGGCGGTGCTGCCGCTGGACATCTATGGCGTGATGGCCAACATGAGCCTTTCCGAACTGCTCGCCGCGACCCGCGCCATCGACGCGGCACTGGAAACGCTCGGCAACCGCAATGAGGGTGAACCCGTGGTCAACAAGCTGCTGACCTTGTTCATCTCGCTGGACCGCTTTGGCTTCATGGTCTGAGGCCGGCGCCGCTGGAGGAGACACGGGTGGACGCCCCAGTATCGGAAGGGGCGTCCAGTACGGCATAAAAGAAGGAAGACAACGAAGGGAACGTCATGGCGCATCACGAAAGGGAAGCTGAAGTCATCGATACCGGCAGCCTGAAACGGCGCTGGGCCACCTACATCATGGGCATTTACATCTTGACCATGGGGATCAGTCTCGCTATCCGGGCGGGCATAGGCATCTCTCCACAAAGCAGCCTGACCCGGACGATGACCCTGGTGTACAAGCCGCTGAGCCAGGGCACGTACAACTTCATGCTCGAGTTGTTCATGTTGTTCCTGACCTTTCTGGTCTTGCGCAAGGATTTCAAGCCGAAGCACTTTGCGTCGTTGATTCCGGCATTCGTGCTGGCGACCTGCCTCGATCTCAACTTGATGCTGACGCGCTCGATCGGCTTTCAGGACTATCTGCCGAAATTCGCCTTGCTGGCGGGCGCGGATGCCTTGCTGGCATTCGGCCTGTTCCTGATGATCCGCGCGAATCTCGTGCTCATGCCGATCGACATGTTCGTCAATTCGGTTTTCGAGCGCACCGGTTGGCGGTGGGGCGACATCAAGACGGCCTTCGACTGCACGCTGCTGCTCATCAGCGCAACGATCGGCTTCATATTCCTTGGGAAGCCTGAATTCATCCGGGAAGGCACCTTCATGAACGCCATTCTGGTTGGGCAGTACATCAAGCTCTACTTCTTCCTCTTCAAGAAAATGAAGGGCGCCGTGACGTCGTATCAGCAACGCTCGCTCGAGCATCGCACGAACTAGCGTCGGCTGCCGGGGGTTCGAAGCTCGCCCGCCCTGGCCGGAGGTGCCGGGGGCGACCCCGCACACCCACCGCTGACTCACGAACGTCTGATCACCCGCGAGTCGCGTCTGCCGCCTGGCCGCAAGGCCTGCATCGAATGCCTGATTCGAGGCGTCAATCATGACGCTGGCACGCGCTCGTCCTTCTAAATAGCAAAAGAGACCATGCCATGCTGACGCAAAGTGCCTGCATTGCCACGCCCAAAAAAATCTGCAGCGTTGCTGCGACCTTCGCCCTGATGCTAATGAGCGCTCACGCCTGCGCACAATCGAGCGTGCAGTTGTACGGGATTGTCGACGCGTGGGCCGGCTATTTGCGGATTCCCGGCCAATCGGGCGCCGCCGAATTGGGCGGGGGCGGTCTGTCGACCTCGTTCTGGGGATTTCGCGGTCAAGAGGACCTGGGCGGCGGTTATAAAGCCATGTTCGTCGTGGAGGGCTTTTTCCGTCCACAGAACGGCCAGTACGGCTCGTTCAACGGCGACCCGATGTTCTCGCGCAACGCGTATGTGGGCATTGCCTCTCCCTATGGGGCGTTGACGCTGGGGCGCCAGAGCAGCTTGCTCTATTTGCAGTCCGCACAATTCAATCCGTTCTACGCTTCATTCACGTTTTCGCCGACCATCAATCAGCTGTATTCGGCGTTGGGCACGTACCCCGGCTATCGTACCGATCAGGGTATTCCTGGTGGTACATCGTGGAGCAACGCGATCCAGTATGCGACGCCCGATTTCAGCGGCCTGAACGCTCACGTGATGTATGCGTTCGGCAATCAGGCAGGGGACGACGGCGCCAAAAAATTCTCCGCACAGGCAACCTATACGCGAGGCCCGCTAGCGATCGGGGCGACTTACCAATACCTGAATTTCAGCTCCACGCCAGGGGACCTCGGCAACCTGCTGCGCGGCTTCCAAAGCCAGACGGCGCTGCAATTGGGCGCTTCGTACAACCTGAACTTCGTGAAGCTCTATGGCGAATACACCTATACCGGCAACAAGCTGCTCGTCAGCAGCTTTCACGTCAACATGCTGGAGGGCGGTCTGGCCGTGCCGGTGGGAGTGGGCAGCATCCTGGCTGCGTACGCATGGTCGAGCGACAACAGCAATCTGGACCAGACACGGCAGACCGCTACGCTGAGCTACGACTATCCGTTCTCCAAGCGTACCGATGTCTACGTCGGCTATATGTACGACCACGTTTCCAGGCTCTCTAGCGGGACGACCTGGGGCGCCGGCATTCGAACGCGTTTCTGAACGAGTTGATGATGAAGATGCATTAACTAGTTCCGAAATGTCGTTTGGCGTTTCATCGGCTGAATCAATACACTCTGTCCCGCGTCGCGACCTGTGCCACCCACAGCCGGCGCTTTTCCGGCCGCAGGGCTTATCGTGTGCGGCCGGCCCCACGATGAAGGCGACACGCACGTCGGCCGGTTCAGTGCGTTCATGCCGCTAGCGGGTGGGAGCAGAACCAGACGTGCGTCGTCATCTGAGACAAACAAGGAGACAGCGCACGTCATGCGTTCACAACCCGATAATCCATCCCCGAGCTCATCCGGTTCCGGTTCACGATCGAAGGCACCCAAGCTCCACCGCGGACTGCAGGCGCGCCATCTGCGCATGATCGCCATTGGCGGGTCCATCGGCACGGGCCTGTTCGTTGCCGCGGGCGCCTCCATCTCGCAGGCAGGTCCCGGGGGCGCGATGCTCGCGTACATGGTGATCGGCTTGATGGTCTTTTTCCTGATGACGAGTCTCGGCGAGATGGCGGCCTTCATGCCCGTCTCGGGATCGTTCGCGGCCTACGGCGCGAAATTCGTCGACGAAGGCTTCGGCTTTGCGATCGGCTGGAACTACTGGTATAGCTGGGCCGTGACCATTGCTGTCGAGCTGGTGGCGGCGCAGCTCGTGATGCACTACTGGTTCCCCAAGATCCCGGGCGTCTGGTGGAGCGCGCTCTTTCTCACGCTGATCTTCGCGCTCAACGCCTTGTCGGTGCGCGGCTTCGGCGAGGCCGAATACTGGTTCGCGCTGATCAAGGTGGTGACGGTCATTGCGTTCATCGCGGTGGGCGTCCTGATGATCTTCGGCATCATGCAGGGCGGCCCCAGCAACGGCTTCGAAAACTTCACGATCAAGGACGCGCCGTTCGTCGGCGGCTGGGCCTCGATGCTCGGCGTGGCGATGATCGCGGGATTCTCGTTCCAGGGCACCGAAATGATCGGCGTGGCCGCGGGCGAGGCGGAAAACCCGAGCACGACCATTCCGCGCGCGGTGAAGCAGATCTTCTGGCGCATCCTGCTGTTCTACGTGCTGGCGATTTTCGTGATCGGCATGATCATTCCCTATACCGATCCGAACCTGCTGAAAAGCGACGTGACCGATATTGGCGTGAGCCCGTTCACGCTGGTGTTCCGTCACGCGGGCCTCGCGTTCGCGGCTGGCGTGATGAACGCGGTCATCCTGACCGCCGTGCTGTCGGCCGGTAATTCGGGCATGTATGCGTCCACGCGGATGCTCTACAATCTGGCGGTCGAAGGCCGCGCACCGAAGCTGTTTGCGAAGGTCTCGGCGGGCGGCGTGCCGCTCAACGCGCTGTACGCGACGACTGCCGTGGGCGCGCTGTGCTTTCTCACGTCGCTCTATGGCGACCAGACGATGTACCTGTGGCTGCTGAATCTCTCGGGCATGGCGGGCTTCATCACGTGGCTTGGCATTGCGATCAGCCACTACCGGTTCCGCAAGGGCTTCCTGAAGCAGGGCTACCGCCTCGAGCAGCTGCCGTACCGGGCCAAACTGTTCCCGTTCGGCCCGATTCTTGCCGCCGTGCTGTGTTCGGTCGTGACGGTCGGCCAGGACTATCAGGCTTTTCTGGCCGACAAGATAGACTGGGCAGGGGTGGCCGCAACCTATATTGGCTTGCCGCTGTTCTTCGTGGTCTGGTTTGGCTACGCGATCGTGCGCAAAAGCCGTCTGGTGCGCTACGAAGACATGGAGATCGCCCCTTGGGTCGAGCGCCATGCAAAGAGCCAGTTCGGGACCGCATCGAGCGAGAGTCACGCGGGCTATATGAACGCCCAGCCGAAGGTGGCGCCGGACGCATGATCTCACGCGCCGGACGATGACCGTTGCACCGGCGCAGCGCTCAGGCGTATGCGCCGGTGCATTGCAACAAGGATGCGAGGCGGCTGAGCCGAAGCGCCCGCATCAGATTCACCGTTTTTTTGAAGCCAAATCGCATGCAAAACTTCTACGAATCCACCGTTACTCGCCAGCCTTACCCGCAACTGAGCGGCAAGGTTGACGCGCAGGTCTGCATCATTGGTGGCGGCCTTGCGGGCCTGAACACCGCGCTTGGGCTCGTTGAGCGCGGCGTGCGCGACGTTGTGGTGCTCGATGGCGAGCGCGTCGGCTTTGGCGCATCGGGGCGCAACGGCGGCTTCGTGTTTGGCGGCTATAGTCTCGACAATGGCGACCTGCTCAGCACGTTGGGCGCGGGCAAGGCGCGCCATCTGTATGGCCTGACGATCGACGCCGTAGATCTGATTCGCGCGCGGATTGCGCGCTATGGCATCGATTGCGATCTCGTCGACAAGGGCGTCATGCTGGCGAACTGGTTCGACGATCAGTCGAGGCTTGATGGATTGCGCTCGCTGATGAAGCGCGATTTCGGCGTCGAATGGGAGCCGGTGGCGAAGGATGCGCTGCGTGCACGGCTGAAGACCACGCGCTATCACGGCGGGCTCTTCGAACCCAACGCGTTTCATTTTCATCCGCTCAAGTACGTGCTTGGCGTGGCGAATGCCGCGGCGCAGGGTGGCGCGCGCATTTACGAGCAATCGCCGGCGCGGTCGATCGAGCGCGACGGCGCGGGATTCATTGTGCGCACACCGAATGGCACGGTGACGGCCAAGGATGTGGTATTCGCGTGTGGCGGCTATGCGCGCGGGGTTGTGCAGCGCATCGAGCGCGCGGTTCTGCCGATCGCGACTTATGTGATTGCTACGGAGCCGCTTGGTGCGCGGCTTGCTGATGCGATTGATGCGCCTTATGCGGTTTATGATACGCGGTTTGCGTTTGATTATTATCGGCCGTTGAAGGACAGCCGCATTTTGTGGGGTGGGCGCATCTCGGTGCTCGACCGTGGGCCGGAGGCTATTGCACGGCTGCTCAGGCGTGATCTCGTGCGTGTGTATCCGCAACTGGCGGATGTGAAGGTTGAGTTCGCCTGGGGCGGGTTGATGAGCTATGCGCGGCACAAGATGCCGCAAATCGGGCGCGATGGGGATGGTGTGTGGCACGCTATCGCGTTTGGGGGGCATGGGATGGCGCCTACTACGGTGGCCGGTGAAACGCTCGCGGATGCGTTGGCGATGGGTGAGCCGGTGCCCGAGGGGTTTGGCGCGTTTGGGTTGACGCGGACATTTGGGATTGCTGGGCTTGCTGCTGCGCAGCTTACTTATACCGCCTTTCAGGCGCGTGATGCGATTGCTGCCTATCGGAATTGATAGGTGGTTTTTT
>NZ_BAYD01000146.1 GCF_000685075.1 Paraburkholderia oxyphila NBRC 105797
CCAAAGCACGAGCGGCCCAGAAAAAAAGCAACCCTTCAAATTCAAATTAACCCCCTTAACAAATTCCACCCACTACAATCCCCAAACACATTCACATGAAAGGCGGACCCTCTCATGCCAAATCGTGCATTTCGCATAATGATTTCATCATTACTGACGGCGGGCACAGCGCTTGCCCCAGCGCTAACGCATGCAACAGACAGCTTCGCACAAGACGAAGCCACACCCCACGGCCGTCCAGTCAAAGTAATGATCATTTCGATGTTCGGCCCGGAGGGCCAGGTCTGGCTCGACCACCTGGGCCCATGGCAGGACATCACCGTAGCGGGCCTGTCCCCTGACTACCCAACCGTCCACTGCAACCGCCAGGACATCTGCGTAATGACAACGGGCATGGGCCACGCAAATGCCGCCGCATCGATCATGGCGCTGACATTCTCGCCGCGCTTCGACCTGCGCCATACCTACTTCATGGTGGCAGGCATCGCCGGCATCGACCCGCTCCAGGGCACCGTCGGTTCCGCTGCCTGGGCAAACTGGCTCGTCGACTTCGGCATTCAGTGGGAAATCGACGGCCGCGAAATTCCACCAGGCTGGAACACCGGCTATCTCGGCATCAATACGACAAGCCCGACGCAAAAGCCGCCGCTCGACTATCGCACCGAAGTGTTCCAGCTCAATCCGGCGCTGTCGAACGCGGCCCTCGCGCTCTCGCGCAACGTAACGCTGAGCGATGACGCCCAGGCGCAAGCGGCCCGCGCCAAATACAACTACGCCCCCGCGAATCGTCCGCCAACCGTGATCCAGTGCGATACCCTGGCCGGCGACACCTGGTGGTCGGGTACCGACATCGGTGAGCGCGCGCGCCGATGGACCAAGATCCTCACCGACGGCAAGGGCACCTATTGCACCACGCAGCAGGAAGACAACGCCACCTTCGAGGCGCTCACGCGCGCCGCGAGCGCGCATCGCGTCGACCTGAACCGCGTCGCGGTGCTGCGTGCCGGCTCGGACTTCGACCGGCCGTACGCGGGCCAGTCGAGCGCCGACAATCTGCTCAACTACGCGTCGCAGGGCGGCTTCACGATCGCAATCGACAATCTGTTCCTCGCAGGCAATCCGCTCGTGCAGGACATCGTCAAGCATTGGGCCGAGTGGCGCGACGGCGTCCCGCAACGGTAGCGCGTTGGCGGTGTGCGCGCGTTCCGGTGAACGGCTCAGAGATCGCGCGTGCGCGGGATGACAACGGCCTGGCCGTGCAGTTTGCCGTTCGCGTCAAGGAGCTGCCACAGCGTGGCTTCCTCGATCATGAAGCGCTCGCCCGACTTCGTGATACGCACGCCTTTGTAGCCCGCCTCGTAGCCAAGCCGCTGCACGCGGGCGAGAAATTGCCGCCGCTCCTCGCGATCCGGCGCTTCGGCCGAGAGCCGGGAGGGCAGTCGGGTGATTTCATCCCAGCTATATCCGAAGCGGTGCTGCGCGGCTTTGTTGCCGTAAATAAAGACCGGGTCGGGATCGGTGTTGTGCGCGAGTACCGCGAATGGGGCATGCTCATAGAGCCATTCGGTCGCTTCGGCGAGAGGCATGGCCTGTGGCACCAGCGGACGGCCAAGGAGTTTGGCGTAGCTTTCGGCAAGGAGCTGATAGAAAGCGGGATCGCTATGGAGTGGGATTGTCTGGGACATCTTCGATGGAGATCGTGGGGGCTATGCAACGGCGCAGGCGCTCACGATACCGTATCCGCGGACGGCGATAAATAAAGCCCGCGGTATCTGTATGATGGCTGCAACCCGTTTGAAAGCTGGCCAAGCCATGCAACTCCCTGTCTAATATCGACTGACCACCGATCGACTGACCACCGATCGACTGACCACCGCAACGTCGATTGCCATCCGTGGCGGAGCGAACTTGGCCAACCCGGATCTTCCCGATAGCGAGCCGAAGGCCGCGCACGTGGTTGGCGCGCAAGCGAGCCCATGCGACGCGCTCGTCATCCGCACGCAACCCACCGCTGTCGACCGCCCGTGCCAGCGCAGGCGTCTCGCGCTAGCCGCGACGATTCTCGGCTCGAGCATGGCGTTCATCGACGGCTCGGTCGTCAATGTCGCGCTGTCGTCCATTCAGAGCGAACTCGGCGCGAGCGTCGCGGCCATGCAGTGGGTCGTCAACGCGTATCTGCTCTTTCTCGGCTCGCTCGTGCTCGTTGGCGGATCGATGGGCGACAAGCTGGGCCGCCGCACGGTGTTCATCGCGGGCATCGCGCTCTTTACGCTCGCGTCCGCCGCTTGCGGGTTCGCAACGAATGCGGGGGCGCTGATCGGCGCACGCGCGGTGCAGGGCATCGGCGCGGCAATGCTCGTGCCCAGCAGCCTCGCGATCATCGGCGCGGTGTTCGATGACCACACTCGCGGCCGCGCGATCGGTACCTGGGCGGGCGTGGGCGCGATCACGTCGGCGGTGGGGCCGGTGGCGGGCGGCTGGCTCGTCGACGCGTTGTCGTGGCGCGCCATCTTCTTCCTGAACGTCCCGCTCGCCGCGGTGACGATCGCGCTCGCCATCGCGTCGGTGCCCAACAGCCACAAGCCCGATGCGCCCGAGCAGCTCGACTGGCCCGGCGCGCTGAGCGCCGCAGCGGGGCTCGCGGCGCTCACCTTCGGCCTGACCGAGGCGTCGGCGCGTGGCTTCGCGCATCCGTTCGTCCTGGGTGCGATCGGCGCCGGCGTGCTCGTGCTCGCCGTATTCGTGATGATCGAAGCGCGTAGCCCCAACCCCATGATGCCGCTCGACGTGTTCCGCTCGCGCGATTTCACCGGCGCCAATCTCGTCACGCTGCTGCTGTATTTCGGCCTCGGCGGGGCGTTCTTTTTCCTGCCGTTCACGCTGATCCGCGCGCATGGGTACACCGCGACCGAAGCGGGTGGGGCGCTGCTGCCCGTGCCCGTCATTATCGGGTTGCTCTCGCGATTCACCGGCGGCCTGACGAGCCGCTTCGGTTCGCGCGCGCTGCTAACGATGGGCCCGGCGGTCGCCGGAATCGGCTTCGCGTTGCTGGCGCTGCCGTTCGCGCGCGGCAGCTATTGGACCGGATTCTTCCCGGCGCTCACCGTGCTCGGGCTCGGCATGACGATCACCGTCGCGCCGCTGACCACGACCGTGATGGGCTCGGTGCCGGGCGAGCGCACAGGCGTCGCCTCCGGCATCAACAACGCGGTTGCCCGCGTCGCGAGCCTGCTGGCGATCGCGGTGCTCGGCATCGTGTTTGTGTGGTCGCACCAGGCGGCGCTATCGGCGCGCCTCGACGCGCTGCACGTGCCGCAGGACGCTCGCCAGACGGCGCCGTTGCTGGAGCCGGACGCGCAGGCCGGGACGGGATCGGGCGCCGCCCACACGCCGCGCCAGACAGCCGTGGCGCGTGCGCAAGCCGACGCCATCACCGACTCGCTGCGCGCCGTCGCGCTCGTCTGCGCCGCGTGCGCGTTCGCTGCGGCGGGCCTTGCGATGGCGACGATTGAGCCACGGAAACGCCGGGGGAAAATCTAGCGACAGAAGAATAGGGGCTCGCTGGGGGCGATCGATACCTGCCAGAGTGGCCAGGCAGGCTGTTTTCAGGTAAATCCCACAAACAGTTCTGATGGCCGTATTCGGCCATGCGGTTGGTCGCGGAGATGCGCCTATCCCTGCTCACTCTTTTAGCTGGTTTCGCACACACGAATAACGACCGCCTGGTTCTTCCGGTGCCCCCCGACAGCTCCGTCAGATTATCTCGAATTTATGCTTAATGACTGTTTTATTTGAAAAACTAAAGCATTCATTGTCTAATAATTGCCGCAGTTTCAGTCGGGCGAAACAAAACCCTTGATAAATAAGTGGCTCCTCACAAGAAAAACTCACCTATGACCTGTCCGAAGCGTATTGGAAACTGCGTCAAGCTTTACGCCGCCACTGGCCTCGCTGCCGCCCTCGCATTCGGGCCGAGGGTGGCCGGGGCAACGGAGGGCGCGCTCGGGCGGCCCGTGGCCGGCACGAGTGTGCTATCGGTCATCGGCATCGTGCCACCGGACCCGATGACCATCGTGAGCCTGCAACAGGTCTATCTCGACGGGTCGATCAGCGCAGACCGCAGCGTGCCGATTGCCGGCAAAGCGTCGCTTGGCGCCGAAGGCAAGCTCGCGCTCACGCTCGCGACGGTCGAACGTGTCTGGGGGGGCATCGGCGGCTGGGATTTTGCGTCGGCCATTACGCTGCCCTATGTGTGGGAAGAGGTCACGGGCACCTTCTCCGCGGGGCGGGTGTCGAGCTCCACGAGCGACCGGGTCTCGAACCTCTACGACATGTATTTCACGCCGATCGTCGCCGGCTACCACTTCAGCCAGACCGACCACATCGCGTTGAGCTTCAACTTCTGGGCGCCCACGGGCCAATACAATCCCCATGATCTCGCCAATGCCAGCCTGAATAACTGGACCTTCGTGCCGCAGGTTGCGTACACGAAGCTCGTGCCCAAATACGGGCTCGAATTCGACGCCGTGCTCGGGCTCCAGTTCTATACGCGCAATTCGGCAACCGATTACCAGAACGCGCCGTTGCTGACGCTCGATGTCATGGGTCTCAAGAAGTTCGCCAATGGCCTCGGCGTGGGCCTCGTGATGGGCACGGTTCAACAGCTCGGCAACGATACCGGCCCGACCGCGGACAAGCTCGATGGCTTTGTCGGGCGCGATTTCGCCATGGGCCCGATCATCACCTACGACACCAAGATCAACGGCAAGCATCCGCTTTCGGCGAGCCTGCGCTGGGTGCCCACCATCGCAAGCACCAATCGCCTCAAGAGCACGGCGACCGTGCAGGCGACGGCCACGATGGCGTTCTGACCGCGCGCGGGGGAAAGCGAACGCAACCGCCGCACCCCGCCGGCGAGATTTATTCCGTGCTCTCGCCGCGCGCCCTGTGCTGGGCCGCGAGCTTGTCCTGCTGCGCGGGCGGTACGGGATCGTAGTGGCTCAGCTGGATGCTGTAGTTGCCGTGCCCGCCCGCGAGCGAGTTCAGGCGCGACTGGTAGTCGTTGAGCTCGGCGAGCGGCACCTTGCCCGCAATCACCATGGCGTTGCCGCTCGCCGTGCGCGTGCCGTGCACCTGGCCGCGCCGCGAGGAGAGGTCGCCGATGATGTCGCCCATCGCCGCTTCGGGCGTCATCACCTCGATGTCGACGATCGGTTCGAGCACGATGGGCTGCGCCTTGAGCACCGCATCGATAAAGGCCTTGCGTCCGGCCGTGACGAACGCCACTTCCTTCGAGTCGACCGGATGGCTCTTGCCGTCGTACACGATCACGCGCACGTCCTGCATCGGGAAGCCTGCGAGCGGCCCGCTTTCGATCACCTGCTGAATGCCTTTTTCGACGGCGGGAATGAATTGCGAGGGAATGGCGCCGCCCTTGACCGCATCGACGAATTCGAATCCCGCGCCGCGCGGCAGCGGCTCCACGCGCAGCATGACTTCGCCAAACTGGCCCGCGCCGCCCGTCTGCTTCTTGTGGCGGCAATGTCCTTCCGCCTTGCCGCCGATGGTTTCGCGCCACGCGATGGTGGGCGGCCGCGTGATGACTTCGAGCTTGTGCTGGTCGGTGAGCCGCTCGAGCATATAGCGCAGATGCAGCTCGCCGAGCCCGTGCACGACGGTCTCGTTGGTGCCCACCGGATGCTCGATCAGGAGACACGGGTCCTCGGCGGCGAGCTTTTGCAGCACCTCCCAGAGGCGCTGCTCGTTGCCGCGCCGCGCCGGCTCGATGGCGAGGCCATAGATCGGATTGGGAAACTCGCACGGGGTGAGATGGATGTTGCCGTCCTCGGGGGCGTCGTGCAGCACGTCGTCGAAGCTGATGTCGTCGGCTTTCGCCACCGCGCAGATATTGCCGGGGCCGGCGCGCAGGATCTCCGTGTGGTCCTTGCCCTGCAGCATCAACAGATGCGCGACCTTGAACGGCTGGCGCCCGTTGCCGATATAGAGCTGGCTGTCGCGCGAGACCGTGCCCTGATGGATGCGGAACACGGCCACCTTGCCGATGTACGGGTCCACCACGATCTTGAAGACGTGTGCGAGCACGTGCTTGTCGGGGTCCGGCTCCGCGCGCACGGGCGTGGCCTTGCCCTCGGTCTCGCGATAGAAGAGCGGCGGGTTGCCTTCGGTGACATTGGGCAGGAGCCGCACGAACACGTCGAGCAATTGCGTAATGCCCGCTCCCGTTGCCGCCGACGCGAAGCACACGGGCACCAGATGCCCTTCGCGCAGCGCGCGCTCGAAGGGCTCGTGCAGCTGCTCCGGGCGGATGGCTTCACCCTGCTCCAGATACAGCTCCATTAATTCGGGGTCCAATTCGATGACCTGGTCGACGAGCGCATTGTGCGCCGCCTCCACCGAATAAAAATCGGCCTCGCCCGCGGGATTGAAGAAGCAGTCCACCACATCGGTGCCGCCCTTCGCGGGCAGATTGATCGGCAGGCACTGCTTGCCGAACATCTCCTGGATCTGCGCGAGCAGGCCGGGAAGATCGACCTTTTCGCCGTCGATGCCGTTCACGACGATCATGCGGCACAGCTTGCGCTGCTGCGCCCAGGCCATCATGCGGCTGGTGGTCATTTCGATGCCGGTGCGCGCGTCGACCACGATGGCCGCCGTTTCCACGGCCTCCAGCGCGCTGATCGACATGCCCGCGAAGTCGGGATAGCCGGGCGTATCGAGCAGATAAATGCGCGTGTCCTGGTAGTCGACATGCGCGACCGCGGAACTGAGCGAGTGGTGGTATTTCCGCTCGAGCGGGTCGAAATCGCACAGGGCGGTGCCGCGGCTCACGCTGCCGGGTGCGTGCAGCGCGCCGCCCTGATGCAGCAGCGCTTCGGCGAGCGAGGTCTTGCCGCAACCGGCGTGGCCGACAAGCGCGACTGTGCGGATGGCTTCGGGACTGTAATCCATTTGTCGATCCCTTGTTGTGCAGGTTCATCCAGTGTGGTCTACAATCTTTCTGTAATTCCACTGTATAATCAATACGTTGTCAACATGATTGGCCTGAGTTGATCCATTTTGATCCGACTGCTACCAAGTGTCGGATGGTGGGCTAGATGGTGGGTCAAAACCTTGGGGAATGCCCTATGCCCATGCTTACCGACCGCGCGCTTCGCAACCTGAAACCCGACGATGGGCCGCTCACCGATAGTCAGGTGCCCGGACTGATGATCCGCCCCAATGCCAACGGCGGCAAGTGGGCGTTGCGCTACGTGAGCCCTACGACGCGGAAGCGCCGTGAAATGGGATTGGGCGTGTACCCGGCTACGTCGCTGCGCGACGCCCGAGTGCGCGCGCTGGCGATGCGCAGCCAGATCGACAGCGGTCACGACCCAATCCAGGAGCGTAGACGCGAGCAGGTGATCACCGAGCGGGCGGCGAATGTGCCCACGTTCCTGCAGGCCGCCGAGAAAACGCACGAGAAGGCTAAGAGCGGCTGGAAGCATGCGGACGGCAGAAACGCGCGGCGGTGGCTCAGTAGCGTAAAAATGCACCTCGCGCCGCTACTGGAGTGTCGCGTCGATACCCTCAAGCCGCGCGACTTTTCCGATACGCTCGCGTCTGCGTGGATTGAGTGTCCACGTGTCGCGGACAATGTCTTTCAGCGCGCTAGCGCGATCATGGAATGGGCTTTCGCGGCGTACCCGGAGCACGTAATGTGTAATCCGGTGCCTAGCGCGCGCGCCTTGCTACCGAGCCGAAGCGCGCGGCAGTCGAAGCCCAAACATCACCCCGCGATCCAGCACACCGATGCACCCGCGTTCGTACGCACGTACCTTGCGGGCATTGAGCCGCACGAGGTGACGCGCGCGTGCACATTCGTGCTGCTGCACACGGCGGTTCGCCCAGCCGAGGCGCGCGGCATGGAGTGGGGTGAACTTGATCTCGATCGTGCGCGGTGGCTGATCCCCGCGGAGCGGATGAAAGGTGGCGTCGAACACGATGTGCCGCTCGTCCCCGAGGTGGTGAGCCTGTTGCGCGCGATGCGCGAAACTAAAATGCACGAACGGTACGTTTTCCCTAACGTAACCAATACCGGGCCGCTTTCTGATGTGGACCTGCAGACGTTCTTTCGGGAAACGGGCGTTGTGTCGGATACCTCGGGCCGCACGCCTGTGCCACACGGATGCCGTGCGTGCTTTCGCGGTTGGGTTGATGCCAAAGGCTACGATCCCAGACTTGGCGAACGCCAGCTTGCGCACCGACCACGCGGGGAGACAGCGGTGGCATATCAACGAGATACGATGTTTGAGAGGCGGGCGATTCTCATGGGCGCATGGACGAATTACCTGCACGGGCGGCCAGCGGCAGGTGACAACGTGATCCCGCTTAACGTGAGCGCAGCGGCATAAAAGACCTCCGGTCTGACCAGCGAGGTCGGATCGTGCTTCGAATGATTTATCCATGTATGCACGAACTCATAATCCGCCGGAGAAATCCCGTCGTCGGTTCGAGCCCGACCCGGCCCACCATTTGTTGTTCCAGCTAGATCCTGGGCGTTCTGATCAGCGACCGAGAACCCTTATTCCACGGGTGTTCTGGGCATATCTGCGTCCGGCAATAGCCGTCTTTTTCCGTTGACTACCCTCCATTCTTGGGGGTAGTTTTGGGGGTATGCCGCTCTCCACAACAGGAGATACCCCCATGCCCCTCTCTGATGTCGCGATCCGAACCGCGAAACCGGGCGCCAAGCCAATCAAGCTATTCGATGGAGGTGGTCTCTACCTTCTACTGACTCCGCGGGGTTCCCGCCTGTGGCGGATGAAATACCGCGTCGCAGGTAAGGAGAAGCTTCTCGCACTCGGAGCGTACCCCACTGTGTCGCTAAAGGACGCGCGCGACCGGTGCGATGAGGCGCGCAAGAAGCTCGCGGCGGGCTACGACCCGGGTGAAACCAGAAAGGTGCAGAAAACTGTCGCGAAGGATCTCGCCGCGAACAGCTTTGAAGTCATCGCGCGAGAATGGTTCGAGCTGACGAAAGATAAATGGGAAACAGAATACGCCAAGCTGATCATGCACCGTCTGGAGCGCGACATGTTCCCCTCTCTGGGTAAGTGCCCAATCGCCGGGATCACTCCAGTGGAGTTATTGGCTGCGCTGCGGAGGATCGAAAAACGAGGCGCGATTGACACTGCGCATCGCTCCTTGCAGAAGTGCGGACAAATCTTCCGGTACGCGGTGGTGACCGGCCGGGCAGATCGTGATCCTACGACGGACCTTCGCGAGGCGCTTAGGCCCGCCCCCAAGCAACATTATGCTTCGATTAAAGACCCCAAGGAAGTTGGTGCGCTTGTACGCGCCATCCGCGACTACCAGGGCGCTTTTGAAACAAAATGTGCACTAGTCATCGGAATCCTAACATTTGTTCGACCTGGCGAGCTTCGTAAGGCGGAGTGGTCCGAATTTGATCTTGACCAGGCTGAATGGCGAATCCCCGCAAGCAGGATGAAAATGAAGGAGCAGCATATCGTTCCTCTTTCAAAACAGTCGCTTACTGTTCTGAAAGAGCTGTACTCGGTGACAGGGCAAGGACGTTACCTGTTTCCCTGCGTCAGGACTAGCGTTCGACCGATGAGCGAGAATACGGTCAATGCGGCCCTTCGCAGGCTTGGCTACACGCGGGAGGAGATGACCGGTCATGGATTCCGCAGCACTGCATCGACATTGCTCAACGAGCAGGGATGGTCGCCGGACGCAATCGAACGGCAGTTGTCGCACGGAGAGCGGGACGAGGTGCGGGGTGCTTATAATTTTGCTGAGTACTTGCCTGTTCGAAGGAAAATGATGCAGGCGTGGGCGGACTACCTTGACACGCTTGAACAGGGTGCAAGAATTATTCGGTCCCAATTCCCGCGTGCAGGATAACGAGAGTGGCTAGTGATAGTCGATAGGTGTCTACCGGCGCCCGATCAGTTCGCGCTTATAGCCGACGAGGAGAACGCCGTGAGGTTCCCCCTTTCGATGGCCAATTCGTGGGAAGGAATCTGGGGAGTGGGCAATTCACCGCGATAGCTCGCGCAAAGACGAATATCCACGCGTATCATCTATGGCGTCATAGCAACAAATGCTGCTACTGCCGGGTCGACCTCTATGTTTACACACTCTCAGCAAGGGATACGTTTTTCGAGGGCAAGGTCAAAAGCTTGGTAGCAGCCTCTAGTGAGACGGATTCACACCCTGTGCGGAGACCGCTCCGAAACCTGCTTACGCAGATCACCTTTTCGAACCTTGCCTGATGCCGTCCGCGGCAGCTCTGTGACGATGCAGAGGTGCTCGGGTGTCTTTTGCTTAGCCACGCCGGCAGCTATAAAGTGGCTTTGAAGGGCGCTCAGATCAAGTGAAGCGTTCTCCTTTAGGACAACGACCGCGCAGACTCTTTCGCCATATCGTTCATCGGGCTGTGCCACGACCGCGACGTCGCGCACTGCCGGATGAGTGGCAAGCACTCTCTCCACCTCAAGCGACGAGATATTCTCGCCGCCTCGAATCACAATGTCCTTCTTTCGGTCCGTGATCGTCAGATAGCCGTTTTCGTCGAGGTGTCCGATATCGCCTGTGCGAAACCATCCATCCGGAGTGAAGGCGGTCGCATTTAGCGCCAAGTCGGTGTAGCCGACGAACAATTCCGGTCCCTTTATGAGGATCTCTCCGTCACATCCGCCCACCAGTTCGTTATCCAGCTCGTCGACGATTCGGACTTGTGAACCGGGCTGAATACGGCCGTCCGTATAGGCGCGGCGCTCGAATGGCGAATGGGCCCAACCCACGCTGACTGTCGAATGCTCGGTCAGCCCGTACCCTCGGGTTCCAGCGAATCCAGCACGATCGGCCATGGCAACATGCTCGGGTGTGACGCCTGTGCCGCCCAGTCCATATGACATGAGGGGCGCTAGGCTGCGCCCATCGCGTCGGGCGGCGTCGAGGAGTCCATGAAGATGGAACGGCGTACCGCCTGAGAGGCGTACGCGATATTCTTCGATTAGTTGCGCAGCAAGTTTGGCGTCCCATCGATCCATGAACACCATTTCAGTGCCGGTAACGAATGGGCGCAACAAGAAATTGAAGCCAGCGATATGTCCAGCGGGGAAGGGCGTGAGATACGGTCCCGGTCCGTCAATGAACGGAATCTGCCACTCGGCGCCTACGGTACGATGAGTATGCTGCACGCCTTTGGGGGAAGCTGTCGTCCCCGACGTATAGAGCAACAGACAGATGTCTTCCGGCATTGGCGGGTCAATAGGAACCTTATTATGGGTTGTCGCGGCGAGTCGTTGTAGCGCCTCGAATGTGATGCCATTGGAGGGTGTTCGTTCTCCCACGACGATAATGCGCTCCAGATCGGGAGGGTCGTTCAGTGCCGCGACCCGCTCGAGATAGTCGGTGCCGGACCAGAAGTCGGGCACACAAAAGAATCTGGCGCGCGATTGTCGAAGGATGAAACCGACTTCGGCAGGGCCGTAGACATGGACGATTGGTACGAGTACCGCACCGATCTCAAGGGCTGCCAGATAGAGAAGTGCGGTTTCGCGCTGCGTTGGTAGCTGTATCGCGAGCACGTCATGGCGACGTAGGCCGATGGCTCGCAGAGCCTTGCCAATCTCTACTGCCTCGCGAAGGAGAGACTGGGTTGTGCAGGTATATGAGCCGTTCTGGGTATGAAAATGGAGTGGAGTAGCGCCGCGCTTCTCAACGGTCTTGGCAATGAGAGTCGGCAAAGGCAATTCGGTCGACCAAGGCGCGGTGGTTAATTCGCTCATATCGGGGCTCATGCTAGCAACGCTCTTAGTACGCCTACGAGCGCGAGTGGCTGGTCAAGCATCATGTGATGGCCTGCGCCCGGCATCGTGATGGGACCCTTGGCACGTGGTATCGCCGCCACGATCCGATGCGCGAGATCCGCGTTGACTACACTGCTCAATTCGGCGTGAACGTAACTGATCGGTACGGTAATGCGGCTCAGCAATCTTTCATCTTCTTCGACTAACTGAAGGTCCCGCAGCTTAGGATCGAAGCGCCATACCCAGCCCCCCGCCGTTTGGCGAAGTGATGTCTGGGCGAGGTATTCGAGGAGCCACGCCGGGCAATTCTGTTCAGGTGTGAGTCGAAAGCGACCGATTGCAGTATGCCGATCCGGATAGGGGCGTGGGGGAGGCCGTCGTTCCACTGCAGGTGACGTATTGCCGCGCACCTTAAAATGCGAGTCGAGCACGATGGCGTGCGAAAGGCGATCAGGAAAAGTCGCACACGCGCGCAGGAGACGAGAGCCGCCGAAGCTGTGACCGACCACAGTGCATGGCCCGGAGTCAATTGTGTCCACGACGGCAACGAGGTCGCGAACGAACATTTCGTTGGCATATTCCCGCCTATAACCGCTTTCTCCCATACCACTGAAATCAAGCGCGAACACGCGAAAGCGTTCTATGAAAAATGGTGCGATGAAATCCCACCAGTGTGTATGCCCTAGAAAGCCGTGAGCGAAGACAAGCGGAGGCTTGTGCGTGTCCGCGGCGTTCCAGGAGACGTAGTGCACCGCAGCTCCGCTGCTTTCGGTAAAGTGAGAGCTGCGCGGCTGGCGGATTGCGCTATTGAACCAGGACGGGCTAAGGTCGTTCATTATGACTTTTTCATTGCATGAGGCGGGCACGCGCCGATTCCCTGCGGTTCGCGAGAATTGAGGTCATGCACAGGAGACACACTCGTAAACGACTCGTTGATTTCTTCGCGATGCGAGCTATGCAATAGAAAATTGCTCGCGATTCGCATCGAGCCAATCTTCCATGAAGGTCAACTGAACACCACGCAAGGGAAGCGAATCGACATCGACGCAATATCCAACCTCGTTGATCCATTCCTGAGCATTCACCCAGGCGGGCGCGAGGCCCCGCGCTCGCGCTTCATCAGGTGTGACATGCGAAACATGGACCTGTTTGTCCAAGACGTGACCGAGTCTGCGCGCGACGTCCGACATTGTGAGCTTCTCGGACGCCAGCGGCACGGTCTCACCATGCCACTTTTTTGGGTCGAGTAGCGCGCCGGCAGCGAACGTACCCACGTCGTCCGCGGAAATCCAGTCGAGGCGCGTGTCGGGTCGCAGCGCGCTCAGCAATACGCCGTCTCGCAGTTGAGGAAACATCGCACGCACTTTCGGCTCAGCGAGGTTATCCATCATGAATGCTGGTTGCACGACCGTCCACGATTCGAATCCCGCTGAGCGTACGGCTTCTTCGACATCCCATTTATCTGTCCAGTACTTCTCGTTCCAGCGCTTCTCGCCCCATCCAGCAAATGCCTCATGATTACCAGCCTGTGCGACGGAGGTGTGGACGAACTGCGACACGCCCGCATTGCGCGCAGCTTGAACGAGTGAGTAACCTTGGCGGCGTTCGCTGTCGCTGCGTTTAAAGTCGGGAAGTAGCACCGAGAATACGGAACTGGCGCCTTCCAATGCGTATTCGAGCGACTGTAGGTCGTCGAGATCACCTTGTACTGCATGTGCGTTCATTTCGATGAGCGCCCGTGAGGCCGGGGAATTTGGATCGCGCGTGAGGAAGCGAACCTTGCGTCCGACCGCAAGCAGGCTGCGAGCCGTGGCGCCGCCTTGCGCGCCAGTTGCGCCAATGACGAGCACTGCATTAGACGAATCTGTCATGATTTGTATAGAGGTCGAACTATAGACGCAGGCAAACTGAGAGACAGAGCGTACCGGCGTGTTGTCAAAGTAAGCCGCGTTCTTCCGAAGTGCGGGTGGTGGTGTCGATGCCAAGTTCCCGCAGCGTCTCGAGAACGGCGGTCATAGCTGACGCCACCGCCGGGAATCCAGCGTACGGGAGCGCCTGGATGAGCACGCCTTCGAGTTCGCGTGCGCTCAGACCGTTGCGTACTGCGATACGGACGTGGTTCTTGAGTTCGAGCGTTTGTCGGCTGGCGATCAGTATGCCGAGTGTCACTAAGCTGCGCTGTTTCCGTTCGAGTTTGTCGTCCCCCCAAACATCTGCGAACGCGTAGTTGACGGCAAAGCGTGCAATGTCGGAGCCGAAACCTGTGGATTCACTTGCGGCGCGCAAGCTTGCCGCCTTGTCTTCACCCATGATTTCACCAAATACTTTTAGGCCGTATGCGTGCTTTTCGTCGAGGCTTTTCATTTGCGTCTCCTGTTTTGCCGCGGTTGAGCGGCTATTGATAGCGAACGTGGGGTTGGGTCTCTCAATCCCGCGAGTGTTCTTCATGTAGAAAGATATTCATAACGTGGCCACGATCCGTTCGCAGTACATCGCGACGGCGTAAAAGACGATATGCTTGAGGAACCTGATATCGAAGGCATATCGAGCCATGGAATTACGGCACCTCAGACACTTCATTGCTGTCGCGGAAACCCAGCACTTTGGCCGTGCAGCTGCGCGGCTCGGCATGGCGCAGCCGCCGCTTAGCCAGTCGATTATGCGGCTGGAAGAGCAGCTTGGCGTCAAGCTGCTAGAACGTACACCGCGAGGCGTTTCGCTTACGTCCGCCGGCGCCGCGTTGCTCGCTGATGCTAAGCCGCTGGTCGCGCAAGCCGAGCTAGCCGAGCGGAGAGTGCGGCAAGCCGCCGAAGAACGGGCGAGCTTGAGCATAGCGTTCGTGCCGATGTGTGCGCTGCGCATATTGCCGCTAGCCATTCAGGGGTTGCGCAAACAATGGCCCGGCGTCGATGTACGGCTGATCGAGCGTGGTAGCGCGCTGACTGTAGCGAGTGTGAAAAACGGCAGTATCGACCTCGGTGTGGTGGTGACCAGTCTGGCGAACGTGTCGGACTTGGAAAGTGTAGTTATCGAGCGGCTACGGGTGGTGGCCGCAGTTCCTGCGAATTGGCCCGTGGCGTCGCAGCGCTCGGTCCGTATTGCAGATCTTGCACAATTTCCGCTCATCATGTTCCCTCAGCAGTTGTCGCAGCCGCTGTTTGCTGCGTTCGAGACGGCGCGACGTGATGCAGGGCTGTCGCCTCGCGTTACTCAACAAGCCCGCCATCCGTATACGATGCTAAACCTTGTAGCGCACGAACTGGGTATCGGTCTGATGGTGGACTCAGCACGACATTTGCCAGTAGAGGGGGTCGCCTTCGTTGATATAGACGATGTCCCCGCGTCTGACGAAATGGATGTGTCGCTGGTGTGGGCTGACAGGTCGCACAAGCCATATCACCACGCGATGGTCACCATCATCCAAGAACTCGCGTTGTAGGCCAATACCTGACGAATCCCATGCACCTCGCTCTTGACCCCCCTCGGCTCCTTTCTGGCGCCCGATTAGACGTCGCCTCCTTTCTGATTGCTGTGGATTTCCTGATTCGCGGTCGGCGCGACCGTACATAAATCGCTGGTTGGGTTGATTCTCGCAGAGGATAGTGCCAAGTGCCGAGTAATGCAACATGCAGTTGCATTACTCGGCACTTGGCACTAACATGTACGTGCTGAAGGATGGCGGTGTGTGCGTAGATCGCAGGCGTGCGTTGCCAGTCGAGTGGTCGGTTCAATAATGGGTGGTGAGCCTCAAAGCGTGAGGCGGCGCGTTTCACATACAGGCGATTCGTTAGGATGGCAGGGTATGAGTTCAGACGGTGTAGCGGCGGTTGAGCGGGCGCTAGATATTCTGGAGGCATTCAACGAGCGCGACGGTGCGTTGGCACTCGCCGAAATCGCGAGCCGTACGGGCTTTTACAAGAGCACAATTCTTCGCTTGATCGAATCGCTGGAAAAGTATGGCTACGTTCAACGCACTACGGACGGGCTTTACCGCCTCGGGCCGAAGACGCTATCGCTCGGCTTCATGTATCAGCGCAACTTCACACCAGCGGATTTCGTGCCGCAGGCGTTGCGTCGTCTCGTTGACGAAATCAACGAGAGCGCTTCATTTTACGTGCGCGATGGAGACTCCCGCGTATGTTTGTTTCGTCAAGATGCGGATCGTGCCATACGGGATTCTGTGCATGTCGGTCATTGGCTGCCGCTGAACGTAGGCGCAGGCGGCCATGTCCTCCTGGCGTTCAGCGGATTGACCGGCGATAAGTACGAACGTATTCGTGGTCGCATGTACGCCACGTCCGTTGGCGAGCGCGATCCGGAGACGGCTGCAATCGCGTGCCCGGTACTTGGGGTGCGCGATCAACTGGTGGGCGTGTTAACGATTTCTGGGCCGCGCTATCGGCTCGAAGTGGCAACGTTGGAATCGTTCGTCCCGACGCTGTTGAAGTTTGCCTCGGAATTGTCGAAGCAATGTGGTGGTGACGAAACCCGTTTTCTGAAGGCAACACGCCGGAAATAACCGCACTTCGTCGCGGGGAGCCAGGCATCGTTTGGCTTTTTTTAAGGTTTTCCTAGAACGATGTTCTGACAGTCGGAATGACAGTGCCATTTCCATGGCGCATTTGCAGAAAATAATTCTGAAAATCGGGTTGATAATGACTCAGGCGTTGAAAGGAATTAGGGTTCTCGACGTAACGAATGTCCTGGCGGGTCCGTTTTGTGGCTACCAGTTGGCCCTATTGGGGGCCGATGTCATCAAGATCGAAACACCCGGCAGCGGAGATCTGGCACGGCAGCTTGGCGCCGATCCGAAATTGAACGCCGGATTGATGGGCGCATCGTTTCTTGCGCAGAACGCCGGTAAGCGGTCGGCCACCATCAATCTGAAGGCCGCGGCGGGCAAGGATATTTTTCTGAAGCTGGTTGAGTCTGCCGACGTGATCATCGAAAACTTCCGGCCAGGCGTCATGGATCGCCTTGGTGTTGGTTATGACTATCTGCGAACCATAAATTCGCGTCTCGTCTACTGCGCGATTTCAGGATTTGGTCAGACGGGGCCGCTTAAGGGGGCCCCTGCCTATGATCAGATTGTTCAGGGCATGTCAGGTGTTATGAGCGTAACCGGCGACGAGCAAAGTGCACCGATGCGTGTGGGCTACCCTGTCGCAGACACGTTGGGTGGCGTTACCGCCGCATTTGCAATCAGTTCGGCGCTGGTGCGCCGCGCTTCAACGGGCGTCGGCACGTTTATTGATGTCTCGATGCTCGACTGCATGCTGGCATCAATGGGTTGGGTTGTTTCCAACTATCTGATTGCAGGACAGCCGCCGCAAGCGATGGGAAATGAGAACTTCACGGCAGCGCCTTCAGGCGCGTTCAAAACAGGTGATGGTCTGCTAAACATTGCAGCGAACAAGCAGGAACAGTTCGTGGCGCTAGTGGAAATCCTAGGGATGAGCAATCTCGCCACAGATCCGCGTTTTGCGCAGCGCGATACGCGTAAACAAAATCGGGAGGAGTTGAAGACTTTGATTGAGTCCGGTCTGCAGGCGAAATCTGCTGCCGATTGGGAGCGAATCCTGGCGGAAGCGGGTATCCCCGCTGGGCGCGTGCTGGACGTGCCGAGTGCGCTCACCGAGCCGCAGATCGTGCAACGGCGGCTGGTGAAATCGTTTGCAGGGGTGTTGGGAAATGAGCGCGATGTACCGGTGATGTTATCCGGCTTCAAAATGCACGAAGCGGATCCGGACGTTGCCCTTGCGCCGCCGCGACTCGGGGAGCATACCGCGCAGGTGTTGGGTGAACTCGGCTACACGAGCGCACAAATCGAACAGTTCAGAGATCAGGGAGCGATATGAAATCGACTGCCGGAAAGCGTTCCGCACACCTATACGGGACAAGAGAGACGTATTCCGCCTCCTTTGATCGATGAGAGTCCGAATGAATCAGATTGAATCGACGATGGACCTCGCGGCATTCGTTCAGCCGATCGACTGGGGCGATGGTGGGCGTAGTCGCATCATCTCATTGCGAGCGATCGAGGTCGCGTTCTCGGCTGTCGAACGTTTTCCGGCCTCGATTCGCATCCTGCTCGAAGCCATGGTACGGCGATTCGACGGCGAGCACACGACGAGCGAGCATCTGAATAACCTTCTCGCGTGGCATACCGGAATGCGAGATGAGATTCCGGCCTGGTTCTCCCGCGTGCTCCTGCAGGATGCTTCAGGTATCCCGCTGCTCAGCGATCTCGCCGCGATGCGTGCGGCTGCATTGCGTGACGGCGTTGCAGCGGAATCCGTACAACCACGCATTCCAGTAGATCTCGTCATCGATCATTCAGTGGTCGTAGATTTCTCTGGGACGCCCTCATCCCGGGAACAAAATCTCGCGCGCGAGTTTCAGAACAACGACGAGCGATATCAATTCGTAAAGTGGGCGGAGCAGGCATTCAATGGCCTTCGCGTGGTTCCCCCAGGGCACGGTATCGTGCATCAGGTCAATCTCGAGTATCTGTCGACGGGTCTTGTGCAGCGCGATGGATTTGCTTTTCCAGATACGCTGGTCGGGACTGATTCGCATACCACAATGGCTAACGGACTCGGCATTCTCGGTTGGGGCGTGGGTGGCCTGGAGGCTGAGTTGGCCGTGCTTGGGTTGCCCCTTTACATCCCGACACCAGAGGTAATTGCCGTCGCACTGTCTGGATCGCCGCAAACAGGGACGAATGCGACCGATGTGGCACTCTATCTCACAGGGGTGCTGCGCGAATATGGCGTTGTGGGCAAGCTACTGGAATTTGTCGGTGCCGGGGCGCGCGCCTTAAGCGTTCCCGATCGTGCGACGATCGCTAACATGGCGCCGGAATACGGCGCAACCACAGGCTACTTCGCCACGGACGAAAAGACCCTCGCGTACTTCCGCGACACCGGGCGTTCGAAACAGCTGGTGGATCGTCTCAGAACCTACTGCCTGGAGCAGCGGCTTTTTGGCATTCCTGATGCCGTGGATCTAAATTATTCGGCGACGCTCGAAGTCGATCTGTCACGCGTGGGACGACGCGTCTCCGGACCGCGCCGTCCTCATCAGACATTGTCATTGCCCGAGGTGCGTGGAAGCCTCCCAGCTAACGTTGGTTCGGCACAGCCTCGCCCGGCTCACATTGGAAGCCTGAGCGAAGGCGCGGTCGTGCTAGCCGCAATCACCTCCTGCACCAACACTGCTAACCCGGCCGCAATGTTGACGGCAGGCCTCGTTGCCAAGGCAGCGGTGGAACGTGGCATGACGGTGCCGGGATACGTGAAGACAGTGCTCGCGCCTGGTTCGCTCGCGGTGACGAAGTATCTGCAACGCGCCGACGTGCTTTCGTCGCTAGAGGCGTTGGGATTTCATGTGGCAGCGTACGGCTGCGCGGTTTGTGTCGGAAATTCGGGCTCGCTGCAGGAGGGTGTGGAAGCCGACATAGCCGCGGATAACTTGACGGTCGCAGCGGTACTGTCAGGCAACCGGAATTTCGAGGGGCGCATCCACCCGCACATTAACGCTAACTATCTGGCGAGCCCTGCGCTTGTGATTGCGTATGCTCTCGCCGGGACGGTACTGGTTGATCTCGAAAATGAGCCTGTTGCCACCGACCGCGATGGGAACTTGGTATTCTTGCGTGACCTTTGGCCGGACGAGGCCGCTGTGCAGAGTTTACTTGGGCACGCCTGCATTCAGTCGGACTATGGGGCGATTGCGAACATGAGTGGTGCTGCCAGTCAAATCTGGAACGGGATAAAGCCCTCTGGAGGGGCCGGCTATCAATGGCAGGAAGACTCCACCTATTTCGTTGAGCCGCCATTCTTTGACAATATGAGGAAGGCGATCGGCACGACATCCATCACTGGCGCGCGAGTGCTTGCGGTTCTTGGCGATTCGATCACCACGGACCATATCAGCCCAGTTGGCCGCATCGCGGTCGACAGCGATGCTGGCCAGTATTTACAGCAGCAGGGGGTTCGGCCTGAAGATTTCAACACTTATGGTGCGCGCCGATGCAATCACCATCTCATGGTGCGTGGGACATTTGCGAGTCCCCGTCTGGCCAACGCGCTGGTTCGGCCGGTAGTCGGACCGTTTACCCGGTCGGCGCGTGACGGGCGCATACGCACGCTGTTCGAGGTGGCTCGTGAAAATACCGAAGATGCAGTTCCCAGCGTCATCGTTGCCGGCAAATCATACGGCGCAGGAAGTGCAAGGGATTGGGCGGCGCGAGGAACAGCGCTGCTCGGTGTGTCCGCCGTGCTTGCCCGCAGTTTTGAGCGTATTCATCGCAGCAATCTGGTGCTGATGGGAGTATTGCCCATCGAAATTCCTGATTCGGCCGACTTTGGGGAGATGGAATGGTGTGGCGCCGAGTCAATCGATATACATTTCGACTGCGATGAGCTGGCCTGCCGCCAACCTGTGCGCGTTGTGGTGACCCGCGCGGGCACAGAGGTAGTCCAGTTAACGGCGACGTTGCGCGTTGATACGCCTGCGGAACTACGATATCTGCGGGGAGGTGGCGTTTTTAGCTACGTTTACGTGAATTCCTGCAATGGACAGGCAGCTTGACTTATGTACCATACGTCGAAGACACAGTCCGTGCCGGTAAGCAGGATATTGCTTATGTAAGAGATGTTTTCAAGAAGAGCTCATAGGGCTGGTAAGAAGCGTTCATGCGGAAGAGTCCGACTAATGCCGATGGCCGAGATCAGCAAGCCGCTTGGGCAGACGCGGAATGATTTTTCTAGCGTCGAGCTGGTTGAGGTAGCCGGCCATCAGGACGGCTTTTACAGTCGGGGATGGAGATAAAGATCTGCTGGATTCCCCTTGACGAGGTCAGCTCGGATGTCGGTGGTTGCACCTGCATTGAGGGTACCCACCGTGGGCAACCTGCACGATCTCTCCAAGCCGCACATGTTCCGTATTCCATCCGATGTGGTCCCGATCGAAGGATGGAAAAGCGCCGATATCGAGTTTGGCGACATCGTCATTTTCGATCTCGATTCGCGCCACAGTGGACTCACCAACGTCTCGAAGGGCGAAGGACTGATTCGGCTTTCGATGGACATTCGGGTTGCCGAGGCTCCGGGCAAGGTTCCCACGCTCGGCGAACGGCTCAGTCTGTCGGAAAATCAACTGACCGTTCGTAACGAAAGGACGGACAAAGAAGAGAGCTACGCGATCAACGTGGAAACTTATGTGCGCAGCTCTGACGGCAAGAAACGGGACGGCGCCGACATTCTGAACACCTTCAAACCCAGGGAAACGGTTATCGGGAATCCTTAGGATGGACGGACTGCCACGCTGGTCCATTCGATTCACTGAACGGGCATGTTCTTCAATTGAAATTCTCGTTAATTCGTAGTCACTCGACAATTACGAGGACGCGAAAACATCATGGTCATAGCCACGCGTAAGGCGAATCTGTTGTTGGCAGTAGCGCTCGTTGCAGGAGATCGCGATCTGTTGAAGTCGTTGATGAAGGATGCGATTCAAGATGTACTAAGGCGGAGATGCCCGATCTGCTAGGTGCTGGTGGCGGGCGAGCGGACAGAAGCGGGCAAGCCACCGGCTCACGGAAAATCGGCGCCCCCTAGCCACGCAAGCGCTGCTTCCAGTCCTCAAGCATCAGGTCCGAAGCGCGCCACGCCATCGCCATCATAGGCGCATTGGTATTGCCCGCGATGATCTCCGGGCATACCGAACAATCCATTACGCGCAGACCGGACACGCCCCGAACCCGCAGCCGCTCGTCCACCACGGCCGCAGCGTCGCTGCCCATGCGGCAAGTACCAGAGGCGTGATAGCCGGACTGGCCGTATTTTCTGAACGCATCAAGAATCTCGTCATCAGTCTGTGCGTCCCGGGTCCACTTTGTTTCACTCACGACATAGGGGCGCAGTGCTTCCTGTCCCACTAGCCTGCGGACGTAGCGCACCATCCCGATGCTGACGTTACGGTCATAATCGGTGGCCAGATAGTTGGGGTCGATCTGAGGCAACGCATTCGGGTCGGCGGACTGGATCATGACGCTGCCCTGGCTCGTGGGCCTGAGCAGATACGGGTAGAGCTGCATGCCGGGTTCTTTTTCGAACGACATGTGGCCCGGCGTATCGAGATCCAGGCTATAGGGTGAGAACATCAATTGCGCTTCCGGTCGCCTAGCACCAGGCAGAATCTCGACGAAGGCGGCAGCCTCCGACGAAGCGTAGGCCATCGGGCCTGAGCCGAATACCAAGTATTTGAGAATGTTCTTCGCCAGACTGAGTCCGCCAAACTGGTTGTTGTAGCTGTCGGCCTGATGCTTCAGACGGAATTGCAGAAAGATTAGCTGGTGCTCGCGCAGGTTTTGGCCGACCCCCTGGCTGTCTTGCACCACCTCGATGCCCAAGGACTGCAATTGTCCTGCAGGGCCGATGCCGGACAGTTGCAGCAGCTTGGGCGACTGAATTGCGCCGGCGCTCAGGATGACTTCGCCACCGCGATGCACGCGAAAATCGAGCGTTTTTCCGCCTTGGGTGCAGCAAACGCCAGCGGCGCGTCTCCCGGCGAAAGAGACGCGATTGACCTGAGTGTCCGTGACAATCGTCAGGTTCTTGCGGCGACCGCGAATCGGATCGAGAAAGCCGCGCGCTGCGCTGACGCGGCGTCCTCGCCGGTCGATATTGGCCTGCAGATAGCCGATGCCACTATGCTCGGGCTGGTTCTGATCAGGCTTGACTCGCAAGCCCGTCTGTCTGCCCGCATCGAGCAGCGCGTCGGCAAGACCCGACGGGCGAGGATGGGGA
>NZ_BAYD01000145.1 GCF_000685075.1 Paraburkholderia oxyphila NBRC 105797
GTTGATTGCGCTGCTCGCCGGGATCGGTTTCACGATGTCCGGATGGATCGCGATGCGGACCTTCGACGATCCAGACAAGCTCGTCATGGACGAATGAGGGTGCTTGCGGGTTTATTCGTGGCCGGCATTCTTGGCCGCGGCTGGACACGCTTGTGCGGTGCAGCACCGCCTGCTGAGATGGTGCCTGAACTCATTGAGGAAGGTCGCCGCATCCTGCTCTTCCCGCAGTTCACCAGCATGCTCGATCTCATCGCTTCCGCACTCGACAGGGCCGGGATTCCCTACGTTGTCCTGACCGGCGAGACAGTCGATCGTGCGGCCCCGGTCCGCCGCTTCCAGCAGGGCGAGGTGCCGCTCTTCCTCATCAGCCTGAAGGCTGGAGACGTGGGGCTGAACCTGACCGCGGCCGACACCGTCACCCACTACGATCCGTGGTGGAATCCGGCCGTGGAAAACCAGGCCACCGATCGCGCGCACCGGCTTGGGCACGACAAGCCCGTGTTCGTCTACAAGCTGATCACCGCTGGCAGCGTGGAGGAAAAAATCGTCGCTCTCCAGGAAAAGAAGGCGGCACTGGCCAATGCGATCCTCTCCGACGATGCTGCCAGTACCGTCAATCTCAGCCGATGATCTCGACGCGCTGTTCGAACCCATTCCGGGCGTGCCTGCACGATCGTCGCTCCCCCAGGTCTGGCTCGCGCATAAGGACTGGCACTGAAACGTAGCGCAAGCGGGATCTGTTCACCATTTCCCCCTGCCTGTTGCCTCAGCAGCATTCATTGGAGGAGCAATGTCGAAAGAAGAAAATCCGATCGAGGCCAAAGCCCTGGCGGCCGTCGGGGCGGAACGCCTGGCGACCCTGCTTGCAGAGGTAGCCATGACGAACCCGGGCATCCGGCGTCGGTTGCAATTCGAACTGTCCGCACAACGAGGCGAGGACGTGGCAGCCTCCGTCGGCCAATGGATCAGCGAATTCGGCGAACAGACGTCGCTTCTCGATGCGGAGGAGGTCGACGAAACGGCCGAAGAACTCGACGCGATGCGCGTTGCCATTGCCTCGACTATTTCCCGGGCGGCGCCGAATCTTGCACCGGAACTGATGTGGCAGTTGTTCACGCTGGCCGGAACCATATTCGAACGTACCACCGAAGAAGGATGGGAAGTCAGCTGCATTTTCGATCAGGCGTGCTCTGATCTGGTCGATCTGTGCGTCAACGCAGAGGTGGAGCCAGCAATATTCGCCGGGAAAGTTGTTGCGGCGATTGTCACCAACAACTACGGAGAGTACCGCGCCCTGATTCGGGCTATCGCGTCAGCACAGCCCAGGGCACCTGCCTACAGCTCCGAGCTGAAGAACTCGCTCCAGCGATTGCTGGACAAACCGCCCGGATCGAAAAATAGTCTGAACAGCGAGCGCAGCGTCTTCCATCTCGCCTTGCTGGAGCTCGACTCCCTCTGCGCAACGCAGACCGGGTTTGCGACAAAGAGCCTCCCGGAAAGCCTTGCTGCGACGCGTTGACGATGTCTAACCCATTATCGCTGCCCCATCATGGCCAGATCCAAAGTCGACGCCAGACGCGAACATCGGATCACGATGGAAATCGTGGTCGACACCTACACCGAAGAAGAATGCGCGATGGGCTGGTATTGCTACCTTGAAGATCAGCTCTCGTTTCCATTCAAGGCCCGGGTGCGCAAGACGATGGATGCCTCACCGCTAAAGAGCGGCGAGAACGTCACCGTCATCGCCCTCGCTCACGACCAACTTTGCCGCATCGCGATATTTGTCTTGGCACGGCACGGTGAACGCGAAATTGTCGTACCTCTGGCCCAGCTTGTTCCCGTTGGAGCCGACCGGAACACCCGGGAGGCAGTGGCCGACTGGCATTACTGGCACGATCAGGGCTATTCGTTCTGATTCCCGTGCCGCTCACCCCGGGTAAGGCCACGCAAAGCCTTGTCAAGCAAGGAGTTGCGGTGGATTTTCAGATTTCGGGAGATGGGCGGAAATAGGCATCGTGCTCCAGGCGCTGCAGATCTATGACGCAGAGGATCCGATTTGCGCCATGCGCGCGGCGCCTTCGATCGGCGTGTTAGCCGTTCCACGACTCGACGTTCAGGACGATCCGTGCAGCCCGCTGCACATCCCATGTGGATGGCGACGGGCTTTTCAATCGTGTGCGCTGGCGCTTTGGTGCACGCTCAGGGGGGGAAATGCAGACGTTCTTTCCGAGCAGCAATCCGGCGTGCGACGAGGGATTGGAAACGCTCAAACATGAGTTTGGCACTGCCTGCCAGCAGTGCGCGTGGTGCCGCGGTACGGGTGGCGACTGGCGCGAGAGCGCCGAGGACGACGACGCCTGTCTTTGACGGCGGGGATCAGCCGTTCAGTTGCGACTCGACGTTGAGGACGATCCGGGCGACCGGGTTGTTGTCGGCGGAATCCGGAGCGAACTTGATCTGGGCGAACGTGACAGCAGCGAAAGCGACGACGACGAGGGCAGCAGATGCGGCGATGCGGGGAATGTATTTCACAGGGACTTCCTTTCGAGGTGTAGGCAGAAACTGGCGAAGCTGACAGGGGGCCGAATCACTTCGGCGCCATGACTGTCGACAACCGGCAAGGCCGCACACGGGGTCCGATCGCGCCTGGCGATCTGGACCGCACTGCAAAAAGAGGGGCGACCCAAACCCAGCCACTATAAAGGTTTTACCCGTGTGTGCAGTGCGACACCCGGTCGCCAGTGGGTGCTTAATTCTTGAGCAGCGTTTCGTGATTGAAAGGTCCATGTAGGCCGTAACGAGCAGTGCGGCACTGTGCTTTAGACCACCATCGGCAATGTGTTAAAAATAGGCTTGACATGGGATACGCACGCCACCAATGGCGCGCAGGAGATTCCATGGACCATTACATTGTGCTAGCCGTGATTCTGCTAGTCCCTTCGATCGCGTTTGTGTCCGTGCTTTATACGGGCACGCACAAACGCCATTGAAGGCCAGTGGTGAGACTTTGTCGCTGGTTCAGGCGGTACGGGAAATCGGACGACCACCAGCCCGCCACGGAAGGCTACCGGCGGGAACCCGCAAGACCTCCAGGCTAGTTGCGCGGCTTGGAGGAGCGCTCCGCCTTCTCCGCAAGGAAGCGCTGGTAGTGCGCCCCCAGGTAGAGAGCCTGTTCTGCCGTGGGTGTCTTGCGCAGGCGCGTATGGTCCCCCGCCAGACGGGCACGTTCTGCCTCATCGATCGCATCGGAGAAGAGCAGCTCGCCAGTCTCGGGATGGACAGACATAAGGTAGCCGTCGTAGACCTTGTCCAAAGTGCCCGCGAGCAGCAAGCCATTGCTCGGGTCCAGTTTCTCTACATCGGTGCTGTCCGTCCATGGCTTGGCATGACTCGCGACCAGCGCTCAAGCACTGGATGGGTTCGACCCACTTCCAGATGCGGGGCTTGTGTACATCGCGGCGGAAATGAGCTTGCCCGTGCTGGCATACAACATCAAGCGCGTCATCGGGATCCTGGGTTTCGCAGGCGCAACGCGGGCGATGAAGTTGGCAACCGCGTGATCTCACGTGTTGACCTTGACGCTCGAGGCGGACGTAGCTCGGCCAGCTTGGCCGCAATCGGGCGCCGCCAAACCTGCCCGCGCTATTGCTCCACTCGCCAGTTGGTCCTGCCGTTTCTACACGGCTTCGGCTGCGATGCGTCGGGCGTTTGCTGCTGGCAAGTAAGGGCATCGCTCGAGATCGGGGGCTGGCGTGGCTGCGATCTCAAGCGGGTGGGCACGATAAGGTCGGATGCGACGTGGCGTTTACCTCTATCTACCTACCCGTCCGGGTAGGTGGCGGCCGGAAATTGCTGGTACCTACCCGTCATTCATGTTGCACGAAGCGAGTCAAGAACTTAGTGTCCGGCCGATCCGGACGCCGGATGCGAAGCGAAAGGATCGTCGCGCTTCAGACAGCACTGCAGGTCCGGGAATCTCGCAACAGATGGAGCCATTCATTTGTTGGCCGGAGGTTCATCGAAATCCGGCGCCTCCGCAAGTTCCCTTCGATATATTCGTATGCCGATTGTCGGCCGGACGTCCGCGCATTAGCCGATTTACCTTCTTACCTTTACGGTGCCCAACGCGAAAAGTATCCTTTGTGTGCCGGTACATCGATCAGCAACGCACCACATGAACCCGACGTCGTCAGAGAATCAGTCCTCCAACGCCTGGATGTGGGTCGGCAAGCTCGCGCCGCCGCATGCGTTACTGGAGGCGGTTCCGCGCGTCGTACTCCTGGAGACCCTGCAGGAGCAGTTATCCAAACCGCTGACGCTCGTCGTTTCCGCACCGGGCTTCGGCAAGACGACATTGCTGTCGCAATTGCGCCAGACGTTGCTCGACCGTTCGGACGCTTGCCTTGTGGCGTGGCTCTCGCTGGACGAGACGGATGCCGACGCAAGTCGCTTCCTTGCCGGGCTCATGCTGGCGCTCGAGAGCGCGGGGCTCGATCTGGGAGGACTGTCCCCGCTCGCACATTCGCAGGCGCTCGATCCGCGACCGCAGCGTACTTCAGCCGCATTGCTCCAGACGCTCGCCAGCGACGGCCGCCGCTTCGTTGTCATTCTTGACGACTACCACCGGGCCACGAGCAGCGCCGTCGACGAGATCGTGCTGACACTGCTCGAGCGCGCGAGCGATTGGCTCCATTTCATCGTATCCGGCCGCAGCCGGCCTGGATGGCCACTGTCCGCGCTCAGGGCCCGGGGGCTTGTCCACGAAGTCGATGCGCGCGATCTCGCACTAACCTTGCCGGAAGCATCACAGATTCTCGGCCCCGAGTTGGGGCAGTCCGCAGTCGCGACGGTGCATTCGAAAACCGAAGGATGGGCCGTTGCCGTACAACTTGCGCGCCTGTGGCTCGCACGCGGTACAGGTTCCGCTTTCGGTTTGCCCTCTTTTTCTGGACGCGTCGCGGAAGTCGCCGAGTATCTGGCCGAGCAGATTCTCGACAACTTGCCTGAGGATTGCCGCGAGTTTCTGCTCGAAACCTCGCTGCTGGAGCGGTTCAATGCCGAACTGGCCGACGTCGCGCGTTGCCGCAACGACAGTGCGGCGATCTTGGCGCGGCTAACACTGTTCGAAGCATTGCTCGTGCCGCTCGATGCAGACCGAAGCTGGTATCGCTATCACCTGTTGCTCGCCGATTTCCTGCGTCCGCGCCTCGACACGCGGCGCGCCCAGCAGATTCATCGCGCGGCGGCCGGCTGGCTGGCTGGTCAGCGAGACTGGGTGATGGCCGTGTCGCACGCGCTCAAAGCTGGCGATACAGATCTGGGCGTGGAACTGGTGCGGCAGGCCGGCGGCTGGGAGATCGTGCTGCGCAAGGGCATTCATTATGCGCAAAGCCTGCTCCAGCAGTTCGACGAGCTGACGCGACGCAGCAGACCCGAACTGACCATGATGCAGGCCTATCTGCAGGCCAAACTGGGGCACCAGGCGCTCGCGTTCGAACTGCTGAGGCTTGCGCAGGTAGCAGTGCAGGACGACGCGCACCTCGAACGCGATTACGACGTCATCCGGCTGCTTGTGCATACGTACTTCGATCAGTTCGACGACGATTCGAACTCGGTGGGCGAATGGGAAAGCGCCAGCTCCCGCATGCCGTCGGACCCGCTTGCGCAGGCCAATCTGATGTGCGTCGGGGCAGTCGGCCTGCTGGCCTCGGGGGCGATGGCGCGTGCGCGGACCGCCGCGCGCGCGGCACGGACGCAGATGCGCATTGTGGATAGCCCTCTCGGCGAGAACTATTGCCTGATGCACGAGGCCATTGCCTTGTCGGTGATGGGGCAGGTTTCCAGCGCGCGGCAACTGATCGACGAGGCCCTGGCGCTTGCCGAGCAGAACTTCGGCACTGAGAGCTCGCTCAAGGCGCTCGTGGGCTGCTTCAAGGCACAGCACGTTTACTGGCAGGGTGGATGGAGCGAGGCGCAGCGATGGATCCGCGAGGCGCAGGAATCGATCGAGCACACCGACGGCTGGCTCGACGTGTTCGCTGCGGCGGCCGAAGTGTCGTGGCGCACGGGCCTGCGCCAGCACGGACTCGAACATGCGCACGCTGTCCTCGACCACACCGCGCAGTTGGCCCGCGATCGCCATTTGCAACGACTGGTGCAACTGGTCCGGGTGTGGCGCGTCGATCTGCTGTCGCAATGTGGGTTCGTGACCCAGGCACAGCAGGAAGCACAGGCCGCCGGGCTGGAGGCGGCGCTGAAGGCGGCCTCGCCCTCGGGCCTCGGGTGGCGCTTTTGCGAGGCCGGTACGTTGGCGCTCGGCCGCCTGCTGCTCGCGACGGGTGCGAGCGCGTCAGCGGTCTCACGCCTCGAGCAGGGCGCCAATGTGTTTGAGGAGACCGGTGCGCATCTACCCGCGTTGCGCATGCAGCTGCTCGCGCTGGTGGCGAGGCGCAAGGCCAAGGACGGCGATGTCGCGGCCGCCGACATTCAGGCTGTGTTTGCCCCGTTGCTGCGCGACGGCCTGTCGGGTCTGCTACTCGAGACGGGGCCGGGCATCTTGTCCGTCTTCAACCTCATCGAAGGCGGCTTGCCGCCGGCGATTGCCGCGACGCTGACCCAGCTGCGCGCATGGCAGGCGCACCCTGTGCGTCCGCGCGCGCAGTTCAGCGTGAAAGAGACCCAGGTGCTCACGCTGCTCGCGAGCGGGCAGTCAAACAAGGAAATTGCGCGTGCACTCGATGTTTCGGAGAACACCGTCAAGTTCCACCTCAAGCAGATCTTCCAGAAGCTGAGCGTCGAGAATCGCGCCGCGGCAATCAGTACCGCGTTGCAGCAGGGCATTCTGACGAGCCAGCCCTGAGCGGCCTGGAGCCGCTCCGATTCCCTTGCCTTTCGATCGGCGGCCCATCCTGGCGCTTCGCACGCGGGCTGGTGTCCGGGGCGATGCCGAATCCCGTGTTCAGCCTGACGTCCAGCCTGGTGTTTGCCATGATCGCCCTACCCACCCGGGTAGGGTTCGCACGGGAGCCGCGCGGCGCCTACTCGCGGGCGCCGTTGTGCGGTCAGCCTGCGTTTTCTAATGTTGGGGTCATGTATCCGTTACATGTAACCGACAAAGGAGGCGTGCTTCATGGCTGTTCGAGTAGGCGTGGATATCGGCGGCACTTTCACCGATCTGATTCTTTACGATGAAGAGACCGGGGGCGTGAAGGTCGGCAAGGTGCCGACAACCCCTGATGCACCCGAAACCGGTTGCATGAACGCCGTGCGCGAGGTGGTCGATGCGCCGGACATCCGAAATACCGCATTTTTCTTCCACGGCACGACCGTCGGCCTTAACGCGTTGCTCGAACGACGCGGCACGCGGGTCGGGCTCCTCTGCACGCGCGGCTTTCGCGACATCCTCGAAATCCGGCGCGGCGACCGGGCGGACGTCTACGGACTGTTCTGGCAGCCGCCCGAGCCGATCGTTCCGCGCCATCTGCGCATGCCGGTCGGCGGCCGCATCGACGCGCGCGGTGCGGAAGTCGCGCCGCTCGACGCCGAAGACATTGCCGCCGCCGCCAGGGTCTTCACGGAACATGGGGTTGGCGCCGTGGCGATTGTGTTCATGCACGGCTACGCGAACGGGGTCCATGAGCGCGAGGCGGCGCGGACGCTGCGCACGCTGGGCTTCAAGGGCGAGATCTCCCTCTCGCACGAAGTCTCGGGCGAATACCGCGAATATGAGCGCACCTGCACGACCTGCATTGACGCGTTCGTTCGGGCCCGCATGTCGCGCTATCTGGACCGCCTTCATGACGACCTCAAGTCCTCCGGATTCTCAGGCAGCGCACTCATCACGCGCTCGGGCGGCGGATCGATGTCGTTCCAGGAAGCCGGCCGCCGACCCTTCGAGACGATCATGTCGGGACCTGTCGCCGGCGTGGAGGGCGCTGCGGAACTGTCTCGCCGCTTCGGTCTCGGCGATCTCGTGACGGCCGACGTCGGCGGCACGAGCTTCGATACGAGCCTCGTCGTGGAGGGGCGTCCCACGCTGATGTTCGAAGGCGAGATCGCGGGCATGCCGCTGCAGACGTCGTGGGTGGACGTGCGCTCGATCGGATCGGGTGGCGGCTCGATTGCCTGCGTCGATGAAGGCGGCCTGCTGCGCGTGGGTCCGCGCAGCGCCGCGGCCGTGCCGGGGCCCGCCTGCTACGGCCGCGGCGGCGAGGAGCCTTGCATGACGGATGCCGCGTTTCATCTGGGCATGCTGGGCGACGGCGTGTTCGCCTCTGGCATGCGTCTCGATCATCAGTTATGCGAAGCAGCCATTGACCGCATCGCGGGGCCGCTAGGCCTGGAACTCGACGTCGCTGCGCGCGGCATCATGGAGATCTCCGCGGCGGCAATGGCCAGCGCGATCCGCGAGATCACGATTGAGCAGGGGCGCGATCCTCGCACGCTGAAGCTCATCGCCTTCGGTGGCGCGGGGCCGCTGATGAGCACGCTCCTCGCGCGCGAGATGGACATGCGCACCGTGCTCATCCCACCGCATGCCGGTAACTTCTCGGCGTGGGGCATGCTCGGCGCCGACATCGTCCGCGAGGCCGCGCGAACGCGTGTCACGCCGCTCTCCGAGGCCGGCGTGAACGAAGTCAACGCGCTGCTCGGCGAACTCTTTGCGGAACTGGAGCGGCGCAGTCCCGCGATCGACGTGCCGTCGCGCGAGCGCCACGTCATGCTCGACATGCGCTATACGGGCCAGGAGCATTGCCTCGCCGTCGCCATGCCGAACCGGCACGGGTCGATCGCGGCCGGTTGCGACGCGATCCGGGCGAGCTTCGTCGAGGAGTACAAGCGCACGTTCGGCGTGGTGATGGAGGCGCCCGTGGAGGTCGTGTCGGTGCGCGCCGGCATCCGCGCGCCGCTGCCCGACCGGCTCGCGGTGCAGCGCCCGGCACAGCAGTCAGCCGCCGACGATGGCCTGCGCCTCGACGCCTTTTCTTTCGCGCTTGGCAAGCGGGTGCCGTTCCGCGTGATAGAGCGGTGCGCCATCGGACCGCGCGACCGGCTGGCAGGCCCGTTGATCGTGCTCGAACCGACGACGACGACCTACGTCGACGCCGGCTTCGAATGCAGTCTCCACGAGTCGGGTTGCCTGCAGCTCGAATACGACGCCGGGCTGCTGGCCAAATAAAAACAGGAAGGGACACACTTACCATGAACGCACAATCGCCCATCGGGCTTCGTATCAGCCGCGCGGCACCGGCCGCCGCCACGGACCGGGTTCCGGTCGATCCCGTCGTCGCCGAGGTCATCCGGCACGCGCTCAATTCGGCAGCCAACCAGATCAAGAAGACGCTGGTCCGGACCGCGTTTTCGCCGATCATCTATGAAGTGCTCGACTTCGCGGCTGCGCTCTATGACCGCAAGCTGCGCCTGCTGGCCCAGGCGCCTACGCTGCCGCTATTCATGGGCACGCTGAACTTCTGCGTCGAGGCCGCCATTGCCGGCATCGGCGGCCCGGAGAAGCTCGGACCCGGGGACGTGGTGCTCTACAACTGGCCTTACGGCACGGGCGCGCACGCACAGGATGCCGCGCTGATCCAGGGCGCTTTCGACGAGCGCGGCGCGTTGATCGGCTACGCGGTCGTGAAGGCGCACTGGCTTGACATCGGGGCCGTGGCGCCGTACTGCACGGACACGACCGACGTGTTCCAGGAAGGCACCTTCTTTCCGGGCGTGTTCCTGTTCCGCAACGGCGAGCTCGTCGACGACATGTACCGCTGCGTGCTCGCGAACTCGCGGCTGCCGCGCGTGATCGACGGCGATATCCGCGCGCAGGCGACCGCGGTCGGCATCGGCGTGGCCGAGCTGGAGCGGATCGTGCGCCGGCACGGCAAGGATCTTTTCGAAGCCGCTGTCGAGCGCATTTTCGACCACGGCGAAGCGATGGTCCGCAGCTACTTCGAGCGGCTTCCCGACGGGTTCTATCGGGGTGCCGGCAGGATGGACAGCAACGGCGTGGACGGCGTCCCGATTCCGATCGACGTTGCCGTCGAGATCGCCGGCAGCGAGATCCGCATCGACTTCTCGCAGGTGGCGCCCGAGCAGAACGGCCCGGTGAACTGTCCGCTGCCTTCGACCATTTCGGCCGCGCGGGTGGCTATCGCGATGCTGGCGGGCGCGCGCGAGGCGCCCAACGAGGGCCATTTCCGTCCGGTCGAGGTCATCACGCGGCCGGGCAGCATGTTCGATCCGAAACCGCCGGCGCCGTGCTTTCTTTACGGCTGGCCCGCGCTGCAGGCCATCGAAGTGATCTACGAAGCGATTTCGAAGATCGACGCAACGCTCGTGCCGGCTTGTTCGGGCGGCGACATCTGCTCTGTGGTCTGGTGGGGCCGGCGCGAAGAAACCGGCGAAATGTGGGGCGACGGCTCCCCGTTTCCGGTCGGTCACGGCGGTCATGCGCGCGGTGACGGCTGCACGATGATGCATGTGGCCGAAGCGGCGACACGTTTCGCGTCCATGGAAATCATGGAGACGCGCAACCCGTGGCGCGTCGAGCACTGCGAGTTCGTCGCGGACAGCGGCGGCGCCGGTGCTGCTCGCGGCGGCATGGGCTACGACATGACGTTCCGCCTTCTTGAGGATACCTACGTGACGGCCGCGCTCGAACGCACGCGAACGGCACCGGCCGGTTTGCACGGCGGCCACGAAGGCCGCCCGAACGGTGGCACGTTCGTCTACCCCGACGGCCGGTCCGAACCGTTTTCGAAAGTCACGTCGCATTTGCTGCCCCGGGGATCGGCGATGACGATTCATGCCGGCGGCGGGGGTGGCTATGGCGACCCTCTTGCGCGCGAACGCGAAAGTGTCAGGCGCGACGTGGCCGACGGCCTCGTGTCGGCTGCTCAGGCCCGTTCAGTTTACGGTCTGGAGTGCGACGCGCACTGTTCCCGCATCGATATGTGAAACCTCACCGCAAGGACAGGAACGAAATGACTGAGCAGACGTTAGAGATCGATCGCACCGCGTTGCGCGAGTTCGTGGAGCGCAAGTGGGACGCCGACATCGTGCCGGCTCTCACCGAATACATTGCGATTCCGGCCAAAAGCCCGGCGTTCGACAAGGCGTGGGAGGCGCGCGGCTACCTGGAGCGCGTCGTCGCGGATGCCGCGCAGTGGGCGCAACGGCAGCCGGTGCAGGGGCTGGCGGTCGAGATCGTCCGGTTGCCGGGCCGCACGCCGCTGCTCTGGTTCGAGGCGCCGGCGACCGCCGCTGCCGGTGCAGCCGGTGCGGGAACTATCGTCCTGTACGGGCACCTCGACAAGCAGCCCGAGTTCGACGGCTGGCGCGCCGACCTCGGCCCGTGGACGCCGAAGCTCGAAAACGGCCGGCTCTACGGCCGCGGCGGTGCGGACGACGGCTATGCCGTCTACGCGGGCCTCACGGCGCTGGCGGCACTCGATGCACTGGGGATAGGGCGGCCCCGCTGCGTGGGGCTTGTCGAAACGTGCGAGGAATCGGGCAGCTACGATCTGCTGCCCTATGTCGACCTGCTTCGCGAGCGGCTGGGCCGTGTGGATCTCGTCGTCTGTCTCGATTCGGGCGCGGGCAACTACGACCAGCTGTGGCTGACGACGTCGCTGCGCGGCATTGTGCCGGGCGATCTCGAAGTGCAGGTGCTCGACGAAGGCATCCATTCAGGCAGTTACGGCGGGATCGCGCCGTCAAGCTTCCGCATCATGCGGCAGTTGTTTGAGCGTCTCGAGGATGCGCGCACAGGCAACCTGCTGCCGGCGGCATTCCATTGCGCGATTCCGCCGCAACGCCTGCACGAGGCGCAGGCCACGGCGCGCATTCTCGGCGACAGCGTCTGGAAGACGCTGCCGTGGGTATGCGGGGCGGAAGGCCGTCCGGTGCTGCCGACCTCGACCGATCCGCTGCAGTCGCTGCTCGCCTCCACATGGCGCCCGTCGCTCGCGGTGACGGGCGCGGCGGGCCTGCCTGCGCTGGCCGATGCCGGCAACGTGCTGCGCCCGCGCACCGTGTTCAAGCTGTCCTTGCGCCTGCCGCCGTTGATCGATGCGGCCGAGGCGGTCGGGCAGCTGAAGACGCTGCTCGAAGACGATCCACCTTGCCGCGCGAAGGTAACGTTCCGTCCCGATGCGGCCGTGGCGAGCGGCTGGAACGCGCCCGGCACGGCGCCGTGGCTAGAGACCGCTCTCAACGCGGCGTCGCGCGCGCACTATGGCGCCGACTGCGCTTACATCGGGCAGGGCGGCACCGTGCCTTTGATGAACGTCCTCCAGTCCGGCTTCCCGCGCGCGCAATTCATGGTGTGCGGCGTGCTGGGGCCGAAGTCGAACGCGCACGGGCCGAATGAATTCCTGCACGTGCCCTATGCGAAAAAGCTCACGGCCAGCGTGGCCGAAGTCATCGCGGCGGCGGCTGGCGCGTGAACGGCGCGAAACTGGTCCGCGTCTGCGCGTAGACGTGATCCGGCGCGGTTGCACCGCTGCGCATCATCAGCAGATCCAGCGCGCCGGTCTGCACGTTCAGCGTGCCGGAGAGCGATACGGCGAGACCGCTGGCGACGTCCAAGGTCGCCAGCGAAACGGATTGCAGCGCGAGCCCCGACGCCGTGGCCTGGAGGTCCGTGAATCCCGTGATTTCCGCGCCGACGTCGCCGAAATGGATCCGCCCGCTTACGTAGCCGAAGCCGCCGCGCGCGTGTGGCCGGACTGCCAGCGACATGACGATGCCGTTCGCGGCGGACCACGTGCCCTCCAGCGGATCGGCAATGGGCGCCCGCCGCCCTGCCGGCGCACCGATCCGCACCGGCGCGGAGGCGCCCGGCACGCGCCGGTAATGCAGCTTGTCGATATAGCTTCCCGGCGCGGCGAGACCGGGGAATTCGCACGACGCGATCATCGAATGGGCGACGACGAGCACCTCCTCGCAGTTCTGGATGCTGATCTGTCCGCTCAATCCCGAGGACCAGTGCCAGCTCGCGTCGGGCGGGTCCTCGCCGACGGAGTGCCATGCGATGGCAAGGGCGACGGGTTGGCCGCGGTGCTCGTCGGGGTCGGCGCCGATCTGGGTGCCGAGCACTTCGTAGCTGCCGACCGAGCCCGTCGTGGAGGCATAGGTGCCCGCCACGGCGTGGCCTTCGACGGCCAGCATCATGATCGAGCCGTATTCGTTTTGCCAGGTTCCGGCTAAGGACATGGAAGACCTTCCTGTTCGCAGATGAGTGAGCGCGCATGGCGGCGCCGGTGGGGAGCTTATGCCCGCATGTGCGCGGCGTCTGCGTGGGGACGGGTAGCACCGCGCGCGACGGACCAGGGCGCCTACCCGACCGGGTAGTTTCATTCGGGAATGCCACTAGCGCAGCGCGTGAGTGCTGCCTCGCCAGCGCGCGCGGAAGCGTCCCGACCCAGCGCCCGGAGCCCTCGACTCGGGGCTTGCCCGCATCAATCTACCCGCCTGGGTAGGTGCCTTGCCACCCGAGGGCCGGTCCTACCCGCCGGCGGCATTGAGGTGGCCTTAATGGTTTCATAAATTGCAACTCAACGACGGTTGTCATTGCCGGCGAGTTGCAAGTCGCGCTGACTGCGCGTCCGGATTCCGGTGCAACTTCCGGGTGCGAGGCACGGTGCCACGAGCGGCGGCAAGGTGCGGCAACGCGTCGACCAACATTCAATCTAGGGTTCCAGCGCATGGCGGGAACTCGTGTCGCAAGGAGAATGGCTGTGACAGCAAAAGGAAGGACCGTACGCGTGGCGACCGATGTGGGCGGTACGTTTACCGATCTCGTCTATTTCGAGGTCGATCCCGTCAGCGGCAAGCAGACGATTCGGACTGCGAAGTCGGATACGACGCCGCCCCATTTCGAACAGGGCATCCTGAACGTATTGCGCAAGGCCGATGTGCATCTCGAAGACGTCTCGTTCCTCGCGCACGGCACCACGGTCGTCATCAACGCGCTCACCGAGCGCCGCGGCGTACGCACTGGCCTGATCACGACCCGTGGCTTTCGCGACGTGCTGGAGATCGCGCGGGCGAACCGCCCGGACTTCTTCAATCTTCAATGGGTGAAGCCCGAGCCGTTCGTGCCGCGCTACCTGCGCCGCGAAATCGCGGGGCGCATCCATTTCGACGGCGAAGAGCGCGAGCCGCTCGATCTCGCGGCGCTCGAAGCGATCCTCGAAGACTTCCGCCGCCAGGAGGTGGAGGCCGTGGCCATCTGCCTGCTGCATGCCTATGCCAATCCGGCTCACGAGCAGGCCGTGCTCGATCAGGTCAGGCGTCTCTGGCCGGAGGTGTCGGTCGTGGCCTCGCATCAGATCACGCGCGAATGGCGCGAATACGAGCGCACGAGCACGGCGGTGCTGTCGGCTTATGTTCAGCCTATCGCGTCGCGCTACCTGACCGGGCTCCAGAAGGGCCTGAGCGAGAACGGCTACCGCGCGCCGCTCTATGTGATGCAGTCGAACTGCGGTGTCGATACGGTCTCCCATGCCCGCGAGATTCCTATCACGATGGTCGAGTCGGGCCCGGCCAGCGGCTTCTGGGGCGCGGCCGAACTGGGCCGCCTGATCGGCGAGCCGAACGTGCTCGCGCTGGACATCGGCGGCACGACCGCCAAGTGCTCGCTGATCAAGGACGGCCAGGTGTCGATCAAGACCGACTACTGGATCGAGCGCGACCGCGAGAGCGCGGGCTATCCGATCATGGTGCCGGTGGTGGACCTGGTCGAGATCGGCAACGGCGGCGGTTCGATCGCCTGGATCGACGACTTCGACAAGCTGCACGTCGGGCCGCAGTCGGCGGGCGCGTCGCCTGGGCCGGCCGCATATGGCAACGGCGGCACGCATGCGACCACGACGGATGCCAATCTCGTGCTGGGCCGCATCAACCGGGACTACTTCTGCGGCGGCGAACTCGTAGCCGACATGGCCGCGGTCGGCCATGCGCTGAACCCACTCGCCGGCAAGCTGGGCATGTCGCACGACGAGATTGCACGCGGCATCATTCGCATCGCCAACGACAACATGGTGAACGCGCTGAAGCTCGTTTCCCTGAGCCGGGGCCACGATCCGCGCGACTTCACGCTCGTGGCGTTCGGCGGCGGCGGCGCGATGCACGCCGTGGCGCTCGCCCAGGAACTCGGCATGAAGAAGGTGGTGATTCCGCGCGGCGCCTCGGTTTTCTCGGCGTGGGGCATGACCATGTCGGATCTGCGCCGTGACCTGTTCGCCAACCGCTTCATCGAAATGCACCGTGAAGGCGCGAGCGCCGACGCGCAAGCGCTGCTCGACGAGCTTTCGGCGGCAGCGCTCACGCAGTTCGCGGAGGAAGACATCGCGCCGCAACGCGTGAAGCTCCTAGTGCAGTGCAAGCTGCGCTACCAGAACCAGGAGCATTCGGTCGAGGTCCCGCTCCACGAAGGGGAGACGCTGACCTCGCATTGGGCGGCCATCGCTGACCGCTTTCACGCGATGTACGAGCAGCAATATACCTATCGCCTCGATGCGCCGCTGGAGATCGTGGGCTTCCACATCGTCTCGGTGGCTGAAATCGGCAAGCTCGATCTCGACGAAATGCCTGTCACGGGAGCGACGGTGGCATCGGCCATCAAGGGGCGCCGCGCGGTCGACTATGCGCTCGAGGGCGTTCACGAAGCGGTGATCTACGACAACGCGAAGCTCGAGCCGGGCATGAGCCTCAACGGGCCGGCCATCGTCGAAGATTCGGGCACGACGATCGTGGTGCATCCGAAGAACGCGGTCCATGTCGATCGTCTCGGCAACCTCCACATCACCCTCTGAATTCGACGGAGCACGACCATGAGTCATATCGACATCTTCACGCTCGAGATCATCCAGAATTCGCTGCAGGCGATCGCCGACGAGATGTTCGCGGCGATGCGCAAGACGGCGATGAGCCCCATCATCTATGAAGTGCTCGACATGGGCACGGGCATCACCGACGCGCACGGCGAAATCGCGAGCTCGGGCTCCGGCATTCCGGCTTTCGTCGGCGTGCTGGACAAGGCCGTCAAGCAGATTCTCGCGGGCCATTCGCAGCCGGGCGAAATCGAGCCTGGCGACATCTTCATCACGAACGACCCGCACAGCGGCGGCGTCACGCACCTGAACGACGTGGTGCTGGCCATGCCGGTGTTCGCCGACGGCAGGCTCATTGCATGGACGGCCAATATCGCCCACTGGAACGATGTGGGCGGCGCGGTGCCCGGCTCGCTCTCCACCAATGCAACCGACATCTTCCAGGAAGGTCTGCGCCTCGCCTCGGTCAAGCTGATCTCGAAGGGCAAGCCGATCCGTTCGGTCATGCAGATCCTGCATGCGAACACGCGCATGCCCGACTTCATGGAAGGCGATCTGTGGGCCGGCATTGCGGCGGCGCGCAGCGGTGCGACGCGTCTTGCCGAACTCGCCGGGAAATACAGCGCGGCGGTTTTTCTCGAGGCCATGAACGATTTCATGAACCTCGGCGAAAAGGTGTCGCTCAAAGCGCTGCAGAACGCGCCGCGCGGACGCTTCGCGATGCAGGAGCCGCAGGACGATGGCCAGATCTTCAAGGTCACGGTCGAGATCACCGAAGCGGGCATGACCGTCGATCTTCGTGACAATCCCGATCAGGCGCAGGGACCGACCAATCTCAGCCGCGACGGCACGATCGTCGCCGCCCAGATGGCATTCAAGGCCGTGACCGCGCCGCAGGCCGCGACGAACGGCGGGACCTTTCGCCCGCTCACGGTGCTGACCCGTCCAGGTAGCCTGTTCGACGCACGCGTGCCGGCCGCTGAGGGTTTCTACTTCGAGAACCTGATGCGCGTCTACGACTTGATCCTGCGCTGTCTCGCGGCGCATCTGCCGGGCAGGCTACCGGCCGGCAATTTCGCCTCCGTGTGCGCGACGATTATCGGCGGCATGCATCCCGACACCGGCCGCCTGTTCACCCTCGTCGAGCCCGAGATTGGCGGCTGGGGCGGCGAAGCGGGGCGCGATGGCAACAGCGCGATGTACTCCGGCCTGCACGGCGAGACCTACAACTGCCCGGTCGAGGTGTGCGAGGCGCGCTACGGTCTGTACGTGGACCGCATGGAGTTCAACGACGAACCGGGCGGCCATGGCAAGTACCGGGGCGGCCGCGGCATTCGCCTCGACTACCGGGTCCGTTCGGACGGCACTTTCCTCACCTGTGGCTATACCCGCTCGAAGGTGCCGCCCTGGGGCCTCGAAGGCGGCGCGGACGGCTCGCCCAATTACGTCGAGGTTGTGCGCAAGGACGGCAGCAGCGAACGATATTCGATGGTGAGCGGCCTCACGCTCGGCCGGGATGACGTGATACGCGTGCGCACCGGCTCCGGCGGCGGCTACGGCGATCCCGCGGAGCGCTCGCGAGCGGCGGTGGTGGAGGACGTGCGCAACGGCTATCTGAGCGCCGAACTCGCGGAGAAGATCTATGGCGTGCGGGCATAACGCGCCGGCAACCCACGAACAGACGAATGCACGGACCAGCGATCATGTTTGCAGATAGTGTGTACACCGGCCGCCGCCACGCCTTGCGCGAGCAGCTTCGCTCAGGCGTCGTGCTGCTGGTCGGGAATGTCGATGCGCCCATCAACTTTGCGCACAACGTTCATCCGTTCCGCCAGGACGCGACGTTCTCGTACTTCTTTGGCGTGAACCGGCCGCGGCTCGCGGCGCTCATCGACCTCGACAGCGGTGCCGAGGCCGTGTTCGGCAACGAAGCCGGCCTCGACGATGAAATCTGGCTCGGCAAAACTGCCGCGCTTGCCGACGAGTGCCGCAAGGCCGGATGCGCGAGGATCAAGCCGTACGGCGCCCTGCGGGACGTGGTAGGCAACGTGCTGGGCAGCGGCAGGACGGTGCACTACCTGCCGCCTTATCGCGCCGAAACCACGCTTGAACTGTCGCGTCTGCTTGGCGTGAACGCCGATGGAATCGCCAATGGCGCATCGCTTGATCTCGTGCGCGCCGTGGTCGCGCTTCGGGAAATCAAGTCGGCGGTCGAGGTGGCCGAGATCGAGCATGCGCTCACCATTGCCGACGAAATGCACCGCGTCGCGATGCGGGCAGCCCGGCCAGGCGTGATCGAGCGGGAAGTCGTGGCCGAGATGCGGCGCGTACTGGGCCGCCACGGCGTGAAGGAAGCCTATCAGCCAATCTTTACGAAGCACGGCGAGATTCTCCACAACTTCGACTACGGCCACCAACTGGAGCAGGGCGACCTCGTGGTGAACGACGCGGGGGCGATGAGCCGTCTCGGCTACGCGAGCGACGTCACCCGGACGTTGCCGGTGGGAGGCAGGTTCGACACCCGGCAACGGGATCTGTACGAACTGCTGCTGCAGGTGCAGGCGAGCGCCATCGAAGCGGTGCGGCCCGGCATTCCCTTTGTCGACGTGCATCGGCTTGCGGCGCTGAACATGGTCAAAGGCATGGCGGCGCTCGGCTTCTTCCGTGGCGACCCGCTGGAAGTCGTATCGTCCGGAGCCTATGCGATCTGCTTTCAGCACGGGCTCGGGCATCAGCTCGGCCTGGACGTGCACGACATGGAGTCGCTCGGAGAAGACCACGTCGGCTACGGCGAGACGTTCCGGCGCAGCGACCTGTTCGGCATGAACAACCTGCGCATGGCCCGGCGATTGAAGGCTAGCATGGTGTTGACGGTGGAACCGGGCATCTACTTCATCCCGAAGCTCGTCGACGACTGGCGTCGGGCGCGTCGACACGACCATCTGATTGACTACGCGAAGTTTGGTGAGTATCTCGACTTCGGCGGCATGCGGGTCGAGGACGAAGTGCTCGTCACCGAAGACGGGGTTCGTGTCATGGGACCCGGGACGCCGAAGTCGGTGGAGGCAATCGGGCAGGCAATGCAAGGTTGACGGAAAACAAGCCGGCTTCGACAGGAGCCGGCGATCCCCCGGAGGGCGGGAGAGACCGGAGATTCCATGGCAGTTCGAGGCGGAATCTCCGACATGGATATGTAGTATTGCTAATCAATTGATTGGGGATCACTTTCATGAAACGAAGCAGTCTTTCCGGAGCAATTGCCGGTCTGTCGGCGGCCGCATGGCTTTGCGCGCCGCCCGTTGCCCATGCCGACGAATTCATCGGATTCGGCCAGGCCGGCGTGCCGGGCGGCTGGGCGCTCGAGGCGTTCCCGGTGTTCCGGCATACCGGGCCGAACTCGAACGAGATCTATTCGTCATTCAATCCGGCTTACTTCACCGAAACGGGCTTTACCGGCACCCATCGCGACCAGTTCGAATTCTGGCTCAACGGCTCCATCGGCTACGCGAACACGCATGGGGCGCCGGGAGCGAGCGGCTTTGGCGGCGCGTATCCGAACGTCGGTATCGAGTACTACTACAACGTCGTCGTGCCCGATCAGCCGGCCGGTTCCCCCGGCTACAAGACGTTCTGGACGAGCCCCACCTTTACGGTCGCATTTCCCAACGGCAGTACGAAGTCCGCGGGCTTTGGCGCCGGTGCCAATCAGTATTCCTATAGTTTCAATGTCGATAACTATCTGCAGATCGGCAGGATAGGTGTGACGTTCAACCCGGTGGAGCTGACCTATGCCAGCCGAAATCTGAATGCTGTGGATATCGGCAACGGGCAGATGGAGAAGCTGCGCGGCGGCCTGAGCGCGACCTTCGCGGACGTGGCCGCAGGCTATCAGGTCCGCGACGACCTGTTCGTCGGCATTCATCACTCGTTCAACATCTACAGCTGGCGCGCTTCCGACTTCCAGGCGGCGCGAGAGGGCGAGATCGGGCCGAGCGTCTCGTACTTCGGCTTTGCGAAGTATGGCCTGTACATCTGCGGCAACGTCAACTTCGACTACTACACGTCGCCCAATCTGAAAAAGTCGGTCACGGTCACGATGGCGCTCATCAAGAACCTGTAAGCGGCCGGCATCTCCGTTCTCTGTGAAGGAAAGAACATGAATCATCAATTCAAGGGAGAGCCGGTCGACGTACCGGTCTCCATCCGCTGGCTCAATCCCATCGGCTCTGCGGCCTGGGATACGCCCATCGGCGAGATGCTGCACTCCATCAAGCAGCCGGCCACCAACGTGGAGGTGGTCTCGTTCGACATGACGCCGACGCCGTCGCATCTGGAATATCGCTCGTACGAAGCCTTGATCTACGAGAGAACGATTGCCGTGGCGAGGGACTCGGCACAGCAGGGAGTCGATGCCCTGATCGTAGGCTGCTTCTACGACCCGGCACTGGAAGCGGCGCGCGAGATCTCCGCCGAAACCGTCGTAGTCGCGCCGTGTCAGGCCAGCATCCAGATCGCGGCGAATCTGGCAAACCGCTTTTCGGTCATCGTGGGGCGGGAGAAGTGGATCGAGCAGATGACCGAGCGCGTGCGCGCCTACGGCCAGATCGATCGTCTTGCCTCGATGCGTCCGCTGGGCATGGGCGTCGTCGACTTCCAGGCCGACCCCGCCTTCACGCGGCGGAGGATTATCGAGGAAGCGCAGCGAGCCGTGAGCGAGGATCGCGCGGAGGCGATCATCCTCGGCTGCACCCTCGAATTCGGCTTCTTCGATGCTGTTCAGCAGGCGGTGGGCGTGCCCGTCATCGACCCGGTCGTGGCGGCGTTCAAGATGGCCGAAGCCCTCGCGAAGTTCAAGAAACAGTTCGGCTGGAAACCCAGTCGTGTCTGGAGTTGCGAGCCGCCGCCCGAAGCGGAGTTGCGCGAATTCGGCCTCTTTCAAGGTCCCGTGCCCATCGCCAACTCGGTGTCGTTCTGAATCTGGACAAGGTCGGATCGGCTCCCGCGAGCTTCCGACGTATTTTCTCGAGGAAAAAGGAGTTCTGATGAACAACCCTCAAAACGCGGGTTCACCGCTCGATTCGTCGTGGCCGGCGGGCGCCCCTGCCGGAGCCGCCTCATCGGCGGGACGCGATTACCCGGACGGGCGGATTCCCGTGGGCCAGGTATTCGAAAAGCTACCGCTTACGGTCGAACATCTGAAGAGCTGTCTGGCGCTGTTCTTCGTCTTCGTGATCGAAGCGTGGGAGATGATGATCATCGTCTACACGTCGCCGCTCATCGCGAAGGACTTCAATCTCGACGCGATGGCGGTCGGCAATCTCATCGGTGCCATCTTTGTCGGCATGGCGATCGGCTCCGTCGTATGGGGGCCGATTTTCGACCGGATCGGGCGCAAGAAGACCATCATTTCCAGCCTCTTGCTTTATGGGTTGGTGTCGATCCTGAGCGTCATGGCGCCGAGTTACGGCACGCTTTACGCGTTGCGTCTACTGGCCGGTATCGTGGCGGCAGGCATGCTGGTGGTCACGTTCCCGTACTTCGAGGAACTGCTTCCGGTTCGGGCGCGCGGGCCGTTCACCGTGTATCTGGCCGCGGGCTGGCCGATCGGCATGCTGCTCGCACTGGGCGCCACGGTATGGCTGATGCCGATGGGCTGGCGCGCGGTGATCGGCTTCAGCTCGCTGGCGGCCGCCTGGGCGCTGGTCGTGGCGTGGGCCGTGCCGGAATCTCCGTACTGGCTCGCGGGTGTCGGGCGCCAGGAGGAAGCGAGGGCCGTGATCCTGCGTCTGAGCCGCGGTGCCACCGTGATCTCGCCGCAGCGCAGTCTGCACGTGCCCGAGGTGAAGCATGGCGTGTGGCGCGATCTGCTGTCGGGAGGCGTGTTGCCGGTGACGCTGCTGCAGATCGCGATTAACTTCGCCTTCGCATGGGGCTACTGGGGGCTGCAGACGTGGCTGCCGACGCTGCTGCAGCAGCGCGGCCTGAGCCTGCCGCAAAGCTACAGCTTCATTGCCATCTCGGCGCTTTGCATGATTCCGGGCTATATGAGCGCGTCGTATCTGACCGGCAAGCTCGGGCGCAAGAAAGTCATGATCACGTATGTGGCGCTTTCCGCTATCGCCGGTTATGCGTTCGCCAACGTTCAGACGATGTCGGCGCTCTACGCGAGCAACTTCGCGCTCGCATTCTTCAGTCTCGGAGCGTGGGGCGTGTGGGACACATGGGTCGGCGAACTCTACTCGACCCATCTGCGCACGGTTGGCTACAGCTGGGCCGTGCTGGCGCAGCGACTCGCGAACATCGCGGCGCCTTCGGTGGTGGGCCTGCTCGTCGCGCAGGGCTCGTCCTTCAACATGACGACAACGTTCATCAATCTGTTCCTCGTCGTCACGGTCGTCATGGCGCTCTTCGTGCCGGAGACCGAAGGCAAAGACCTCGCATAGCGGCCAGGCGCGAGAGGACATATCGCGCCGTACCGGGCGGTAGAAAGGCCCGCATGAAATGAAGCGCGGCGGTCTGCGTTCTTCCGACCTCCGGAGACATGCCGCTGCTTCCTCAAGAGAAAACGAAAGTGAATCAAGAAATGCTAAAGAGCACGACGGTGGGTGTGAAAGTGGACGGTTCAATGCGGATGCGCATGAAGCTGGCCGCGGAGCGTATCCAGCGTACGCCGCACTGGTTGATGAAGCAGGCCATCTATTCGTTTCTGGAGAAAATCGAGGGAGGCGAAATGCTCGCGGAGCTTGCCGGTCAGTCGGGTCGCAACGGCGTCGAGATGGCGGAAGCGGTGTTCGCACCTGTCGGCACCAGGGACAAGCCGGAG
>NZ_BAYD01000144.1 GCF_000685075.1 Paraburkholderia oxyphila NBRC 105797
GTGCCGCCCCGCACAGGGGCAACGCCCGCGGCCCGCCGCGAAAACAAGTTAAGGCCAAAGCCACACGCTTGCGTGACATACACACCCATTCCCGATGCACACAGCATCAAAATCGCCCCTTCCCAATATTCCGTAACAAAACTGGCAATGTCATGAATGGTCATACGTAACCGCCGACGCTATTCCAACATGAGCATATAACAACATCGTTGGAGCAACGACCATGGGGCTGCTTCTTCTCGAAGTTGACTTGCAGAATAAGCACGAAATTAGCAATCTTTTTAGCAACGCCGGCTATCAGATAACATGGAGGAATTTATCCGATATGCATCAGGCGCCGCTCACCGAGAGCGAAAAGACCCGCAAGTCAGTCACGATCTTCCAAATCCAACCAGGATTGCTCGATCAATCCCCGCTCGCCTCGTTCTCGTGCTGCGAGCTTCCCGCCTGGCGTCTGTCGCTGCATCAGCATCACCTCATCGCTCCAAATCGTAAGCACACCAAGCTGACCACCCTAGAGTTCGCCCTCATCAAATTGTTCGCGCTCGTCGACAAGGGCGAGGTCGTCTCGCGACGGCGCATCATCGACGAATTCGGCGAGCATTATTTGAGCTACGACCAAAACCGGCTAGACACGCTGGTCACGCGTCTGCGTAAAAAGACCATGCAGCTCCTCGATACGCCTTTGCCGCTGAACACCGTCCGGGTGCGCGGCTTCAGCTTCGACGACTCGCTGGTCATCGACCATTAAAAACTATCCGGTTATATAAAAACCGCTTTAAAGACTTTTGCCTTCTCGCTCATGCGAACATCGAATGCTTTCTGAAAGGATGTTGGTTAGCCGATTCGCAGCGGCTGGGTTCACGTCAGTTCAACCCATCCGCTGCGCGCCGCTCGCGCCACCGCATGCGCGGCCACCCCACGCCCTAATCGATGCCCAGGACGTCCTTCGCCTTGCGCCACAACGCCACGCGCGCCTCATGGCCAACCGTGCCGCCGTTGATTCGCTTCGTGATCTGCAGAAAGGCCTGGTCGGCGTCCTCGCCCGATTCCGCATCGGCAAGCTCGTTGAGCTTCGCCTGCGACCAGAACCATGCCGCGGAGCGCGCCGCGCCTTCGGGCGATTCGAGCAGTTCCGGGTTCCCCAGCAGGTCCACTTGCAATCCCGCCCCGCAGCGTTCGTAGTTGCTGCGGCCCGTCAGCTGAATCAGGCCACGGCCGCGATAGCTCCAGCCGTCGCCGCTTGCTTCGTCGCCGTTGCCAAGACGCCCCGCATAGACCTTGTTCGCGAGCCGCTCCGGATCGCCCGCGCAGGCTTCGGCTGCCTCGTCGGTCGGGAAACGGGCCGGCCATACCTGGCGTAGCCGAGGCGCCGAGTAGTGGAGATTCTCCGAGAGGTTGCGGCAGTGATTGGACTCGTGCAGAACCTGGGCGAGAAACGCAGCAAGGCGCTGCGGCGAATCGATCTGCCACTCGTCGGTTGCATTGCTCAGCGGCTCCAGCCAGCGCGCCGCGCGCTCGTCGGCGTCGTCGCCGGCGAATAGTTGCGTCAAATGCTCTTGCGTCAGGATGCTCATGATCGTGTGCTCCAGAATGGCGGGGCCGAGGGCGGCGGGAGGACGCGCTCGGCCGCGAAGCTGAATGACGGTGCGCTCAGGCCTGGCCGCCCTTGTCGCTGTTGCCGGCCAACGCGGCCGTCTGGCCGGTCGTGCGCGGCTGGATCGCGCTGTGCAGGATGTCCATGACGCGCGACAGCCCTTCCGGCATGCCCGAATCCTCCGCCAGCACCTGGACGTGGTATTTCGCCGAGTTGTCCGAACTGCGGGTGTTCTCCTTGTGCGTGGCCACCGATCCCTCGAGGTGAACCTGCGCACTGATGGGCCCCCATCCGAACTTCACATCGGCGGCCATCTTCGCCGACGCATCGGTCGAATCCTTCGACATGAACGACGACTTCACCTCCATATCGAACGTGATGTCCACCTTGGTGATCGCCAGCGCGGGAATCTTCACGATGGCGAGCAGCGGCACATCCAGCGTGACGTGCTCGTCGATGGACTTCGTGATGTCGGTCGGATCCTGAGTCGGGCGCGTGAACGCGAAGTGGGCCAGGCGCGTCGCGCCGACGCCGTTCTTGTCGCCTTCGGCGGGCGGCAGGAAGCCGACGTACTTGATGAAATCGGCGGTCGCGTTGGCGAGCTTGACCTGAGCGTCGCAAGCCGCCGTCAGCGGGCTTCCGATCAGGTCGCTCATCGGCAATCCCTTGAACTGCGATGCCATATCGATCAATTCAGACATATTGCACTCCTGATTAAATGGGACCGGTTAGTCGCGGCACCGTACCGATGTTTCGCCGATGCCGCAGCGCCAGAGGCGCTAGTTCATGTTAGGTTGGCTATCGCGGGGAAAAGTGACGGTTTCTGTTGACCGGTGAAGCTCAATTTCGAGCGCCGCGCGATTTTCCGCGCAGAGCGTCAGGACGCAAGGCAAGCCTCGCTTTGGCATGCGGCCATCCGATGCGGGATACAGTTGCACGATCACGCACTCCGGGCACACGCCTATTCTCAGCTCGCGGCACTCCACTTTCCGGAAGACGCGGCGCCACCACGCCGGCGCGTGCAGTTGCAAAACCACCTGCCTCTGCCCGCCGACGACCCGCGAAACAACACAGCACCGCACGCTGAAAGAGAGTTCTCGCACGCCGTAGATAAAGCGCCCGTAAAGCGCCTCATGCGAAATGTCGTGTCGAGTCGCCACCGCGGCTCCACTCGGGCGATAGATGAACGCCGCCACGTCACCGCGGCCGTCCGGGTTCCGGTTCGATTGCGTCGCAAGCTGGGTGTTGGCGCCTGCCACGGCATCGGCAAGCAGCTCGCACAGCTGATCGAGCTTCAGGACTTGCTCCCTCATCGCTCGTCCAGGAACAGGGGCTTGCGCACAAAGCCAACGTGATAGACCGCGTATTGCAGCACCACCTGATGCTCGCCGATGTTGTAGAGCCCGAAGCTTTTTTCGACGTTCAGGATATAGCCGCGCGGCGTGCTGTTCAGGCAGCGGTTGACGAGTTCCATCGCCTCCTGGACTTCGGCCTCGGTGCGCAGATTCTTGGGATTGTCATTGCCCACGACGATGCGCTTGATGAAACGCATGTCGGTCAGATGGAAACGCTCGGCGCTCACGTTGCCCCCCGATCGCTAGCGGGTGCCGCTGGCGCCGGCGCTTCGACCGGCGCTGGGGCACCCTGCTTCGTCACGAACTCCGTCGGCCCCTGACACTTGATGACGTCGTCGAGCAGCCGCGCGAGACCTTCCGTCCTCTCCGACGCCTGCAGCTTCAGCTTGATATGCGCCACGCTGCCGCTCTGGTTCTTGGAGGCGTTGGCGGGACTCACCATCAGCGTGGCTTTGCGCTCCGCGGGTGCGGCCTTGCCGGATTCGGCAATCATGGTTTCATTCGCGGAGGTGCGCTCGACCTCCTCGAATGAGCCCAGCTCCAGATCGAGGTCGATTTCCGCTTCGCCGATCACGAGCGAACTATGCGGAACCAGCGACATCAACGGCAGACGGTAAACCATCATGTCGTCCGCTTGCGCCGCGCTATGCGTCGCCGGCAGCTTGATGTCGATGCTGGTGGGTTCCTTGTCCTCCGTGAAGAAGGACGAGAAGTTCGCAATCTGCGCCTTCTCCACCAGATGTTGCGCGTGCATGATCGATCCGGCGATTGCACGCACGATGTCTTCGAGACTCGTTGACCCGGCCATTTTCGCTCCCGGTTATCCGGCCACGCGTGGCCGGGGTTGTTCCTGGATTCACACGAATCTTAGCCATTGGCGATGGCGCACAACTGACTGTTTCTGACCGCTCCAGATGCGCCGTGGATCATCAGGGTTGGTCAGGATTCCCTGGCTTGTGCGCCCTACGATGAACGGCATGTCGATGTGCCACGGTCACGTATACGAACTCCGGGAACGCCCTGCATGAACCGCTACGCAAACCCAAAATTTCGGCTGCGATGTGCACTGGCCGTGCTCGTGCTGGGCGCGGTGACCTATGCAACGGTTCATGTGTTGCCGGACCGGCTGATCCGCATCGCGGCGGGCCCGGTCGGCGGCAGTTTCTACGACACGGCGCTGCAGTATCGGCGCATCGTCGAGGCGCGGGGCTTTCGCGTCGATATCGTGCCGTTCCAGAACACCGACGAGATCTATCAAAAAGTCGCCGACCCGAGCGAGCACCTGGACGTCGGTTTCGTATCGGAAGACCTGAACAAGGCGTCGGACGCCAGCCTGATTTCGCTCGGCGACATCCAGTTACAGCCGATTTTCTTCTTCGTGAATCGCAATGCGGCGCACGGTCAGGCCATCCAGTCCTTCACCGATCTGAAGGGCCTGTCCATCGTGCTGCCGCCGCAGCGCAGCCTGACAAGCCGCACCATGAAATCGATCCTCGCCCTGTACGGGATCGACGCGACGAATACGCATATCGACTTCTTCCCGCTCAATGAGGCCATTGCGCGCCTGAAGCGCGGCGATGACCAGGCCGGCCTGTTCATCCTCGGCGCGGACAGCCAGATGATTGCCGATCTCGCTGAGGATACGAATCTCGAGCTGGTGCAGCCGGCCGAGCTGGAAGCCATCGCGAAGAAGCTCGGCTATCTCAAGGTCGTCACGCTGCCGGCGGGGGTGCTGGACCTCGCGCGCCATATACCGGACCACGACGTGTCGATGCTGGCCGCAACGATCTCGGTCGTTGCGAAAGAAGACATGTCGGCCGCGACGCAATATGCGCTGCTCGAAGCCATGCAGGAAGTTCATCGCGGCAGCAGCTATGTGAATCGCAGCGGGGAGTTCCCGCGTTACGCGGGGGATGCCGGCCCGGTCGCCGATACGGTCGCCGGTTTTTACCGCAACGGCACGCCGTGGATCTACGCCCATTTCCCGAGCGGCCTCGCGAGCGTGGTCGATGCCTATCTCGCGCCGCTTCTGGCGCTCTCGTTCATCTTCAGTGCGCTGCACATCCTCACCGAATTCGAAGGGCTGAAGAAGTTCGCCTGGCTCACCGTGGCGCGCTTGCTGGTCTGGCGGCTACGGCGACAACGTGGCGCCGGTGTCCCGCCAGGCGCGAAAACGATGGCCCTCGCACGGCTGGTCGAATCCAACATGGTGCCCGATGAAGATCACACCCGCCACTGGATCAAAGCCTTGCGCGAAGCAATACGGACCTGACTCCGGTTTCGACCGTCGCGCCCGGGTCATCGTCAGCGGGCCATCCATCAGGAGCACGAGCGTGAATCACGATATCGCACGGCAAATGCGCGAGACCTATGACAAGTACTATCGAAGCCACGGCTATCGCGAGCGCTACCCGGTGCCCAATGCGGCCACGCTCGATTACCTGTTGCGCCACGGCGCGCGCGAAGCCGAGCATATTCTCGACTTCGGCTGCGGCGACGGCCGCTATGCTCGCGCGTTGCTCGAGCGCACGCGTGCGCGGCTGACCGGCTTCGACATCTCCGCGCCGTCTCTGCAGGAACTGGCGCGCAGCCTGAATGGCAGTCCGCACCGGGATCGCGTCACTCTCGTCGGCGGCACGATCGACGACCTGCCGCACGACCCGCAGTACGACCTCGTGCTCATGCTGTTCGGCGTGCTGTCCCATCTGGGCGACCGCAGAACCCGCATCGATACCTTATGCAAATTGCGCGAACGCATGCTGCCCGGCGGCCGGCTGATTCTTTCCGTGCCGTCGATTTACCGCAGGCGACCGCTCGATCTATGCCGTCACGCCTGCGCGCGCTGGCGTGGACGCGCGCGACCCCCGTTGCACGAAGCGGGCAACATCGGCTTCGTTCGATACGTGCATGGCGACCGGCTGAGCTTTTTCTATCACCTGTATACCGCGCGCCGCCTCGCCGATGAGTTGAGGGCAGCCGGTTTTCTACTGCGTGACTGCGAGGCCGAAAGCATCTTTCCAGAATGGTGGCTGATGCGCTCGGCGCGGCTGCAGACGCTCGACCGCACGCTGGCGAAATCGGTCACGCCCTCGCTCGGCTACGGCATACGCGCCTGCGCAGAGATGGCATGATGTGCAACCCGTCACGCGCGAAAAACCTGCGGTGGATATGGCCCGCCGTGCTCGGCACCATGCTGTTCGCCGCCGGCATCGAGTCGCACGCCGGCGAACGGCTGGACCTGATCCGGCAGCGCGGCGTGCTGGTCGTGGGCGTGAAGACGGATTACCCGCCGTTCGGGATGTTGACGGCCAACGCACAGCAAGAAGGCTTCGAAACCGATCTGGCCGGAGACCTCGCGCGGCGGCTTGGCGTGCGGTTGCGCACCATTGGCGTCAACACGACGAACCGCCTGCAGGTGCTCGACGACGGCCGCGCCGACGTCACCATTGCGACCCTGGGCGACACCGCCGAGCGCCGCGACATCGCCACGCTCGTCGAACCCGACTATTACTCCTCCGGCGTCACGCTCATGACCCGGCCGGACAGTCTGATCAAGCGCTGGTCGGATCTGCGCGGGCAAACCGTGTGCGCCACGCAAGGCAGCTATTTCAATCGCACGATGGTCGAGCGCTATCTGCTCCAGTTGCAAACCTATCCGACCAGCCGCGACGCGAAGCTCGCCGTACGCGACAGGCGTTGCGCGGGCTGGCTGTTCGACAACACCGCCATTGCCGGCGATCTGCTCAGCAGCGAGTGGCGTGGCTACCGGATCGGGCCGCCGCCCGAGCTCGTGACGCCGTGGGCGATCGCTATCGCCCGCAACGCGCGGGGCAGCGCCTTCGAGCGCTTTATCGGCGATACCGTCGCGCAATGGCACCGCGACGGCACGCTAATCGCGCTCGAGCACAAATGGGGATTGCCGCCTTCGACGTTTCTCGCGCGCATGCATGCGCTATGGACCCTCAAGCGGGCCAATGGCCATTATCTGTGCGAGCGGCTCGCGGACGGGCAATGGCCGGTCGCCTGCCGCAACCCGATCTTCGTGACCTCGACCGACGTGACCGGCCTGCGCCGCTGGGGCTTGTGGCTCAACGAAAAAACCGGCGTCAACCTGACCTGCTTCTACGACGACTACGAACGCCGCGCCTTCCTGTATGGCATTGCCTTGACGCTTTCACTCACCGCGTGCTGCATCTGCGGCAGCGTCGCCGTGGCGCTCGTAATGGTCCATCTCGCGCACCGTAGCGGCCATGTGCTGCCGGCGGCGATGCGCGGCATCGCGGCGCTCGCGCGCATGACGCCGCCGCTGCTGCAGATCTATGTGGTGTTCTTCGGCCTCGGCAGCTATGCAGCCGCGCGCTGGAGCATGCATTTCAGCGGATTCTGGGTGGTGGCCGGCGTGCTCTGCGTCTACACGGGTGCTGGACTGATGCATACGTTCGACGAGGCATGGGTCAATGCCTGCGTGAAACACGACGGCTCCATCGGCGGCGCACCGGGGCTGCGGCAGCTGATTGCCGAGTCGTCGTCGGCCGTCACCGCGGCGCTCGTCAATGTCACCAAGGCGACGATGATCGCCAGCACCATCGCCGTGCCCGAGCTGCTGTCCGCCTCGACGTCGATCATCGCCGAGCACGGCAACGTGGGCACGATGATGAACATGCTCATGGTCTTCTTCGTACTGGAAACCTTTTGTGTTTTGCGCCTGTTGCAATGGGCACAAAGGAGATGGTGCGATGTCCGCCGCTGAAACCGTTCGGACGCTCGTGGCATGGACGCCGTGGCTATTGGGCGGCTTTGCCTGGAACATCGCCATCTCGCTCACGGCACAAACGATCGGCACGCTGGTGGGCTATCTGCTCGCGCTTGCCAGAACATCGCGTCGGGTCGCGCTGGCGCGGGCGACCGCGGTCGTCACCGAGCTGATGCGCAATACCCCGACCTTCGTGTTCCAGTTCTATCTGGTGTTCATGCTTCCCGCCAGGCTGACGATGCCGTTCGACCTGCCGTCCGTTGCCTTTCCGTCGTGGCTGAAGGCCGCGCTGGCGCTGTCACTCGCGGTTGCCGGCTTCACCTCCGATTGCCTCACGGACGCACTGTCACGGCACCCCGGCGAACAGCGCCAGGCATTGGCGCGATTTCTTCCGGTCTGGAGCAGCTACTTCGTGATTATCGTGATGGCGTCGTCGGTGGCATCCGTCATCGGGGTGTCGGAACTCGTGAGCCGGTGCAACACCGTAATCAACGCAAGCGGCACGACCGACATGATGCTTTGGGTCTATCTGTATGCGATGGCCTGGTTCTTCGTGTTCTGCTTTTGCGCCACCCGCCTGATACGCGCCGCGTCGAAGAACGCTCATCGCAGGCGGTAGCGCAATGGAAATCACCCGCCAGCGGGCCAGGGCAGGCTCGCCCTGTGCCGACCCGCTCGATCGCGCCTGGCGGGCATGGCAAGGCAAACTGCGCAGCCGCGCCCGCTATCTCTGCAAAGGCGATCTTCATGGCGCCGAGGACCTGCTTTCGGAAGCCGTGCTCAAAGTGCATCTCTACATGCGCAATTCTCCGGAGCGCGTGAAGAACCTCCCGGCTCTGCTCTATGTCGCGCTCGACCACGCCTTCCTGGACCATGCGCGGCGTCGTGCAAGGGAATGCCACATCCTGCAGCGAGACGTCGAAATCGATGAAGGTTTCAACGCGCCCGACCCTGCCCCATCGGCTGAAGCGCAACTCGCCATCAAGCGGCAGCTCGCACGAATCGAGCAAGCGCTCATTGCTCTCGCGCCGGGTCAGCAAGCGCTCTTCACGCTGAAGTTCGAAGAAGAGCACTCCTACGCAACGATCGCTGCGTTACTGGGCATCAATGAAGCGCTGGCGCGAAAGCGCGTCGAACTGCTGCGCAAGGAACTGCGCAAGGCGTTGGACTGAGCACGCTGCCAGTCGCGCACTTTCATCACTTATTCCGTCTCGCTCTTTCACAACTTCATCGTCGAAACGTCAATGCGATGTGACGCGAATCCGCACAAACGAGCCGCGGTGTTCGCGTCGCGTTGGCATCGGACCCGATGCAGACCCTCACCCCTGACGTCGAAAGGAGAGCGCCATGCCGTACACCAAGGTACAACTGATTGCACACTGCCTCAATACCGGACCCAAGCCCGTTGGCGGCGGCAAGGAGTATCCGGGGCTCCCGGATGCGCAAGCCGACATCGCGCGCCGCGTCGAGCTGATCAAGGCGGCCATGACGGCCGCGTTGCCACGCGCGAATCCGAACGACGACGTCCTCAAGGTCATGATGTGGCCGGAGTTTCTGCTGCGCGGCAAAACCGGCGCCTATGAAATGGACGACGTGCAACGCGTCGTCCAGGCACTGCAAACCGCGGTGAAGGACACGAAGTGGCAGGACTGGCTGTTCGTATTCGGCACCATCGTCGGCTTCTCGCGCGGCGAGCAACCGGGGCTGCTCGCATGGTTGTTTGGCGCGAGGCAGCCACTGGAAGGCTACAACTATGCGTTGATCCAGAAAGGTGGCGCAGATGCCGGCCCGGACACCGCGTTTGCGGTGCTCAAGGAATATAAGTCCGGTATCGACTTTATCGAATCCGCCCAGCTCGCCGGCAATGACGGCATCACGCTCGACCGCATCGAGCACCTCGATCCGGTTGCCCCGGGGCCGCGCGATGAAAGCCAGCGGGTCAGCTACGATGGTTGCGGTGTTTTCAACATCGTCAAGGACGCCAAGGCGGTCAAGATCGGCGTTGAAATCTGCCTCGACTATATCGCGGGCCGCCTCGCGGGCGCGACGCCGCGGCCGCAGGTCGACCTTCATCTGATTCCTTCTTGCGGCGCCGAAATCGAAAAATGGGACCGCGCCAACAGAAAGTACCTCGGAACCTCACGTCTCGTCGCGCGCAAAGACGCCTGCGCTTTCAACTGTGACGGCCTGCATGACTATCGAGCCGCCCGTCTTGGCAATCCCGATCCGGGGTACGCCAGCGACGTGCGGGTTGTCGAAGACCCCACGCGCACGCCGCAGCAAACGCGCCGGATCGATCCCGATCCCGAGGTCGCGGTGGTTCTGCCAGGCGCCGACGAGCTGTATGTGGGCGGCGCGGGGAAAGTGCGCGTCTATCCGGCTCAACCGCTGTAGCCTGAAGCGGGCCGCAACGGTTGACGCGTTGCGCGGGCGCGCGGGGCCCCGCAACGCGAAGCTTTAGCGACTGCTTTCGGCCAGCACGCTTTCGACAAAGGCCACAAACGCCCGCGCCCTGGAGGTCACGAGCCGGCCCGCCGGGAACACGGCCCACAGGTCCAGCGGCGGCAATTGCCAGTCGGTGAGCACGGCGCGCACGCTGCCATCGGCGAGTTCGGGCGCGAACATCCATTGCGACGCGACGGCCAGGCCCATATGGCCGAGCACGGCGGTGCGGATGCCCTCGGCGGCGCTCACCCGCACGCGTCCCGACACCACCACGGCCGTTTCCTTGCCGTTGCGGCTGAACAACCAGGACTCGCCGCCGCCGCGCTGCGAATACACGATGGCCTGATGGCGGCTCAGGTCGGCCGGCGTGGCGGGCACGCCGGCCTCCTCGAAATACGCGGGCGTGCCCACGACGAGCCGCGGACTGCGGCTGATGCGCCGCGCGGTCATGGCGGAGTCGTCGAGGCTGCCCATGCGCAGCGACACGTCCGTGCCCTCTTCCAGCAAATCGATGTTGCGGTCGTCCAGTACGATGTCGATCTCGAGCTGCGGATGCTGGTCGAGAAAGCGCTTGAGCACCGGCATGACGTGCAGTCGCGCGAACGTGGGGGCCGCCGAAACGCGCAGCCGCCCGGACACGCTCTCCGAAGACTGCCGGGCGGCGTGCTCGGCCTCGTCCGCCTCCTCGATGGCGACTCTCGCGTGCTCGTAGAAACGCTGGCCGGCATCGGTCGTATTGAGGCCGCGCGTCGAGCGCAGCAGCAAGCGCGTGCCGAGCCGCTCCTCCAGTTGCGCGACCGACTTGGAAACGGCGGGCTGCCCCACGTTCAGGCGCCGAGCGGCGGCGGAAAACGACCCGGCCTCGACGACGGCAACGAAAGTTTCTATGGCGGTCATGCGGTCCATTGCGAATCCTCTTTTAATCGAACCAAGAGGGTACGCCAAAGCGGCAAGACGGTGTGCGGCAGCGTCATGCACCATGAACCGCAATGCCCGCTGCTCAGAAGCCTTCGAGCACCAGCTTGCCGCGTGCCCGGTTCGTTTCCAGCAACTCGTGAGCGCGGCGCAGATTGGCTGCGTTGATGGTGCCAAAGCTCTCATTGAGCGTCGTGCGCAGCACGCCCTGATCGATCAGCCCGGCCACGCGATCGAGCAGCTCGTGCTGGCGAATCTGGTCCTTCGTCGAGAACATCGAACGCGTAAACATGAACTCCCAGTGCAGCGCGATGCTCTTCATCTTGAGCTTGCGGAAATCGAAGATCTCCGGGTCGTCGATCAGCGCCAGGTGACCCTGCGGATTGAACGACGCGACAATCTCGTCGAAGTGGCGATGCGTCTGGTTCAGGCTCGCGATGTAGTCCACCCCTTCGAAGCCAATACGCTTCAATTCCTGCGAAAGCGGCTTCGAATGGTCGATCACGTGATGCGCGCCCAGGTCCGTCACCCACTGCGCGGTCTCGGGCCGCGACGCCGTGCCGATCACGGTCAGGCCGGTCAGCTTGCGTGCGAGCTGCACGAGGATCGAGCCCACGCCGCCGGCCGCGCCGATCACGAGCAGCGTCTCGTCCGAGCGTGTGGTGCTCTGCGGCACCTCGAGGCGATCGAACAGCAGCTCCCATGCGGTAATGGTCGTGAGCGGCAACGCGGCCGCTTCGGCAAAGTTCAGCGTCTTCGGCATGTGGCCCACGATGCGCTCGTCCACGGCGTGCAGTTCGCTGTTCGTGCCCGGCCGCACCAGCGATCCCGCGTACCAGACGCGCTCGCCCGGCCTGAACAGCGTCACGTCCTTGCCCACCGCGCGCACGACGCCGCTCGCATCCCAGCCAATCACCCTGGGCTGCCCCGCTTCGGGCGCCATGGCCGCGCGCACCTTCACATCGACGGGGTTCACAGAAACCGCGTGCACTTCGACGAGCAAGTCGTGCGGGCCGGGCTGCGGCTCAGGCAGCTCGAGATCGATCAGCGATTCCGGGTCGTCGATGGGGAGATTGCGGTAATAACCAATGGCTTTCATCCTTGATACCTCCAGATTCCGTTTTGTGCAGGCAAGGCCCCCACCCGCTTCATTCCGGTGAACGCCGAACCGATTGGCGCCCTATCGGTGCGAAGCGGCACGGGCCTGATTTGTTTGTCACGGGTGCATGATCGGCGAACGCACGCCAGCCAAAAAGCGGCAAACGGAGAAGTCAGCTTCAAAAATTCGTTGAAAGCGGGCCTCGCAACCCGCGCGGGATCAGGCCAGCCAGGCGGAGAAACGCTCGCGCAGCAGATCGCGCAATGCGTTGACGGTCGGCGACAGCATGCTGCGGTGAGCGCAAACGAGATGCAGCGGCGCGCTCTCGCCCTCGAAGTCGGTCAGCGCCGCCTCCAGACTGCCCGCCTCGAGGTCGGCCAATACGTCGACACGCGACTTGTACGCGATGCCGTGGCCGCTCAGGGCCCAGCGCCGGACCAGCTCGCCGTCGTCGCTGCTGCGGTCGCCACGCACGTTCACGACCATCGCATCGCCGTTCTTGTAGAAGGTCCAGCGGTCGTGCAGCGCATCGCTCAACGCGAAACGCAGGCAGTTGTGCTGCGAGAGCTCGGATGGCGACCTGGGGCGCCCATGACGCGCGAAATAATCGGGCGACGCGCAAAGGACGCGCCGGTTTTCCGGCGCCAGCGGCAGCGCCACGAGTGAAGAATCTTCGGGCACGCCGTAGCGGATCGCCACCGCGATGGGTGCCCGAAACATATCGGTCACATGGTCGCCTATGTGCACCTGCAACGAAACTGCCGGGTACTGAGCCTGAAACGCATCGAGCCAGCCCACCAGCACACTCCGGCCGAGGTCCGAGGGCATCGAGAGCGACACGGTCCCGCCGATCATCTTGCGCCCATGCGCGAGCGCATTCCCGCCAGCCTCGACCTGCTCGATCACGCTGCGCGCGTACGGAAGGTAGCGCTCGCCGTCCGGCGTCAGCCGCAGGCTGCGCGTCGATCGCGCGAGCAGCCGCGTCCCGAGTTCCTCCTCGAGCCGCTTGAGGCCGACGCTGGCCACTGCGGGCGTCAGATCCAGTTGCCGGGCAGCGGCTGAAAGGCTCCCGCTGTCCGCGGCGCGAAGGAAAATAACCAGGTCTTCCAGTTTGATCATGGGCCGTCGCGTTTCGTTGAGGCCAAGCTCACTGCGCGCTCTCTGCCTCACGCCGTGACGGCAGCCCATACTCGGCCACCTGCCATGCAAACAAGCCGGGCACATAGAACAGCAGATCGCGCACGCGCCGCGCGCCGGCGAGCGCGAGACAGGTCGGCGCGTCGAAGCCGAGCAGGCCGCCGATCAGCACGAAGCCGCCCTCCTGCACGCCCAGGCCGCCCGGAATCAGAAAGGCCGCACTGCTGACGAGCTGAATGAGCGCTTCGATCACGAACGCCTGCGCGAAAGTCGCCTGCGCGCCGAGCACATGCAGCGCGCACCAGATCTCCAGCGCGTAGCCCAGGCATTGCAGCGTCTGCCAGATCAGCAGATAGCGCACGACCACGCCGGTCTGCCGCCAGATCAGCTTGACCGATTGATCGACGCGCGCGGACTTGCCCACCAGATCGACCACCTTGCCGCTCGTGACCCGGTTGATGACATGCGCCGCACGCTCGAACGGCCGTGCATGCTGGACCAGCGCGAACAGCACCAGCACCGGCGCGATCCCGGCAATCCCCCAGGCGAGCCGGCCGGCGAGGCGCGCGGCATCGGAGCTCGAATGCTCGAGCACATAGCCCGCAGCGATCAGCCCGAAAATGAGCTGGCTGATCAGCGTGAGCTGCATGTCGGCGACGAGGCTCGCCGCCGCCGTCGCCGGACGCACGCCAGCACGCCCAAGCAACCGGAACGAAACGATTTCCCCGCCGATGCGCGCGACCGGCAACAGGCCATTGATGGACTCGCGGATCCACACGAGCTTGAGCATGGCCGGGAACGAGGGGCGCTGCGCCGGGCGGATCAAGGTGCGCCAGTCCCAGGCGTTCGCGCACATCGGCACGATGTGCAGCAAGGCGGCCAGCACGAGGCCCATGCCCGCGGCTTGCAGGAGTTGCAGCACGGCTGCGGGATGATCGCGCCATACGAGCCACACAGCGACCGCCAGGCCGCACAACGCAGCGATACGTCCCAGGTGTTTCATCTGCGTGTGCTCTTCTTCCAATGCGCCTGCGTCTTGACGTTTCTATTCATCTACCACGAAGCTCGATGCTTTTTCATTTTTCGTGAACGGGCGACAGCATCCCGTTTGCGTCGACGCGAAAGCGCGTCCCGCGCCATACCACGCCCGACGAGCAGAAACTCGCGAGATAGATCGCGAACTGGACCGCGTCCCAGATCGGCAGACACAGCAGCCCGCTGCCCTTTTGCCCGGTCGCGCGATCGGTCCTCCAGACCAGCAGCGCGCGCGCGAACAGCGCGACGCCGGCCAGCGCCCACGCGGCCGGCGCGCCGCCCGAGAAGGCCACCGCGAGCAGTGCGAGCGCCAGCGGATGCATGAACACCGCACCGAGATGCCCGGAGCGGTCCGCCGCGCGGATCGTGCGGCTCCAGCGCAACTCGTGCGCGAAGAGCTTGGAGAACGTATTCTCCACGCAAGCGTGCTGCACCACAATGGGCGGAATGGCGACGGTGGCGCCCGCGCGCCGCACGGCTTCGCCTACCGCATGGTCTTCGGCGAGGTGGTGAGCGAACTGGGCCAGGCCGCCGATGCGCGCGAGCGTGTCCCGCGTCATCGCGATGGACTGGCCGAAACACGGCCGCGCGCGCCCGAGCGCGAGCCCGGTGACCACACCCGGCAGGAAATGATAGTTGGTCAGCGCCGCGGCCAGGCGGGGCCAGAACCCCGGCGCGCAGAGGCCGCGGTAGACCGTCGTGACGAGGCCCACACCCGGTTGCTGCAGGGTCCCGACGATCTGGCGAAGATAGTTGCGCTCGACATAAACGTCGCTATCGGCGAAGCAGAGCACCTCATGCTCGGCCTGCTCCAGCATGTTCACAAGATTCGCGATCTTGCGGTTGGGCCCGTACAGGCGCGCATCGGCCACCACGGTGACATGTGCGTCGGGATAACGCTCGCGCAGCCTTTCCACGACGGCGAGCGCGGGGTCGCCCGAATCATGCACGCCGAACAGATACTGCACTGGCCCCGGATAATCCTGGTCGAAGAAACTGGCGAGATGGGCTTCGAGCCGCCATTCGTCGCCGTGCAGCGGCTTGACGATCGTGACGGCGGGAAAGCGCGCCGGCGCCGCCACGCCGCGCGCGAAGAAGCGCCCGATCAGCCGGCAGGCCGTCACCGTATAGACAATGCCGAGGATGGCGCCCAGGCCGCAGAGGCCCGCAATGAATTGGGCGAATAGATGCGCAACCGTCACTAGCGTCATATGGCCTGGCGCGAGCGCAACCGACGCGATATCGATCGTAGCCGTGGGCGCTACCATGCGGCCGCCCGCTCGCACCGGCGTTCGGGGGTTAGATAAACGGCTCGTCGCAAATCGATCGTTGCTGAAATCATCGCCAGGCACACTCCGGTGCGTTTTGCGGGGACGCGGGGCGGCAAAAACATCACGCTTCCCCTACGAATGCCAATTTGCTATGCCTGTTTGTCGCCCGCCAGAAGGCCCAGACGCCGCACAGGACCGCGCTTGACGAGAGTACCAGCGTTTTCTGACGAAAAGATTAATTGGCCCTCGGGACTTATACCGAAGCGCACCCCATTTTTTGTGCATGGCTCCGTGGCACGCCCCGCAGCGCATGGCGCTGTGGTGAGCGGCAGACCCGCCAGGTTTGAATGAGGCTTACGCCGCCGCCGCCAACTGCTCGGTCAATTGCCCGGCCGCGGCCGCGATTTCGCCCCGCAGCCATCGGTGCGCGCCCGACGTGTGCCGGCGCGCGTGCCAGACCGCCGATACCGTGAACGGCGCCATTTGCACGGGCGGCTCGAGCACCTGAATCGGCAGATTGCCGACGATGCGCCGCGCGGTCAGCTCGCCGATCATGCCGATCATGTCCGATTGCGATACCAGCAAATGCGCGAGCATGAAATGCGGGACCGTCACGGCCGTGCTCACGCGAATGCCGAGATGCTCGTAGAACGCGTCCACGGCCTCCTTCACGGCGCCGTAGTGGCCGCTCACGCGGATGTGCCGGCCGGCGCGGAACTGCTCGGCGGACAGGCTCCCCTGAATCTGCGGATGCCCCGCGCGCACGATCGACTTGAGCCGGTCGGTGAAGAGCTTGCGCACGTAGTAGTTCGACGGCGCGGCGTCCTCGTTCCAGAGCACGAGGTCGAGCGTGCCTTCGCGCAGCGCCGCCAGATCGTTCTCGGGTTCGAGCGGCTTGACATTGAGCGCGATGCCGGGCGCGGCCACGCTCAAACGGTCCATCAGCACGGGCAGCAGCAGAAAGCCGATGTAGTCGGTGGTGGCGATCTCGAAGGTGCCTTCGAACGCGGCGGGATCGAAGACATCGTCCGACTCGATCAGCGCACCCATGGCGGCCAGCGCGCGCTGCAGCGGCTCGGCCAGCTCGAGGGCGCGCGGCGTGGGCGCGATGCTGCGCCCGGCCGTGACGAAGAGCGGATCGTGAAACAGGTCGCGCAAGCGGTTGAGCGTGTGGCTCACGGCCGATTGCGTCATGTTCAGCTGCCGCGCCGTGCGCGTGACGTTGCACTCCCTGAGCAGCGTCGCGAATAGCTGCAGCGATTTCAGGTCGACGTTGTGCAATCCTCCTCCTTGCAGTATGCACGCGAGCGTGCGGCTCGCGCGAGGAGGATGGCACGCCAACCCGCCTTTGCCAATTCGGCACAACCCGCTCAGGGATGGGTCTATGCCGTTTCGATCGGCGCGAACGCGGCTTTCTCGGCTTTGGAGCCCTTCAGTAAATTGAAGAACAGGTTCAGCAAGACCGCCGTCACGGCCGCGAGCAGGATGCTGCTGTGAAGCAAGGGCGCGAGCTGTTGCGGAAACCGGTTGAAGAACTCGGGGTTGACGACCGGCAGCAGACCCACGCTCACGCTGATTGCCACGATATAGGCGTTGAAGCGGTTATGCGTGAAGTCGACCTGGGCGAGAATGCGCACGCCGCATGCCGCGATCATGCCGAACATGATGAGGCCCCCGCCGCCGAGCACGCAGGCGGGCACCGAGGCCACCAGCGCCGACATCTTCGGCACGAGCCCCATGACCATGAGCAGCACGGCGCCGACCGCGCAGACCCAGCGGCTGCGCACGCCGGTGATGCTCACGAGCCCGATGTTCTCCGCATACGAGGTATAGGGAAAGATGTTGAACAGCGCGCCGAGCAGCGTGCCGGCGGCGTCCGCCCGAAAGCCGTTGGCCATCTCCCGGGCGCCCACGGGCTTGCCGGTCATCTCGCCGACGGCGACGAACATGCCGGTCGCCTCGATGAACGTGACGAGCATCACGATCGACATCGCCACGCTGGACCACAGATCGAACTTCGGCGCGCCGAAATGAAACGGCGTCACCATGCCGAACCACGCCGCCCGATGCACGGCGGAGAAGTCGATCGTGCCCGTGAACGCCGTGAGCCCCATACCGAAGACGATGCCGAGCAAGACCGCGATATTGCGCACGAAGCCGCTGAAGTACTTCGTGACCACGAGAATGAACGCGAGCACGAGAAACGACATGCCGATCAGATGCGGGCTGCCGTAGTCGGGGTTGCCGATGCCGCCGGCGACCCAGCTCGCGCTCACGCCCATCAGGCACAGGCCCACGACGAGGATCTCGGTGCCGATCACCACGGGCGGGAAAAAGCGCAGGAGTCTCGCCATCAGCGGCGCGGCCAGTAGACCGAAGATGCCCGAGCAGATCATCGAGCCGAAGATGCCCGGCAGGCCGAGCGCGGGATTCGAGGCAATCGCGATCATCGGCCCGACGCTCGTGAACGTCACGCCCATCATGATCGGCAGGCGGATGCCGAAGTTCTTGAAACCCACCGACTGGATGAGCGTCACGAGCCCGGAAACGAACAGGTCGACGCTGATGAGATACGTCACCTGATCTTTGGGGAGCTTGAGCGCCATGCCGATAATGAGCGGCACGGCGATCGCGCCCGTGTACATCACCATCACGTGCTGCATGCCGAGCAGCGCGAGCCGCCCCGTGGGCAGCACTTCGTCGACGGGTTCCCGCGAGTCCGCGGGCAGATAGCGCTTCGATTGAGCCATGTAATCCTCCCCGCTGTATGCGGTATGTGCGTCGGAATGGAATGAATCCGGCCATCCGAGCGCCGGATCATCAACTGCGATTGATCAGGATGGCTGATTAGCTTGAATAGCGACAGCGCCTGGAAAGATGCCGGCCATCACGACAAAGCCGGGCAGCGCCTTGACCCGGTCGGTCCAGCGGCGAATCGCCGGGTAATCGATGAGCGAGATGCCGCCTTCCTCGGCGAGCATCGCGTAGGGAAAGCAGGCGATGTCGGCAATCGTCGGACGCGCGCCGGCGCAGAGCCAGCCATCGTCTTCCCGCTCGGCAAACCAGAGCCGTTCATCGAGCACGCGAAAGAGCGCGTGCGCGCCGCTGCGGGCCGCATCGGCGTCGATGTCGTAGCCGAAGACCTCGGCCAGACGCGCGGCCGAGGCGGTGCCGGTCATGCCGTCGGCGAACGCCAGCCACATGTTCACCTCGGCGAGCCGGCGCGGGTCGTCGGTCGGATACCAGCAGCGGCTGACGTCGTAGCGCGCGGCCAGATAGCCGAGGATGGCCTGGGCATCGCGCAGCACGAAACCGTCGTCATCGAGCACCGGCAGCTGGCCCAGCGGATTGAGCGCGAGAAAGGCCTCCAGCTTGTGCGCCCTGGCCGGATGGAATTCGACCTCGACGCGTTCGTAGGGCAATTGCAGGAGGCTCATCATCAAGCGCAGCTTGTAGCAGTTGCCCGAGAGTTCGTAGTCGTAGAGCGTAATCACGGTCGCTTCCTTAAAGGTCGAGGATCAGCAAGTCGGAACGGCTACGCGATACGCACGCGAGCAGGCAATTGCCGCACTCCTTTTCTTCGCTGGAGAGGTAGACGTCGCGGTGCTCGGGCTCGCCCTGCGCGATACCCACGCGGCACGTGCCGCACACGCCCTGCTCGCACGAAGTGGGCACGGCCACGCCGCGCGCCTGAATGGCATCGGCGAGACTCACGCCGGCCGGCACGACGAATTCCTCGCCGCTGCGTTGCAGGCGCACGCGAAATGGCTGGTCCCCGGCGTGCGAGACCTCGTTGGCAAACAGTTCGAAGTGAACGTGCGAATCGGGAAATCCCGTCGCGCGTGCGTTCTCGCGCACCAGATCGATTAGCGGGCGCGGGCCGCATACGTAGACATGCGCGCCGGCCATCGCGTCGCGCAACGCGTGACGCGCGGCTTCGGCGGTTTGAGCGGCGTCCAGCCCCGTGTGCAATTGCACATGCGAGAGCCCGGCAAGGCGGCTCGCAAACGCCAGGTGCTCGCGGCTGCGCACGAAGTCGTGCAGCCGGTACGGTACGCCGACATGCTGCAATGCGCTGGCCATCGCGAGAATCGGCGTGATGCCGATGCCACCGGCAATCAACACCGCGGGCGCGCCCTCCACGAGGCGGAAATGGGCCTTGGGCGGCGAGACGAGAATTGAAGCGCCCACCTCCAGCGCTTCATGCAGCGAGCGCGAGCCGCCGCGCGAGGCGCTTTCTCGTTTCACGCCGATCACGAAGCGCTCGCGCTCGCCCGGCGCGTTGACGAGCGAGTACTGACGCACGCAGCCGGCCGGCGTCTGCACGTCGATGTGCGCGCCAGGCTCCATGGGCAGCGACGCGATTTCCGGTGCGCTCAACTCGAACGCGACGATGTCCTGCGCGATGACCTCGCGCCGCTGAACCGTCGCGCGCAGCCAGCGCTTTGCGCTATCCGCCGTGTTCGAGCGCACCGAAATCGGGATGATACGTTGTGCGCGCAATGACTCCGCGGCATGTGTGTTGCGCTCTACTGTGCGGCGCAATGCACTCAGCAGACGATTGTGGAAGCGCGGCAGATCGATATTCGCAGCCCCATCCAAAGCGGCGTTGCCGTGCACGACCGTTCGCACCGCGCAGGCCGGTTGCAGCCAGAACTGGACCGAATGCGCACCATCGGCGCTTTGCCAGGCGATGTCGAGGTGATCGCCGCACCGGTGCACGCGAGCGCTCCCGAGCATTGCTTTGGCATCCGCAAGGGCATACGAGGCGAGCGCATCGGCCACGGCATCGAGTGGCGCGTCGAACGGCAGACTGCGCAGCGGCACGCCGGGCGCGGCGGGATCGTTGCGACCCTCGGCAAAGCCGTCGTTCGCTGTCGCGTCGAGATTGACCCACAGGCAGGCGTCTTTCTCCGCGATCGGGAACGTTCGCGCGCACAGGCTCGCCGGAGGCTGCCCCTGCAAGGACGCCGGAATACGCGTGCAGCGCCCGTCACCGGCGCGGTATTGCCAGCCGTGGTATTGGCAGTGCAATGTCGCGCCCGTGTTCGTGCCCAGCGTGAAGCGCACGCTGCGATGGGGGCAGCGGTTTTCCCATGCATTGACGGCGCCGTCGTCGGCGCGCCACAGCGCAAGCTCCACGCCGTGCAACTGGGTGTGAAAGACGTGCCGCAACGGCACGTCGGTGGCGCGGCCCACCATGTGCCAGCCGCGCGGGAGCGAGGTTGTCGTTTGATCCATGATCGAGACTCAATGCGCTGCGGATGAAGGGGTGCCTGAGGTGCCGGATGTGCTGACTGTGGCGGGCGTGCGGAACGTGCCGTAGGCAACGCCGCGCTCACGCAACCAGCGCCGGTAGGCGACCGACATGGCATCGGCGCGCGTGGGGACTTCGAACGCCGGATCGAGCGGCAGCGTGCGCGGCACGTGATTGGACAGGATCATGAGGTCCTGTCCGAAGATCGTCTGCTGGAAGAGCCTCAGGCCGCTGTCCGAGGTCGTATCGTCGAGGTAGACCAGCACCGTGTGCGCGATGCAGCGGCTCTCGTCAACGGGCTGCACAAACAGGCAAATGACGTCGCGCCGCGCACTCTGCTGCGGGCTGGTCTTGTAGAGCATGGCCGTGAACGGACGCGCGACGCGGTACACATAGTGCGCGTCGATGCCCGTCTGCGCGGAGGCCGCGCTCATCGGCTGATAAAAGCGGCAGTCGCGCGCGAAAAGCTCCCCGCCTTCGTGCTCGACGCGGTACGGCGCAACCTCGGTGTGCGGCTCTTCGCCGAGCAAGCCGGTGTGCACATAGGGGAAATGCGCCATGTCGAGAAAATTCTCGATCACGCGCAGCCCGGACGCGTGCACGGCAAACGAGCCCGCACCCAGAACGCGCCGGTCGGGCTCGTCGAATTCGGGTAGCGCGAACGTGTCGGCGGGCGGATCGCCGAGTGAAAGCCACACGGTATGGAACCGCTGCTGCACGCGGCAGGGTTTCCCCGTATCCGTGCGCGTGGCCCGCACGGCACCCGTGCCGTCGATCAGATACTCGAGCGGCGCGCCGAGCAGGCGCGTCGAATACGCCACGCCGGGCTTCAGATCCTCTATCACCGCAACCGGATACCACTCGTCCAGAACGGCCGCTTCAATGCTCATCTGTCGCTCTCCCATGCCAGTCGCGCATTCGATGCGCGGTGGGAGAACGGTAGAGGCTTCAAAAAACCGCAGCCAACGCTATTCCTTCATGCGAGGTATGAACGATTTCGATGGATCGCGGCTTCTATCCGCCCGGCTTAGTCGCCCGCGAATTTGCGCAACAGCCGGCAGAGTTCGTTGAACTCGGCTTTGGTGAATTTGCGCAAGCGCGCGTTGAGCACTTTGGGTGCGATCTGCGGAATCTGCGCGGCGACGGCCACGCCCGCTTGCGTCAACGCGAGGTTCACGACGCGACGGTCCTCGACGCTGCGCGAGCGCTCGACCAGGCCCTTGGTTTCGAGCTTGTCGAGCAGGCGCGTCATCAGGCCCGTATCGATTCCGAGCAGCTTCGAAAGCTCGAAAGGCGTGCTGGCGGCGCCCACGCTGATCGACAGCAAGACCCCCATTTGCGGGCTCGTGATGCCCAGCTCTTCGAGCGCTGTATCCATCTCCGAGGCGATCAGATTACGCGCCTTCGAAAGGGCGAAGCCCACGCTCTCCGTGAGCGTGAAGTTCTTTGGCGTGTAGTGATCCATTGGGCAGCTCCGTTGCGCATTATTGATGGCAACAATAGCTGCAAGGTCAGATTGGGTCAAGGCGACCCGGCGCGGCGTTTGCTCAGCGCTACTGGACCAGCGTAACGGGCGTATGCATGAGGCGGCGCAGTCGCGCGAGCACGCTCCATTTGCGCAGGAAGCCCAGACCGCTCGCATCGAGCACCACGATGTCGGCACGGCCGTGCTCGGCGGATGAAGCGATCACACGCTCGGGCGGGCCGAAGACGCGCTTCCAGGTGTAGGGCACGCCGGCATCATCGAGAATCGCGCGCGTTTGCAAAAGCGCGTCTTGCATCGCCTGCTTTTCGCGGCGCCGCAATGCGCCGATCGAGTGGAAGGCCACGCTGCGGTCGTAGCCGGGGTCGTCGAGCACTTCGACGATTTCCACTTCCGATACGCAGCGCTCCGCGAAAAGGAAGGCGCCGTGGCGCGCCGCTTCCCGTGCGCCGTGGCGGTCGATGATGGGGATGAGCAGTTTCAACACATGGAGTCTCGTGGAGGTTTTTGGAGCGGTTGATGCCCGCACTGGCATCGGGTGCGTGTCTTATGCGTCTACATGCACGATACTGCTCTGCCCCGCAAAACACCGCAAAGATTGCACGCGACGGTGCATAAATTGTGTAAACGTGTGGGGAGCGGGTTCACGATTCTCTTGTGTCACTTTTTCTTCTTGAGCGGCTTGAAGGTGTGGTTCTTTGGGGCTTTG
>NZ_BAYD01000143.1 GCF_000685075.1 Paraburkholderia oxyphila NBRC 105797
GAGCTACCCCTCCAATACACACTCACCTAGATAATCTGAAGATCAGCGCGCAATGCGCCTGCCGCCTTCATCGCCTGCAGGATCGACATGAGGTCCGCGGGCGTCGCGCCAAGCGCATTGAGCGCCTTCACGACTTCCGCGAGGTTGGCGCCCGCTGTCACGAGCTTGAGCGACCCGTTGTCCTGCTTCAACTGGATCTGCGACTGGCGCGCCGTCACCGTGGTGCCGTTCGAGAACGCCCCCGGCTGGCTCACCGCCGTCTGCGTATTCACGACCACCGAAAGATTGCCATGCGCCACCGCGCAGCTATCGAGCGTGACCATCTGGTTCATCACGATCGAGCCCGTGCGCGCGTTGAGGATCACCTTCGCCGCCGGCTGCGCCGGGCGCACGTCGAGATTCTGGATCTGCGCGATGAAGCCCACCTGCTGCGAGGGATCGGTCGGGCCGCGCACCTGGATCGTGCGGCCGTCCACGGCCTGCGCGATGCTCTCGCCGAACATGTTGTTGATCGCCGCCACGATGCGCTGCGTCGTGTCGTAGTCCATGTCGTTGACTTCCATCTGCAGGATGCCGCCCGCCTGCGTGACGGGCGAAGGCACGGCTCGCTCCACCGTGGCGCCTGCCGCAATGCGGCCCGCCGCGAGCTGGTTCACCTGCACCTTGCTGCCGTTGGCCGAAGCGCCCGCGCCGCCCACCGCCACGTTGCCCTGGGCGATGGCATAGACCTGGCCGTCGGCGCCCTTGAGCGGCGTGAGCAGCAGCGTGCCGCCGCGAATGCTCTTGGCGTTGGCGAGCGACGACACGGTCACGTCGATCTGCTCGCCGGGCCGCGCGAACGGCGGCAGCGTGGCGGTCACGATCACGGCCGCGACGTTCTTCAACTGCATGTTGTTGAGCGTCTGCGAGGAGCCCGTCGCGCTCGAGGTGTTGTTGATCGAGATGCCCAGGTTCGCGAGCATGTTCGCGAGCGTCTGTGTCGTGAAGGGCGCCTGGGTGGTCTGGTCGCCGGTGCCGTCGAGGCCCACCACGAGGCCGTAGCCAATGAGCGGGTTGTCGCGCACGCCGGTGATCGACACGAGGTCCTTCACGCGCTCGGCATGCGCGGGCACGGCGTAAGCCAGCAGCGCGCCGCACGCGAACAGAAGACCGACCACGAAGCCCAGTGCGGTGAGCACGTCTTTCACGCGCGAGCGGCGCGTGTAGCGGAAGTGGATCTTTACCATGGCGCGAGATTCAAAAAGAAGCGTTGCAGCCAGCCCATGCTCTCGGCTTCGTCGATCACGCCTTTCGCGGAGTATTCGATTCTCGCGTCGGCCACGTCGGTCGAGAGCACGGAGTTGTCTCCGGCAACGGTGGCCGGGTTCACGACGCCGGAGAAGCGTACGAATTCGTTGCCCTGATTGATGAGCATCTGCTTCTCACCCGAGACCATCAGGTTGCCGTTGGGCAATACGTTCGTCACGGTCACGGTGATCACGCCCGTGAAGGTGTTGGAGGCGTTCGCGCCGCCCGTCGCGTCGAACTGGTTCGCGCCCTGCGAGTTCAGGTTCGCGTGGTTGAAGAAGCCCGGCAGGAAGCCCGCGCTCCCCGAAAAGCTCGTGGTGCTGCCGCGCTTGGTATTGGCGCCCGAGGACTTGGTCGCCGACATGTTTTCGGAAATGACGATGGTGAGAATGTCGCCGACATTGCGCGGGCGCTGATCCTCGAAGAGCGGCCGCCCTGTGTACCCAGGGTTGAAGATCGAGCCCGGCGAACTGTTGGGCGGCGGCGAAGGCGGCACGGCCGTCATCGGCTGCGCCGTGATCGGCTGCTTGTTCGGGATGTAGGCGCAGCCCGCCAGCGCGGCGAGCGCGAGCGTCGCTGCCCACGACGCCGTGGCGCGCGGCAACGCCCGCGCGCTGGATGGCGCCGCGCGCTTGCGAGAGTTGTTTCGGACGGACTGGCTCATGCTCTTCACCACTTCTCTTTCGTACTGTTCACTACGGCTATTCAGCTAATGCCTCTGATTCACCTGATGCTCAAACCTGCATCTGGCTCAAGGTCTGCAGCATCTGGTCGGAGGTCGTGACCGCCTTGCTGTTGATCTCGTAGGCGCGCTGCGTCTCGATCATGTTCACGAGCTCCTGCACCACGTTCACGTTCGAGGACTCCACATAGCCCTGGTTGAGCGTGCCCGAGCCGTTCAGGCCCGGCGTCGTCACTGTGGGCGCGCCCGACGAGGCCGTTTCCGAAAGCAGGTTCTGGCCGTTCGATTGCAGGCCGGCCGGGTTGATGAACATGGCCAGTTGCAGCGAGCCGATGGTGGTGTTGTTCGACGAGCCGGGCGTGGTGACCGTCACCACACCGTCGCTGCCGATGGTGAGCGAGGTGGCGTTCGCAGGCACCGTGATGGTCGGCAGCACGGGATAGCCACTCGACGTCACGAGCTGGCCCTGCGCGTTGGTCTGCAACGAGCCGTCGCGCGTGTAGGCGGTCGTCCCGTCGGGCATCTGCACCTGGAAGAAGCCCGCGCCGTTGACCGCCACGTCCGTCGAGTTGCCGGTCTGCTGCAGGTTGCCCTGGGTGAAGATGCGCTCGGTGGCGACTTGCTGCACGCCCGTGCCTACCTGGCTGCCCGAGGGCAGCTCGGTGGTCTGCGTGGAGTTTGCGCCCGGCTGGCGCAGCGTCTGGTACATGAGATCCTCGAACACCGCGCGCGAGCCCTTGAAGCCATTGGTGCTCACGTTCGCGAGGTTGTTGGAGATCACGTCCATTTGCGCCTGCTGGGCGTTCATGCCGGTGGCGGCGATGTAGAGCGATCGGTTCATGGTGTCTTTCTCCCGGCGCGCGCGCGCGCCGCCTTTTCAAAATGGCTTAGGTGAACTGGAGCAGCTGGTTCGCGCTCTGGTCGTTCTGGTCGGCGTTTTGCAGCAGCTTCGACTGCAACTGGAACTGGCGCGCGTTGTCGATCATCGAGACCATCGCCGCCACCGGATTCACATTGCTGCCTTCGAGCGACTCCGTCGCCACCTGGACCGTCTGGTCGGCGTCGGCGGGGTTGCCATCGGCCGTGCGAAACAGGCCGTCGTCGCCGCGCGTGAGCGAGCCCGCGGGCGGGTTCACGAACTTGATCTGATCGATCATGGCGATGGCGTCGGCGGGGCTGCCCGGCGCGATCGCCGAAACCGTGCCGTCCTTGCCGATCGTCACGGCCGAGCCCGGCGGCACCGAGATCGGGCCGCCGCCGCCGATCACCTGGAGGTTGCTGGCCGTCACGAGCTGGCCGTTCTCGTCCACGTGCAGGTTGCCCGCGCGCGTGTACGCCTCGTTGCCGTCGGCGGTCTGCACGGCGATGAAGCCCGAGCCCTGCACGGCGATGTCGAGCGGGTTGCCGGTGTGCGAGATCGCACCGGGCGTCATGTCGGAGCCGGGCGTGGCCGAGAGCACGAAGGTGCGCGTGGTCGTGTCGTTCGCGCTCGTGCCGTCGCCGAACGCCATCGGCACGGCGCGGAAATTCGCGAGCTGCGCGCGAAAGCCCGTGGTCGAGACGTTCGCCAGGTTGTTCGCGACAACGGCCTGCTGGTCGAGCGCCTGGCTCGCCCCCGTCATCGCGGTGTAGATCAGTCGGTCCATGATGTGCCCGGTGCGTTGAAGGTGCGTGCGCCTGCTTACATCTGCAGCAGCGTCTGGTCGACGGTCTGCTGGGTCTTGATGGTCTGCGCGTTCGCCTGATAATTGCGCTGCGCCGTGATCAGGTCGACGAGCTGGTTCGTCAGGTCCACGTTCGAGTCTTCCACCGCGCCGCCCGTGAGCGTGCCGTGGTTCGTGCTGCCAGGCGTGGAGATCTGCGGCACGCCCGAGGCGGCCGTTTCCTGGAACTGGTTGCCGCCGAGGTTCAACAGCCCGTTCGGATTGTTGAAGTTGGCGAGCACGACCTGGCCGAGCGTCTTGGTCTGGCCGTTCGAGTAGTTGCCGGTGATGGTGCCGTCCGAGCCGATCGAGAAGTTCGAGAGCGTGCCGCTCGCATAGCCGTTCTGCGTGAGGTTGTTCACGCCGTTGGCGCTGCCGAATTGCGTCGTGCCGCTGAAGTTGAGCGTGACGTTCATCGGGGCGGCGCCGTCGGCGAGCGTCGACGTGCCGGCTACCGCGGGGATCTGCAGCGTCATCTGGCCCGAGCCTGCCGTGGCAATGCCGCTCACGTCGCTCGACGAGACGAGCGTGCCCGACGAATTGAAGCTGAGCGTGCCGACTTCCGATGCGGAGCCAGTGGACGTGCCTGCATAGACGTTCCAGATCTGGTTGCCCGTGGTGGCATCGGTCCCGCCATTCACGAAGTACATGTTGACCTGCTGCGTGCCGCCGAGCGAGTCGTATGCCGTGATCGAGGTCGAATAGTTGTAGCTCGACGAATCCGAGGTGCTGAACGAGTCGGTCGGCGCGGTGGACTGCGCGTTCAGGTTCAGCTGCGCCGTGACGCTCGTGGTCGTGACCGGTGCGATGTTGGTGGTCGGCACCTGCAGCGGCACGGTCTGCGCCGTATTCACGACACCGTTCGTACCGGCTGCGTAGCCCATCAGGTCGTCGCCCGAGGCGTCGGTGATATAGCCGTTCTTGTCGAGCTGGAACACGCCATTACGCGAATACGTAACGGTGCCGTTGTTCGACATCTGGAAGAAGCCATTGCCGTTGATGGCGACGTCGAGCGCCTGGCCGGTCGTGTCGATCGTGCCCTGCGAAAAGTCCTGCTGCACCTGCGAAAGCGCCGCGCCCAGACCGATCTGCGTGTTCACCGAGGACGCGACGGTGTTCGCATAGACGTCGGCGAACTGCGCCGAGCTCTGCTTGAAGCCGACCGTGTTCGCGTTGGCGATGTTGTTGCCGATGACGTCGAGATCGTTCGACGCTGCGGCGAGGCCGCTCAATCCTTGCTGGTAGCCCATGAGTGTCTACTCCGCGCTGTGGTGTTCAATAGGTATCAAAGAATGCCGGCCACGCTCGAAAGCCCAACCGTACTGCCGTTGGCGAGCTCGAGGCCTGCGGTGCCGTTCGATTGCTGGATCACGGCCTGCACCGTGCTCGCGACGAGCGCCGTCGCGCTGGCCGACTGTCCGTTGACGGTCGCCGTGGCGCTCACCGTGTAATTGCCGTCGGCCACGGTGTTGCCCGACGAATCGGTGCCGTTCCACGTGACCGGCACCGTGCCGGCCGACTGCGCGCCCAGATCGAGCGTATTGACGACCTGGCCCGACGAGTTGGTGATCGTGAGCTTGACGTCCGAAGCCGCGGAGGAAAGCTGCACGCCGAGTTGCGGCGCCTTGCCGCTCGACACCGCCGCGGTGCTGCCCGGAGCGAGCACGCTGGAACCGATGAGCAGCGCCGCCTGCGCGTTCTGGCCCGCCGAGAGCTGCGTCGAGAGCGACGAGAGCGACGTGTTGAGCTGCGAGATGCCCGACACCGTATCGATCTGCGCGAGCTGCGAGGTCATCTGCGAGCTGTCCATCGGATCGGTGGGATCCTGGTTCTGCAACTGCGTGACGAGCAGTTGCAGGAAGGTCTGCTGCAGGTCGCTGCTGCTCGTGCCGCTGGTCGAGGACGTGCTCGACGAAGCCGACGAGGTGCCGTTCATGGTGTCGAGCAGCTGCTGCGACACGGTGGCGGTGCTGCCGCCGATGGTGGTGTTGCTGGAGGTCAACGCGTTCTCCTCGGATACGCTCGATGTTGCGGTGTGGCGTGGGGTGCGGCTGGCGCCTGCTTCAGGTCCTGGTCTTGCGTGATACGTCAGGTGCCGCTTCAGGTACCGATGGTCAGGGTCTTGAGCATCAGCGTCTTCGCGGTGTTCAGGGTCTCGACGTTGGCTTGATACGAGCGCGAGGCCGAGATCATGTTCACCATCTCCTGCACCGGGTCCACGTTGGGCATCGTGACGTAGCCATTGGCGTCCGCGGCGGGGTTGTCCGGGTCGTAGCTCTGCTTCATGGGCGTCGGGTCGTCGATCACGCCCGTCACCTGCACGCCGCCCACTTGCTGGCCCGACGCGGTGCGCGCGCCGCCGAGCGGGTTGACCGCGAACACGACCTGCTTGGCCTTGTAGGGCTGGCCGTCCGGGCCCGTCGTGCTGTCGGCGTTGGCGAGATTGGACGCCGTCACGTTCAGGCGCTGCGATTCCGCCGACATGGCGGAGCCCGCAACGCTGAAGATGTTCATCAGGGATGGCATGGTTTCGTTGACCTCTCGGATGGCTGGTGCGTCTTTGCCTGCTTGACGTTTGCTCTGCTGGGCGCGCTGTATGGCCTGATTCGGTAGTTGCATCGATGCCCGAGCCTCAGCTCGAACCCGACTGGATCGCCGAGAGCATCGTCTTGATCTGTTGCGAAAGCACGGTCATGCCCGACTCGAAGTGCAGCGCGTTGTCGGCGAACTGCACCCGCTCGGTGTCGAGGTCGACCGTGTTGCCGTCGAGCGCGGGCTGCGTCGGATTGCGGTACATCAGCGGGCTCGTGTAGCTGTTGGCCGGGCCGCCGGTCGGGATCAGCTGCACGTTGCCGGCCATGTGGCCCGCCTCGGTAGTGGCCATCGACATGCCGCTCGTCACGCCCGCGGGCTGCGCCAGCGCGAGCGGCTGGAAGTTGCCGCCAGCCGTGCCTGCGCCACCCACTGCGCCCGTTGCACCCGCTGCGCCGCCCGTCGTGGCCATCGCGCCCGGCGTGGAGACGCCCGGCGTGGCCGCGCCGGCCTGCTTGAGCGCGCCCGCGAGCGAGGCCGAGAAGTCGACGTCGCGCGCCTGGTAGCCCGGCGTATCGGCGTTCGCGATGTTCGAGGACAGCAACGCCTGGCGCGTCGCACGTACATCGAGCGCTTCGCGGCCAAAGGCGAATTCGGCGTCGAGTTTGTCCAGCATTCGGCGTTCTCCGTGACACGAAATGAGGGGCTGCTTCGGCGCATGCATCGCGCATCGGGCAACTGGGCGAGGCGCACAGGCCTTTTCGCATGGAGACGAATGTTAGGCGCGCCTGACAAGAACCAATCGGACGAATAGCCGGTAAAGGCCCCCTCTATTCGACGTAAGCGCGCGGGGGCCGCCGCCTAGAATGCGAGGCGTGTCAATGCAATGAATGGAGAACGACGATGCCGCTGACTGCCCTCTTGCGTGCGCGCCCCACGGCAGTGCTGGCAGCGCTGGCGTCGCTTGGCGCCGCCGCCGCACTGGGCATGAGCGGCGCCGCGCACGCGCAAAGCGAAACGCCAGACCAGCAGATCTATATTGCGGGCCCCGGCGACCGCGCGGGCTCGGACGCCGCCCAGATGAGCGCGATGCTCGCGCAGCCGGGCAAGGCGAACGCGGCTGGTGGTTCGATGGGCGCGACGCCCTATGTCAACGGCTACGCGCAAAATGCGGCGATGCTCGCGCGCGGGACGCAAGCCGACGCACAAGACGCGGGACAAGACCCGGCTCAAGCACAAAACCAGCCCGGCATGATCACGATCCCGGGGCCGGGCGAGCGCGGCCGCGCGAACGCAGCCGCGCCCGTGATCGTCACGATTCCCGCCCCCGGCGCGCCCGGAGCCGCCGCGGCGCCCGCCGCCGTGAACGGCAACGCAGGCGCGGGCGGCCTCCGGCGCGTGAATGTCGTCACGCCGTCGAGTGCGGTCGCGCCCGTCGTCGTCGAAACCGCCCCGCCGGCCACCGCCGCGCGACTGCCCGCCGTATCGGTGGCGCACGCGCCGGCGATGCCCGCCAATGCCTACACCGCCACGAGCGCCAGCGCCGTCGCCTACGGCCAGACCGCGCAAATGCCGCCAGGCCAGGAAGACGGCGAGCGCATCCGCGCCACCGCCCTCGCTTTCCTGCAGCAGCAGGCGGCGGGCTTGCCGGGCAAGGTGAGCGTCACCGTTCCCCCTGTCTTCCCGCGCGGCCTCGCGGCCTGTGCCGCGCTCGAGCCCTTCATGCCGCCGGGCGCGCGCATGTGGGGCCGCACGACCGTGGGCGTGCGCTGTGTCGGCGCGAAGCCGTGGACGCTCTATGTGGTGGGGCGCGTCGCCGTCGATATCACCTATTACGTGGCCGCGCGCCAGATCGACGCGGGCCAGATACTCTCGGCCGCCGACTTCATGCCGCGCGAAGGCGACCTCGCGAGCCTGCCGCAGACCATCATCACCGACCCCACGCAAGCCAACGGCGCCGTTGCGCTCGCGCGCATCACGGCGGGCCTGCCGCTGCGCACGGACATGCTGCGCAGCGCCTCGTCGGTGGTGATCGGCCAGACGGTCAGGGTGATCGCCGTCGGCTCGAACTTCACGATTTCCTCGGAGGGCAGCGTGCTCAACAACGCCGCGCCCGGCCAGATGGTGCGCGTGCGCACGGCCGGCGGGCAGATCATCAGCGGCGTCGTGAAAGACGCCGGCACGGTGCAGGTGCAGATCTAGGGACGAACACGAGGCTTTGGGGCGAAAAATGCGGGGGCGGAACGTACGGTAGAACACGTAACAGCATGTAACGGCAGGACTTTCACGCTAAAGTTCGCGCCAGCCCTTGCCGTTATCAAAGCCATACGGATCAGGAATCCCCATCGTGAACATCGACACCTCCACCCGCAATGACGCGCGCTCGCTCCAGGATGGCGCCGCGCGCACGCAGCAAAGCGACTCCGCGAGCGCGCTGGGCGCCGGCGGCACGGCATCCGCCGCCGCATCGAGCGCGATCGCTTCGGGTACCGGCGCTGGCGCCAGCGCGGGCACTAGCGGAGACGCCAACGTGAGTCTTTCGTCGCTTTCCTCTTCGCTGCGCTCGCTCGCGGCGAGCGGCGCCGCCGACATCGACATGGGCCAGGTCCAGTCGATCAAGGACGCCATCAAGAACGGCACGCTGCAGATCGACACCGGCAAGATCGCCGACGGCATTATCGAAACCGCACGCGGCCTGCTCAAGCCGGCGTCGGGCAGCTAAGGGGCGCAGGCGCCAGGCAGCACGCGCCGCCCCTACAACTACGCATTCTCAGGTGGTCCCCGATGAAAGATGCTCTGCTCGCCACATTGATCGACGAACACGCCGCGGTTGAGGCGTTCGCCTCGCTGCTCGCCTTCGAGCAGAAGGCGCTCACGACGGCGGACGGCATCCATGCGCTGCCGCAGATCGTCGAAGAGAAGACGACGCTCACGCAGCGCATGGCGGGTCTCGAGAAGGCGCGCGACGCGCAGCTGGCCGGACTCGGCCTGCCGGGCGGGCGCAAGGGCATCGAGATGGCCTGTGACGGCGACGCGCGGCTTGCAGGCCAGTGGGCCCTGCTCAAGGGCTCGACCGAGCGCGCGCGCCGCCAGAACCTCACGATCGGCATGATGGTGCGCACGCGCATGGAACATAACCGCCGGGCGCTCGCGATCCTGCGCGGCGAAACCGGCAACGGCGCATCGATGCTATACGGGCCGGACGGGCGTTTGCCGGCGTTCGGGCTGTAAGCAGTTTGCGCGGCAACGCGCGGTTCATAAAAGATGAAAGCCGAAGCGATGGTGCTTCGGCTTTTGCTTTTGGAGATGGCGGCAATGCCGGCGAGGGCGATTTCAGGCCTGCCGGATCGTCGCTACAGGCAAAAAAAGCCTGCGCGGCACATTGGTGAACGGTGCAAAGCCATATTTCGCGTAGAACCCCGCTGCGGTTTCGTCGAGTGCGTCAACCACGACGCACTGCACACCCACAGCCTCGGCCGTAGTCAGCACGATGTCGAGTGCGTGGGCCAAAAGGTATTCGCCAAGGCCCCGCCCTTTGTATTGGACGTCTACAGCCAACCGGGCGAGGAGCACCGCGGATACATTTCCGGGAAGCCGGCCGCCCGGCATGCCATCTGTTTGCACCGACGTGGCGGCAAGCGCGTAGTAGCCAATGATCGCCCTGCTTTCAACAGACAATGTCGCGACATAGGTCCGCGAGAGATTTTTCTTCTGATGCTGGCTCGCTACATGGCGAATCCATTCGTTCATCGAATCAACGCCGCAATCGAAGCTGTTGCGATCGTCGTTCTCCCTAAGCTGACGTATCTGCGTTTCCAATCTTGTTCTTCCTGAAGCGTGCCATCGCGCGCTGCAGCGCCTCATTAGGTTTCGCCGGCTCGTCCAGCAACGCGAAGAAGCGCTTCGATTCGTCCATCGTCAGGCGGATGGAACGAATGACCTCTTCCTGCTCGATGACTTGCTCCGCGGCCCTAAGCGCGGCTTGCACGATAAACTGATTGAGCGTACTGCCCGAAAGATCTGCAGCAAGCTGCAGGATTTCCTGCTTTTCTGCACTCAACCGGGCCGTGATTCGCCCCCGGCTGGAGTTTTCCACACCGCTGTTGATAGCCATTATTCGTCCTTTTTTCGGTGCCGGCACACGCCTATATCGTTTGGCGGATGGGGACTCCGAAGTTCCAAAGCGCGAGCGCGCGCGAGACGTGGGGCAAAGCTCCTCGATGATGAGGTGCATCCAGCCAGGGCTTTGCGATCTCCACTTGCAGTATGGCGTCACTATATCATTTATGGTGTCAAAATGACACCAGCGACGTCACAGCAAACGCCCCCCAAAAAAACCGGAGCGCTCGCGCACTCCGGCCTTTTCCTCGCTGTCGGCGCCGATCCCCCGGCGCCTCGCCTGACTAATTCTCCGTGCCCGCCCAGGACATCTCGCGCAGCCGCGTGCGCAGGCGCGCAACGGCCTGGCTGTGTAGCTGGCACACGCGCGACTCGCTCACCTCCATCACCGCGCCGATCTCGCGCAGGTTCATGCCGCGCTCGTAGTAGAGCGACATGAGCAGCTTCTCGCGCTCGGGCAGCCGCTCGATCGCCTCGACGAGCGCGCCGCGCAGGCTGTCGTCGAGCAGCGCCGAAAGCGGATCCGAGTGATCGACGCAATAGCGGTCGAGGAACGGCTCGTCGTCGGCGGCGCGGTCGAAGTCTTCGTAATAGATGAGCTGGCTGCCGTGCAGGTCCTGCAGCATGCTCTGGTACTCGTCGAGCGGCATCTGCAGATGCTCGGCGATCTCGGTCTCGCTCGCCGAGCGGCCAAGCCGCTGCTCCACCTGGTGCACGGCGCTTTCCACTTCGCGCGAGGTGCGCCGCAGGCTGCGCGGCAGCCAGTCGTTGCTGCGCAGCTCGTCGAGCATCGCACCGCGAATGCGCTGGCTCGCGTAGGTCTCGAATTGCGCGCCCTGATCTTCCTTGTAGCGGTTCGCCGCATCGAGCAGGCCGATCATGCCGGCCTGGATCAAGTCGTCGAGATCCACGCTCGCGGGCATCTTCGCCACGAGCTGCAGTCCCAGCCGCCGCACGAGCGGCGCGTATTTCGCGAGGACTTCGGCCTGCGAAATCTTTCCTTGAGCGTTATACATCGGGCTCTCCTATGTCCGTCACGCGTGCTGGTGCGCCGTGCGCTGCCCGGGCGTATCCGCCCGCCATCCCGCATGAGCCGGCCCAGGCGCGGATGGAACGCCAGTGACGGATGAAACGAATGAATCGGCTGAATTTGCCGAATCTGCCAGGTGCGGCGCCTGCGCGCCGGCCGAAGCCGCAAGCGCGGGACGCATCGGCCAGTGAGGCAGCTCGGCCGCCACATGGCGAAAGTCGCGCGCGGCGGCCGTCGACGGAAACGCATCGACGATGCAGCGCGAGAGCTGCACCGCGCGCGGCATGTGTGGGTCGGCGGCCACGCTGCCCGCGCTTTCGAGTGCCACCGTGAGGTAGCGGCTCGCCACGCACGCGAGGTTTTCGAAGACGGCCTGCGCTTCGCTCTCGCTCGCCACCTGGTTCGCGAGCACGCGGAACTGGCCGATCGCGTGCGCGAAATGCAGCCGCTTCATGCACGCATAGGCGTCGGTGATCGCCTGCGCGGTCACGCGCATCACGATCAGCACGTCGTGCGCATGCATCGCGAGCGGCGAGAGCGCGCCTTCGGCGTCGAGCTGTGCGTCGATCAGCACGAAATCGGCGGGACCGGCGAGCAGCTTGCTCAACTGCGCGTGCAACTGCGCGTCCGTGTACTGCATGCGCGGCTCGCGCGGGGCGGCCAGCACGCCGAAGCCGAGAGCATGCCGCCCCACCGCTTCGTCCAGCGCCATCTCGCCGCGCATCACCGCCGCGAAGTTGCCCGCGCCACGCACGCCGCCGAGCAGCGCGCTCACCGGGCGCAGGCCCAGGCATTCGTCGATGACGAGCACATCCTTGCCCTGCGCGGTCAGCGCGGCCGCGAGATTGATCACGACGGTCGTGCGTCCGGGGGAGCCGGGGCCGCCCGTCACCGCGATCACGCGCGAGCCTTCGCGCGCGAGCAGCCGTCGCAGGCCTTCTGCCTGATCGATCACAAACTTATCCAAACCGGACCTCGTGGGCTTGCGTGTTCGAACGCGTCGAGAGCGCGGAGAGCAGCGCGGGAATGTCGTCCTCGTGCGGCACGAACGGCGAACGGTCGCGCGGCACGCAGAACGCGCTGCGAACGAGGAAGCGGCTCGTGGCCACGTACAGGTTCTCCGGCACCTTCTGGCCCGTCGAAACGTAATGCACCGGCAGCTTGTAGCGCAGCACCGTGTCGAGCGTGCTGCCGAGGTTGGTTGCCTCGTCGAGCTTGGTCAGGATGCAGCCCGTGAGCGGCGAGTTGTCCGGGCCGCTCTGGTAGGCCTGCACGACTTCATTGAGCGTGTCGCCGTGGCTCGTCGCCGAAAGGAGCAACAGGCGCTGCACCGGGCGGCCGGCGCTGCACAGCATGGCGATCTGGTCGGCCACGGCGCGGTCGCGCTGGCTCATGCCGATCGTGTCGATCAGCACGATGTGCTTGTTCTTGAGCTCGGTGAGCGCGAGTTGCAGATCCGCGCCGTCACGCACCGCGTGCACCGAGACGCCCAGGATCTTGCCGAAGATGCGCAGCTGCTCGTGACCGCCGATACGGTAGCTGTCGGTGGTGAGCAGCGCGACCTTGCTCGCGCCGAAGCGCATCACGCAGCGCGCGGCGAGCTTCGCCGTGGTCGTGGTCTTGCCCACGCCGGTCGGCCCCATCAGCGCGAACACGCCGCCGTGCTCCATGAGCGCTTCTTCGTCCTCGAGCACCGGCAGATTCGATTCGAGCACCGACTGGGCCCATTGCATGGCGGCTTCCTCGCTTTCCACCTCGGGCAGGCGGTCGACCACCATCTTCACGAGCTGCGCCGAGAAACCCGCCGCGAACAGCTGCTTCGTGAGCGTGCCCTGCACCGGATTGCGGCGCTGGCGCTCGCCCCACAAGAGGCCCGCGAACTGCTCTTCCATCATGCCGCGCATGGAGGCGAGCTCGTGCATCACGGTTTCGTTGACGACCTGCTCGATGCGCGCGCGAATCGCTTCGCTCACCGTCTGCGCCGTGCTGGGCGCGGCGGCGGGTGCCGGGGTCTGTGCGGTCTGCATGGCCTGTGCGGCATGGGCAGGCTGCGCGCCAGGCGTGGTGTTCTGGGCAACGGGTGCCGGGCCGGCTGCGTCCGGGCTCTGGCCAATGCTGCGGGCGGCGCGGCGCGCCGCGACGTGCGCGGCCTGGCGGGCCCAATCGGGCGTGTTCGCCTCGACGTCGGCGCGATGCACGGGATCGGCGGCCACGCCGAGACCCTTGGCCATGGCGGCTGCGGGCGTGATGCCAGGCGGCAGCGCCTGCTCCTGCTGACCCGCTTGCTGGCTCGCGATGCGGCGCGCGTGGTCGATCAGCCAGGGATTCGATTCGGCCATCGTGCGCGGCGCGCCCGACGGATCGGCAGCGGGCTGCATGGCGGCCTGTTCGAACCGCCCGGCGGCTTCGCGGCCCGCAGCGCCTGCGGTCTTCGCGGCACCAAACGGCTGGGCGGCTTGCATCGTCTGCGCGCTCGGCGGCATCGTCGACTGGTGTGCGGTTTGGCCAGTCGCAGCACGCGAGGCCGCGAACGGCTGCGCCGCGGCTTCGGGGGCTTCGGCGCTGAGCTTCGCCTGGGTGGCTTGGGCGAACGAGACGGTGGCGTCGTCGCTGCCGTCGCCTTCGTCGTGTGCATCGGCGTTTGCCCCCGCCGCGTCGCGCTCGGCGCCCACCTCCGGGCTCGCGCCGAACACCGACGAGAACACGTCGGGCATGCCGCCGCTTGCGTAGGGGTTGCCCACGGGCGTCGCGACGCTCGCGGCAGGCTGTGCGCCGAGGGCCGCGCGCGGCGACTTTGCTGCGGAGCCGGCGACGCCTTGTGCCTGGGCGTTGCCGAACGACGCTCCGCCGGAGGGGGCACCGCCGAGGGGCGCTCCACCAAAGGGCGCTCCGCCAAAGGGCGCTCCACCATCCGCCGGCGCGATGGCCGCGAGGTCGCTGTCCGCGAGCGCGACGATTTCGACATTGCCGTCGTCGAGCGTGCGGTTCGACAGCACAACGGCGTCCGCACCCAGCGCTTCGCGCACGAGGCGCAGAGCGTCGCGGCTGGTGCCACCGATGAATTTGCGAATGTTCAAGCTATGCCCCTGATTGAGGTGAGCGGCCCGTGCCGCCCGTCGATTGCGTCTGGATTGCTGCGAGCCTGGCGCGCTCGCGCGGGCCCTTCTCTGATGTTGGAATTATTTCGAAGGTGAGCCCTCGACGATCGGTGGATCAGGACGGGGAAATCTGGGTAATTCGGGGGATGGGGGAAGCCTGCGTGCTTGCGCGCGGCGCGGCGGCGCGGGTCGATCGACGGCTGCCGTGGAGCTTGATTCGGCGCAAGGCACAGGCCGGCGGGTGGCTCATAGAGTGGCGTCTTCACGCCAGGTTGCACACCAGCGCCATGTTGATCCGGCGCCAGCCCCCCTCACTTCCGCCACGGAGAATCCGCACGATGGAAACGCTCGTCCCGCAAGCATCAATCGACATCGAAGACCTGAAAACCCGCCTTGAAGCAATCGTCGCGTCAGCAGATCGTCCGGTGACCGTGATGCAAGGCAGCAAGCCCGTGGCGCTCCTCGTGCCGGTTGGACTGTGGGACGCGCTATGCGAGACGCTCGAAGACATCGAGCTATGCCGCCTCGTCAAAGCTCGCCAAGGAGAACCCGTGGTCGCGGTGAAGCTAAGCGAGCTGTGAGTTGAAAAGCGGCAATGCCCGCATCAAGCGGGCCCTTTTCCAGTTCGGGCAGCATGCGCCTCCCCCCCTCACCCCGCCCCCACCACATTCACCACCCGCACATTGCGCGTATCCGGCACCTCGGCGTACGAGAGCACCTTCAACTGCGGCAGGCTGCGGCGCAGGAAGCGCGAGAGCATCGGCCGCAGCGCGTGCTGCACGAGCAGCACGGGCGCCAAACCCAGCGCCTGCTGACGCCCCATCGCCAGTTCGGTCTGCGTGAGCAGCGTGTGCGCGAGACCCGGCTCCAGCCCCGGGTTCGGCCCGGACGTGAGCGTCTGCGAGAGCACGCGTTCGAGATTGGCGTCGAGCCCCATCACCTGCATGTCGCCGTTGCCCGGGAACCACTGCTGCGTGATCGCGCGGCCCAGCGAGATGCGCACCGCCGCCGTGAGGTCGTGCGCGTCGGGCATGCGCGGCGCGTGCTCCGCGAGCGACTCCATGATCGTACGCATGTCGCGGATCGGCACGCCTTCTTCGAGCAGGTTCTGCAGCACCTTCTGCAGTGTCGTGACCGCCAGCACCTTCGGCACGAGGTCGTCCACGAGCGAGGGCGTGTCCTTCTGCACGCGCTCGATGAGCGCCTGCACTTCGCGGCGGCCGAGCAGCTCGGCCGCGTGCATCACCACGAGGTGATTGAGGTGCGTCGCCACCACGGTGCTCGAATCGACCACCGTATAGCCGAACACCTGCGCCTGCTCGCGCATGTTCGAATCGATCCAGATCGCGGGCAGCCCGAACGCCGGGTCGGTGGTCGGCGTGCCGGGCACGACCGCGCTCACCTGTCCCGGATTGATCGCGAGCCACTGGCCCGGGAACGCCTCGCCCGAGCCCACTTCCACGCCCTTTAGCGCGATGCGGTAGGCGTTCGGGCGCAGCTCCAGGTTGTCGCGAATGTGAATGACCGGCGGCAAGAAGCCGATTTCCTGCGCGAACTTCTTGCGGATGCTCTTGATGCGCTTGAGCAGCTCGCCGTCGGTGTTCTTGTCGACGAGCGGAATGATGCGGTAGCCCACTTCGAGCCCGAGCGTGTCGATGAGCGCCACGTCGTCCCAGCTCGCCTCCGCGTTCTCGACCGGCGCGGCAGCCGCCGGCAGGACGTCCGCGAGCACGGCGCTGGCCTTTTTCGCCTCGGCGCTCTTCTTGAGCACGCGGCCGAGCTGGATCGCGCCGCCGCCCAGCAGCAAGAACGCGAAGTGCGGCATGCCCGGAATCAGGCCCATCATGAGGATGATCGTGCCGGTGATCATCATTACGCGCGGGTTCGTGAAGAGCTGGCCGGTGAGCTGCGTGCCGATGTCCTCATTGGTCGCCACGCGCGAGACGATCACGCCGGCGGCCGTCGAAATCACGAGCGACGGAATCTGCGCGACGAGGCCGTCACCGATCGTGAGCAGCGTGTAGGTCTCGCCCGCTGCCGCGAACGGCATGCCATGCTGCACGACACCCACGATCAGGCCGCCGATGATATTGATCGCCATGATGAGCAGGCCCGCGATGGCGTCGCCGCGCACGAACTTGCTCGCGCCGTCCATCGAGCCGTAGAACTCGGCTTCCTGGGCGATCTCGGTGCGGCGCTTGCGCGCGGCTTCCTCGTTGATGAGGCCCGCGTTGAGGTCGGCGTCGATCGCCATCTGCTTGCCGGGCATGGCGTCGAGCGTGAAGCGCGCCGACACTTCCGCGATCCGGCCCGCGCCCTTCGTGATCACCATGAAGTTGATCACCATGAGGATCACGAACACGACGATACCCACGGCGAAGTTGCCGCCCACGAGGAAGTGGCCGAACGACTCGATCACCTTGCCGGCCGCGTCCGGACCGGTGTGGCCTTCGAGCAGCACGACGCGCGTGGAGGCCACGTTCAGCGAGAGGCGCAGCAGCGTGGAGAACAGCAGCACGCTCGGGAACGCCGCGAAGTCGAGCGGCTTCATGGTGTACATGCTGACGAGCAGCACCATGACCGAAAGCGCGATGTTGAAGGTGAACAGCAGATCGAGCAGGAACGGCGGCAACGGCAGGATCATCATGCCGAGGATCATGCAGATCAGGATCGGCCCGGCGAGTGCGCGCAGATTCGTGCCTTGCAGCACGTCCGGGCGCCGCGCGAGGAAACCGGTGCGGGCGTTCATTCTGTTGCTCCTTCATTCGCGCCGCGTGCTTCGTTGCGCGTTGCGTTACGGTTCGCGCCGGAATTCGCGCTGCGGGCGGAGTTCGATGCGGTGTTCGATGCTGCGTCCGGTGCGCTGCCGGGCGTGTTGCCGCCGGCCGCGCGTGCCTCGGGCGCGAGTGCCTCGTCGGCTTCCTCGGCCGCGTCTTCGTCGCTCACCGCGCCCTTGTCGAGCTCGGGCGGCACGTCGAGGTCGGTGGGCGCCATCGGCACGTCGCCGCCGTGCTCGCGAAAGCGCTTCAGCTGATAGACCCACGCGAGCACCTGCGCGACCGCGCCGTAGAGCGGGCCGGGAATCTCACGGTTGATGTCGACGTTGTAGTAGAGCGCGCGCGCAAGCGGCGGCGCTTCGAGCAGCGGCACGTTGTGTTCGGTTGCGAGCTCGCGGATGCGCGCCGCCACGAGGTTCACGCCCTTGGCGACCACTTTCGGCGCGCGCATTTCGCCATCGGCGTATTGCAGCGCGACGGCGAAGTGCGTCGGGTTGGTCACCACGACGTCGGCCTTGGGCACCTGCGCCATCATGCGGCGGCGCGCCATGGCGCGCTGCTGCTGGCGAATGCGGCCCTTCACGTGCGGGTCGCCCTCGTTCTCGCGGTGCTCGCGCTTCACTTCTTCCTTGGTCATGCGCAGCTTGCGGTGGTACGACCAGAGCTGGTACGGCACGTCGATGGCGGCCACCACGAACATGCCGGCGACGGTCGTGCCGCAGCACACGGCGATCAGATGCATGGCGTCGGCGAGCGCGCGCACCGGCGGCTGCATGGCGAGGCCGAGGATCTCCTCGCGCCGCGCCCACAGCGCCGAGCCGCCGATGACGCCCACCACGAGCGTCTTCGCGAGCGACATGCCGAGCTGGATCGGACCGTTCACCGAAAAGATGCGTCCGAGCCCCGACAGCGGATCGAGACGGCTGAACTTCACTTCCAGCACTTGGGTCGAGAAGAGCCACCCGCCCAGCGCCATGGGCGCGAGCAGCGCGGCGGCGCCGGTCAGCGCGAGCACGGGCAGGAGCGCGAACAGGCCTTCGCGCGCGGCCACACCGGCGCCCGTGAGCATGCGCCTGGTCTCGAAGGCGCCCGCGTGGTTGAACGTGAGCGCGCCGCGCAGCATGGTCTGCAGATGCTCGCCGATGGTGCCCGAGAGCAGCCAGGCGCCAAAGCACCCCGCCGAAAGCAGCGCGAACGTGGAAAGCTCCCGCGAACGCGCAATCTGCCCCTCCTCACGCGCCTTTTCGAGGCGCTTGGGAGTGGCTGATTCGGTTTTTTCGAGGTCGCTGTCCTCTGCCACGGATACTCCGGTCGGCGGCGCACGCGGCCCGCCACCCCTGCGGTGACGGCGCACGCCCTTTTTCAGTGAGAGCGATTATTGCCGCGCGGCGCAAGCGGTGATCGGCGGAGTAAGGCAGGGAAACCGGGGTATTTCGCGGGATGGGATCGCCGCAGGCTTTGCCGCCGCAAAGGGGGGCGTGGCGGGACTGGACTGGGGTCGAAGCTGCGACGGGCACAGGCGACGCCGCCGCGCGGGGAATCAGGGACGAAAATTCTCGGTGCGCGCCCGCCGCAGCCGCGGCGGGCGCGCGTGGGACAACGCGTCAGAAGGCCACGTAAGGCGTCTGCGTCCCGCCGTTGTCCGCCTGATCCATGCCGAAATACACATACCGCCCGTAGAAGAACGGCAGACCGAGGTCGAGGTTCGCGCTCGAGCCGAACTGCCCGGCAAGATCGTTGAGCGCGAAATTCTTGCCGTTGTTGAGCACCACGGAGGCGCTCGCTACGTTGAAGCTCACGTTGCCCGAGGCATTGTTCACGTCGGTCAGCGTCGCAGTAAGCGTGAGCGGCGTGGACGGGCAGTAGAACGTGCCGAGACCGCCGCCGCACTGTGCGATGGAGCTGTCGCTAAAGAACAAGCCGTTTGAGCCCGAGTCGAGGAACGCCTCCAGCGTGCTGCCATTGAAGCTGCTGCTCGGGAGGTCGCCCCACTCGGTGGTCGCGAAGCGCTGCGACGCATTCATCGCGTTGTTCGACTGCGTGCCGATGCCGAACACCAGCGTGCCCGTGGCGGAGGGCTGACCGTTATTAGAGACAGGCTGCATCTGCAGGATCACGCCGTTGTTGTCGACCGCGAAGTGCGCGACGGGATTGGCCACCTGGCTCCCGAGCGGGACGGTCACGTTGCTGCAGTTGGTGCCGTTCGGGCACACGTAGTAAAAGCCGTTCGCGGCGTTGGACGCACAGTTTGCGCCGCAATCCCAAGGCGCGACCCCGATGCCGAGCAGGCCGTTCGCGCCGAGCGCCTGCGTCGTGTTCTGCGCCGGGCCGATGTTTGCGCACGCCGAAGGCGCCGTGGAAGCAGCAGCGTCGCCGATCACCTGGATCGGAATCGCGCTGGCCGTCTCGCCGCCGATCTTCACATCGGCGGTGCGCACCGCGCCCCATGTGTAGCCGTCGGCAAATGCCGTGCACTCGGCGAGTTGGCTGCCGTTGCTGGTCGCCGCAGGCAACGAGCTGTTGAAGTTATTGAGCGCCGAGGCGAGCACGCGCAGGCCGAACGAGGCCGTGTCCACCTGGATGTTGTTGATGGTCTGGCAGTTGCTCGTGCCCGGCACGCAGATCGTCACGCTGACGGTGGGGATGTTGGGCGTGCTGCCGGTGATGCCGCTGTTCACGGTCACGGGCACGGTGTTCGAACCCGTGGCGGCGATGGGCTGCTGGTTGGGACCGGCGGGCAGCGAGGAGGTGGCGCTGTTACCGCCGGAGCTGCTGGGACTGGAGCTCGAGCCGGAGCTGCCGCCACCGCCGCCGCAAGCGGCGAGGCCCGACGTGAGCGCGAGCAGCACGGCAAGGATGAAGGAGCGCGGCTCACGCAGGGCGAGAGCGAAGGCGTTGGGGATTCCGTAGATGGACACGCGTCGCCTCCCGTTCGTTATTGAATGTCGGACGTGCTGACGCCGGCCGGCAGCGCCTGCGGCAGCCATGCCTGTCCGGAGAAGGCGCCCATGTGGCCGCCCGAGTGTACGACGAGGCCACTGTTATCGATCGCGCCGGTTCCGCGCACGCCTTTGGCGCGATTGGCCTCTACGCCTGCGACGTACTGCGGGAAATAGCTGCCGAGCAGTGCGGAGAGATCGGGGGGCTGCGGCCCGTTCCAGGCCACGCCGAATACGGTGCCCGCCTGCGAGACGAACTCGCGCACGACGGTGCCGTTCGCGAGCGTGGTCTGCCGGACGGTGTATGCGGCCGCGCCGCCGGTGGCGGAAGCACCGGATGTCGCACTGGCCTCGGTCGCCTGGTGCATGACCGTGGAGGCGGCGCCCTGGCCAACCGGGCCGAGCGCAGTATTCGGAATAGTGACGCTCGCGCCCGGGGGCGTGGCCATGGGCGCACCACCCAGCGCGGCGCTGGCCGGCTGCGCCATCCCCCAAGTACCCATTGCGCACACGAGCGCGGCGACAAAGCGCCATGCCGTGCCGCGGGAACCTCGGGACTGGGCTGAAAGCGAATCTGAAGACGAACTGGACGGGCCCGGCGCGCCGGACGAGCCGGCACAGTGAGCCGCGCGGGACACGGCAGACACAACGGTCGATGCGTGCGGATACAAGATGGACCTCCCCTCTCTCGGTCGCGTGTTCCTCCGCGCGGCGCCCGCGCCTTATGACTGGTGGCTACGGGCGGCGTCTTGACGGGAAACGACTGGCAGCGCTGGGATGCACCGCCACGGTGCGCACCACGACGGCAATGAGCGAACGCTCTCTAGTATGCCTGTGCGGGATGACATTCGGGAGCTATCCGCACGGCCAGCGCTTCCGGCGATCAAGCGCGCCGCAAGCCATGCAATCGGGAAGCGGCCGCATCGTGAGAATGCGGCAGGAGGGGCTGCCAGAACCGGCTGCCCGAACCGCTGCCCGAGCGACCGCAGCAGCCGTCACAGGCCGTCAGAAGCCGCTGCGCTAGAACCCGAGGCTCGCGAGCAGATCGTCCACTTGCGCCTGATCCTGCATCACATCGGCCTTGCCTTCGGGATCGATCTGCGGGCCGTTCAGCAGGGTCTCGGGACTGCCCGTGCCGCCGGCCGTCTCCGCGAGCAGCGCGGCGTTCGCCGCGAACTGCTCGCGCCGCTCGGGCGCGATGTTCTCGACCAGCACCGTCAGCAGTTGCTGCTCGATCAGGTAGACCACATCCATGATCTTCTTGATCACCTGACCGGTCAGGTCCTGGAAATCCTGCGCGAGCATGATTTCGAGCAGCTGCTGGTTGGTCGCCGCCGTGGACTGCGGCACGCCTTCCAGAAACTGGCGCGTCTCGTCCATCAGCGCGCGCACTTCCTCGCGGCCGATCGGCGCGTCGTACCACGTGGCCCAGCGCGCCGAGAGCGCTTTCGCGTCGCTTTCGAGCTGGACCTGCATCGGCTTGGCCACCTCGATCGCGGAAAGCACGCGCTCGGCCGCCTGCTCCGTCATGTTCGCGACGTAGCGCAGCCGGTCGCGCGCGTCGGGTACCGCTTCGGCCGCGCGCTCCACGTGCTTGTCGAGGCCGAGCTCGCGCATGGAGTCGCGCAGCGTGCGCGTGAGCTGGCCGATGCGCGCGAGGATGCGGTCCGAAGCGAACTCGCCCGCTTCGGCGCCAGCGCCATCGAATGCCCCGGCGGGCGGCACGTCGGTGAACTCGTTCACGTCAGCTCCCGGCCTTCGCCATCTTTTCGAGAATCTTGTTGAGCTTCTCGTCGAGCGTCGCCGCCGTGAACGGCTTCACGACATAGCCGCTCGCACCCGCCTGCGCCGCGGCAATGATGTTTTCCTTCTTCGACTCCGCCGTCACCATCAGCACCGGCAGATGCGAGAGCGTCGCGTCGGCGCGGATCGCCTTGAGCATCGCGAGGCCGTCGAGGTTCGGCATGTTCCAGTCGGAAATCACGAAGTCGTAGCTGCCGCCGCGCAGGCGCGCGAGGCCCGCGGCGCCGTCCTCGGCTTCGTCGACGTTCGCGTAGCCCAGTTCCTTGAGCAGGTTGCGGACGATCCGGCGCATCGTCGGAAAATCGTCCACCACCAGAATCTTCATTCCCTTATCCATCTCGGTTCCATTCCTCCAGGCCAAAACCCGGGCAGTGATCCAGACGAGCCCAACGCCCATCCGGATCGATTCATCGTCATCGATCGTGTGTACCTTGCATGGCCACACGCTCTCTCAGCCAAAGCTTCGTCCTCAAGCGGCGCAGCAGCTTGCGCGCCGCCGCGCCGTTTGTCCAGCCTGCGTCGTTCGCTACACGCGCTGCACGCGCTCGCCCATGCTGGCGAGGCGCGTCATCACGCGGCGGCTCATGTCGGCGAGCGGCGCGATCTCGTCGGCGGCGCCCATCGCGATGGCCTCGCGCGGCATGCCGAACACGATGCAGCTCGCCTCGTCCTGCGCGAGCGTGAAAGCGCCCGCGCGGCGCATCTCCAGCAGGCCCGCCGCGCCGTCGCGCCCCATGCCCGTGAGAATCACGCCGATCGCGTTCTTGCCCGCGTGCAGCGCCGCCGAGCGGAACAGCACGTCCACCGACGGCCGGTGCCGGTTCACCGGCGCTTCGTCGGACAGATGGGCGATGTAGTTCGCGCCGCTTCTCGCGAGCAGCAGATGCGCGTGGCCCGGCGCGATATAGGCGTGTCCCGGCAGCACGCGCTCGCCGTGCTCCGCTTCCTTCACGGTGATGCGGCACAGGCCGTTCAGGCGCTGCGCGAACGACTTCGTGAAGCCGGGCGGCATATGCTGCGCGATGAGCACAGCGGGCGCGTCGGGCGGCAGCGGCTGCAGCACTTCGCGGATCGCCTCGGTGCCGCCCGTCGACGCACCGACGATCACGAGCTTCTCGGTCGAGACGAGCGGGTTGTTGAGCATCGGCGCGGCGTGCACCGGCGCTGGCGCGTGGCTGCCGTGCGCGCCGGCGGGGTGCGCCGCATGAGCGGCGGCGCC
>NZ_BAYD01000142.1 GCF_000685075.1 Paraburkholderia oxyphila NBRC 105797
ATGAACGCGTCGCGCGACGGAATTTGCGACTCCTGAATAGGGGTGGTGGGCATTTGCGTTGTCTCCATGTTTGTCGTGCTTCGAGTTCCACCTGCTGCGGGCGTACGCTGCCCTACGCGCCGCGAGGTGGAACGTATGATTCGCAAAGGGAAAGGTCAGAGTGCGGCCGGTAGCAGTCCGGTCAGCGGGCCGCGATTACGCGATTCAATGCCCGGTTTTGAGCTGTGCCCACAGGCGGTTTTCGAGTCTCTGGATGTCGGCGGGCAGCGCCTTGATGAGGGTCATCTTGAAGAGCACGTCCTCGGGCGGGTAGACGCCCGGGTCGTTGGAGACGGAGGCGGTCACAAAGGACCGCGCAGGTTTGTTTGGAGTGGGATAAAAGACTTCATTGGTGATGCCGGCGTTGACTTTCGGATCTTCAATGTAGTTGATCCAGGCCAGTGCGGCCTCGGGGTGCGGGGCATCCTTGGGAATGCCCATGACGTCGAACCAGATCAGCCCCCCTTCCTTGGCATTCGCGAATTTGATGTCGTAACCCCGTTTGGCATCCTGAGCCCGACGATGCGCAATACCCACGTCGCCCGACCATCCGAACGCGACACAAATATCGTTGTTCGCGAGATCGTTGATATAGCCCGACGAATTGAACTGCGTGATGTACGGGCGGATTTTCTTCAGCACCTCATACGCCGCCTGGTAATCGCTGGGGTTGATACTGTTCGGGTCCTTGTGCATGTACTGCAGCGTCGCGGCGAATACGTCGGTGGCCTGGTCGAGGAATGAAACGCCACAGCTCTTGAGCTTCGAAAGATTGTTCGGATCGAAGATGAGCGCCCAGCTGTCCACCGGTGCATTCGCCCCAAGCTCCTTCTGCACGGCCTGCTGGTTGTACCCGATGCCGTCCGTGCCATAGGCGTAAGGGGCGCCGTACTGATTGCCGGGGTCAAACTGCGCAATGACCTTCATGATGGCCGGATCGAGATTCGCGAGGTTGGGGAGCTTCGACTTGTCGAGCTTTTGATACACGCCAGCCGGAATCTGTCGCGACATATAGTTCGAAGTGGGCACCACGATGTCATAGCCGGAATTGCCCGCGAGCAGCTTGGCCTGCAGCGTGTCGTCGCTGTCGTAGTTGTCGTATTTGACCTTGATGCCGGACTGCTTCTCGAAGTCGGGAATGGTGTCCTTGCCGATGTAGTCGGACCAGTTGTAGACGTTCAACTGGGTATCGGCCGCGTGTGCGGGGATCGTAGTGAACGACCCCAAGGTGGCCACCGTTGCGAGTGAGACGGCTGCGATGGCCGGACGAAGGTAATGGCGCTTGCGATGGGCACTCATGTTGTTTCCTCTATGGGCAAAGAAGTAGAAGCGAGCATCATTGGCGATCAATGAATATCCGAAAGCACTGGATTTTTTAATGGAGTTTTGTATTATTGTAAGTAATGCGAATTAATATGTATGGATTCCGTCACTGCATAAATTCGATTCTTTGAACATCATGCCGAGGTGCTGCGCGGTCGGCCGCCAGGTCTCTCGCTACGGGACATGGCAAGCGCTAACGCCTTGATCTTCGCGACGTGCTGCCTTCCCGGAAGCTCGCCGTTCTCATCCATTCCGCCTGTCTCACCCCGCCGATGGAACCGCATTCGACAGCCGTGCCATGCCTGACGGGCCAGCGAGCCAACCCTTCAAAGGCAGTCCTGGCGGGCGTTTGGCCGGTTTCGGGCACTGCGCTGCGAACGACAGATCAAGCGTAGCACGGTGCAAAGAAGCGGAAAAAAATAGTTTCTTTACTGGTTGCGGAGATTTTTCCTATGCACCCGGCACCAAGAGGTTTTTGCTAGCCAAGGAACACAAAAATCATAATTTCGTAATTCCTGGACTCTGAAGAGAATATGAACAACACCAATCACTAGCTCGCACGAGGAAAGAGCAATGAGTATCGAAACCGTTGACACGCTCGTTGTGGGCGCCGGGCAAGCCGGCGTTGCCATGAGCGAACACCTGGGCAAGCTTGGCGTGCCGCATCTGGTTCTCGAGCGGAACCGCATCGCGGAGCGTTGGCGGACTGGCCGCTGGGACTCGCTCGTCGCGAACGGTCCCGCCTGGCACGACCGCTTTCCCGGCATGGAATTCGATGACCTCGATCCTGACGCTTTCGCCTCCAAGGAGCGCGTGGCCGACTACTTCGAGGCCTACGCGAAGAAGTTCCGCGCGCCCATTCGCACCGGCGTGGAAGTGACCAGGGTCACGCGCAATGCGGGGCGTTGTGGCTTTACCGTTGAAACGAGCGACGGGGTGATCGAAGCAGGTCGCGTCGTGGTGGCCACGGGGCCATTCCAGCGACCGGTCATTCCGCCGATTGCGCCCAAGTCCGATCGCTTCGTGCAGATGCACTCGGCCGACTATCGCAACCCCGGGCAATTGCCGGACGGAGCGGTGCTGGTCGTGGGCGCCGGCTCATCGGGTGTGCAGATCGCCGAAGAGTTGATGCGTGCGGGCAAGAAGGTGTATCTCTCCGTCGGCCCTCACGATCGTCCGCCGCGTACGTATCGGAACCGCGACTTCTGCTGGTGGCTCGGTGTGCTCGGGCTGTGGGATACCGAGACCGTCGTGCCGGGCAGGGAGCACGTCACCATCGCGGTCAGCGGCGCCAGAGGGGGGCATACGGTCAACTTCCGAAAGCTCGCGCATCAAGGCATGACGCTCGTTGGCCTCACCAAGGCGTTTGCCGATGACGTCGTGACCTTTGAAGCGGACCTCGAGACGAATCTCGCGAACGGCGACGCGAACTATCTGTCTTTGCTCGATGCGGCGGACGCCTATATTGCGCGCAATGGCCTGGATTTGCCGGAAGATCCGGACGCCCGCGAGATCGTGCCGGATCCGGATTGCGTGGCGCATCCGCTTATTGAGCTGGATCTGGCGGCTGCCGGCGTGACGTCGATTGTTTGGGCCACGGGCTATGCCAACGACTACGGCTGGCTGCAGGTGAATGCCTTCGACGATAAGGGCAAGCCCAAGCATCAACGCGGCGTTTCGGCAGAGCCGGGCGTTTATTTTGTGGGGCTGCCGTGGCTGTCCCGACGAGGGTCGTCGTTCATTTGGGGCGTCTGGCACGACGCGAAGCATGTCGCCGGCCATATCGCCACGCAGAGCAGCTATCTCGAGTATCGCGATGCCGCGCAGCGCAAGGCCGAAGCGCGCCTCGCCAGCACCGAATACGCGAATGTCGATTCGCAGATTCAACACACCAACGCATTGGGAGTTATTTGATGCCGACGCATACTCGCATCCGCATGTTCAATACCAAGGATACCTATCCGAACCAGTCGCTGGACAACGACCTTTGCCAGGCCGTGCGGGCCGGCAACACGGTCTATGTGCGCGGTCAGGTGGGGACCGATTTCGAGGGACGCCTGGTCGGCCTGGGCGACCCGCGCGCACAGGCAGAGCAGGCCATGAAGAACGTCAAGCAACTGCTCGAGGAAGCCGGCAGCGATCTCTCCCACATCGTCAAGACGACCACGTATCTGATCGACCCGCGCTACCGCGAGCCGGTCTATCAGGAAGTCGGCAAGTGGCTCAAGGGGGTTTTTCCCATCTCCACCGGTCTTGTGGTGTCGGCACTGGGGCAGCCGCAATGGCTGATGGAGATCGACGTCATCGCTGTGGTTCCGGACGGCTGGACGCAGGCACAGGCATAAGGAGCAGGCCATGACATTTTCGATCGTCGGACGTTGCCCGGAGACCGGGCAGCTTGGCATTGCCATCAGCTCCTCCAGTATCGCGGTGGGCGCGCGTTGCCCGTGGGCGCGTGCGGGGGTCGGAGTCGTGGCCACGCAGAACGTCACGCTGCCGGCACTGGGTCCGCAGGTGCTGGACCTGCTGGAGCACGACCAGCTGGAGCCCGCGGCAGCCGTGGAGCGCGCCCTCAACGCGAACGGCTGGAGCGAGTATCGGCAGGTGACGACCATCGACGCACAGGGCCGAACGGCATTTTTCACCGGCAAGGAGGCGCTGGGCGTTCATCACGCCTTGGCGGGGGAGCAATGCGTGGCCGCGGGCAATATGCTCGCGAGCATCGAGGTCACCGCTGCCATGGTGGCGGCCTTCGAAAACGCTGCGGGTATGTTGGCGGACCGCTTGCTCGCGGCAATGCACGCCGCGACCGAAGCGGGTGGAGAAGCCGGGCCCGTGCATTCGGCCGCGTTGAAGATCGTTGGCGATCACACATGGCCCATCGCCGATTTGCGTGTCGACTGGGCGGACGAAGATCCGATTGGGCAGCTCGACACGCTTTGGCAGGCTTATCGTCCGCAGATGCAGGATTACCTGACGCGAGCGCTGAACCCCACCTTGGCGCCGAGCTACGGAGTGCCGGGCGATGAGTGACAGGTCTTGCCGCATGCTGCTCGAACGGCTGGTGGCTTTCCAGACGGTCAGCCGCGACTCGAACCTCGAGTTGATTGCGTTTATCGAGCACTATCTGGCCGGGTTCGGCGTTCGCAGTGAACTGATCTATAACGCGGAACGGACGAAGGCCAATCTCTTTGCGACGATCGGCCCGGGCGGGCGCGGCGGCGTGGTGCTTTCCGGGCACACGGATGTCGTGCCGGTCGATGGGCAAGCCTGGACGGTCGAGCCCTTCCGGTTGACTGCGCGCGATGGGCGCCTCTACGGCCGCGGCACGGCGGACATGAAGGGCTTTATTGCCTCGGTTCTGGCGGCGGTTCCCGCGCTTATCGAGGTGGATCTGCACGTGCCGATCCATCTGGCGTTTTCGTATGACGAGGAGGTCGGATGCCTCGGTGTGCGCCCGATGCTCGCCGAGCTTGCGAAGCGTCCGCACAAGCCGGTTCTGTGTCTGATCGGCGAGCCAACGGGGATGAAGCCCGTGCTCGGCCACAAAGGAAAGCTCGCGATGCGATGCTCGGTCAAGGGCGCCGCATGCCATTCCGCGTACGCGCCGTATGGCGTGAATGCGATCCAGTATGCGGCTCGCCTGATTGGCCGGCTCGACGAAATCGGCACGCAGCTTGCGCGCCCCGAGCGCCATGACCAGCGCTTCGATCCGCCTTTTTCGACGGTGCAAACTGGCGTGATCAAGGGCGGCAGGGCGCTGAACATCGTGCCGGCGGAGTGCGAGTTCGATTTTGAAGTGCGCACGTTGCCCGGCTTCGACGCGCAGGAAGTGGCGGACGATCTGGAGCGATACGCTCAGACAGAACTGCTCCCCGCCATGCGCACGGTGAAACCCGAAACGGACATTAGCTTCCAGTCGCTGGGCGCTTATCCAGGGCTGGCGACGCCGCATGAAAGCGAAGCGGCCCGGCTGTTGGCGGCGATCAGCGGCTCTTCGGAGTTCGGCACTGTCGCGTTCGGAACAGAAGGCGGCCTTTTCGAGCAGGCAGGCATACCGACGGTCGTGTGCGGACCCGGCAGCATGGATCAGGGACACAAGCCGGACGAGTTCGTCAGCGAGGCGCAACTCGCCGAGTGCGACGCGATGCTCGAGCGCCTCGCAACGCGTTTGAAGCATCCGCTCTGAACGCAACGCGATCTTTATCGATACGCCCCGCTCATCATGCATCGACGCATGGAGCGCGGGGCGCGCGGCTATTTCGACGCGTGCAGATGGGTCAGCTGCTCCCGGCAGAAGTCGACGAACAGCTGCGCGGGCTTCGTCAGTTGTCCGCGCTTGAGCCGCGCGCTCACGAGCCCCGAAGGCGTAACCGACTCGGTAATGTCGATCGTTACCACCCTTTTTCCATCGTAGGTGCATTCCGAATTCGGGCGTGTCACGAGCAGTGAAAAGCCGAATCCCTGACCGACCATGCCTCGCACCATTTCGATCGAGGGGGAGCCGAAGACGATATTGGGTGTCAGGCCCAGATCGTGGAAAAGACTGACGAAATAGGTGCGGCTCGGCTGCACGTCGAGCAAAATCATGGGTTCCACGCTGAGTTCGTGCAGCGAGACGTGCGACTGCCGCGCGAATCGGTGATTTTCCGGCAGCAGCACATAGGGCTTTTGTGCCGGCATGAGCGGCTCGGCTTCGATGGTGCCGTCGAGCTCGTGATCGTAGAGGAACGCCACGTCGATGGTCCCGGCGGTCAATCCCTGCACGAGATCCTGCTGCTCGCCGTCGCGCAGCCGGATGTTGACGCCCGGATAAAGCTCGCGAAAACCCGCAATCAGTTGCGGCAGATACAGCGGGGCCACGGTCTCGAAGCAGCCGATGTCGATCTGGCCCGTCACCACGTCGTTGTCGGCGAGCGCGTTTTGTTCGAACTCGCGCGCCACGCGCAACAACTCCTGCGCCTTGCGATAGAAGCGCATGCCGCCGGGCGTAAGCGACACGCCCTGGGCGTGATGGCGGATGAAAAGCTTCACGCCGAAACTCTCTTCCAGCCCCTTGATGGCGCTCGAAATCGACGGCGGAGCAATATGGAGCTGTCGCGACGCCTCCGCCACGCTGCCGGCTTCCACCGTCGTGACGAGGTACTTGAGTTGCCGCAAGGTATAAAAAGCCACGTGTCCCTCTGATATCCGGCCGCTGGCACCTTGGCCGCGCGGACTATTTGTCCTGTGTTTTATGTGCGTAACCTTACCCTGGGAAAGGCGCCGCAGTGGGGCTCGGCTGCAAAGTTTTATCATATCGCCCGAGAATATTTTTAATAATTCTCCTTTCGCGCGAAATACCGCACCATCCTCTTCAATTACAAAGCAACCGGGCCGCAGCAGCGGTCCAAGCGGAGCGCAGCATGTTCGATCTCGGGTACTGGCAGCGTCGAGCTGCCGAGCAGGTTTTCATCGAAAAGGCGGTGATCGACGGACGTCGCGTGGACGCGGCTTCGGGCGCGACATTCGACTCGATCAATCCGGCCACGAATCAGCGGCTGGGCCGCGTCGCGGCATGCAATGAGGTGGACGTCGATCTGGCCGTGCGCGCCGCGCGTCAGGCGTTCGAAAAGGGGCCATGGGCACGCATGGCGCCCGGTGAGCGCAAAAAGGTCTTGCAGCGGCTCTCGGAGCTGATGCTGGCCCACCGGGAGGAACTGGCCCTGCTCGACTCGCTGAATATGGGCAAGCCGGTCATGGACGCCTATAACATCGACGTGCCGGGCGCGGCCCAAGTATTCGCGTGGTATGGCGAAGCGCTCGACAAGCTCTACGACCAGGTCGCGCCCACTGCATCGAACGCGCTGGCGACCATCACGCGCGAAGCGCTCGGTGTGGTCGCAGCGGTCGTGCCGTGGAATTTTCCGCTCGACATGGCAGCATGGAAGCTCGCGCCCGCGTTGGCCGCGGGCAATAGCGTGGTGCTGAAGCCTGCGGAGCAGTCGCCGTTTTCCGCGCTGCGTCTGGCCGAGCTGGCGCTCGAAGCGGGTGTGCCCGAAGGCGTGCTCAATGTCGTTCCGGGTCTGGGTGAGATTGCCGGACGTGCGTTGGGCCTGCATCCCGACGTGGATTGCCTCGTGTTTACGGGGTCCACTCAGGTTGGCAAATACTTCATGCGCTATTCGTCGGAGTCCAACCTCAAGCAGGTATGGCTCGAATGTGGTGGCAAGAGTCCGAATCTCATCTTCGACGACTGCCGCGATCTCGATCTCGCCGCGGAAAAGGCCGCATTCGGCATCTTCTTCAATCAGGGCGAGGTGTGCTCGGCAAACTCGCGTCTCTACGTGCAGCGTTCTGTTCAGGACGAGTTCATCGAACGCCTGATGAAAAAAGCGCGCGACTGGATGCCGGGCGATCCGCTCAATCCGGCGAGCCGCGCAGGCGCGATCGTCGACGCGCAGCAGACTTCGCAGATCATGAGCGCCGTGGAGCAAGCGCAACGCGATGGCGCGCGCCTGGTGACCGGGGGCAAGCGCCTGAGCGTGAATGGCTCGGACAACTTCGTCGAACCCACGGTGTTCGCGAATGTGCGTCAAGACATGCGGCTGGCGCGCGATGAGGTGTTTGGTCCCGTTCTCGCCATCAGCAGCTTTGACACCGAGGATGAGGCGTTGAGCCTGGCCAACGACAGCGTCTACGGCCTTGCCGCCTCGCTCTGGACCGACGACCTCAATCGCGCGCACCGCGTGGCGCGTGCGCTGAAAGCCGGCACGGTGTCCGTCAACACCGTCGATGCCCTCGATGTGACCGTGCCCTTTGGCGGCGGCAAGCAGTCGGGCTTCGGCAGGGATTTGTCCTTGCACTCATTCGACAAATACAGCCAGCTGAAAACCACGTGGTTTCAATTTCGCTGATATCGGGAGCAAGCCCCTTGCAATGAACCGCTTGGGGCCGCTCATTCCCGAATCGTCAATTGCTCGCGCGTGCTAGTGCTTCGCGCCAACTTCACTATATTCTTAGGAGACTTTATGAATGCTCCCACACCCGGTCACCGCACGACCCGCGACTTCCAGCGCTCCGATGCCGCGCATCACATCCACGCGTTCGTGGATCAGAAGGCGCTGAATGCGGAAGGTCCCCGTGTGATGGTTCGCGGCGAAGGTAGCTACCTATGGGATTCGGACGGCAATCGCTATATCGATGGCATGTCCGGTCTCTGGTGCACGAACGTCGGCTACGGACGCCCGGAACTCGTGGAGGCGGCTTCGCGCCAAATGAAGGAACTGTCGTACTACAACATGTTCTTTCATACCACGCACCCTTCGGTAATCGAATTGTCCGAGCGGTTGTTCGGCCTGCTGGGTGAACCGTTCAGCCACGTCGTCTACACGAATTCGGGTTCTGAATCCAACGAGGTCTTGATCCGCACGGTCCGCCGCTTCTGGGACATCATGGGCAAGCCGACGAAGAAGGTGCTGATTGGCCGCGTGAATGGCTATCACGGCTCGACGGTCGGCAGCGCGTCGCTCGGTGGCATGAGCTTCATGCACGAGATGGGGGATCTGCCGATTCCCAACATCACCCACGTCGACGAGCCCTACTGGTTCGCCAACGGCGGCGACCTGACGCCCGAGGAGTTTGGCCTGAAGGCGGCGCGATCGCTCGAGCGCAAGATTCTGGAGCTTGGCGCCGAGAACGTGGGCGCGTTCGTTGCGGAGCCGTTCCAGGGCGCCGGCGGCATGATCTTCCCGCCGCCGGGATACTGGCAGGAAATCGAGCGAATCTGCCGGCAATACGACGTGCTGCTCTGCGCCGACGAGGTGATTGGCGGCTTCGGCCGGACCGGCGAGTGGTTCGCGCATCGTTACTTTGGCTTCACGCCGGATCTCGTTTGCGTGGCGAAGGGGCTGACCTCGGGTTATGTGCCGATGGGCGGGCTCATCATGAACCGCCGCATTGGCGAGACGCTGGTCGAAAAGGGCGGCGTCTTCGCGCATGGCCTGACTTATTCGGGCCATCCGGTGGCGGCCGCGGTGGCGTTGGCGAACCTCGACGTGCTTCAACGCGAGCAACTGGTCGAGCGCACCAGGACCGACACGGGTCCGTATCTTCAGAAGCTGCTGCGGGAAGCGTTCGCCGACCATCCGCTCATCGGCGAGATTCAGGGCGCGGGAGCCGTAGCGGCCATCCAGTTTGCCAAGAACAAGACGACGCGTGAGCGTTACGCGAACGAAGCGGACCTGACGTGGCACAGCCGCAGCGTGGCGTTCGATGCGGGCGCCGTGGTGCGCTCGACGAACGGCCGGCTGATCGTGGCGCCGCCTTTGGTGATGACGCATGGACAGATCGACGAACTCGTCGACAAGATGCGCAAGGCGGTGGACGCCACTGCGGCAATGATTGCGCAGAAGGACTAAATAAAGATTATTCGGTTAATGGCGAGATCACGCGACGCGTGATCTCGCCATTTTTGTTTGCATCGGATCGTCTGGTGCACCGCACCTGCTTGCCCGACTTGAATCTCCAGTCAAGCGTCCCTCGAAAAACCGGGCGTCCGGTTATCGACACGGCCGGACATGCGGCCTCAATTCTGGGGAAACCTCTGGCCGGTTCGCGCAGCCTGGCAAGACATGCCCGCAACACCTTACCGTCGTGTGATGCGTGGCATTGCGACATTCCGTGCGCGCAGATCATGGGTCCAATTCTGGATCCATGACCGGTAAGGTTCGCGTTGGTCTGGTCGGCCTGCTCCGCGCAAGGCGCTGCCAGGGTCGCGCACGGTGCATGGGGGCGCCAGTCTGATGATCCGGCGTGGCAAACCGTTCGCGGAAAACAGTTCGTCACCGGATCGCGCGACGGGTGCGGAGGGCAACGAGCGCTCAATTTTGAGCTTGCGTCCCGTGCGGTTCGCGTTGGCCGCCATGCCCATCCATAACGCGTGCTACGCCAGCACGCCCTGCGTCCGGATGTGCCCGCCGCGCCCCGAGAGCCAGGGCGGATCGGCGGCGCCCCGTTGCAGAGGCTCGCAGGGGACCCGCGTCAGGTGGACGGGGCTGGGCGGGACGCGCCGGAAAGTGCAGACCCGGCGCGGCGAGGTTGGTACTCCGGCATCCGCCAGGGTTTTCCGCGAATCCAGTAAGACACCCGTGCGCGCCGCCGCCGGCCGTGTTGCGGCCCGTCAAGTCATTGCAATTTTCTGACCGGACCCTGTTGAGCCGGGATGGCCGCAGGCGTAGAAAACGGAGTGGGCTCAACGAGCCCCGTATCGCGGCCTTTTACCCCTTTGCAGTCCTGATGCACCAGGCCGCGCCTCTCACGAAAAACAGCAAGGAGGCCAGGCCTGTGGCAGACCTGCAAGACGTATTGCTTGCCATCCCCGGAAGGCAGGCGTTTCACCTTGAAATTCCCGGAACGGCAAGCGCCGCAGAACTGTCGGTCGTGTCATTCACGGCCACCGAGGCGATGGGGGAGCCGGTTACCGTAAGTATTGAGGCAACGCATCTCGAGGCACTGCCCCGCGCGGATTACCTGAACCTCGACGCCGTTTTCGTCATCACGGCGGAAGACGGGAGCGTGAAGAAGTTTTCAGGCTACCTTGAGCGCGTTTCGGCCATCCAGACGACGAACGATCTTACCCGGCACCAGTTCGTCCTGAAGTCGCACTTCGGACGGCTGGCGGCGGTCACCACGACCCAGACCTATCAATGTCAATCAGCGCCCGACATCATCCGGGCGGTGCTGCGCCGCCACGGCATTCCCGATCACCTGATGGCGTTCCGGCTGCGCCGCAAGTACCCGGTGCATGCGTGGCGCTTCCAGCACCAGATGACCGATCTGGCCTATGTCCAGATGTTGATGCAGAAAGAAGGCATCTACGCCTTTATCCAGGAATCGGAGTACGGCGATCAGGTCGTCTTCGCAGATGACATCGACCATTATCTCTACGACGAGCCGCAGCACATTGTGCCGTACCGCGAGGCAGCGGGGCTCGAAGCGGGGGGCGTGGAGGCGGTCACGGCACTGAAGACCCACGCGGAGACGGTGCCGCAGTCGTACACGGTGGCCGACTACAACCCGGAATCGGCCTGGGAAAGATTTAGAGACAGTGCCAACCTCGCCCCGCAGGACCCGACGACCTACGGCCAGCCCTACGTCTATGGCACGCACCATCTCGACCAGGCCGGGGCAAAGTGGGAAGCGCAGCTTCGCCACGAGGCGGCCCTCGCACGGCAGATCATCTACGAGGGCGAGAGTAACGTACTGGCGTTGCAGTGCGCAAGCGTGCTGGAGACGGATATCGTCCTGCCCGATGCGCCAAAAGACGTGGTCATGATCGAGGTCACGCACAGCGGAGCGCGCGACAAGCCCTACACCAACACCTTCAAGGCCATTCCCGCCGACCGGCGTTTCCGGCTCCAGCTCAGGCCGGAAACCTGGGCGCGCATTTCGGGCACGCTCAGCGCACGGATTTGCAGTCCTGACAAATATTCTTACGGATATATGACCGCGACGGGCTACTACGTCGTACGTCTGGATGCCGACTTTGGCACCTGGCCGAAAGGTGGCGAGAGCGTGCCGATGCGCCTGGCGAAACCCTTCGCGGGCAAGCTGCAAACCGGCATGCACATGGTCGCGCTGGACAATGACGAGGCAGTAATCCGGTTCCGGGATGGCGATCCCGATAAGCCGGAAATTTGCGGGTTTCATCACCACAGCCAGGCGCGGGACCTCATCACGAACGACCGGCGCTGGCTCTCGCGCAACATGATCCGCACGCAGAGCAACAACAAGCTGCGCATGGAGGACTGGGCGGGCCAGGAGGGAATCAAGCTCAGCACGGAGCACTCGGGCAAGTCACAGCTTAACCTGGGCTACCTCGTCAACCAGAAGCTTGAATACCGGGGCGAGGGCTATGAGGTCCGCACGTCGGGCTGGGGCGTCAACCGCGCGGGCAAGGGGCTGCTCCTGACGGCATACGACCGTCCTGCTGCGACGGGCAAGCAGCTCGACATGCAGGAGATCATCGCGGAACTCGAAAGCGCGCTGGCGACCGCGAAGGCGCTGGCTGCGTCCGCCAGCAGTGCGAAGGCCGAACCCGCCGACACGGACGCGCAGCAGCAGATGACGGAGGACTTCGACGGCCTGAAGAAGCCGGGGCTGCTCGCGGGCACGCCCGCCTCGGCGGGGATCGTCGCGGGCCAGGGCATCCAGTTCGCGGCCCAGGAGAACATTTCAACCGTGACCGGTAAGAACGCCGACTGGAGCGTGCTGAAGCGGTGGACTGTCGCGGCGGTCGAACAGATTTCGCTGTTCGTGCAGAAGGCTGGCATCAAGATTTTTGCGGCGAAAGGCCCCGTCGAGATACAGGCGCAGGGCGGCCCGCTGTCGCTCGATGCGAACCAGGACCTGACGATATCGAGTGTCAATGGCGTGGCGCGCATCGTGGCGAAGCAGGAAATGACGTTGACCTGTGGTGGTGCGTTCATCCAGTTCAAGGACGGCAGCATTACGCTGGGCGGCCCCAATGACCTGTTCCTGAAAGTCATCACGATCCAGAAGCAGGGCAAGGCGACGCTGAACCAGCCGCTGGACCTGACGCACCCGGTGCTCTCAGGCCTGCCGACCGTGCCGCTCGCGCTGAATACCGCAGCATCGCCCGCTTCGCGGGCTGCGATTCCCGCTGGCATGCCCTACAGGCTGTTTGTGGGCAGCACCCTGGTCAAACAGGGGGTATTCGATGAAACCGGGCTGCTCCAGGTCGATCACCATCCGACCACGCAGCAATACAAACTCGAACTGGCGAGCGGGGTGACCCACACGATTCCAGTCGCGAAGGCATATCGCAGCAACGCAGCGAATGGTGATCTCGCGAATCAGGGCTTTCACTTCCATGAGAGTCAGCCATCCGCTGATATCAATCCATCGGGCGACCGCGCGCTAAACAGGCAGCGTTACAGCAAGTTGCTCAATCCTGAAGCGGAGCAATGAAAACGTGGGCAAACCTTCATCTATTGTTACCCCGATTGCACTTGACCAGACCACCTCGGCACTGATCTGTACGCCATGGTTCGTGCAACTGACTGAGTATCCTCCGATGGAGGCATCGTATCGCCCATTGGTCAACGGCGAGGAGGCGTTCGGCGCCTTATACGATGCCATCGATAATGCGAAGCACACTATCGACTACATCTGTTGGGGTTTCCAGCCGTCGATGTATTTCAAACGCGTCGGCAGCAATTCGCTTTGCATCGGCGACCTGCTCATCAAGAAAGGCCAGGAAGGAGTAATGGTTCGCATCCTGTGCTGGGCAGATACCTTTGCGGCTGGACAGTTTCTCGAGAACGAAAATCCCGGGTACGACCTGGTACGTAGCATCTCGACGCAAAACGAAAACAATACGCAGCGCGAATATGACCGCGCCTGGTACGCACGTGCCCGTATCATCGCTGCGGATCGAGCCGCAGCAGCCCGATCGCTGGCAGGTATTCATGCTCTCAAGAATATTCACCTGGTGACGCGGGACTTTTCGTTGACTGACCGCGTTGAAATCATGTATCGGGAGTCCTTGCGCCGCGCGGACAAGAGTCTAAGCGAGCAGGCGGTTGTGCTTGGCTTCGGCGCCGGACCGTCGCATCACCAGAAAATGGTGCTGATCGACTATGAAGCTCCCGAACAGGCTGTGGGCTTCGTTATGGGCCACAACACGCTTGACGCATACTGGGATGACGATGCGCATGGCTACGCGCGGAAGAATGCCCGCTTCGGGCGCAATGGCCAAACCCCACGCCAGGACATGTCGAGTATTGTCACGGGGCCGATTCTGGAATGTCTGAACGCGAATTTCTGCAACGCGTGGAAGCACAACGCGAAGGTTGATTTGCAGACAAAGCGCATGCCGCTGTCGAAACAGCTTAAGGTGCGTCGCGACTTTGGTACGCCTGTGATGGCGCAGATCACGCGCACCCAGTCGCAGGAAGGAAGGCGCGATATCAAGTCGCTGTATCTCCAGACTGCGGCCAACGCGGCGAAGTTCATCTACATCGAAAACCAGTATTTCCGCTGGGAACCGCTGGCGGACAAGATCAAGGAGGCTGCCGCGAGACAGGTCCAGTGGGGCCGCGATCCCGGCATGCATGGACCGGTCTATCTGTTCGTCGTCACGAACTCAAGTGACGAAGGGGTGGGTAGCGGCACGGTGAGCACCTACAACATGCTGAAGAGCCTCGGACAGGGAAAACTCATGTCAGGCCTGGCACAGGAAGATCAGGATGCCCAGCAACCGGTCGATATCATGCGTGCGGTAAATGAACTGGCCGTTGCCCGGATGAGTTCAGGTCCTGATGCTGCTGCACGGCAGAAGGCAGCGCAACAGAAACTCGATGATGCCCGACAGGGCAAGGGTGGCCCGCTGGCGGTGAAGGATATCCCCGGCCTGAAGATTCATATCTGCACGCTGGTCGCACCGGATTCGCCGGGCGACAACTGGATGCCGGTCTATATCCACAGCAAGATCATGATTGTCGATGATGTATTCCTGACGCACGGCTCGGCAAACATCAACACGCGCAGCATGGAGGTGGACAGCGAACTGAACATCTGTCACGAGCGGATGGACGTGACGCAGCCGCTGCGGCGGCGCTTGTGGAGTATCCATACTCGCGGGATAAAAGACGGGGCATCGGATTCGCCTAAGTCGGCGTTTGATGCTTGGGATGACATTATTAAGCGCAATGCGAGAAAACAGAAAAACGGAGAAGCACCGATTGCGTCGCTTATTGGCTTTTCGCGCGCTTCAACGACGAAGAGCAACGTGGATTAAAGATCATGCCAAAAGTCTCCTTGATAGTTCTTTTGGCGTCGCTGCTATGTGCCTGTTCGAACAAGGATAATCCGATGCCCTCTCAAACCGACTGGAGCGCCGTGCGTGCGAAGCTGGCCTTTACATGCGTTCATGCGGCGGACCATCTGCCTGCACTTGATCCGACTGCCGATGCGCTATTCAAATACGCGCGCTATCTACAGAAGCAGGATGGCCCAAAGAACTACGACGAAATTGCCCGGTATTACCGGATTGCGGCAGCTAGCGGGCACTACAAGGCCAACAACAATTTGCAGAATATGCTTGAAAACGGTCAGGTATCCTCACCAGATGCTCCTGCGGAAGCCGTTGATCTCGCCAGTCAGCTAATCAAGGCTGGCATACCTTGGGGTTACTACGACATGGGTCACTACCTTGAAGTGGGCTATGGCGTTGAGCAGGACGCAGAGAAAGCGCGTCACTATTTCCGGCAGGCAGCCGATCTGGGCGATCCGGACGCACAGTATTACGTTGGCGACCTGCTTTCTCCGAAGGACCGCGCCCCGGATATTTCGAGGCAAATGATGCGGTGTGCGGTAGATCAAGGGTTTGGGAAGGCGGCGAGCGACCTTGGCGTAGATCTTATGGATAGCAAATCTTATGTGCAAGCTACCGAGATCTTTCAAAAGGGGGTCGAGGCAGGCGACGAGCAATCGGCTAGATTTCTGGCAAATGGGTTCGACACCGATACATCCGATCCGCTGTACTACTTGGAACTTGCTCGCGACCCGGAAAGATCACGTCGCTACAAGCTGATCGGCAAGTTCATCGATGACCATGACGGCCTCAATCCCAAGGTGCCGGATATCGACCAGATCGTGCCCCTGCCGCCCACGAAGTTGCCGGAGTGGGATGGAACGTTCCAGTGGCAGAAGGAGCAGGACGCCGCCGTGCCGCCGCCGCAACCGGCCGAATCGCTCGTTGCCAAACTGGCCCGCGAGAAGAATCTCGACCCGGCGACGGGCCTGCCCCTCAAGCCCAAGGATAACCGCGTACCGCTCGGCACAACTGCGTACACCAATGAGGCCTGTCCGCAGGAGGGCATGTGGTGTGCGAAGCAATGGACATACTACAGTCCCGAAGCCACGCAGCACTTCCGCAAGGGGCAAACCATGCCGGACCTGCTCCTGCGCTATCCCCGATCCATGAAAATACTCGATGCCCTGCTTGGCGTGCGTGAAGACCGGACGTATGCGACGTGGACCCTTGTTTCATACAGCAAGCAGGCATAGTGCGATGAGGAATCCAAAAAGAAGCTGGCTTGTCCGGTACTGGTTTTATATCCCCTTCTGGATATCCATCGCATTGTCGTTATTCGTTATGGCGACACTCGCGGAGAACGATGCCCTTGATCCGTATGATCTCAGGGTCTTTGGCACCGCGCTCCTGTTCCTCCTTGGCGTATCGGGCGGGCTCGGCCTGTTCGTCCATTTCGTCGTTATGTTCTATCGGGAATCGACCGATCCTGAACTCGCGCGGCCCGCGTATCGACGCGAGCGCCCGACGCGCGTCATCAACCTGGACTATTTCGATCATGCGGCACGCGGGGAAAGTAGCGATGCAGATGCGAAGTGATCGCGGTGAATGGATGCCGTTGACGATTGAGGAAATGCAGGCCATTGCGGTTGCGCGCGGCGGTCGATGTCTGTCAACCGAATATGTCCATAAGCACGCGGATGCTTTGAAGTGCGTTCTTGAGCCATTTCTGGCGGTCACCTCACTGTACCGCCCGAAGAATACGCCCGTGCAACTGGATTCCCCGTTTGGTAATCGTTGAAGCGAACGACTCTTTTGCAATGCCAAAAACGGCAAGACGCCGTGCAGCGATTGACGATCCTGCGAGCTGACCATCAATCGGCTCAATCGTGCGACCTCCTTCGGCGGTGTAACGATGTAACCGCAGAGCGTATTACGACTGGCAAGGCGACGGCCCGACGCTTCGGAATGCCGTGTTAGGCGAGTTTGAGTATGTTATCAGGCGGTGCAATTGCGTTACTGCCTGTGCTGCTGAATAAGTCCGCACAACTGGGTGGATTTTGGCGCTTCGCTACCAAAGCCGCTTCGGCGCCTTCCAGCGCCGCTGCGCTCGCGGCAGCATGCCGTACCTGCCCGAGCGGCAGCAACGCCCTGCACGCCCGATATGGCCGTCTGCCGCATGCTGATTCCCGGGCGGCTCTCTTCGCGAGCCCAGGGCTGCCTTTGGTGAGCGTCGGCGACGCGGTAACATCGTGACACCGCGTCACGATCACGCGCTCATCGCCTGGATGGCAGCAAGGCGAGAAATCGTCAGAAACCTTATCTGGCAGGACTTTCGGGGAAAGGGAATCTGTTGTTATTTTGAAGTAGCGCGAGTAATCTCGTGGACTATTACATCGTTTGTCACGGCGATTACGACGTCGATTCGTTCTTCCGCCAGGATGGCGGCGTGTATGGGCGCTTTAATACGACGGCCGTTTTTTCATACCTCGTCGGCATCGTCGTGCAACTGCCGTTTATGGCAACGGACCTCTATACGGGTGAAGTCGCCAAACGGCTCGGCGGCGCGGATATCTCGTGGATCGTCGGACTCTCGCTGACGTCGCTGGTCTACTACGTCGGTTGCAAGCTGAAGCCGGCGTCTACGGCGGGTGCCGCCGGGCAGTCCGGCCGCCGTTCCCAGTCGACTTCCAAGCAGGCGCTTGCCGATCGAAATGTGCGTGAACCCATCGCCGAAGTCGAATGATGCGCTGAGCGATCGTATCGTGACTACCGTGGGCCGGCCGCAGGCGTTGAAGCGCAGCGCCGGCCCGATGCGGCTCACGGCAGTCCAGCCGCCGTCCGCTCGGCGAGTGGGATCTCGAATTCGTCTGATTCCGCAAGCCGGTTCGCCTGTCTATCCTGAAACCTGTTCAGCCGATTTTGACAGAGACCACCATGAGCCCGCTTTCACTGATTGAAATTTCGTCCATTCGTGCCCGCGCTCATGCGCTCGCTGGGGATGAGCCGCCGCACGCCGGCCGGACAGGCGCCTTGCGCTCGCGAGACGAGACTGGCGCTGCCGCCGAAGGACGCGGCAACAGGTTTGCCCTGACGGGTGCGGTCTTTGCCGGCATTCTCATGTCATTCGGCGCGCTTGCCGCGACTCACAGCATTTTCGACGGAAGCGGCACGACAAACGAAACGCATGACGCACATTGATGCACTATCGCGAGTTCGCTCGCGAACGAGATTCACCATGTTCAACACTCGCCATTCTCACGCGGTCGAATCGATTCCGGTCGATCCGGACTGCTTGCTCGCCGCGCATATCGAACGCCACATCCATCTGTATATGGATATCGGCATGGTTCTCGCGTGCCTGCTTATCTTCTCTAGCGCATATTCCGCTATCCACATCCTGCTTGATCGCCTCTGGTAGGCGCACGGGCACACCATCGCGTGCCGAGACGCCCACGCGCGGCGCGCATCGCCCGCGCCTCCCATAGGCAGTGCGCTGTTCGCCGATCCGTCTGGCCGCGCGGCGCCACGAGCGCCCGATTCGATCCATCCCCCCATCGCGCCAAGCCACATCCAGGCGTCGCCCCCCGGAAACCGGGGCTCCTCCCAAAACGTCAGTGCCGAATATCAGCCGATTGGCCGCAAACAAATCGCAGCTAATCGTCTGAATAACCACGCCAAACGTTTGCAAATACGTCGATTAAAAAGGGTTATATAAAGTCGCGACACATGAGTGCCGTAAACTTGCGAACGGGCCGCGTACGCATGTCACCGGACCGGTTCGTCTTGATTCGCGCTTTGAAACCGCATTGCAATCGTTAAATCCAGGCGCAAAGGAGGCCTTCCCGTGATGAACGTGCTGGGCTGCATCGTCTACAAGCACAATATCTGGCTTGTCATCGTGGCGCTGCTGATCTGCGGCACCGGCTCGTGGGTTACCGCGCGCCTCGTGCGGCGCGCGTTCGCCACGCGCGGCGTGCAGCGCGCAGGTTGGCAGTTTCTCGCGGCCACCGCGTCGGCCGTCGCGATCTGGTGCACGCATTTCGTGGCGATGCTCGGCTTCGATCCCGGTGTGCCCGTGAGCTTCGATCCCCTGCTCACCTTCGTTTCGCTGGTCATCGCACTGGCCGGCAGCCTGATTGGCTTCGCCGTGGCGTGCAGCGGTCTGACGCGCGCGGCGCCCGCGCTGGGCGGCGCGCTCGTCGGTCTGGCCATCGCGCTCATGCATTACACCGGCATGGCGGCCTACCGCGTCGAAGGGCTCGTAACATGGAGTTGGCCGTACCTGATCGCCTCGATTGCGCTCTCGGTCGGCTTTGGCGCGCTTGCGCTCGATCGCGCCGCGCGGCGAGCGGACGGCTCGGTCGCCGTCGTGGCCGGCTGGTTCGTGATCGCGATCGGATCGCTGCACTTCACGGGCATGAGCGCATTCCAGGTCGAGCCGATGGCCGTGGCGGGGCATTTCTCCGATCCCGCCGCGCTGCAGGCGCTCGCGCTTTCGGTGGCCTGCATGGCCTTCGTCATCGTGGGTGCGGGCCTCGTGAGCTATTTGCTCGACGATAGCGTGCGCGCCGAATCGCTCGAGCATCTGCGCAGCATGGCGCTCTCCGACATGCTCACCGGCATGCCCAACCGCGCGGCCTTCAACGAGCGGATCGATGCGGAGATGGAACGCACGGCGGCCGAGGGCGGCAGGCTCGCGCTGATCGGCATCGACCTGAACCGCTTCAAGGAAGTCAACGACCTGCGCGGCCACCATGCCGGCGACGAGGTGCTGCGCATTCTCGCGCGACGCTTCGCGAGCCTCGTGCGCGAGGACGAATTCGTCGCGCGCGTGGGCGGCGACGAATTTGTGGCCATCCTGCGCTTCGCGCGGCGCGAAGCGCTCGACGACTTCCTGCTGCGGCTCGAAACAGCGTTGTTCCGGCCAATCCGTTACGACGACTGGGAGGTGCTCTCGGGCGCGAGCCTCGGCGTGGCGATCTACCCCGACGATGCCACCACGAAGACGGTGCTCGTGAACAACGCGGACCTCGCGATGTACCGCGCGAAGGCCGACCTCACGCGCTCGGTGTGCTTCTACGAGCCGAAGATGGACGAGACGGCGCGGGCGCGCCGCACACTCGCGGCCGATCTGCGCGAGGCGCTCGCGCGCGGGCAGCTGAGCGTGCACTATCAGGTGCAGACCTCGGTCCCGAGCGGCGAGATTTGCGGCTACGAGGCGCTGCTGCGCTGGGAGCATCCGCGCCTTGGCTTCGTCTCGCCGGCCGTGTTCATCCCGCTTGCGGAGGAGAACGGCCTGATTCTCCAGATTGGCGCGTGGGTGCTGCGCGAGGCCTGCATGCGCGCGGCGACCTGGATGCCGCCGTACAAGGTTGCCGTGAATCTTTCGCCCGTGCAGTTCGTGCACGCCGACTTGCCCGCACTGGTGAGCGCGGCGCTCGCCGAGACCGGCTTGCCGCCCGCGCGGCTCGAACTCGAGCTGACCGAATCGACGATATTCGCCGATCGCCAGCGCTCGCTCGACGTGCTCCAGCGCATCAAGGCGCTTGGCGTGAGCCTCGCGCTCGACGACTTCGGCACCGGGTATTCTTCGCTCGATACCTTGCGCTCGTTCCCGTTCGACAAGATCAAGCTCGACCAGTCGTTCGTGAGCGAGGCCCAGTCGAACCGGCAGGCGACGGCCATCATTCGCGCCGTGCTCGCGCTCGGCAAGAGCCTTGGGATTCCCGTACTGGCCGAAGGCATCGAAACGCAGGACCAGCTCGACCTGCTCGCGGGCGAAGGCTGCGACGAAGTGCAGGGCTTTTTGCTGGGCCGGCCCGCGCCGCTCGCGCAACTCGTTCAGAGCGGCAAGATCCGGCTGACGGGCGAGCCGCAGGCCCACCTGGCGGCAGCGGGCTGAAGCGAGACGCTAAGGCCGCACCGCGCGCTCGAGCCGCGACGCGCGATTCAATCGAAGCTCAATCGAAGGCGCTAAAGCGCGGCGCGCATTGCGGCAGCCACGCGCCGCGCTCTTGCGCGAAAGCGCCGCGCGCGACGTTGTGCGGATGGTGGGGTGCCTCGGCGAGCCCCAGCACCGGCGAGACACAGGCGTCGCTGCCTTCGAACAGGGCGATCCATTCGTCGCGCGTGCGCATGGCCACGGCTTGCTCGATCCGCGCGGCAATCAATGGCCAATGCGCCTTGTCGCGCTGCGGCAGCTCGAGCAGATCGTCCGCGCCGATGCCCTTCATGAACGCCGCGTAAAACGGCGGCTCGATGCAGCCCACGGCAATCCAGCCGCCGTCCGCGCAGCGATAGGTGCGATAGAACGGCGCGCCGCCGTCGAGCAGATTGGTGCCACGCGTGTCGCTCCAGTGGCCGGCCGCGCGAAAGCCGTACATCATGCTCATCAACATGGCTGCGCCGTCGGTCATCGCGGCGTCCACCACGCAGCCTTCGCCGCTCGTGCGTGCGCGCAAGAGGGCCGCGATCACGCCGAACGCGAGCACCATGCCCCCGCCGCCGAAGTCGCCGACCAGATTGAGGGGCACCACGGGGTCGCCGCCTGCCGCGCCCACGGCGTGCAGCGCGCCCGAGATCGCGATGTAGTTGATGTCGTGACCGGCTGTGTGCGCGAGCGGCCCTGTCTGGCCCCAGCCCGTCATGCGGCCGTAGACGAGCGCGGGCCGCCGCGCGCGGCACACGACCGGTCCGAGCCCGAGGCGCTCCATCACGCCGGGGCGAAAACCTTCGATGAGCGCATCGGCATTGGCGATCAAGTCGAGTGCGCGCGCCACGTCCTCCGCGCGCTTCAGATCGAGCGAGACGTGCTCGCGTGCGCGCGAGAGCGGGTCTTGAGGCGGCGCCTCGCCCGCGCGGCCGATGCGGATCACGCGCGCGCCCATTTGCGCGAACAGCATGCCGCAGAACGGCGCGGGCCCGAGGCCCGCGAATTCCACGACCGTTATGCCTTGCAGCGGTTGGTCCATCACTGGTGTCTCCCGGGTCTCCGATGGGGCGCGCACGTTCACAGCGTGCGCGCGATGATTTCCTTCATGATTTCGTCGGTGCCGCCGTAGATGCGCATCACGCGCGCATCCACCCAGGCGGTGCCTACTACGTACTCCGACATATAGCCGTAGCCGCCGTGCAGTTGCAGGAAGTCGTCGAGCAACTGGTTCTGCAGCTCGGTGGCATTGAGCTTGGCCATGGCCGCGTCCACGGGCGAAAGCTCTCGGCGCAGGTGCCGCGCGATGCAGTCGTCCACATAGATGCGCAGCATCTCGGCCTTGGCGCGGGCGTGCGCGAGCTTGAAGCGCGCGTTCTGAAAGTCGAAGATCGCCTGGCCGAACACCTTGCGATCGCGCGTGTACTGGAGCGTGCGCTCGAGCATCCCTTCGATCGACGCGACGGCGCGCACGGCGATCACGAGCCGCTCTTGTGCCAGCTCACGCATGAGGTAGGAAAAGCCGGCGTTTTCGTCGCCGAGCCGTTGCGTGACCGGAACGCGCACTTCCTCGAAGAAGAGTTCGGAGGTGTCCTGCGCGCGCAGGCCGATCTTTTCGAGCTTGCGGCCCTTGCTGAAGCCTGGTGTGCCGTCTTCCACCACGATCAGCGAAACGCCTTTCGAGCCGAGTTCTGGTGCGGTCTTGCAGACCACGATTACGAGGCTTGCGTTCTGGCCGTTCGTGATGAATGTTTTCTGGCCGTTGATGAGGTAGTTGTTGTCTTCGCGCCGGGCCGTCGTGCGCACCGACTTCAGGTCGCTGCCGGTGCCGGGCTCGGTCATGGCGATTGCGCCGATGTGCTCGCCGCGGGCGAGCTTGGGGAGCCAGTTGCGCTTTTGGTCTTCGGTGCCGTAGGCGTAGATGTAGGGGGCGACTATGTCTGAGTGTAGCGGGAACCCGATGCCGCTTGCGTTTACGCGTGCTAGCTCCTCGATCAGGATCGCCGCGTGGCCGAAGTCGCCGCCGCCTCCGCCGTATTCCTCGGGAATCGTGCAGCAGAGCAGGCCTTCTGCGCCGGCGCGGAGCCAGACTGATTTGGGGACGATGCCCTCATGCTCCCATTGCTGGTGGAATGGGACGATCTCTCGGTCGATGAAGCGGCGGGCTTGCTCGCGGAAGAGTTCGTGGTCTTCGCGGAATATGCTGCGCATGAGGGTTGTCTCCTGAAATTGATGTTTAATCAGTTAGACTGATTGTTTCTGGAATCTGGTCGTTGTCGTATTGCTTTGGCCTTAACTTGTTTTCGCGGCGGGCCGCAAG
>NZ_BAYD01000141.1 GCF_000685075.1 Paraburkholderia oxyphila NBRC 105797
AAAGAAAAGTATGGGCAGAACTGCACGCCAACAGTTCTCCCATAATGTAATTAGATATCCTAATAACATTAACAAGACGCAGTTATCCATAATCACAAGCTTGGAATTTAAATAGCTTGTTGATCTCGCGCGCCACGAGGCGGCGCGTTTAACTGGGGGTATGGTGAAAACCCTTTACTTCGCTCCGGGCGGAGCGCATCGGCTGTGGGGCCGAATAAGGGTGAGGCGATAACAATAGAGGCTGTTCATGTTTGTCCCCTTAGCTACATTCAACTGCCGACAACGTTTTGTTGCTCGTGCGAATCTTATTTTTGTTATATGTGACATTAATTCACTGCCTATCAATGTCAAGACTACTTTTGATCGCTTTGTGGCTTGCCGCATGTTCTTGAGCGACTCTATGCGGGATGAGATATTGTTCGCAGTGCGAAGAATTATTTATATGTGTTATGATCGGCTTCGCTGCGTGATCTTTCCTTCGATCTTTGTTGTTTCGCATTCTACGCACAGCATGGGCGACCTATGTGCGATGCCGAACACAAGGCAAGATTTCGCAATCGGTATTTCATCGGACTGATTGTGAGCCGCCCCCGGTTGTTTGGACACGCTTTTAAGTGTTCGCGAAAATCGATTTGAAAATCCGACCCGTATCCGCGTAGCTGCGCGTCGAAATCGTCGTCGAAGCGGCAGGGCGTGGTGCGCTCGGCGAGCGATTCAGCAGCCAGCCGGAGCGAGCGCAGTGTGTGCGGCATCGAACGGGGCGGCCTTGACGTTGAGCGCGGTGTTGCTCCTGGCTTCACCGGCGTCCAGGTCGGCCAAATGCATCATCGGAGCAACAGGCGTGGCGGGCACCACGACCTTCTGTTACGACGGTGCAGTTTCGCCGCCCAGTCTCGGCGTATCGCCGCCGATCGACCGGTACTGAGGGCGCGCGACGATTCTCGCGGGAGTCGCGCAGGACGTTTGTGTACGAAGCGCTCTGCCCTCGGCGCGTGACCGAGTTCGGCGGCGCGGCACCTTCCATCTCCGTCAGGTTCGTGCACCGCCTTTTTCCCGTCTGACACCCGCGCCGCGCTAGAATCACGAACCTTTAACGCATTTTTCGGCGCAGATTGCCGGCAATTCCTCCTTGAGCGTGCAAAAGATCCTCATCGTGCGCGTGTCGTCGCTGGGCGACGTCGTCCACAACATGCCCGCCATCGCCGATATCCGGCGGCGGTATCCCGACGCGCAGATCGACTGGCTTGTCGAAGAAAGCTTCCAGTCGCTCGTCGAACTCGTGCACGGCGTGCGCCGAGCCATTCCGTTCTCACTGCGCCGCTGGCGCAAGGCGCTCTTTTCCGCGGCCAACTGGCGCGAGATTGGCGAGTTCCGCCGCGCGCTCGCCGCCGAAAAATACGACCTCGTGATCGACTGCCAGGGCCTGATCAAGACCGCGTGGGTCGCGAGCTGGGCGCGCGGGCCGCTCGTCGGTCTCGGCAACCGGACCGATGGCGCGGGCTACGAATGGCCGGTGCGCTTCTTCTACAAGCGCGCCGTGCGCATCGAGCCGCGCACGCACGTGGTGGAGCGCACGCGGCAGCTCGTTGCGGCCGCGCTGGAGCTGCCGCCGCCGCAACCCACCGACGACATCGACTTCGGCCTCGACACGTACCGCGCGGCCCAGGCGCTCGCGGGCGTCGGCCTGAATTTGCCGGTGCCCTATGTGGTGTTCGTGCACGCCACCTCACGCGCCGACAAGCAATGGCCCGATGCGCACTGGATCGAGCTGGGCCAGGCGCTCGTGCGCCGCGGGGCGTCGCTCGTGCTGCCTTGGGGCAGCGACGCCGAGCGCGCGACGAGCGAGCGCCTCGCGCGCGAGTTCGGCGAGGCGGCCATCGTGCCGCCCAGGCTCTCGCTGCCGGCCGTGGTCGGCCTGATTGACGGCGCGGCGGCCACGGTGGGCGTGGACACGGGCCTCGTGCACATTGCGGCGGCGCTCAAGCGTCCGACGGTCGAGTTGTACAATTTCGCGACTGCCTGGCGCACCGGCGGCTATTGGTCGCCGATGGTCGTCAATCTCGGCACCGCCGGGCAGCCGCCCACGCTCGCGCAGGTCAAGGGCGCGCTGGCCGGCTTCGGCCTGCTGTGACACCGCGCCGCGGCAGATGCAAGGCAAGGCCTGACAGACTGCGGCGCGTCAAGGCGCGCCAGGCGGCTCGCGGTGTATAAGGGTCGGCGCCCGGCATCCCGCCTGGCATCCAGATCCATCGCTTCCAGGGGGCGACCATGAACGAATCCCAGATCATCGAAATCACGTCCGCCGACTGGCACGGTCAATATCTTTCGCAGCCGCGCGAGACGCTGCTCGATGCCGTCGAGCAGGGCAAGGTCCTGTATTTCTCGAAGCTCGAGTTTGCGGTCGAGGGCGGCGAGCGCGCGCTGCTCGATCCGGCGATCGCCGACCCCAAGCGCAAGAACATCAGCCTCGACCCGAACGGCGGCGCGCTGCGCGGCGTGCTGGGCGATACGGTCACGCAATCAGCGGTGCGCGCGATGATCGCGCGCTATCAGGCCTGTGCGCGCTCACTCGTCGACGGGCTCTTTCCCGAGTACAGCGGCAAGCTGCGCGTCGCGCCCACGAGCCTGCGCCTGCATCAGGTGGAAACGCGCCAGACCTCGTGGCGCAAGGACGATTCGCGCCTGCACGTGGACGCCTTTCCGTCGCGCCCGAACTATGGCGAGCGCATCCTGCGCGTGTTCACCAACGTGAACCCGAATGGCGTGCCGCGCGTGTGGCGCGTGGGCGAGCCGTTCGAGGACATGGCGCGCCGCTTCCTGCCGAACATCAAGCCGCAGATGCCGGGCTCGGCCTGGCTGCAGAACCTGCTGCACATCACCAAGTCGCCGCGCAGCGAGTACGACCATCTGATGCTCAATCTGCACGACTGCATGAAGGCCGATCTCGATTACCAGAAGACGAGCCCGCAGGAGACCATCAATTTTCCGCCGGGCTGCGTGTGGGTGTGCTTCTCCGATCACGCCTCGCATGCGGTCATGTCCGGCCAGTTCATGATGGAGCAGACCTTCTTCCTGCCCGCGAAGGACATGGTGCATCCGGACTGGGCGCCACTCGGCATTCTCGAGCGTCTCAAGGGCAAGGAACTCGTTTGATGCCACGGTTCAATCTCATCACGGGTACGACGTCTACGATGGCGGGTCCAGGCGCGCTGGCGCAACCCCCCGTCGCGGAGGCCCGATGCTGAGGGCCATCTATCGCGCGGCCTGGTGGCTGATTGCGCCGCTCGCCGTGGTGCGCCTCATCGTGCGCTCGCGGCGCGAGCGCGGCTATCGCCGGCATATCGGCGAGCGTTTCGGCTATAGCGTCGGGCGCGTGCCCGAGGACGACGCGCCGCTCATCTGGGTGCATGCCGTTTCGGTGGGCGAGACGCGCGCGGCGCAGCCGCTCATCGACGCGCTGCTGGCGGCGCGTCCCGACGCGCGCATCCTGCTCACGCACATGACGCCCGGCGGGCGCGCCACGGGTGAGCAACTGTTCGGCGATCGCGTGCTGCGCTGCTATCTGCCGTATGACATGCCGCATGCCGTGCGGCGCTTCCTGCGTGCATGGCGCCCGTCGCTCGGCCTCGTGATGGAGACCGAGGTGTGGCCGACGCTCATCGACGAATGCAAGCACGCCGACGTGCCGCTCGTGCTCACGAACGCGCGCATGTCGGCGCGTTCGTTCAAGCGCGCGGCGAAGTTCGGCGCGCATGCGCGCGAGGTGTTTGGCGGCTTCACGCGCGTGCTCGCGCAAAGCCCGTCCGATGCCGAGCGCCTGAGCGCGCTGGGCGCGCGCAACGTGAGCGTGCTCGGCAATCTGAAATTCGATATGGCGAGCCCGCCTGGGCTCGTCGCGCGCGGGCGCGACTGGCGCCGCGCGATCGGCGCGCGGCCCGTGTGGGTGGCGGCGAGCACGCGCGAAGGCGAAGAGGAGCTCGTGCTGCAGGCATTCGCCGCGCTTGGCGTGGAAGACGCGCTGCTGATTCTCGTGCCGCGCCATCCGCAGCGTTTCGACGAGGTGGCCGCGCTCGTCGCGCGCAAGAATCTCAAGCTCGAGCGGCGTTCGAAATGGGCGCCGGCTGCTTCAAAGGCGAGCGCTGCGGCGTCGCACGAGGGCGTCCATGCATTGCCGCAGGACGTGAATGTGCTGCTCGGCGACTCGATGGGCGAGATGGGCGCGTATTACGCCGCCGCCGATCTCGCGTTCATCGGCGGGAGTCTTTTGCCGCTCGGCGGCCAGAATCTGATCGAGGCCTGCGCCGTCGGTGTGCCCGTGCTGATCGGCCCGCACGTGTTCAACTTCACCCAGGCCACCGCGGACGCGGTCGCGGCCGGCGCAGCCCTGCAGGTGCAGGATCCCGCCGATCTCGCGCGTGCCTTGCGCGAACTCTTTACCGACAAGCCGCGCCGCGTGGCGATGGGCGCGGCCGCAGCGGCGTTCGCGGCGCGCCACCGCGGCGCGACCGAGCGCACGGTGGATGTGCTGCAGACCCTGATTGCGTAGTTGCGGATCGCGTCACGACGAGGAAAAGCCACGCTCTGCGGACGTGTCGTGCCTTCCGGCCTCAGATCAGCGGCTGCGTGCCTGGCTGCGCCTCGCTACGGATCAGCTCCTGACCGGTCTGCGCCGACAGGATGACGAGCTGGACGTAGCTGTTCACTGCTCCGTATGGTGCGATGAAGCGCTCCATCACTCGTGAAAACACGGCCAGGCTGACGTCGCGAAGCGCGGCTTCGTCAAACGAGATCAGGACTTCGACACCTCGCACGAAGGAAGGAAACGGGTTGTGCAGTGACATCCACCGTACTGCCGGCTTGTAATCGAGGTCGATGATGGCATCGATGCAGCGCTGTGCGAACGGCGTCGATCGCACAGCGTGCAATCGCAGGAATGCCTTGAGGGAGGACACCCCGTTTGGCGTCAGATCAACTGGATGCGGCGAGAGTGTAGACATCACGCGCCACAGGGCACCCTTGCCACGGGGCAGTTCGGCAGGCTGCGTCGGCTGCGTAATGAGCTGGATCGGGCAGTCCAGCGCATTGCCGTCAAGCAGCAGGTCACCCGAAGGGTTGCCGATCGGCAGGCGAGCCGGCAGACCACGGTTGGTTGCCGTCGTCACAACGTCGAGCTGCGGCAAATCGGGTTGCGCCGGATGGCCGTCCAGTCCGACCAGCGACAGCGTCATCTGTGACAGGACGCCCGGTCCGGCCTCGCGGTTGCGAAACGCCACCCAGTACACATCCAGCGCAGCGTCCGGACGCGCGTGTCCAAAAGCGTGATAGGCGGGCACCTGCACAGGGCACGCATCACGCTCGAGCGTGGCGCGCGGCGCATCCGCTTTCTCCAGTGTCCGTTCCCCCAGGTACACCGCATCCACTGAGTAGACATCAAGCACCGCGTGCGTGGTGAGTGGCACAGGCTGAATCGGGTAAGTCTCCTCATCCTTTAGCGCGATGGGTTGTACCCGTCGCTGGAACAGGTTGATAACGGGTGTGCAGAACAGCTTGAACGCGTGCTCATCGAGCGAGGCGAGCGCCCTGGCGGCGGGCGCGTCGTCAGGCGTGTCGCGCAGGACGACATGCAGTGTCAGTTCCCGTGCCTCGGGTGCGCGCGCAGCGCGCCAAACGCGCCCGATGTCGAGGTCGACGAAATCGAACATCTCGGGAAACGCGAAATACTCGAGCAGGTAGTGGAAGGCGGTTGCGGCGCTGCTCTGTACCGTGTTTTCCGGCAGTAGCCGCTCGGTGGCGGAGAAGCCAACCGGGGCAAATGGCACTTGAGAGAGAGCAGTCCAGCATTCCCCCTGATCGACCTGGACATAGGCGGTACTCGCGCGCAGCAGCAGTGCATCCAGCAATGCGACGACAAGCGGCGGCTCTCCCGAGAGGTGAATGCGCACCGGCCCGTCGGGAATGGCGGGGGGGAACCGACCGGCTGTCGAGCGCAACGTGACCGACACGACGCCGGTCGCGTCAGCCGGCAATTTCGCTGTCGTCGGGGCTAGCGTGGCCGGCATGTAGCGCGCGGACTGTATCTGCAGGGGCGTGAGTGTCACGTCATAGACCGACCGGTACCGCACGGGGGCGGTGCGCATGTTCAGCGGCGTGCCGCGCGGCACGACTCTGGCTTGCGTCAGCTGGCCGGCCAGCGCACGAGGATCGAACCGGGCGATCGCGCAGGAAGGCACCGTCCGCAGATAATGCGGGTGAATGACTTCCAGCAATGCCTCGGTGAACTCGGAATAGTCGTCGTCGAGTCTTGAGTCGACTCGGGCGGCGAGGAGCGCGAACGTCTGGATCAAACGCTCGACGTGCTGGTCGTCCGTGTGATCACTCTGGATGCCAAGGCGCGCTGCAATTTTCGGGTAGCGCGTGGCGAATTCCGCGAGCGCGCGCGCAAGCAGTCCGAGTTCATACTCGTAGTGGGGCAGCAGCTCGTCCATGCGCTAGGTCCCCAGCCGGTCCGCGCGCACGATGGCGGGGCCGACGAAGGCATCGCGCTGGAAGATTTCCGCGCGCAACGCGTTATCGGCGGACAGCGTCACCTGCAATTCCGTTTCCATTCAGATCGATGAAATCAGCCGGGCACCGCACTCGGTCGGGTCGTTGTCAAAGGCGACCGGTATGCCGTGGTGCCTTCGCGTGCTGTTTTCTGGAACGATCCTGAACTGGCCGCCGCACTTGGGGCATTCTGTCAAATGTCCCTGCAGGGCTACGGGAGCACCCAGCGCCTTCAGGTCGTCGCTCGCAGTGATCACGTGACCACCGTGCGTCGTCATGTCGTTCAGGCGGATCACGCCACGTCCATTCTGGTCTTTCATCATCCTTCCCGCATCGTTTGCATGGTCATGTCGTTGAACAGTCGAGACCAGGCCGGATCAGCATCCCTGTCAATCCACGCTCTTTGGGGCGACTCCGCTGAAAGTTTTGGGGTGCTGTGCATTGACGCAAATCTGATTCCAGCCGGCAAATTCGAATGCGGTTGCATACTTGCCTCCATTGCTTTCATCACGTATGCCGTAATTTAATTCGGGCTTCTCAAGGTTGAGCGGGTCATGGCCCGCAAATGACGGATCGTCCGAATGGGCTACATAGATGAAGCGCGCCCGGACAGGTTGCCCGTCCTGTTGCTTGTAGGTGACGTAGCCACAAACAAATGTGCGTTTGTAGTTCGGGGTCGGGCTCATCCCATGTAAATCGGGGGTATTTTCATAGACATCGTCGAATTCGATGTCCTCGACGCCGGCCAGAGCCGATTTGACAGCCGCTTCTGCAGTGCTGAATTTTGCCGATGCGCCTGGCGTTGTTGCGAAAATCAGGCATACAGACGAAATGACCTTTGTGCTCTCAATCTCAGGCGATACGGACGGACTGCGGGCGAGCGAGGGCTACCATGCGATTGAGTACACCCGCACGGATCGACACCTCGGTGGCTTGCGAGCCAGTTGCGCGCGCCCACAGACTGGAGCCCGTGAGTACCTTGAGCCGGTACATCAAGGTCTCGGCGAGCGATCGCCGGTGGTAGCCGCTCGCCTGCTTCCATTCGCGCCTGTTGCTTCGTTCGATAGTGGCAATAGCTGCGTTGCGCCACGTGGCGCCGGGCGTGCGATCTGGCCACGGCTTCGCTCCCTCGCGCGGGGGAATGGACGGGCTCGCGCCACGCGCGGCGATCCGCGCGTGGCAAGGCTTGGTGTCGTAAGCGCCATCGCCGCCGATGGTATCGATCATCACATCAGCCGGAATCTGGTCGAGCAGATCGGGCAACACTTCGCCATCGCCTTCGTCCTGATGGGTCATCAGCGCGGCGCAGATCTGGCCGGTGTTCGCGTCCATCGCAAGGTGGACCTTGCGCCACGTCCGGCGCTTGGACCAGCCGTGCTTGCGAACCTTCCACTCACCCTCGCCGTACACCTTCAGTCCGGTGCTGTCGATCACGAGGTGCATGGGCTCATGGGGACATTGCGCCGGCAGCGCGACCTTGAGGGTCTGCGCGCGACGGCTCAAGGTCGTGTAGTTCGGTACCGGCAAGCTCGGAAAGGCGAGCTTGCGCAAGCTGTGGGCGAAGCCTTGCAGTGCGCGCAGCGGCAGATGAAAGACTTGCTTGAGACTGAGGAGCATCTGGATCGCCGCATCACTGTAGACAGTCGGTCGGCCGCGCCTGGTCGGGCCAGCCTCGGATCCCTGCGTCAGTACGCTTTGATCAATCCACATGGTCACGTCGCCTCTCGCAATCAAGCCCGTGTTGTATTCCCGCCAGTTCCTGACGCGGTACAGCCCTTTGGGTTCGCTGGCCTTGCGTTCGTCCTTGCGCATCTTCTCGGGGAAAAAATCGAGAATCTACGTAGTTCGATGCGAAGTTAACATCCTGGTCAACCCGAGCGTTGCACGTAAACGTCAGTCCACCTGGAAGCGCCCCGATTTCTGCAACAACGCCGATGCGCCTTGTGAGCAGCTAACGAGCAAAACAAGTCCGGTATATAAGATTGCGACAATGGGCTTTTTCATTTTTCAATGCACCGTGCTTCGCTTCGCGCTGACGAACGTCTGTCAACAAGTGGAGCGGGGTTGTCGAGCCATGTAGCCGCGTGGAGTTTGCCATCTGGCTCGCCGGTCCAGCCTTCGGCTCGGGCTTTCGGATCGTTCGGGTATTCGCCTCGCTGCTGAGCCTGGACTGTGGCTCCCCAGCCGACCGGCGTGCCGGGGCCGGGTTCGGCGTAGTGATCATCGGGAGCGATCACGGAAATGCGCTCGATCGCGGCAGGCCAGACGGGATTCCGGCACGTCGCGCTCGCGAAGACGCGCATGACGGTGAAGACCAGAATCAACGGCATCATCAACAGCCGAATCACGACGGGTGCGCGCATGCCGAAGCTGTACATCGAGAACAGGAACGACTCGCGCAGCGTTTCATTCTGCGTGTGAAACAGCATCGGCTTGGGCAAGCCATTCGGACCAACCTTCATGTACGTGCACCAGTAGTTCCACTGGGCGAGGGCCATTTCAACCTGCCGGTTACCGGTCCATTCCCGTCCGATCGAGAACACCTGAGTCACGTTGCCATGATCGTCGACGGTATAGTGGCGGATGTGGAATATCGTGCCGAACGAGGTGCTCTCCCGATGCAGGCAGAAGATCGAGTCTTCCGTCCACGGTGCTTCCCAAATGACATCGCCCTCACCGGGCTTCGCGAAGAAGCGGCGTGCGCGAATCGCATATAGCTTGTGCGTTTCTCGATGGAAACGGATTGGCCGGTAGCGCAGACCAAAGAACAGGCCGCGTCCGAGTTTCCATACAATCGTGCTGAAAACTATCGTGGCCACAATCGCCAGGCAGTTCATCACGAAGTCACCACTCGATGCGTTCGCGTGGGTGAAGATATATATGTATGGCCCAATTCCAATACATACAAAAGCAACCACAACACCAGTGACAAACCATTGTTTCTCGAGAAAGGACGGTTCGATCACATCCATGTAGATCGAGTTAATGCCGAACGTCGATCCGAAATCCTGAACGACTGGGCCAACCGATCCATCGACTCGCAAGCGATGCGCCAGATCCCATTCCGTTACCGGTTTGCCGACGCACTTCTTCATTACCCGTTCGTCCATGATCAAGATGTGTGACCAGTCGGGTTATCGAGCCAGGTTGCCGCGTGCAGTCGGCCATCCGATGCACCTGTCCAGCCCTTGTCCGTGGTTTTCGGATCGTCCGGGTACTCGCCGCGCTGCTGAGCCAGGACCGTGTCGCCCCAGCCGACCGGCGTGCCAGGGCGGGGCTCGGCGTAGTGGTCGTCGGGAGCGATCACGGAAATGCGTTCGATCGCGGCCGGCCAGACGGGATTCCGGCACGTCGCGTTCGCGAAGACGCGCATGACCGTGAAGAGCAGAATCAACGGCATCGTCAGCAGCCGAATCACGACGGGTGCGCGCATGCCGAAGCTGTACATCGAGAACAGGTACGACTCACGCAGCGTTTCATTCTGCGTGTGAAACAGCATCGGCTTGGGCAAGCCATTCGGACCATCCTTCATGTACGTGCACAAGTAGTTCCACTGGGCGAGGGCCATTTCAACCTGCCGGTTACCGGTCCATTCCCGTCCGATCGAGAACACCTGAGTCACGTTGCCGTGATCGTCGACCGCGTAGTGACGGATGTGGAATATCGTGCCGAACGAGGTGCTCTCCCGATGCAGACAGAAGATCGAATCTTCCGTCCACGGTGCTTCCCAAATGACATCGCCCTCGCCAGGCTTCGCGAAGAAGCGGCGTGCGCGAATCGCATATAGCCTGTGCGTTTCGCGATGAAAGCGGATTGGCCGGTAGCGCAGACCAAAGAACAGGCCGCGTCCGAACTTCCAGACAATCGTACCGAAAATGGCTATCGGGAGGACGGCCGTGCAATTAAATACAAACATCCAGAACGCAGGGGCTGGATCGGCGTGCGTCATGAAATAGATATATGGACCAATCCCAATACATAGGAAGGCCAGCGCGACGCCGGTGACGAACCACTGCTTTTCGAGGAAGGATGGCTCGATCACGTCCATAAAGGCAGAGTTGATGCTGAACGTTGAGCCGAAGTCCTGAACGACTGGGCCAACAGAACGATTGATCGGTAAGCGATGCGCCAGATCCCATTCCGGTACCGGTTTGCCGACGCACTTCTTCATTACCCGTTCGTCCATGATCAAGATGCGTGACCAGTCGGGTTGTCGAGCCAGGTTGCCGCGTGCAGTCGGCCATCCGATGCACCGGTCCAACTCTGGGCCGTGGTTTTCGGATCGTTCGGGTATTCGCCTCGCTGCTGAGCCAGGACCGTGGCTCCCCAGCCGACCGGCGTACCAGGGCGGGGCTCGGCGTAGTGATCATCGGGAGCGACCACGGAAATGCACTTGATCGCGGCAGGCCAGACGGGATTCCGGCACGTCGCGTTCGCGAAGACGCGCATGACGGTGAAGACCAGAATCAACGGCATCATCAACAGCCGAATAACGACGGGTGCGCGCATGCCGAAGCTGTACATCGAGAACAGGAACGACTCGCGCAGCGTTTCATTCTGTGTGTGAAACAGCATCGGCTTGGGCAAGCCGTTCGGACCATCGTTCATATACGTGCACCAGTAGTTCCACTGGGCGAGGGCCATTTCAACCTGCCGGTTACCGGTCCATTCCCGTCCGATCGAGAACACCTGAGTCACGTTGCCATGATCATCGACCGTATAGTGGCGGATGTGGAATATCGTGCCGAACGAGGTGCTCTCCCGATGCAGACAGAAGATCGAGTCTTCCGTCCACGGTGCTTCCCAAATGACATCGCCCTCGCCGGGCTTGGCGAAGAAGCGGCGTGCGCGAATCGCATATAGCTTGCGCGTTTCACGATGGAAGCGGATTGGCCGATAGCGCAGACCAAAGAATAGTCCACGTCCGAACTTCCAGACAATGAAGGCAAAGCCTATGGAAACGCATACAGCAAAGAAGTCGCCCAGCGCATCTGCGGCATCCGGGTAGCGTATGTTGGTAAGCCAATAGATATATGGCCCAATTCCTATGAACAGGAAAGCGAGCGCGACACCAGTGATGAACCATTGTTTCTCGAGAAAGGAAGGTTCAATCACGTCCATGAAGGTCGAGTTGATGTTAAACGTCGAACCGAAATCCTGAATGTCTGGTCCAAGTGATCGCCGGATCGGCAGACGATGCGCCAGATCCCATGCCGGTACCGGTTTGCCGACGCACTTCTTCATTACCCGCCCGTCCATGCTCAAGATGCGTGACCAGTCGGGTTGTCGAGCCAGGTTGCCGCGTGCAGTCGGCCGTCCGATGCACCTGTCCAGCCCTTGTCCGTGGTTTTCGGATCGTCCGGGTACTCGCCGCGCTGCTGAGCCAGGACCGTGTCGCCCCAGCCGACCGGCGTGCCAGGGCGGGGCTCGGCGTAGTGGTCGTCGGGAGCGATCACGGAAATGCGTTCGATCGCGGCCGGCCAGACGGGATTCCGGCACGTTGCGTTCGCGAAGGTGCGCATGACGGTGAAGACCAGGATCAACGGCATCATCAACAGCCGAATCACGACGGGTGCGCGCATGCCGAAGCTGTACATCGAGAACAGGAACGACTCGCGCAGCGTTTCATTCTGCGTGTGAAACAGCATCGGCTTGGGCAAGCCATTCGGACCAACCTTCATGTACGTGCACCAGTAGTTCCACTGGGCGAGGGCCATTTCAACCTGCCGGTTACCGGTCCATTCCCGTCCGATCGAGAACACCTGAGTCACGTTGCCATGATCGTCGACGGTATAGTGGCGGATGTGGAATATCGTGCCGAACGAGGTGCTCTCCCGATGCAGGCAGAAGATCGAGTCTTCCGTCCACGGTGCTTCCCAAATGACATCGCCCTCACCGGGCTTCGCGAAGAAGCGGCGTGCGCGAATCGCATATAGCTTGCGCATTTCGCGATGAAAGCGGATCGGCTGATAGCGCAGACCAAAGAACAGGCCGCGTCCGAGTTTCAATACAATCGTGCCGAAAACGATCATGGCCACAATCGCCAGGCAGTTCATTATGAAGTCACCGCTCGATCCGTTCGCGTGGGTAAAGACATATATATATGGCCCAATTCCAATGCATAAGAAAGCGACCAAAACACCGGTGACAAACCATTGTTTCTCGAGAAAGGACGGCTCGATCACATCCATGTAGTTCGAGTTAATACCGAACGTCGATCCGAAATCCTGAACGTTTGGGCCTACCGGTCGATCGACTGGTAGGCGATGGGCTCGGTCCCAGTCCGGCACTGGTTTGCCGATGCACTTCTTCATGACGCGTTCGTCCATGTATCAACCTCCTGCCGCCGAGGTGAAGGCCTTAATCTCCGCCTCGAACGACTCGTAGTGTTCGCCCTCGCTGAACTTGCATCGAGAGACCCAGTCTTTAAGCGCTGACGCCTTGAAAATCGCAATCGCGATACCTACCAGGATAGATAGAATCAAGGCTGGCCAAAACAGTGGCAGGCTGAAGAGTGCGGCGACAGCGACATACGCTCCAAGAATTCCGCTTGCGAAATAAAGCTTGGAAAGGTCTTTTTCCCCGTTGTTCCAAGCTTCAGGGGCGTTCTTGAAAACGTCGTACCCGGCCAGGAAAAGGCCTGCGACTGCTCCCAACCCACGGCCACGCTTCGTTCCGACCTCCGCCCATTCGCTGGCGCCGGCCCACTGCTTCATGATGAATGCCGACAAGGGATGAGCCGGTGCCTTAACCACGGTTTCCGACGCGGTTTCTATGACGGTCCCGACGATCGAAACGACAGCTCCGACCGCCTTCAGACCGGTTTCGCGTTGACTGAACTGGTCGCTGCCCGCCCAATCCTGGGCAGCAAAAGTGAGTGTTGCCATCTGGAAGATCACCGTCACGACGCCGAGATTGAACTCGCGAGCAGAACCAAGCCACTTCTTGGCGGTATCTACGCCTGGAACCTTGACAGCCTTGATCGCCCCGGCCTCCAGCCTTCCATCCTTGACCAGCGCGTCAACGTCCATTTCGTAGGCAACAATGTTCGGGTCGCCCGGAGGCGCAGTCTTGATGACCTGCTTGCCGACCTGCGTCGCAGACGCGCGTTGTTCGGTGCGGTTGCCGTCCAGTTTGACACCCAGCTCCCGAGCTTGCTGCAAGGCCCAGTCGCGGATTGCAAGTTTGCTCACTTGTGAAGGTTTAAGCCGGACCCCAGACTGCATCGCCAGGCGAATGGTCACGAAACCGAGTGCGCCGCCGCGCGTGCCTTTTGTGAGCACGCCGACGATGTGATTGCTGGTCGTTACGATGAGCCGATCGCACAGATTGGCGGCGTTGCCGAGCTCTTTGACCTTATCGAATGCTCGCTTGTAGAGGTTCAGAAAATTCTCGTACTGGATATCCGATCCGTGAACCTGCGCATCTGCGGCTTTTATCATGGAGTCCTGATTGAACATCAGGGCCCGGGCATACAGATTACGAATATTCGCAGCCTGACCGCTCAACCAGTCGTCGAGCACTTTCTTGCACGCCTCGGTGCCGGTAGCGGCACCAATGGCCTGTGCGCACGACTCGCTATACGCGTAGCCGCTTCGCAGATCGTTCTGATCATGGACACCGGCCATCCAGTCAGCGAGCAGTTCCGACTTGAGCCACTCGGCATGCGCCTGTATCCGAGAGGATTTCTAGCGTATAGACGAAGTCTTTCGAGAGCGATTCGAATGCCTCGAGACGGTTGGGCAAAAGCAGCCGGTAGGGCGCGTCATTGCCGGGAAAATCGAGCTGCAGCAGCCGGTTGAATTGCGGCTCGCGCGCCAGACTGAGCAGGCTCTGGACAGTGTTCTGCATGGATTGTTCGTCGCTATCACTCGGCCCGGGCATGGGTGTGCAGACAACGGATGGGCTGCCCGTAAGCCCCAGAGACGGCTGCCCGTGTGCATCACATTCGCCGTGGCCCGTCAAATCGTCTTACGTATACCATAAAACGCTTAAAATGCCGCGCATAAAATGTCAGGACGCTTCAAAGTCTCGGCCAGATTATCGTTCCGGATTCGGAGCGCAATCCGTGTGCATCCTTTATTATCGGTGGCCCAATTCGCTGGCCCCGCTTCCATGCCCGTCCGCTTTAACGGGAGCCTGTTACCGGGCGGGTGATTTGATCGTTATGCAGAAGTTGAAAATATTCATTTGGCATCGAGAATCGCGAGTCATCAATTGCGACTCCGGTCACCGCCTGCGGGATATGGATTGGCAAAGTCGTAGATGGCAAAGCGCATCTCAACCTTGTTACATTCAACAATCCGAATAGATGAGATTGATATAAAAGCTATTGAACTTCGCAAGATTTACCGAGAAAAATCACCAGGGATGTATATTGGCTAAATTCGGAAATCTTTACTTCAAATACAAGGAATAGCGCGCTCTGAAATCCCGAGCAGTGTGATGTTTCCGATTTGAGCCGACACCGGCCACGACGGCCCATGGCGGGCCGTGGCCGATGGCGGGGACACGCTGAACGTCGTCAAGGCGGGCGCGTATCACCAGGTCAGGCTCACTCGCTTCTGTTGACGAGCAATCCCTGCTTTTCAATGAACGTGATCACCTGATCGAGGCCTTCGAGCGCCTTCAGGTTGCACATCACGAACGGACGCTCACCGCGCATCTTCTTCGCGTCCGAAGCCATCACGTCGAGATTCGCGCCCACGAGCGGCGCGAGATCGGTCTTGTTGATGACGAGCAGGTCCGATTTCGTGATGCCGGGGCCGCCCTTGCGCGGAATCTTCTCGCCGCCCGCCACGTCGATCACGTAGATCGTGAGGTCAGATAGCTCGGGGCTGAAGGTTGCCGCGAGGTTGTCGCCGCCCGATTCGATGAAGACGATGTCCGCGTCGGGAAAGCGCGTGAGCATCTGGTCGACGGCTTCGAGGTTGATCGACGCGTCCTCGCGGATCGCCGTGTGCGGGCAGCCGCCCGTTTCCACGCCCATGATGCGCTCGGCGGGCAACGCGCCCGCCACGGTCAGCAGGCGCTGATCTTCTTTCGTGTAGATGTCGTTGGTGATGGCGACCAGGTCGTAGCGCTCGCGCATGGCCTTGCAGAGCATTTCGAGCAGCGTGGTCTTGCCGGAGCCAACTGGGCCGCCCACGCCGACGCGTAGCGGCGGCAGCTTCTTGGTGCGTTTGGAGTGCGAATTCATGGTTCGTGTGATTCCGTCTGCGGGTTTGTTTGCACATCGGCCTCGATACGAGGCTAGGAGCGGAAGAGCCGCGAGTATTGCGATTCGTGCCGCGCGCTGAGAATGCCGAGCTGCGGCGCGAAGGTGTTGAGCGAGTCGGGCGGGGTGGCGAGCGCGCGCGCGACCGCGCTTTCGATGGCCGGCCGCAGCGCCATCACGATGCGCTGCCCCGCAAGCTGTCCGAGCGGCACCGCCTTGAGCGCGGCGGCGACCTGGTTCTCGACCCAGCTGAATGCGTAGGCGGCGAGCGTGGCGTCAGCCGCGGCAGCGTGAGCGAAGGCCGCGAACGCGAACGCCGTCGGCTGTGCGACGGGTGTCATGCGTTCGAGCGTCTCGCGTCTCGCGGTGTCGCCCCATTCGAGCTGCGCGCAGAGCTGGCGCAGCGACCAGCCCATTTGTGAGGTCTCGCGGCGCAGCTCCGCCGATTCGCGGCTCGCGACGAATTCCGCGTTCGCTTCGATCAACGCGCGGGCGTCGTGCGTGCGCCAGCGTTCGAGCTGATGCGCGATGTAGGGCAACTCGCCGGGCGCGAGCACGTTTGCCAGGCCACTTGCGATCCAATGCGCGGCATCGTCGGCGTTGGCGACGAGCCCGGCGTCGATGGCCGCTTCGAGTCCCTGCGAATAGCTGAACGCGCCAATCGGCAACGCCGGCGACGCGAGATGGAGCAGGGCGGTGAGCTCAGCGATGTTCATGGCTGTGGTCGTGCGCGTGGCCGTCGCAATGACCGTGATCGTGGCCGCAATCGGCGCCGTGGACGTGATCGCCATGGTTGTGATCGTGGCCATGCGCATGCCCGTGATCGTGCGCATGCCCATGATGCTCGTCGAACACGCGCTGTGCGAGCGCGTAGTCTTCGGCGAAGGTTTCGTCGTGGCCATGGCGATGACCGCCACCATAAGCACCCGCCTCGGGCTGGAACGGCAGCGTCGCGCGCTCGACCTGCGCGCCGAGGCGCCTGAGCATGTCTTCGAGCACCGGGTCGGCTTCGAGCTTGAGTTCGTCGATGCCCACTTCCACGGGCGTATGACGATTGCCGAGGTGATACGCGGCCCGCGTGAGCGTGAGGCGCTCCGGCGCGCGCACGAGCAGCACGCTTTGCGCCGCGGCGATCACGCGCACGAGGCCGCCATCGTCGGCCACGAGCATGTCGCCGTCGCGCAGCACCGTCCCGCGCGGCAGCACTACGCCGACTTCCTCGCCGGAATCGAGCGTGGCCGCGAAGCGGCTCTTGCAGCGCGCGTCGTAGGGCAGGGTGAGCGTGGGCGCGCGCTTGATCAGCACAGGTGCGAGCTTCGCGTTGAGTCGTTTATCTATCGTGCGCATGACAGCGGGTCAGAACAGGAAATAGCGCTGCGCCATCGGCAGCACCGTGGCGGGTTCGCAGGTCAGCAACTGGCCGTCGGCCACGACCTGATAGGTCTCGGGGTCGACGCTGATCGACGGTTGCCACGCGTTGTGAATCATGTCGGCTTTCGTGACGCTGCGGCAGTTGCGCACCGCCACCACACGCTTTTGCAGGCCATAGCGCTCGGGTATGCGTTTGTCGAGCGCAAGCTGCGAAACGAATGTGAGCGAGGTCTGTGTGAGCGCGCGTCCGCGCGTGCCGAACATTTCACGATAATGCACCGGCTGCGGCGTGGGAATCGACGCGTTCGGGTCACCCATCTGCGCCATCGCGATCATGCCGCCCTTGAGGATGAGCGCAGGCTTGACGCCGAAAAACGCCGGGTCCCAGAACACGAGGTCGGCCCACTTGCCCGGCTCGACCGAGCCCACTTCGTGCGCGATGCCATGCGTGAGCGCGGGGTTGATCGTGTACTTCGCGACGTAGCGCTTCACGCGGAAGTTGTCGTTGCGCGCGTTGTCCTCGGGCAGCGCGCCGCGCTGCACCTTCATCTTGTGCGCGGTCTGCCAGGTGCGGATGATGACTTCACCCACGCGGCCCATTGCCTGGGAGTCCGATGAAAGCATCGAGAGCGCGCCAAGGTCGTGCAGGATGTCTTCGGCGGCAATGGTCTCGCGGCGGATGCGCGACTCGGCGAAGGCGATGTCCTCGGCAATCGACGGATCGAGGTGATGGCACACCATCAGCATGTCGAGGTGCTCGTCGAGCGTGTTGATCGTGTACGGACGCGTGGGATTGGTCGACGAGGGCAGCACGTTCACCTCGCCGCACACCTTGATGATGTCGGGCGCGTGGCCGCCGCCCGCGCCTTCGGTGTGGTACGTGTGGATCGTGCGGCCCTTGAACGCGTTCACCGTTGCCTCGACGAAGCCGCCTTCGTTGAGCGTATCGGTGTGAATGGCCACCTGCGTGTCGGTCGCGTCGGCCACCGTGAGGCAGTTGTCGATGGCCGCGGGCGTCGAGCCCCAGTCCTCGTGCAGCTTCAGGCCGATCGCACCGGCGGCGATCTGCTCTTCGGCGGGCTTGGGCAGGCTCACGTTGCCCTTGCCGAGAAAGCCCAGGTTGATTGGCCAGCCGTCGGCGGCCTGCAGCATGCGCTCGAGATGCCACGGGCCCGGCGTGCAGGTCGTGGCGTTGGTGCCGGTGGCGGGGCCGGTGCCGCCGCCGATCATGGTCGTGACGCCCGAGGTGAGCGCTTCGTCGATCTGCTGCGGGCTGATGAAGTGGATGTGCGTGTCGATGCCGCCCGCGGTCACGATCTGGCCTTCGCCCGCGATCACTTCCGTGGACGCGCCAATGGGGATCGTCACGCCAGGCTGCACGTCGGGGTTGCCGGCCTTGCCGATCCTCCAGACGCGGCCGTCCTTGATGCCGATATCGGCCTTGACGATGCCCCAATGGTCGAGAATCACGGCGTTGGTCACGACCGTGTCGGCCACCTCGGCGGCAAGCCGCTGCGACTGGCCCATGCCGTCGCGAATCACTTTGCCGCCGCCGAACTTCACTTCGTCGCCGTAGACCGTGTAGTCGCGTTCGATCTCGATCACGAGCTCGGTGTCGGCCAGACGCACACGGTCGCCGGTCGTGGGGCCGAACATCTCCGCATAGGCGCGGCGGCCGATCTTCAATGTCATATCGGAATCCTGATGAATTCGAAAGTGGGCGCGCCGCCGCTCAGAGCGGGCCCATCACCTTGCCGCTGAAGCCGTAGACCGCGCGCTCGCCCGCGAACGCCACCAGCTCGACGGTGCGCTCCTGGCCGGGCTCGAAGCGCACGGCGGTGCCGGCCGCAATGTTCAGGCGAAAGCCGCGCGCGGCCTCGCGCTCGAACGAGAGCGCCTCGTTGACTTCGTAGAAGTGGAAGTGCGAACCGATCTGCACGGGGCGGTCGCCGGTGTTCGCGACCGTGACGGTCACGGTTTCGCGGCCCGCATTGAGCTCGATTTCGCCTTCGTCGATCAGCATTTCACCGGGGATCATGCGCGGCTCCTTTATGGAATCGGATGGTGGACGGTGACGAGCTTGGTGCCATCGGGGAAGGTGGCCTCGACCTGGATGTCGGGGATCATCTCGGGTACGCCTTCCATCACGTCGTCGCGCGTGAGCAGCGTCGTGCCGTAGTGCATGACCTCGGCGACGGTCTTGCCGTCGCGGGCAGCTTCCATCAGCGCGGCGCTGATGAAGGCGACCGCCTCCGGATAGTTGAGCTTGAGGCCGCGCGCGCGCCGCCGTTCGGCGAGCAGCGCGGCGGTGAAGATCAGGAGCTTGTCTTTCTCGCGTGGCGTGAGCTTCATCGTTCTCGGTCGGTTGGAAGGCGGTTATCCAGCGTCCGACATACGCACGGATGCGCATCACGCAACGCATGTCCATCGCCGGATCGCCTGACAGTTTAGCTTACGGGAACGAGGTTACGTTCAGCTTGCAGGCCCGAGAACAAAGAGCCTACCGGCTGTTGGCCTGCAGCGGGATCTCAGGCGGTGTGAGGCGATGCGTACGAACACGGGGTTGCGAAACGCCCAGACTCAATAGGGAATTGGCCGGTCTTCTGGCAGTCGAGAGCCACCGATGAGCACGCCCGATTTCTGCCGCGCGGGCGGCTATGCGCATGCGAAGCACACTTTCGATCGACTGATTCCCGTTTGCCGAGAGGCCTCATCTTTGGCTTGGCTCGCTAAGCAAACTGACTTTTGCAGGCCTGACTATCGAGAGGTTTCAAGTGAAAACAAACACGACCATTCTTGCGGCGGCGCTCGCCGCCGGGGCATTGGCGGCTTGCGGCGGCGGCGGCAGCAGTGGGCCGGCCACCACCACCACGGGGCAAAGCGGCTCGACAGCTCAGCCCATTTCCTTGCTCGCTGCTCCCGGGGCGTCAGTCGGCTCGCCAACGTTGACGGGCGACGTCATCGCCGACTCGCTCGCCTTCACGAACAACATGCGCGCCCAACTTGGGCTTTCCGCGCTCAAACAAATCCCGCAGGTGGACACGGCGGCGGCGAACCACGCGGCTTATATGTATGACAACGACTACATCGGGCACGACGAGACGGCCGGACTCTCCGGCTACACGGGCGCGACGCCAGCCGCTCGCGTCGCCGCCGCTGGCTACACGACCAACTCAGTCGGTGAGATCGCGGCCGGGATCGGTGGCGCTTTTACTTCATCGACCGAGGCGGTCGACGTGTTGTTCGACGCGCCATTCCATCGCGCGATTTTCTTGTTCGACACGACCGGCGTTGGCTTCGGCCAAGGCCCGGCCAACACCGACACCGCCAGGTATTCGACCTTCGTCGGCGACTTCGTGGACTACGTCCAGCAGACGCCCGACTACAAGCTGATCGCTTACCCATACAACGGCGAGACGAACGTCAGCCCGTCGTGGATCGCCAACGAATCTCCGAGCCCGTTCGCAAATGCCCCGCAGTATGAAGGCCAGACCGTCGGCTACCCGATAACGCTCAGCGCTGCGGGCAGCGGCGCGTACTCGAACGTCACGTTCACCATTACCGACCCGTCCGGCAACGCCGTTCCTTGCGAGGAAACCGACAATTCGAACAATAGCGAAGCGACTCGCCTGGCGATGTGCGTGCCTTTTTCACCGCTGATCGCGAACGCGACCTACAAGGTTTCGGTCTCCGGCTCCCTCACGAACACAAGCATTCCGACCGCGCAAGCGTTCAGCGTGTCCTGGTCGTTCACGACCGGGACGGCGACAGCGGTCAGCAATGCCCAAGTTGCTCCGGGCAAAGGCAAATCGCTACCGATGATTCTCAACTGACCGGTGGCGCGATGCCGCTCGCAAACATCGTAGCCTGCGGCGCAATCGCCGCCGCAGATTCTGGCGTCGTTTTGCCGCCACAGGGAGCCGTGTTTCGTCGAACTGGAGCGTCCTGGTTGCCGGGGTGATCAGTCATTGCGCCTCCACAGGCTACGCGTTCCACGAAATGCAATCCGTTCGCGCCTCACGCGGAGCAATTCCTCGCCGGCTATCTGCAGCGCTTGCTGAGCGCTTAAGAAGCGCACCGCAACACAGCCCGCATAAGCGCCTTCGTACCGTCCTACAACGTTTTGAAACATGTAATCGCCGAAGGTCGCTTCACAAGCTTTGCTGGCGATCGCGGTGGCCAGTCGCGTCGCCTTGTCGAAGTCTTCTGGCCCGCGCGAGATCAGCGTGAACTGATCGCAGTTGATTCTCGCGAGGAAGGCTTGGCCACCCATCGTTGCCGTCAGTCGGTTCGCGCAGTTTCGAAAAAACTGATCGCTCGCAGTGAGACCCATGTAATCGTTGACCTCTCCCGGGGCACCCAGATCGAGCATGCACACCAGCACATAGGATCCGTCAAGTGACGTATGCGCCAGCATCTTCCCGAGCTCCTCATTAAGCGCCCTGCGATTGGCGAGGCCCGTAACCTCGTCGACGCGCGTCGTACGCTGCAGATGCTCGTTCATGAACCCAAGTTGCTCAAGCAACTGCTCCCTCCGAAGACAATCCGACATCAACTTCGCAAAGGCGTTGAGCGCCTGATGCGCCCGCGAACCGAGTTCCCGTCTGTATCGGCTAATCCCGCATAGCGTGCCGACAACGGTGCCATTGCTGGTGCACACAGGTACACTTGCAAATGCCCGGATGCCAAACCGGGCCGTAGTCGGTGAGTCGCCCCAAATTTCCCGGACGTTCGCCACGACGTGCAGGCCGCTTTCCAGGCTGCGCTTGCATAGCGTATCGCTCCATGGGAGCTGAAGCCCTTCCGGGACATCGATTTTTCCACTGTTCCGGGAATAGACTACCGTCTGAACCTCCCGGTTGAAATCTATCGTCGTCAGGTACGTCGACTCCAGACCGGTCAGCGCTTCGAGCATCTCCAGAATCGGACGAACGAGTGTTTCCAGGTCGCCTGCGCTCGCCGGGCTGCGCGAGGGGCGTTCGAGAGTCTCAATCATTTGTTGGCTCCAGTGATTGAGGACAGGCCCAAAATTCAATCCTCAAAACTGATGGGGAGTGAAGCGGGTCCTGTCAAGGTGACGGGCGTTGACCGTCTATATTTAAAAACGCTCAGGCAAACTCCAGAGGAAACGCCGTCCCGAATTCGGAAGTAGCAATCCAGACACGCCATGCTCTCCCAATGCTGACGCCACGCCGGTGGGACGTTGATGTATATTTCTCGAGACTTTAGAGATCCCGAACGGATAGCGTGCTTTTTGCGTGCCGAAATTTGACTCCATTGCCCGGCATCCGGTTAAGGCGGATCGAATTCACTTGCTTGCTGACGACAGTTATCAAATCGGCGCGGACGGTGTCGGCGCATTCGGGCTAGGCGCTGACGGGGTGGGCGCGGCAGGGTTTGGCGCAGCCGGACTCATTGCGCCCTGCTGTTGCTGCACGACAGGGACGTGAGCTGCCTCTTGCGCGTTCGATCCATAAGGGAACGCAAGATAGCCTGATGCGTCAGGCTGCGGCGGTGGCTGCCTGTTCCAGAGCGCGCTGAAGCTTGATGCGCTGCACCCCGTCAGAGTCAATGCCATCAAATAGAAGAGCTTGTTCATGGCTCATCTGCAATAGTAAAGCGCACGCGTTTGTAGCTCCGGTGGCGTCGCTTTTTTTAGCTCGTGTTTATACGATCGATAAGTCTTTCCGTTGACCGTAATCGTGCTCTCCGCCGTTGTTTCGCTCGTCGCGTTGCCGTTCTCATCTATCCAGGCGTTCACTGTTGACGACGCACTCGAAGAGTTAGCGGAAGACGCAATGTTCTGTGTCGCGCCATCGGCGTTCGCCCACGCTGACGTTTGCATGCTGTCCGTCCGCCCGTTTGCTCCTGGCGATGAGCCCTGCCATGGAGCAGGAGCAGAAAAAGGAGGCGCACGATCAAACGAACTTGATTGCCATGAAGGCGCATACCCTTTTTCCGGCTCCACATATTTGTAGCTGGGCATCGCCACTTGCACCATGATGGGCGTGCAACTGTTCTTCACCGGGGTTTGAACCTGCGGCTGTTGCCACTGCTGAAGTGCCGCGCCTGCAACCGCAGCAGGGATAGAGACCGTCTGCCCGAAAGCTGGCGCCAATGCCGCGAGCAAAACAAGAGGAGCGAGTTTCATGGCACACCTCCTACATCACCAAACATAGCAAGTCGCAAAAAACGGAGGCCTGGATTCGGGGATCTCCAAGCCCCCTTTGAAAGCAGGAGCACCGGGATGTTGCTGGTTGAACTCCTGCTATACGAACCTACTTTACTTCAGCGCGCTCACCTTTGCCGCGATGCTTTCAACCGACATCGATTGCAGGTTATCGGTGTCGGGCGACACCGTCGCCTGGGTTGCATCGTCGGGGACGACCGGGGCTTGGGCGCTATCTGCGGGTGCCGCCTGGACGGCCGGTCCCGGTTGTGCCGCCGGCTCTGTGGCCGGTTGTGCAGCCGGTTGCGCAACCGGTTCTGCGGCCGGTTGTACGGCCGGCTGTG
>NZ_BAYD01000140.1 GCF_000685075.1 Paraburkholderia oxyphila NBRC 105797
GCGGACGGAGGGGATCAATGGCGGGCGGCTGACCGTGTTTGCGGCGCATTCTTTTTTGTAATAGGTCATATGCATGCGAGCGGGTAAGCCGGCTTGCGGCCCGAAGATAGGCTCCACCATCTGATATTCACCCTGTGTGGCACGCGGGACCGCATCCCGTCGCTGGATGTCGACGGCAATATCCTGCGAAATTCGGGTCCCGTTCCGGGGATAGGCGGCAAGCATCGCCCGGACGGGCGTTACCAAGTCGGAGCAGGGGGCGGGCGCAACATCGTGGCCTGTATCCGGGCCTCGACGCGCCGCCACAACCGCTACTCCGCCGAGGTGCCACCGCCCATGAGCGGCCCCCGTTCGTTGCTCTTGCATTATGTATCAATTGAAATATAATGGCACGACATCAAAAGATAGGAAACGTGGGGAACAAATCATGGCGCGGCCACGGGAGTTCAATGAAGAGCAGGTGCTCGAAGCGGCAGGTGATGCTTTCTGGGCGAGGGGGTATGAGGGCACGACAACGCGGGATCTGGTGAGGGTTACGGGCTTGACGCAGCCGAGCTTGTACAACGCGTTCGGCGATAAACGGGGGTTGTTTCTCCGTGCGTTCAAGCATTACGTCGACCATAACCTGTGGCAGAGAATTGAGCGGCTCGAGTCGACGCTGACGCCGGCTGCGGCGATTACGGCGTTTTTCGGCGACATCATCGAGCGTTCGCTCTCGGATCCTCTGCGGCGTGGCTGCATGCTCGTCAATTCGGCGCTGGAGGCGACCTCGGACGACGAGGAACTCCGGAAGGCTGTGGCAAGCGAACTGACGCAGTTGAGGGAGTTCTTTTTACGCTGCATGAAAGCCGGTTGTGAGAGTGGCGAGATTCCGGTCACGGTATCGGCTGAGGATGCGGCCACGCAGTTGCTTGCGATTCTTCTCGGCATGCGCGTGCTGGCGCGCGTGAATCCAAAACGCCCGCTGCTGAAAGGTTCGGTGGCGCCTGCACTGGCGCTGCTTGGTTTGCCTTCGCTGCGGGGCCGTACGTAGGCGGCGCATCGATCGAATCGGGTCGCTGAAGGCGGCAAGCTGGCGCTGACCAGCCGGGTTAGTAGAGAGACGTCCGTGCAGGATGTTCGTGGAACAAGTGACAAGGAGACTGCCTGACCCGTTCGAATCCACCGCGACCGGCGCGACGCTGGGCGTGACAGATAGCGAGGGGTTGTATCGCAAGATGTTCTTCGCGAGTTATTTTGTCTGCGAAGTGCCGAGCAACTTGCTACTGCAGAAGATCAGCGCAGGCGTGACAATCGCGCCTCGCTCGAAGGCCCGCAGCGGGTGGCAGTTGGGCTCGCAGCGCTCCGATGGCTGCAGGACGCGCCGTAAAGCGCGCGCTGGCGATCGCCGGCCGAACGCAGTGTCGTCGCGGGACGGTTGCCATACGCGTCCGGACGCGATGTGCGGGCCTTCGCACAAGCGATGCGCGACCCGAACGTCTACGCGATTGCGATCGCGTGGTTCACGATCAGTTGCGGAATTTACACAGTATTGTCCTGGATGCCGATAATGCTACGCTCCGCGGGCGTCGCCAGCGTTGCGCGGATCGGCTTGTGATCAGTTATTCCGTACTGTGCGGCCATGATCGGGATGGTGCTGCTATCCCGCCACTCCGACCGCATGCATAGACTCCGCTGGCATGTGGCCGGCTGCGCGCTGCCCGGAGCGGCGGCACTCGCGCTCGAGTCGGTCGCCGGGCAGAACCGCGGGCTCGTCGTGTTCGCGCTCACTGTGGCGACGATCACCGTGTTTTCGCCGATGCCGACCTGTTATCGATCCCCGATGGCCCCTCTGGTACCAAAGGCCGCGCCGGGCGCGATTGCGCTGATCAACTGCATCGGATTGACCGGCGGGTTCGTTAGCCCGACGCTGGTCGGCTGGGTGAAGACCGCCACCGGTAACCTGAACAATGGACTCTGCGTGATCACAGGCCCGCTTATCGTAGGCTCGCTGATCGTTGCAAAGGGAATTCGTATCGACGCGAACTGCCTCGTTTGAGCAGCTACCCGCGAATTCAAATCCACCGGAAGAATGTATTCGGGATCTGATCCATCATGGTCTCGTCTATGGAAACGCGGATTTTCATCCTGATTCAAATTAGCGCCAGGGGAGCTCAATTATCGTGGCAGCGTAAGCAGGACTGACAGAACTGGATCATCACCGTTGTTCGGAGCGTGGCTTTGAGCGGTGGAACAAACACGTTGGCCCAGTTCGGTAGATTTGCCGCCTCTGCCGTTGGACTGCGGTGCACAAAGTCACTCGGGTCAAACCCGGCGTGGTGCGCCTTTGCAGACTGGAATCCGTCGCATAGGAATCGATTCCCCCTCTTGACGACACTCACGGTCCTCTATAGAGTTTATGTATCGATTGATACATAACGTATGAGGCATGTCCGGCCGGTCGTCTCATGGCGTCAAGCTGCATCCACTTGGGCGAAAATGAAAGCGTCAGGACTACTGTCAATAGCAGGGGAGCAGCCTGTGGGCGAGTCGCGTGATGCAGGCGATGTAGGTGAGGTAGGTGAGGTCTGCCCTGACTTCGTGGGAATCCATCGGCCTGATGTCGCGGCCGGTCGTCGGATGTTGATTGCAACCTGCGTGACCTTGGTTACGCGCAAAATTGAGGAGTTCACATGTCAGCCTATTTCTTTGTGCGTGGGACCATTCACGATCTGAACGCATTCCAGGAATACAAGAAGCGTTCGCCGGACGTTCTTGAGAAATTTGGGGGGCGTCACATTGCGCGTGGCGGACGGACTATTATCTTCGAGGGCGAGCAGGATCGACCTCATGTTGTTATTGCAGAATTTCCGGATTTTGAGACTGCTGAACGATGCTACCGCTCAGAGGAGTATCAAGCGATCATTCCCTTCCGTTTAGGCTGTGCAACGCTTGAGTTTATTCTGGTGGACGGGATTTCTTCCTCTCCTGAGGCTGCGCAATCGACCGGGGCCTCGGAGTAAGCAAGTGTGAGCCGCACGTCGCCGGTAGCAGATGATTTCAGTGTACGTAGTTATGCGCATGCCGGCGCAGCACACAAGACGGTTCTCTCCGATTGCCAGCGTGCTCACTCGCGTGCGGGCGGGGCATTAGCGTCTTTTTGGCAACAAGACGCAGGGCGCGGTACACGCTCAATGCATTGCATGTCGAACTGGGTCGGCAGTCGATGGCCTTGGCGGGTTGAAAACCTAAGCGCTCAGCCCGTTGCAAGGTAGCCCGACGCTCGCCCTGTCAGCAGAAATCCCGAGCGTATTACATAGTGTTCGCCGGCGCGACGAGGGCATGGAACCTGGGGCGCGCCCACGGAGCGCGTCCTCGTTGTCGCTTCGATGAAAACTCCCTGACGAAAACTCGAAACGGCGCGCCGCGCCTCGTCGAAGTTGGCTCGCGTCTAGCATATATTCTCGCGCGGCATAGCTCTTATTCCTGGCCTGTGGTTTAACTCGTGGCGTGAGTTATTTTTTCCCATGCGACCCACTCGGGCCGCTGGGATGGCGGTATCCCCGGTTCCTCGATGACTGAACCATGCGTGCGGCGCCTCGTAGAACTCCCCGAGCGGCAACGGACAATTGGACAACCCTCTTCACATTTCGTATCGACCGATATACAATTGTTTTGTGGCGATTGATATGAAATAGCTTTGACAATCTCAATGGAGTCGATCATGTCCCAGCGTACATTCCTTGTGACCGGTGCTACCAAAGGTATCGGGCGCGCGCTTTCCAATCGTCTTGCCGCAGCAGGCCATCACGTGGTTGGCCTCGCGCGTCGCACCGATGATCCTGCGTTTCCAGGCACGCTCGTTTCGGTCGACCTCAGTGATCGCAACGCAACGGACCGCGCCCTGAAGGAACTCACCACGCGCTTTGCGTTTGATGGTGTCGTCAATAACATGGGTTTCGTGCGCTTGGCACCTCTGGACGAGATTAACCTCGACGATCTGGAGATGACACTCCGCACCAATTTGATACCCGCCGTGCAAACCGTTCAGGCGGTTCTGCCGAATATGCGTAAACAGGGTTGGGGGCGCGTGGTCAACCTGTCTAGTCTTGTAGTGCTCGGCGTCGCGCATCGATCCACCTACGCAGCCGCGAAGAGCGCGATGGTGAGCTTCACGCGAACTTGGGCACTGGAATTGGCAGAGGCCGGGATCACCGTCAACTCGGTTGCGCCCGGCCCCGTAGAAACCGAAATGTTTCGCGAGAACACGCCTGTGGGAAGCGAGGCGGAACAGCGCTTCCTCTCGCTGATTCCGATGCGGCGACTCGGTAAGCCAGATGAACTGGCGGCAACAATCGCGTTTCTGCTGTCAGACGATGCCGGGTTCATGACCGGTCAGACGCTGTTTGTTGACGGCGGTGGCTCGATAGGCAAGGCCTTGTCGTGAGTGTGCTGGGCGCCGTGGTCGCGCCGGGTTGCCGCGCTCGAGTTATATGGCGGATGCCAGAAAATGATTCTGTGTCAAGCAGTATGAAGCTTTGCGGAGTAAGCGATGGCGCGGCCACGTGAGTTCAATGAAGATCAGGTGCTCGAAGCGGCAGGAGATGCTTTCCGAACGAAGGGGTATGAGGGCACGACGGCACCCGCCTTGGCGAGGATCGCCGGCTTTGCGCAGCGGAGCTTGTACAAAATGCTCGGAAATAGACGGGGATTGTTTCTCCGTGCGTTCAAGGATTACGTCGACCATAACCTGCGGCGGAGAATCGCGCGGCTCGAATCGACACAGGCACCGAGCGCGGCGATTACAGCTTTTTTTTGTGACGCGATCGAACGCCTGCACTCAGATCCCTTACAGCGTAGCTGCATGCTCATCAATTCGGCGGTGGGCGCGATGTCGGACGATGTGGAGTTCCGGAAAGCTGCGGCAAGTGAACTTACGCAGTTGAGGGCGTTTTTTCTACGCTGCATGGCTGCGGCTTGCCAGAGTGGCGAGATTCCCATCACGGTATCGCCTGAGGAGGCGGCCACGCAATTGCTTGTTATTTTTCTCGATCTGCGCGTGTTGGCGTGTGTGAATCCACGACGCCCCTTGCTGAGAGGCATGGTGACACACGCCCTGGCGTTGCTCGGTCTGCCTTCACTGTTGGGCCGTCAATGAGGTGGAGGCATTGATTGAATTTGCTCGTTGGCGCTGCGTCCGTAGTCTTCGTGTCGCTTTGAAGCCAATGCATGGCATGCCGTGAGCGCGCGAGATCGCCTTGTCCATGGGCAACGCGTGATTCAAAGTGCGCGAATCGTTTATCAAGGGGAAGTTGAATGAAGCTTGCGCGATTTGGTGAAGTAGGGTCAGAAAAGCCCGGGATTGTGGATGACAACGGGCGGTTGCGGGATCTATCCGCCTATGTGGACGATATCTCGTCGACATGGTTGTCGGATGAGAGGCTCTCGTTGATTCGGTCGATTGATGTGAACAGTCTGCCACTTGTTGGTTCCGATATGCGCCTCGCGACACCGGTCGCCAACGTGCGTCGCATCATCTGCATCGGCCTGAATTACCGCGACCACGCAGCGGAAACGGGGCTTCCGATTCCGGCGGAGCCCATAGTGTTTTTGAAGACGTGTCATCCGAGCGGACCGAATGACGATGTCGTATTGCCTCGAGACTCGTCGAAGACCGATTGGGAGGTCGAACTGGCGGTGGTGATTGGCAAGGGTGGTACGTACGTCAACCAGCAGAATGCGCTTTCTTACGTTGCTGGCTACTGTCTGTTCAACGATGTATCGGAGCGCGAATACCAGCTGGAGCGAGGTGGTCAGTGGGCAAAGGGTAAGAACTTTCCCGGTTTCGCACCAATGGGGCCATGGCTGGTGACGCGCGACGAAGTGAAGGATCCGTCGGCGCTTCGTCTTTGGCTGGATGTCAATGGCAAGCGCTATCAGAACGGAACGACCGCCAATCTGATCTTTGGTGTGCCTGAGCTGGTCAGCTATGTTTCGGAATTCTTTGCGCTGGAGCCTGGCGATGTGATCGCGACAGGAACCCCTGCGGGCGTGGGCCTTGGGCAAAAGCCTGACCCCGTCTTTCTAAAGGCGGGCGATACGGTAGAACTGGGCATTGACGGCTTCGGCACGCAGACGCAGCGCGTTGTAGCCTGGAGCGACGAGACGTCATTTCGCCTGGCGAAAAAATAGCATGCTTCCGAAAGGCATCATTCGATTCGCGAAAAATAAGGATTGCGAATTGGGTGTCTGGGGTGATGGGGCAACCCGCATGCTTGCCCCGTAAGCTATCAGTTTCAAAGCCGGACGTCTTCTGTTCGGCGAATCACGTCACTCGGAGGAGAGACAATGGGCTCAACGATTACTGAGAAAATCATCGCGCGTGCTGCGGGTCTGGCTTCGGTAGCGGCAGGCGATGAAGTCATGGTCAAACCGGACTTCGTTCTTGCATATGACTTCCCCGGCTACACGAACGTCTACTTCAAGCAACTGAAACAAGATTTGGGAATCCAACGGATCGCCGAGCCAGATCGTTTCGGTATCTTCATCGATCACATGGTCCCGGTCACGACGGAAGACGAAGAAGCGTTCCACATCGAGACCCGGACGTGGACATCCGAAAATAATGTCGAGCTGTTCGAAAGAAAGGGTATCGGACATCAGGTTGCTGCCGAGGTTGGCTATGGCGTCCCGGGGGCATTGGTCGTTCACTTCGATCCACATATCAGCCAATTGGGGACCTTTGGGACGTTGGCGCTCGGCATCCACCGAAACATGCTCGAAGCCTATTCACAGGAGCGTATTTCGCTTCGTGTACCGCATACAGTTCGCATCGATCTCAAAGGTACCCTCCGTCCCGGCGTGATGGCGCGAGACGTTTTCCATCACATCGTGAGGCAGGTCGGCTCGGGTGGCTGCCACTTCAAGGTCATGGAGTTGGCGGGGCCAGGACTCGATGCGCTTTCTACCGAGGGACTTCAGACCATCACCGGTCTCGCGATGTTCACCGGTGCTATTTCTGCGATTGTCAATCCGAACCCGGAAAGACTCGATTACGCGCTTCCAAGAGCGAAGAAGCAGATCGAGCCGGTTTATAGTGATCCCGATGCCCACTACTCGGACATCCACGAGATCGATCTGAGCGTCATCGAGCCCGTGGTAGTGGTGCCTCCCAGTCCCGCCAATACGCGCGATCTGCAAGAGTTTGTCGGCCTGCCCGTGAATGTGGGGTATCTGGGGTCATGTGCGTCGGGCCGTCTCGAAGATCTTAGAGCAGCTGCCAAGGTTTTGCGCGGTCGTCGTGTCGCAGACGGATTCAGCTTGTACGTCGTTCCGACCTCCCAGCAAATCATGGCGGAAGCGTCGCGGGAAGGCATTATTGCTTCGCTCGTGGAAGCCGGCGCCTTTGTGTCGTCATCTTCTTGCGACTATTGTTACGGTCGTATCGGGATAATGGCTGCCGGGCAACGCGCCGTTTCGACTGGCACGCTCAACGTTCCCGGTCGGATGGGCAGTACAGAGGCGGAAATTTTCCTCTGCAACGCAGCAGTAGTGGCAGCCACTGCGATCGAGGGCCGTATTGCGGATCCCCGCAAATACCTGTGAGAACGAACATGAACCTGACGAACCTTCATGGCCGCGTTGCCTTCGTGTTTCCCGACGACGACTACGACGTTGACCTGATTGTCGGCGTAAAAAACATTCGCGTTCAGGATCGGCAAAAGCTCCGGGAAATCGTGATGCAGTCCATCGATCCGAACTTCGTTTCCAGCGTCCAACCGGGCGATATTCTGATCGGTGGTCGCAACTTCGGTTATGGTCATCCGCACTATCCGCCGATGACGGCAATGCGAGACCTGGGAATATCGTGCGTGATTGCGGAGTCGTTTGCGCCGGGCTACTTGTGGGGCGAAATGGCGGAAGGCTTTCCGCAGATCACCTGTCCTGGCATTCTCGAGATGGTCAAACGGTGGGATGAGATCGAGGTTGTATGGAGCGAAAACATCGTCCGCAACCAGTCCACGAATCGCTCGTTGCCATTTGAACCACTTAGCCGTTCAGAACGGTTGATTCTCGGTGCCGGCGGCCTGGTCAAATACCTTCAGTCCCTTTCGCCCGAGCGCTCGGCATAGCAGTTCAGCAGGCGGGGCAGCGCGCGCCCTGAAGCGCTTCGGATCGAGTCGAGTGGCACCATCGAGGTCGGCTGCGTCAGTCGATGAGGCAAGCGGTTCGTTGATGGGTATCCCGGACACAAAGCGTCGAGCTGGTTCGCATGGGGGCCGTGTCGTCGGGTATGGATTGCTTTCCGTCATCCCGCGAGAATAGCTCGCCTCGGTGAAAGTGCCTAAGGCAATCCAATGGAAACGCGAGTCGCAAATAAGAACTCCCGATAGGGGAGTTGATAGGGGCGGTCGACCGGAAGCGGATCTGGGCACCCCTTATTTGTGTTAATGGAGACAAAATGGAATCGCTTTCCGGAATGACGCGAATCGAGTCGGTGATCGATAGCAGGCCGCTTACCGCCTATCATATCGTGATCTTTATGTTGTGCTTCGTCGTTATGATGGCCGACGGGTACGACACGGCTTCGATTGGGCTCGTTGTCCCATCGATCGTGGCAGATTGGGGAGTCGCCCGGGCTAGCCTTGGACCCGTAGTGAGCGCTGCGCTGGTGGGGTTTGGAGTTGGTGCGCTCTTCGCTGGTCCATTGGCTGACCGGACCGGGAGAAGGAAGGTCTTTACGCTCTCGATCGTCTGCTTCGGTTTGGCGAGCGCCATGTCTGCATCTTCTAACTCGATTGGCATGATGACGGTGTTGCGCCTGGTTACCGGATTGGGATTAGGGGCCGCAATGCCGAATGCGGTCATAATGGTTGCCGAGTACGCGCCGGTGCGGGTCAGAGCCTTCGCTGTCAACGCCGTGGCTGCAGGTTTCGCGGTCGGTCTCGCCACGGGCGGGGCGATGGCCGCGTGGTTGATTCCGAACTTCGGGTGGCGCTCGGTATTGGCCGTTGGCGGAATTTGGCCACTCGTCATGGCGCTGGTCGTTTGGGCGGTGTTACCCGAGTCGCCCAAATTCCTCGCCGTCAAAGGGGGGCGGGACGCGGAGATCGCGCGCATTTTGAGTCGCCTGTCCAGGGGCGAGTTGTTCGAAGGGGTTCGCTTTCTCGGGCATGAGCATGGTGAGGACGCGTCTGGAAACGGGAGGCATAGCGCGTCGATAGGCCTTGTGATTTCGGCTCATTATCGGTTCCGGACCTTGATGCTATGGCTTATTTACTTTCTGGCGTTGCTTGTCTTCTATCTGCTCACGAACTGGCTCCCGACGCTTTTTCGGGACGCAGGCTTCTCAGTTTCGGCCAGCGCTCTGATGACCTCGCTCTTTCCCTTGGGGGGAGCGATCGGCAACTTGATCATGGGGCGCCTCATGGATCGCTACGACGGAAATCGGACGATTTCGCTGGCGTGGCTGGTTTCCGCCGCATTGCTATTGCTGGTTGGCCTCCCCGAAGGAGGCGCGAAGGTGTTGGGAATCGCGACGTTCGTTACAGGTGCGGTGGTGACCGGCGCGGTTTCGGCGATGACTGCGTACGCAGCGAGCATTTACCCCACGGAGGGTCGGGCAACCGGCGTAGCGTGGATGCTTGGCATTGGGCGTATTGGCGGCGTCGCGGGTGCATTCGCGGGCGCGGTGCTAACGGGGATGGGCCTAAAGTTTGCCACGATCCTGGCACTGCTGGCTGTACCCGCACTATCCGCCTCAATCCTGCTCCGGTTCCTTGCATGGCGTGGCGGACATCTTGTAATCGATGACGGGAGTGCGGACATCGCTACGCTCCACTAATAACTTCTTCGGAAGCCTTGCGGAGTGATAGGCGGCTAGCTCAGGGTGCGATGGGCTGCCCGACTATCTCGTGGAGCTCTACAAGAACGTCTTCAGGAATGATCTCCCGACCTTCAATGACGACCCCGATTGGACGTTGCCGATGCCCGCACGCTATGTAATCGCCCAGGATGGGACGATCGTGTATGCCGAGGTCAATCCAGACTACACGCAGAGACCTGAACCGGCCGATCTGATTCCGGCTATTCGGAAAGCAGCCAACGTGACCGCCTGAGTGTTCGAGAAACCGTACGGGGCGGGCGCGCGAGCAGGAATTCACTGGGTCATTACGGGTGCAAATTTGTCTCGTGTAAAACAGGACAAGCCGGCGCGAGCCAGCGACCGGGTGACTTGAAGTCGCTATGCGCGCTCGGGTGCATTTCGAAAAAGTGACTGTCTGGCCGCGTTCAGAGGCCTGATCCTGATGGCCGGGGCCTCGCCGACCTTGAGGCTGCCAACCACAGCTTCAACAAGCACATACCCCTCAGCCGAAGACTGGAGAGTTAGGTCTCGAAACAGAGCATGTCCCGGTTATCCGGTCGGGGAGTTGGCGTGGTCGGTTCCGACGCCCAGTGACGCATCGCCCCGCTGAATCGATTGGACAGCGTCGACGAGCGTGTCGACGTAGTCGTCCGAAGCATGCCACTTTGCGAGTGACGCCTTGAGCGTGAAAAGGTAGTCAGCATTGGTGCCGACCGGACCCACCGCGGTCGCAATAAACGGCGCAACAGCAAGCACGGAGACATCCCGATCATAGAAAGGATGTTCCGGCTTGGCGACGAAAATCAAGGCAGTAGTGTGGCTTCCGTCTTCCAGGGTCACGCTGGACCAGGTCGGACGGTACGCGCCCGTTGCCATCTCGCGGATCCAAAGGAGGCGTAGTTCTTCGTCGAGCGAGACAGCGGGCAGGCGCAACGCCACCCCGTGCGTCACGCCCCCGGGTTCCAGAGACAGCATCCTGCCGGGCGTGAGTGGGCTCGCACGTCCAACGGTGGTGCGTATGCAGAAGCTGCGATGCCATCCATGCAAAGTCGCGCGCCTGCATGCTTCGTACCGGCACACAGGGTTCCAGATCAATGACCCATAGCCGAAGAGCCAAAGATCCCCGGTATCGGGACGTAGACACATCGTCTCCTGCAAGGATTGCTCGATTTGGTCCGGACTCCAGCGGATGTGCGCCGGCAGATCCTTAAAGTTCTCAAGGTAGCGACCTGAGCTGATCATCGTTCGGTTCAACATGAAGCTTTCTCGCTTTCGCCTCGTCGGCCTTGGGCGGATGGGACCGCTGCGACGTTGCCTGACTTTGATTTCTCTCTATTGCTGGATGAGCGTCGTGACGAGCCCTGTCGCTCTCACCCGGCAGCCCGCGCACAGATCGTCTCGTACCGGCGCAAGACGGCTGGGGAATCACTTTGAAAGTGCCTGGACGTCAATCATCTCAACCTCCCTGAAAAATGAACCACCCAAATTCCGCTGTTCGGGCTGGGATGGCACTGGCTCGTCGCTTTACCGGAGATGATGCTCGAAGGCGGGGGGCACACGGTAGGGAGGTATGGCGAATGGTACCTATTCCAGAGAGGCATAGTGGCTTGGACAGGAGGGAGTATGCGGTAGCTCCGACGAGATTCCTCAACAGACTGTCGGCCCCCAGGTAGCCAGGACAGAGCGGTAGATCGAACTGGCGAGACAATGGACTTCATGCTCAGGGCGAAACGCGATGTGGCCGCCGCCAAAGCCTTTTTCAGCAAGGCGATCAAACATCAGGGCCAGCCGCCGGAGACGATCACGCTCGATGGGTATGCCGCCTCACACCGGGCCGTGCGGGAGATGAAGGCCGTGCATCGCATTCGCGAGGGCGAGTTTGACCTCTCCGCGCTCGGGCTCAGGGGTGCCACTTCGTCCGCCGTCTGGAATGCTGTCATCTTCAATTGATAAGGTATCCATATTTATCGAAACATCTCGGATAGGCCAACAATCGCGGGACGATGAATCAAGCTTTGGCATACGGTCAACCCGTGGCGCCCGGTGCAGGCACCACGGCGTTCATGGTTGGCAATGCGGCATCGATTCTGGATGGCGGAACCCGGCCGAAGCCGGGTCCGTTTGCGGCTTGATCGGGCCAGCGAGCGCGGCGTGCTCGTTATCGCCGTAAAGGAATGGCATGCGCTCCTGACAAGACGACGCTACCAGGAGGTTTCGGCCTGAACGACTCGACGATATCGACGGGATAGCTCCGCTCATATCCCAGTGCGAAACGAAGACGAAGAAGTTACCCTCGGCGAAGCCTTGAAATTCGCGGTGCTTCTTACCACGTCGACGGTAGTTGTCGGAAGGCGTCGGCATGCTGCATGCGCCGTAATGTTTGCAGATCATGCCGCAGCCGAGTAATGCATTTTGAATGTCCGCCCGTCGCTCGAATCGAATACTCAGACGACGGAAGCAATGCACGACGCATGCGTGCGCGTGCCGACTCATCGAACCATTCCGTGTCGCTGCCATGGGGCGGTATGCGCCGCGCAAGGTGGGTGGGACTGCCCTGGTCGTGAAGGTTGCGCTGTCATCGCGGGCGCAGCCGCGCCGCCGGTCGACGATCTCGCGGGGGATTCGGCGTAGAGGCTTCGGGGCATTCAAAAACCGGAGGCCTTTCTCGTCTTTTTCATGCACCGTTCGAACTGTGGATGATCGGACGGTGCTTACGGCGAGAGAGCGCGGCCTCCTGTACATCGTGTCTCTCAGGACGCTGTAATCCCGTCAGCTTGTGGAGGTACGCCATGCATGTTCCCCACCTGCCAGTTCTCGCAGGTCCCCCTTTGTGCATTATTTGTCAGCAAGGCATCAATGCTATCCCCGCCACCCCAGATGATCGAATGCTTACGCTCTCGACTTGCGGCCATAAGTACCACCAAGGGTGCATTGCTGACTGGGTGACGCAGGGCCACGGCGCTAATCGAGGTAACTGCCCACTCTGTCACACACAGTTATTCGCAGGCTTTTTGGTGCATTGCTTTGAGTATCGTGCGATTCCTGCCGATTATCTGTTGCATGCGCGCGTCAACGCCACAGATTCGACCCAACTGCGTATTCGGGTGGGACGACTGCCTGCTGGCGGTGGTGGCGGTGGTGGCGGTGGTGGCGGTGGTGGCGGTGGTGGCGGTGGTGGCGGTGGTGGCGGTGGTGGTGGCGGCGGCGGCGGTGGTGGTGGTGGTGGCGGCGGTGGTGGTGGCGGCGGTGGTGGTGGCGGTGGTGGCGTCGCGGGACTCCCCCCACCTCAATATGGTGACTACGACTATGACCCGGGCGTCTTCTTTGGTCTTGGGCCAATGGATCCCTAAGGCGGAGTGCGCTCTGCTCCGTGTGGTCACGAAACCGTATCTTAAACAAGGCGCGCGCAAGGGGCTGCCGAGCCGCTGGCGCTCGCCCCGGGGAGTCTCCCTTAAGGGCAGGTCACGCGGGGAGGCAATCCCGAATGATAGGCATCGGTGTTTGCCAACCAATATCGGGATCGGGCTCTTGCCGTTCATCCACGAGCTCACGGTCTTGGAGGTATAGCCGGCGTATCAGCGAACGTCGCCTGGTGGTTTTGTACAAGCAACTGCCCCAAGGTATCAATCGACATGTGGACCTTGCTACCGCGATTGCGTTTGTAGCCGTCGTAACCCGCGCGAGGTCCGCTCTCGCAGGTCGACTGCAGGGTGCGCCCGTCAAGAATGACGGCGCTGGGTTGACCACGGCGATACTGCGCGACCCGGATGATCGAACGCAGGTCGTTCACCATGGCCTCGAAACAACCCGCCCTAATCCAGCGTTGCGTCTGCTGATAGACCAGTTCCCACGGTGGAAAGTCGTTTGGCAACAAACGCCACGGCGCACCCGAGCGGACGATCCACCGCAGTGCGTTGAACATCTCGCGCAGTTCGTAGCGGCGCTGCGGCGCGTCTTTGTTCATCAAGGTCAGATACGGAGCGGCGAAGTACCACTCTTCATCCGACACATCCGTTGGGTATGGCCTGCTTTTTTCATCCTGCCAGGATATCTGGTCCGATACAAAGTTCCTAACACCTTCCAGCCCGCAGTCAAAGGGGCCTGGAGTGATTTCGACCGGCCCACGCAGGCGTTCGGATTGAGTGCGCCTTCGTGCAGATTGTGAATGTTCCTATTTTGCTCTCGGGTGAATTTAACGTAATAGAATTTAGAAACGGGGCCACACCCCATGTTGTCGTAGTGGCCACACGATGATGTCCGGGCTACATGGAAATGTCCGACTTGAGTTCATCATAAGCTTGCCAGCCCGCTGGAGGTCCGGCTTCGGGAGCTTCGATGGCAGCAGCAATAGAACGGATAACGGTGACAATGCGCGAGCTTTCACCGTTCGCGGTGGGCCATCAGGACCTTCAGAGGTCGCTTTTGGTGCGCTTATCGGCACGTCGGCGCGAAATCTCTTCCAGATTCAGATATATGAAAAAACATATGGAAGATATGAATTTATCATTTTACGCGGCATACCTCCATGGCGTCTAATTGGCTCCGTCACATCGACGCGTAAAGCCAGGGCGCGACGCCCACGGCTGAAAAAGACAGGAGACAACGATGTCAGCAACTTCGCTGCGCAAGCGCCAGCTCGCGCCCGCGGACGTATCGCGCGCCGGCGCTCCAGCCGGCCTGGCGCCGTCCCCGACTCATCGTCTGCGCCGTCGCATGCGCGACGCCGAACACTGTCCCGCACGTTAAACCGGCGCGCGTTCCAGGACCTCTCAGCGCCGCGCAGAACCGGCTGCGCCAAGCGCACAGCCAGACCACGCCTCCGATTCCCGAATATCCCTGACGCGGCGCGCCTGCAGGGCGCGCCGCCCGGGCAGGGGCATGTGCGCGCACGGGGCGCGACCGCCACAACGAAGTGGCCGTCAGGGCGAGCGTACTGGAGGACTCGCCAATGGGCGCCGCATGGCCTCGACGTACCACCACAGCTAGCTCGCAGCGCAATGCTTGAAGCGGTGCGCACGACGCGCAACCGTAATCTGAGGAGACACCCATGGCAATCTCACGTACCGTCGACGTGACGGCTTTCATCGATCGGCATCGCGTCTCGCGGTTTCAGATGCTGATCGTCACGCTATGCTTCATGATCGTTGCAATTGATGGCTTCGATACCGCCGCGATCGGTTTCATCGCACCCGTGCTGCACTTGCAGTGGCAACTGCAGCCCACGCAGCTCGCACCATTGTTCGGCGTGGGACTGGCAGGGCTGATGGTCGGTGCGCTCGTTTTCGGCCCATTTGGCGATCGGGTGGGACGCAAGCGTCTATTGCTCGTTTGCGTGTGCGCATTCGGGTTGGCGAGTGTGATGTCGGCGTTCGCGCCGTCGATCGGCGTGCTGATCGCGCTGCGCTTTCTGACCGGTCTCGGCCTTGGCGGCGCGATGCCGAACGCGATCACGCTCACCTCGGAGTACTGCCCGTCGGCGCGCCGCTCGTTTCTCGTCACGACGATGTTCTGCGGCTTCACGATCGGCTCCGCGCTCGGTGGATTCGCAGCAGCCGCGCTCATCGAGCATTACGGCTGGCGCTCGGTGCTGTTCGTGGGTGGCATTGTACCGATCGCACTTGTGCCGCTCCTCGCGTGGCGGCTGCCAGAATCGGTGCGCTATCTCGCAAGCCGCGGCGAACATCGCGAGCGCATCGAACGCACGCTCGCGCGCATCGCCCCCGATGCCGACCTCGCAGACGCGACGTTCACGACGTCCGGTGCGAAAGCGGCCGGTTCGCCGGTGGGTCAACTGTTCCGTCCCGAACTGCTGCGCGGCACGCTGCTTATGTGGCTGGCCTTCTTCATGAGCCTGCTCGTGATCTACCTGCTGTCGAGCTGGCTGCCAACGCTGCTGCGAACGACCGGGGCCTCACTGCGCACGGCGGCGCTCGTCACGGCGATGTTCCAGGTTGGCGGCACGCTCGGCGCGATCGTGCTTGGCTGGCTCATGGACCGGCTCAACCCCTGCTATGTGCTCGGTGCGAGCTACGCGGCGGCCGGTGTGTTCACGGCCGCCATTGGCTCACTCGCAGCCACGCCCTGGCTCGCAGCGCTCGCTGTATTCCTCGCCGGCTTTTGCATATCTGGCTCGCAGGTCGGCGCCAATGCGCTCACCGCGGCGTTCTATCCGACCGATTGCCGCGCAACGGGCGTGAGCTGGGCCAACGGAGTCGGCCGGCTGGGCTCGGTGGTCGGCTCGGTCGCGGGCGGCGCGATGCTCTCGATGGGGCTGACGTTGCCGTCGGTCTTCGTGATCGTCGGCGTGCCTGCGGTCGTTGCGGGTGTCGCGATGATGGCACTCGGACGCTGGCGCACGCAGGGGCCCATTGCGCCGCAAGACGAATTGCTGTTGAGCGGGGAATGAACGCGGCGCGCGCCGCACGAAGTGACCAAAATAAAACGACGAACGCACGAGCGACGTCCAATGAAAAAGATCATCGCCGCGACCTTCGCGGCGTCATTCGGCATGGCCGCGAGCAGTGCGGCCTATGCAGTTTTGGGCGTCAGTACACGATGACGTTCTGGGCGCTCCAGGATTCGGATCTGCTCGGACCGGATATCTACGGCGGCATGGGCACATTCGACAACTACGTGCCCAACGCACGCGGCGACAATACCGTCGCATGGAAAGGCAAGTGGCACGGCGTAACGGCGGGTGCGACCTGGTCGTTTGGCCGCGACGCCGCCGGCACCGGCAACTCGCCAGGCCAGGGCACCTGTGCAGGGCAAATACCGGGCGACTCGGGGGCATGCCGTCAGTGCCCGCACCGCACGGTGTGAGGCGGGATAACCGTCGAGCGTGACGGTCTAGGGCGGCTTGCCTTGATGCATGATCGCCTTGCTGAAAAAGGCTTTGGCCGCCTTAGGGGCGAACCATGAACGGACGTGAGCTGATCACGGCAAGCGAGCGGTGCCGAGCTTGCGTTGAGCCTCCATGGCGCGCCGGTGGACCTCGGCTTCAGGTTCGTCATATTCGCGGGCAATGCGCGAGTACGCGAAGGCGGAGTGTTGACCTTATCGCGCCGCAGAAGGCACCTCAAGCAGCAGATGACGCATAAACGAGCGCAGCAGATGCGGCGCATATGCGTAGCTCACGATTGTGCGCGCACGTCTGGATGGACGAGCAGTTCTCCGAGCGTGCCGATCGCCTTGTCGATGCGAGGTGACCACGGATGGCCGTAATTCAGCCGGATGCAATTCTCGAAAGCGTGAGACGCGGAAAAGAGCGGGCCCGGTGCCACGCTGATGCCTCGCTCGATGGCGAGACGGTGCAGCGCCATGGCGTTGATGGGCTCGCGGAACGTGAGCCAGAGAAAATAGCCGCCTTCAGGGCGCGTGTATTGCGTGCCTTCAGGCAGCCAGCGGCGGATCGCTTCGATCATCGCGTCGCGCTGGTGCTGCATGGCGAGGCGGATCTTCTTCAGGTGGCGCTCATAGCCGCCGTGTTCCAGATAATCGGCAATGCCGGCCTGCACGGGGATGCTCGCCGAGATGGTCGTCATGAGCTTGAGGCGCTGCACGCGCGCGGCGAAACGCCCCGCGCTCGCCCAGCCGACGCGGTAGCCCGGCGCGAGGTTCTTCGAAAACGAACCGCAGTGCATGACGAGGCCGCGCCGGTCGAAGGCCATGGCCGGCGGCGGGTAGTTCGGCGCGTAGTGCAGCTCGCCGTACACGTCGTCTTCGATCAACGGGACGTCGTGCTTCGCAAGCAGTTCGACGAGCGCCGCTTTCTTTGCCGCCGATAGCGTGACGCCGGTCGGGTTCTGGAAATTCGTCATGAACCAGCAGGCGCGCACGGGGTGCCTGTCGAGCGCCTCGGCGAGCGCGTCGAGGTCGAGGCCCGTTACGGTATCGACGGGAATCTCGACGGCGCGCAGGCCTAGCCGCTCGATCGCCTGAAGGGCGGCGTAGAAGCCCGGCGATTCGACGGCAACGATGTCGCCGGGCTGGGTGACCGCCATCAGGCAAAGATTGAGCGCTTCGAGCGCGCCGTTGGTGACGATGATATCCTCGGCCGGCTGCGAAATGCCCACGCGCATGTAACGCAGCGCGATCTGCCGTCTAAGGCTCTCGTTGCCCGGCGGCAGATCGACCACCGTGCTCCACGGACTCACGCTGCGCGCGGCCTGGCCGAGCGATTTCGCAAGACGTGAGAGCGGAAAAAGCAGGGGCGAAGGGAAGGCGGAGCCGAGTGGCACGATGCCTGGGCGCTTGGCGGCGTCGAGCACCGAGAAAACGAGTTCGCTGATATCGACGGTGGCCAATTCACCGGCCGGCGCGTGCGACGTCGCCCGCGAAGGTTTGGCGGGCGGAGCGACGTAGTAGCCCGAGCGCTCCTCGGCGCGCACGAGGCCCCACTGTTCGAGCAGATAGTAAGCGCGCGTCGCGGTGGACTGGCTCACGCCGTGCTGGGCAATGATCTGCCGCAGCGACGGCATGCGCGAGCCGGGCGCGAGGTTGCCGGAGCGAATCTCGGTGGCCATGGTTTGCGCCAGGAGCTCGTAGCGTGTCATGCGCTTGCGCTCGTTGAAATGATGTTGTTGGGGGTGTACGCAGCAATCCGGTTCGATTTTCGTATCTCTGGCCGGAATTGAGAAGCAATCTGCGGCGATGATTTTTGCGTCGTCTGCTTCTGTACGGCGACTGCGTAGGGGCGGATCATTGCAGCCAGCGCGCATCGAAGTCCGGGGCTGTTCTCCCGGGGTGCGCCGGGATTACTGCGCGAGTGCCTGGATCATCACCTAAACCCGCAGAGCTTGCGGCTCTTATTGCCTGTAGCGTGGCAAGCATTGGGCCCCGGCACGCGAGTGTCGGGGCATCTTGTCGTGTCTGCACGCAAGCCACACGGGCTGCATCCGTCAAATCGTCCGCAACTGCTGCTTTTCCCGTTCATAAGGAAGTTTGAACATGACGCCATGTTATCGAGTGAAACGGAGGAAATGATGGAACTCATCCGCATGGTACGCATCGTTCTGTGGAGCTTCTTCGGCGTGCGCAAAAGTGCGGCCCACGAGGCCGACTTCGCCAATGTGAACTTCAGCTGGCTGCCGTTCGTAGCAGTTGGACTGGCTGTCCTCATCGGCGCGTGCATTCTGGGCGTAGTGTTGCTGGTCGCGCACTCCACGGGAACCGCACAAGGGTTCTGAACATAGGCGCCTGGCCAGGCTTGTGGCTTGTTCGGGATGTCGAAACGGTCTGCATGCATGTATCAGGCTTGCCCGATGGGCGATCGCCAAAGCACGCCCGCGTCTCGACATGCACGCGCAGCGTACCTTTGATGGCGCCCACGCGCCGATTGCCCTTGCGGGGAGCTCATCGACGCCAAACCAGTTCCTTTCCCGACTGGGGGCACCCGTTCTGACGTGCACGACCGGAGAGCGGCTGTTTGGACGTGGTGTTGCCGTAAGCGACGAGATGGTCCGCCGCATGCAGGGCAGCAGCCTGCAACTGCGAGATGTTTAGCGTGCGTTGGCCCCGGCACCTTTTTCGATCAACACCTCGTTGACCACGTCGAGGAAAGCCTGCACAAGCCGCGCGGCCTTTCGCTCCGCAAGGCAGGCCACATGTGCATGAGTCGTCACCTTGTCGCCCCGGATCGTCAGCTTGCGCAGTCGCGAGTCCTCGACGTGTTCGCGCTCCGACACCGCCGCGATCCCGAGCCCCAGTATGACCGCTTCACGCACGGCCTCGCGGCTGCCCACTTCCAGTGAAAAATTCGGCTCGATGCCGTGCCGATGCAGTGCGTCCTCCAGGGCCTTGCGGGTGGTGGAGCCCGGCTCGCGCATGATCATCGGCTCGCCGCGCAGCTCTTCCAGACGGATGCTGCGCCCGCGCGCCAGCCGATGCGTCGCCGGAACGATGATGACCAGCGGGTGCTGCCGATAGGGCACGTAATGAAGCAGAGGGTTGGCGCCGTATTGCGCCAGCACCGCGACGTCCGTTTCATACGACAACAGGCCGCGCACGGTTTCCTCGGAGTTTCCGAGCCGGATCGACACTCGCAATCCCGGGTAGCGAAGATGAAACGCCGCCACGATTTCCATGGCATGTAGCGGCCCGACCGCGCCCACGCGGATGATCCCGGTGCTCAGACCCGCCGATTCCTCCAGAAAATCGATGGCCTCCTGTTCATTGACGAACATCCGCTGGGCAATCGCGAACAGGGTTTCCCCGGCCGCGCTCAACATGATCCGCCGGCCGCTGCGGTGGAACAACTCCACCCCGTAACGCTCTTCGAGATCCCGCACCTGGGTCGTGACAGTCGGCTGGCTGACGTGCAGCGCCCGCGCTGCAGCCGTCACGCTGCCGTGCTTGCCGACGGCGTAGAACGAACGCAATTGAGTGAGTCGCATAGATTGGCTCAATACATTGAAAGAAATATTTGTATTTTTACTATACATCGATGTTTCCCATAATTCATCCGTAACGAACACCCACCAAACAAGGGGAGACGATGAACGGTGTTTTCTGGAATCCTGTAGAGGTCAATTTCGGCCCCGGTTGTATCGAGCGGCTGCCCGAGATTCTCAACGGCCGCCACGCGGTTGTCGTGACGTTCGCCGAGGCGGCTCAGCTCGGCCTCGTACAACGTGTGCGTGCGCTGTGCGGTGACAGCGTGGTCGCGGTGATCGACGATGTGCAGCCGAATCCTGACGTCACCCATCTCGCCGGGTTGTACGGCGACTTCTGGCACAGGCACGAGGACTGCCCAGTGGTCGTCGCAATCGGCGGCGGCAGCGTGCTCGACACGGCCAAGGCGCTGATGGTCGGCACGGAAAGTAATGAGTTTGAGGAACTCCTGGACTTGCTCGACACGGGTAAGCCGTTCACCCCCCCGCGCGTAAAGACGCTGATCACGGTGCCGACTACCGCGGGCACCGGCAGCGAAGTCACGCCGTGGGCGACGATCTGGGACCGCACGATCAAGCAGCGCAAGTATTCGCTGCAGCTTCCGCAGACGTGGCCAGACGCCGCGATTGTCGATCCGGATCTCACGCTGTCCTTACCGCAATCGGTCACCGTGCAAAGCGGTCTCGATGCACTGTCGCACGCGCTCGAAGCCATCTGGAACGTCAACGCGAATCCGATTTCCGACGAATTCGCCGTGTCCGCCGCGCGCGACATGCTGGCCACACTGCCGGCGCTCGTCGCGAATCTGCAGGACCGGACACTGCGCGAGCAGGCCTCGCTCGCAGCGCTCAAAGCCGGGCTCGCGTTCTCGAACACGAAGACCGCACTGGCTCATTCCATTTCATATGAGATGACGATCCATCACGGCTTACCTCATGGAGTCGCCTGTTCATTCACGCTGCCCATGGTGCTGGATCTCGCGCTCGGAAAAAGCGCTGCGCGCGATGCCGTGCTCGCGAAAGTCTTTCCTTGCCCGCTGACCGATGCGCGTGACTACCTGACCGGGTTTCTCGAAGCGCTTGGCGTGCGTACCTCGTTTTCAAGCTACGGCGTAAGCGCCGAGGAATCGGACCGGATGATCGCACACGCATTGAGCGGTCCGCGCGGACGCAATTTCATCGCTGCAGCGGTCTGACGTTCCGGCAGCAGCGAGACAACGGGAGCAGCATCACCGCACGGTGAGTGAGGAGGAGAAGATTCGTCCGGTTTGGCGCCGGCATATCTCGCAGCACAACACAAGCCGCATGAACGGCAAGTGCCGGGCCGCGGACGTCAAGCGATGTCATGGGCCCGGCAACTATCAGGAGACAAGCAATGGAAGCAGTGGAAATTGCAGGAGGCGGCGCGGCAAGCGTCGACACCAGGTCTGTGAAGTCAGTTGCCCTGGCGAGTCTGATCGGCACAACCGTCGAGTGGTACGATTTTTTCCTCTACGGCACGATTACCGGGCTCGTATTCGACAAGCTTTTCTTCCCGACGGGGAACGCTTTCGTCTCCACCATGCTGGCCTATACGGTGTATGCGGTCGGCTTTGTCACCCGGCCGCTGGGTGGAGTGATCTTCGGCCATTTCGGTGACCGCTTCGGGCGCAAGCCGTTGCTGGTGCTCACGCTTTCCATCATGGGCGTGTCCACGTTTCTGATCGGCGTGCTGCCCACGTACGCGTCGATCGGCATCTGGGCGCCGGCCTGTCTGCTGCTCTTGCGGCTGCTCCAGGGTATTGGGCTCGGCGGCGAATGGGGCGGTGCGGTGCTGATGGCCTTCGAGTACGCGCCACGCAAACAGCGCGGCCTGTACGCATCCTATCCGCAGATCGGGCTCGCAATCGGCCTGTGCCTGAGTAGCGGCGTCGTGGCTGCGCTCACCACCTGGCTGACGCCCGAGGCCTTCCTGCAATGGGGCTGGCGCGCCGCCTTCATGGCCAGCATCCTGCTCGTTGCCGTAGGCATGTTTATCCGCTTGCGCGTCGTCGAAACGCCCGCGTTTGCGAAGATCCGCGACACGCATGCGGTCGCCAAAGTACCGGCGAGCGAGGTGTTCGCCGACTACCGCGGCAATGTCCTCCTGGGCTGGGGCGCTCGCTATATCGACGGGGTGATTTTCAACATCTATGCGGTGTTCGCGCTGAGCTACCTGATCGGCATCCAGCACTACGCGAAGTCGGCGATCCTCGCGGCCGTCACGCTTGCCGCTTTGGTGCTGATGTTCATGATTCCGCTCGCGTCGCGCCTGTCGGACCGTTTTGGGCGGCGCAAGGTGTTCGGCTGGGGTGCGCTGGCCTGCGGCATGAGCGCATGGCCGGCCTTTGCGGTCTTTCACTACTCGACCAGTCTCATTGCCGTGACGGCCACCATTGTGATCACGCTCGGTGTGATCTATGCGTTCGTCTACGGCCCCGAGGCCGCGCTGTTCTGCGAACTGTTCGATACGCGAGTGCGCTATAGCGGCATCTCGATCGTATACCAGGTGTCCGGCATCGTCTCCAGTTCAATTACGCCGCTCATCGCCACGTCGCTTCTGCACTACGGCGATCTGCAGCCATGGTGGATCGCGCTTTATATCACATGCGTAGGATTACTTAGCGCGGGTTGTACCTATTTAATCCGACGCATGTTCTGAAGATCACAGCCCCCCAGGAGAGCTCTACATGAACCCAGCATCAACCATAGCCGTGAACGGCCGCGAATACCGGCTTCCCGACGCGCCCGTCGTCGTGATCTGCCTCGACGGCTCGGAGCCGGCCTATATCGAGGAAGCCATCAAGGCCGGGCGCGCCCCGAACCTCGCGAAGATGCTGCACACGGGCATGAACCGCATCGCCCAGTGCGTGATTCCGAGCTTCACGAACCCGAACAACCTCTCGATCCTCACGGGCCGTCCGCCCAGGGTGCACGGCATCGCGGGCAACTACTTCTACGACCGCACGAGCGGCGAGGAAGTGATGATGAACGACGCGCGCTTCCTGCGTGCGCCCACGATTTTCGCGGCATTTCACGACGCGGGCGCCAAGGTGGCCGTGGTCACCGCGAAGGACAAGCTGCGCACGCTGCTGGGCAAGGGGCTCGATTTTGCGAGCGGCCGCGCGATCGCCTTCTCCGCCGAAAAGGCCGACCAGGCCACGCGTGCGGCCAACGGCATCGACGACGTGCTCGCGTTCGTCGGCAAGCCGCTGCCCGATGTCTACTCGGCCGATCTCTCCGAGTTCGTGTTCGCCGCGGGCGTGAAGCTGCTCGATACCTTCCGTCCCGACCTGATGTATCTGTCGACGACCGACTACGTGCAGCACAAGGCCGCGCCGGGCTCGCCGAAGGCCAACGACTTCTACGCGATGTTCGACCACTACGTGGGCCAGCTCGACGCGGCAGGCTGCGTGCTCGCGATCACGGCCGACCACGGCATGAACGTCAAGCACCGCGCGAACGGCGAACCCGACGTGCTGTATCTGCAGGACCTGTTCGACGAGTGGACCGGCAAGGGCAACGCCC